>CAYQMF010000019.1:0-69404 GCA_964418595.1 uncultured candidatus Brocadiaceae bacterium
TCGCAGAAGGACAGGGCGATCCCATCGCGGCCCGCACGCGCCGTGCGGCCGATGCGATGCACGTAGGCCTCGGGCACGTTGGGCAGGTCGAAGTTGATCACGTGGGTGATGTCGGGCACGTCGATGCCGCGCGCCGCGATGTCGGTGGCGACCAGCGCCAGGATCTTGCCGGCGCGGAATGCGCCCAGCGCCCGCTCGCGCCCGCTCTGCGACTTGTCGCCGTGGATCGCATCGACGGCGAAGTCGAGCTTGCGCAGGTGCTTCACCACGCGATCGGCGCCGTGCTTGGTACGCGTGAACACCAGCGCGCGCTCGATGTCGCGATCCGCGAGCAGCTTCGCGAGCAGGTCGCGCTTGTTCGCCTTCTCCACGAAGTACACGCGCTGCTGGATGCGCTCGACGGTCGTCGACGGCGGGGTCACCTCGACGCGCACGGGGTCGTACAGCAGCCGCTGCGCCAGCTTGACGATGTCGGCGGGCATGGTGGCGGAGAACAGCAGCGATTGGCGCTCCTCCGGCAACTGCTCGATCACGCGCCGCACGTCGTGGATGAACCCCATGTCGAGCATGCGGTCGGCCTCGTCGAGTACGAAGATCTCGACGTCGCCGAGTTCGACGTGCCGTTGGCCCACGAGGTCGAGGAGGCGCCCCGGCGTGGCCACCAGCACGTCGACGCCGCGGCGCAGCGCCTGCACCTGCGGCGCCTGCCCGACGCCGCCGAACACCACCGTCGTGGTGAGCGAGAGATCGCGGCCGTACACCTGGAACGACTCGGCGACCTGCGAGGCCAGCTCCCGGGTCGGCGTGAGCACGAGCGCTCGGGGCGCGCGGGGGCGCGGCCGGCCGGTGCGCTCGGCGAGGTACTGCAGCATCGGCAGCGCGAAGGCCGCGGTCTTGCCGGTGCCGGTCTGGGCCACGCCGAGGAGGTCGCGCCCTTCCAGCAGGTGGGGAATGGCCTGCGCCTGGATGGGCGTCGGCTGCGGATAGCCCTTGGCGGCAAGGGCACGGAGGAGGGGAGCCGACAACGAGAGGTCGGCGAAACTTGGGGTCTTCATGCAGGGGCTTCGATGGCCCTGGGGCGGCACGGCATGGCCGGCGCCCGCGCTGGGAATCGGGTGGGAGTCAGGGTCAGGGGTTCGCGGCGGATGCAACCGTGCGCCCTGGTCACGTCCAACGTCGGACGGCCAGCACCGCGCGGGCACGATCACGCGTCGACGGAACTCACCGCGACCGCGATCCGACACCGGGCGCCGCGCGGGATGCACGGGCGGTCGGTGCGCCATCTGCGGCCGTGCGCCAGAGGCGCGAGCGACCGCAGGGTGCGGGGAGTATCGCGTGGCCCGCGCGAACCGCAAGGACGGAGTTCGCGCGCCGCTCCGGGCGCGTAGGCTCCGCCCGCTGCCATGGAGACCAGGTCCGCACCCCAGGAGTGCATCGAGGCGTGGGCGGAGGCCTACGTCCTCAGCCAGGATCTGGCGCACAAGCTCGCGCCGCCGCCCCCGCCGCGCCGCTTCGCCGACGACCCGGCGCCCGTGCGCTTGGCGGGTCCAGGCCGCCCGCCAGAGTTGCGGGTCGCGCCGAAGGCGAAGCGCTCCGTGCGCCGGGAGCAGCTCCGCCTCCCGCGTTGGCGCGCGCACATCCTGCACGGGTTCTTCCACCACGAGCTGCAGGCGGCCGAGCTGATGTGCTGGGCCATCCTCGCCTTCCCGCAAACGCCCGCGGCGTTCCGGCGTGGCCTGCTGAAGATCTGCCGCGACGAGATCCGCCACATGAACGCCTACCGCCGCGCCATCGCGGCGCTGGGCTTCGCCATCGGCGAGTTTCCGGTGCGCGACTGGATCTGGACGCGCGTGCGCACCTGTGCGACCCCGGTGCAGTTCGTGGCGCTGCTGGGCCTGGGCCTCGAGGGCGGCAACCTCGACCACGCGGTCCGCTTCGCTGCACGCTTCCGCGAGGTCGGCGACGAGGCGAGCGCGCGCGTGCAGGATGTCGTCGGTCGCGAGGAGATCGGGCACGTGCGCTTCGCCGGGCAGTGGTTCGCACACTGGACCGGCGGCCTGGACTTCGCGCGCTGGTGCGAGGAGCTGCCGCCACCGTTGACTCCCGAGCTCCTGCGCGGCCACCCGCTCAATCGCGACGCGCGCGCCGCGGCCGGCCTGCCAGCCGAGTTCCTCGACGCGCTGGAGAAGCCGTGAAGGTCGCCTTCGCCGCCAACCTCGACGCCGAGCTCGAACTGCAGGACCCGAGCTACGTGCCCTCGACGCGCATGGTCGCGGGGCTGACCGCGCGCGCCCGCGCGTTCGCCGCGCAGCTCGGCAGCGACGTGGTGTGCCTGATTCCCGGCGCGCGCCCGCCGCACCCCAACGTGACCGGAGCCCCTGGCCTGTGCTGGTGCCCGACCCCTTCTGCGCTCGGCCTCCTCACCGCCGGGTCCGCGCGGCTACCACCCGCCCCGCCACTCGAGGTCCTGCAGCGGGTCAACCATCGCGCGTTCGCCGAAGGCCTCGGCCTCGGCCTGGTCCTCGGTCGCTACGTCACCACGATGCCCGAACTCGACGAGCACCTCGCGCGCTTCCACAGCGCGGAGCCCGTCCTCCTCAAGCGCCCGTTCGGCTTCGCGGGCCGCGGCCGCAAGCGCCTCCCCTCGCCCAACCTCATCGGACCGGCGCGGCGCTGGGCGGCCGCGTCGATGACCCAATACGGCCGCGGCCTGCTCGTCGAGCCCTGGTGCCACGTGCTCCTCGACGTCGCGCTGCACGGGTTCGTGGCCACCGACGGGCAGATCGTGCTGGGCACACCCACCGTCCAGGAGAACGACGCCGACGGCGCGTGGCTCCGCTCGCGCCCCGCGACAGACGGCGACCTCGATCGCCACGACCAGCGTGACCTGCGCGCCGCGGCCGAGCGCGTCGCCGCCGCGCTGCACGACGCCGGCTACTTCGGTCCCTTCGGAATCGACGCGTACCGGTTCCTCCGCAACGGCCGCCCGGACTTCCAACCCCTCAGCGATCTCAACGCCCGCCTCACCATGGGCTGGTGCATCGGCATGGGCGGCGACGCGCGACAGATCCTGCTCCAGCGCGCGTGACCCCAACCCGGCGACCGCGACACGCCCCAGTTCTCGAATCGAGACGCCCCCGCGGCACGCATCGGATCCGACCATGCCGTGCGCCTCCGCCGCCCTCCCACGGCCGTCACATCCTCGCTCCCCGTTGTCGCCGTTGAGCTGCGCGCCGCTGGGCGCGTCAGCTCCAACTGGGGCGTGCGAGCCGCCTCCCCTCGCCTTGCTCGTACTCTTGGGGGTGCCACCGCCGCAGGACCGCATTTCTCCGTTGCCCTCCTCCGCTCGCGCCCGTACGGCCATCTCGGCGCCATGACCGCATCCCCTGCCCCCTCTCCGTCGTCGCGCGGCGCAGGCATCGGCCTGTTCCTGCTGTCGGCCGCGATCCTCACTCTGCAGGTGCTGCAGACCCGGCTGTTCTCGTACTCGCTGAGCCCGCTCCTGCTCTACACCGCGATCGGGCTCACGCTGCTGGGCATGGGGGCGAGCGCGAGCCTGATGACCCTCTGGCAGGGCTGGCGCAGCCTCCGGCTCGGCACCGTCGGCGGACTCGCGGCGGGCGGCTTCGCGCTCAGCGCGGTCGGCGCCCACATGTTGTTCGCGCGCCATTCGGAGGGGCTCATCGACTTCACCTCCGAGCACCTCATGCGCGTCGATCGCACGACGGTGCTGCTCTGCGCCGCGCTCACGGTTCCCTACATGTGCGCGGGCGCGGGCGTCACGGCTTGTCTCGCGGGGCTGCGCGGCCACGTGCACCGCACGTACTTCCTGAACCTCCTGGGCTCCGCCGCCGGCTGCTTCGCCGTGGCGTTCCTCATGCGGCCGCTCACCGCGCCGGTGCTGCTGGGCGCCGTCTGCATCCTCGCCGCGTTGGCGGGTCTCGCCTTCCTCCGCGGCGGCGCGCATGCCTTCGCCAGGCTCGTCGTCGTCGCAGGTCTGCTGGTGGCAGCCGCCGCCACCGCCGTCCCCGACCGCTTCTACGTCTTCAAGCCCGACCCGGGTGGCCAGCTCGCGGCCCTGAGCCTCGAGGCCAGCAAGCACAACCGCACCTTCGAGAGCCGCTGGACCTCCTGGGACCCCACGGGCCACATCGAGTTCACGGAGCTGCCCGGCGTGACGTCGATGCTCCCCGACCCGGTGCCCACCTATTTCTATGCGCAGGACGGCAGCGCCGGGTCGGTCGTGTTCGGCGTCGGCGACAAGCCCGAGCTGGCCGCCGGCCTGTTCGAACGGACCCTGTATGGCGCCGTCCACCAGCTCCGTGGTCAGCCCGGTGCCCGCGTGCTCATCATCGGTCTCGGCGGCGCGCCCGACGTCATGTGCGCGCACCACTACGGCGCGGCATCGATCACTGGCGTGGACATCAACCAGAGCGCCATCGACGCTCTACGCGGGCCGTTCGCGGCGTTCGCCGGCAACCCCTACAACCGGCCCAACGTGCGCACGGCCAACATGGACGGCCGCACCTTCGTGCGCTCGTCGCGCGAGACCTACGACCTGTTGGTGATGTCGGGCGCCGACACCAAGTCGGTGCACGCAGCCGGCTCGCTCGCCATCAGTGAGAACCAGCTCTACACCGTCGAGTCGTTCCGCGAGTACCTCGCTCGTCTCGGCGACGACGGTGTGCTCGCCATCCTGCGCTTCTCGCCGTACGACCGCATGAAGCTGTCCGCGATCGGCGTCGCGGCGCTGCGTGCGGATGGCGTCGCCGCGCCGGAGCACCACTTCATCGTGCTCAAGCAGGACACCTGGACATCGGTGCTCGTCGGCAAGCGCCCCTTCACGAAGGAGCACGTCGCGCGCGTCGAGGCGTGGGTCGCCACCATCCCCGAGAAGACCGGGATCGTGGTGCCGTACTTCGACGCCATCGGCTTCGGCCTCAACACGCGGCCCGCGCTCCTCTACCCCAAGCCCGCGGCGGCATCCGACAACGACATCGCGCCGTTCTTCGCGGCGGTGAGCCGCGGCGAGGAGGCCGCGTTCATCGACGGCCTCGCCGACAACCTCCGCCCGACGACTGACGACCGGCCGTTCTTCTTCGACACGCAGCGACCCGATCGCGTGCTCAGCGAGCCGCGCCAGCAGTACCAGCTCCTCGGCCGGTTCCTGCTCGTGTTGGCAGCCCTCGCGGCCCTGCTCATCGCCCTGCCGGTGCCCTTCGTCCTCGGCGCGCGCAGCAAGCAGGGCCTGCTCCCCACGCTGCTCTACTTTGGCTGCCTCGGCCTCGGCTTCATCGTGCTCGAGATCGCGCTCATCCAGAAGCTGTGCCTGTTCCTCGGCCACCAGACCTACGCCGTGACGGTCGTGCTCGCGACGCTGCTCGTGGGTGCCGGCCTGGGCAGCGCCTGCGCGGGCGGCGTGCGCGCTGGCCGCGGCACGATCCGGGGCTTCGCGATCCCCGCGATCCTCCTGCTGAGCTGGACCATCTCGCTCGGCCTGGACTGGTACGGCGCCGACCTCGCGCAGCTCGACCTCATGCGGCGGATCGGCGTTGCCACCGCGGCCCTCCTGCCGCTGGGCTTCGCGCTCGGCATGCCGTTCCCCACCGCGCTCTCCACGACGCCGGAGCGCCTCGGCCCGTGGGCCATCGCCGCGAACGGGTTCACCTCCGTGATCGGCGCGTCCCTGGCGCTGCCGGTGGCGATGGTCTTCGGTTACCGCTGGCTGCTCGTGGTCGGCGGCGTGTGCTACGTGCTCGCGGCGCTGCTCTACCCCAGGCGCCGCGACGCGGTGTGACGCTCGTCAGGCGCGACCGGCCGCCGCGAGCACGTCGTCGTACAGCGCGAGGTGGGCGCGCAGGCGTTCGCCCAGCGCGAAGCGTTCCGCGCACGTCGCGCGGTTGGCGGCGCCGAGCCGCGCCCGCCGCGCCGGGTCGACGATGAGCCGATCGAGCGCCGCAGCCAGTGCGGCCGGATCGCCGGGTGGGACGATCAGGTCCCGATTCCCGGCAGCGACCATGTCGGCGATGTCGCCCACCGCCGGTGCCACCACCGGCAGGCCCGCGGCCATCGCCTCCAGCACCACGAGCGGCATCTGCTCCGTGCGCGAGGCGAGAGCGAACACGTCCATGTCGGCGTAGGCGGGCGCAGTGTCGGCAAGCGCACCGAGGAAGCGGACGCGGTCGGCGACGCCGAGGGTGCGGGCGAGATCCTCGGCCGCAGCACGCTGCGGACCATCTCCCACGAGGTGCAGCCGCGCCCGGCCTCGCTCGGCGCAGCGGGCGAAGGCACCGACCAGTGCCGGCACGTCCTTCTCCGGGCGGAAGTGTGCGACGCAGCCGATCACGACCTCGCCGCGCTCCGTCGGCCCGCGCGCGGCGAACCGCGCGAGGTCGACGCCGTTGGCCAGGTAGCGCACGCGCGCAGCGGACAGGCGCCAGCGTTCGCGCGCGATGCGCTCGAGGACCCGCGACGGCACGACCACCGCCGCGGCACGGCGCAGGAGCAGGCGCCGCGCCCAGGCCCGTCGCCGCTTGAAGTGCTGCGCCTCGTCGGCGCCGAAGCCTTCCTCGTGGTGGATCAGCGCGCGGTGGCCGGCGAGAACACAGCCGAGCACGGTCTCGATCGAACCCCAGTTGTAGGTGAGCACCAGGTCAGGCCGCAGCGCGCGCACCCGCGCCGCCATCGCGCGCGCCGTGCCGAGGAACCCGCGCCGCGGCGGTGGCTCCGCCAGCGTCACCTGGGCGCGACGGATGCGCGCTCTTGCGCCGTGACGACCGTTCATCGCGATCACCGTGTGCCGGTCTGGCGCCGGCAACAGGTCGATGACCATCGCCGCCCGCACCTCCATCCCGCCGGGATCGAAGCTCGGGAACACGTGCAAGAAGTGACGACCCGCCGCCATGCGCCGTTGGTTTCACCGCCGCGAGCCGGGGAGTCAACGCCGAGCCTGCGATCCGCCCGCCGCGATCCTGCTGCTGGGCCCCGCACGGCGTGCGGTCCCTGCGTAAGGTGCCGCACCGCATGCGAGTCTTCGTCACTCCGTTCCTGGCCATCGCCACGCTGTCCGCCTCGAGCATCGGCACCCAGAAGCCGGCGCTGCCGCTCGATGCCGTCCTCGACGACCCGGACAGCTTCACGCCGAAGCTGCCACGCGTGCAGTGGATCGCCGACACCGACTGGTACAGCGAGGTCCTCGACGGCAAGACCGGCCCGTACGTCGCGGCCTGCGACCCGACCACCGGGACCCGCAAGCACCGCTTCACCTCCGCCGACCTCGCACGGGCGCTGCGCGCGGCCGGCGCCGCCGACGCCGCGGACGGCGACCTGCCGGCGTTCACCTGGATCGACCCCGAGCGCGTGCGCATCGCGCTGCCGGACGCGATCTACCACTGGACCGTCGGCAGCGAAGCGGCGGAGCGGCGCTTGCACCTCTTCGCCGACGCGACGGCCCTGGCCTTTGCCAAGGGTGACGTGGCGGCGGCGATGATCCGGAACGCCGACCTCTGGATCCGCAAGGCCGATGGCAGCACCCGACGCGTGACGTTCGACGGCGCACCCGGCGACGTCGAGTACGGATCGGCGGCGCACCGCGCCGAGTTCGGCATCCAGGGCGGCCTCTGGTTCGACCCCACCGGCCGGCGACTCGCCTTCTCGCGCGAGGACCTGCGCGCTGTCGAGCCGTACCCGTACGTCGACTACACCGTGGTTCCGCCGCGGCTCACGCACGGGCGCTACCCGATGGCCGGACGCGCGCACGCCCGGGTCACGATCGGCGTGTACGACCTCGCCGACGACGCGGTCCGCTTCCTCGCCAACGACGGCACCGACCAGTACTGGACGAACGTGACCTTCGGGCGCGACGGAGACACGGTGTACGTGGTCCTCGTGGGCCGTGGCCAGACCGACGCCACCCTGGTCCGCTTCGACGCACGCACGGGCGAGCGCGGCGCCACGCTGCTGCGCGAGCACGACGCGGAGTGGGTCGAGCCCGAACTCGGGCCGATGTTCCTGCCGGGCACGGAAGGCGACTTCCTGTGGTTCTCGCCGCGCGATGGGCATCGCCACCTCTACCGCTACGCCACGGACGGCAAGCTGCTCGCCCAGATCACGCGCGGGGACTTCGACGTGGCCCAGCTCATCGGTCTGGCCGCCGACGGCCGCACGGCGTTCGTGGAGGCCAGCGGGCCCGATGCCCGCGCTCGCCACCTCTGGGCGGCAGCCACCGACGGCGGCGGCATGCGGCAACTCAGCAAGGGGAGCGGCACGTCCATGGCCACGGCCGACGCGCGCGGCACGCGCTTCCTCCTGCACCACTCCTCGCTCGCGTTGCCCGGCGAGCTGAGCGTCGTCGATGCGGCTGGCACCGAGCTGCGCAAGATCGCCACCGCCACGACCCGCCTCGATGACTTCGCGCGCCCGCGGCAGAGCTTCTTCGAGGTCACCGCCGACGACGGCACCGTGCTGCACGGGTTGCTCACGCTGCCACCCGACTTCGACCCGCAGCGGCGCTACCCGCTCCTGCTCTACGTGTATGGCGGCCCCCACTCGCAACTCGCGACCGACGCGTGGCAGATGTCCGGCCCGCGCCCGCTGTGGCTCGCGTGGTTCGCCAGCCAGGGTCACGTCGTCGCGACGGTCGATGGGCGGGGCACGCAGAACCGCGGCATCGAGTTCGAGCAGGTCATCCATCGCCGCCTCGGCCAGCTCGAAGTCGCCGACCAGCTCGCCGCCGTACGCCACCTCAGCGCCCTGCCGTGGATCGACGCGCGTCGCGTCGCCGTGCACGGTTGGAGCTTCGGCGGCTACATGACCCTGATGCTCATGCTGCGCGCGCCGACGGTCTTCCGGTGCGGGATCGCCGGCGCGCCGGTGACGACCTGGGAGCAGTACGAGACCGGCTACACGGAGCGCTATCTCGACACGCCGGCGGAGAACCCGGAGGGCTTCGCGGCGGCGAGCGCCTTGCCCCTCGTCGCGAACCTCGAGGGCCGCCTGCTCCTCGTGCACGGCAGCGACGATCGCACCGTCATGCTGAGCCACGCCGTCGCCTTCCTCGACGCGGCCGTCGAGGCCGGCGTGCTGGTCGATCACATGCTCTACCCCATGCAGCGGCACGCGCTGGAAGGCAGCGATCGCCGCCATCTGTATCGCCTCATGACCCGTTACCTCACCGATCACCTCCGCCAGGAGTAAGATCCCGCCCCTCGCCCCGCCTCGTCCTACTCATGCAGACCCGCCTCCTCTTTGCGTGTGCGCTCGTCGGCGCGATCACCTTCTCCGCGCCGCTGTGGGCGCAGGCTGCGCCGAAGCGCTCGCTCACCCACGACGACTACGACGGATGGAAGTCGCTGCGCGGCACGACCTACTCGCCCGATGGCCAGTGGATCGCCTACGCGATCGAACCACAGGTCGGCGACGGCGTGCTCGAAGTGCGCCAGACTCTGGGCGCCACCGTGCACACTCGCCCGCTGGCGAACGGGCCACGCTTCTCGAGCGACAGCCGCTTCGTCGTGTTCAGCATCGGCACGTCCAAGGTTGCCGAACGCGAGAAGCGCCTCGAGGAACTCGCCGAGAAGGGACGGATCGGCGAGGCCACCGCCGAGACCGGAGGCTCCGAAGGCGCGAACGAGCCGAGCGAACCGGGCGAGCCCACCGCGCCGCGTGGTCCGCGCGGCGGCCGCGGCGGTGGTGCTCCGACCGGCCCCGCCGCCGGCGGGCGCGGTGACCTCGGCGTGCTCGACCTCAGCACCGGGCAGGTCGAGACCATCAAGCGCGTGAAGGGTTGGCGTCTGCTCGCCGACCAGCCCCTTCTCATCTACCACCTCGACGTGCCCGAGCCACCGAAGCCCGCCGAGGGCGAGAAGCCCGCGGAAGGCGAGAAGGTCGCCGAGACCGGTGCCGCGGGCGGCGAGCCCGCGCGGCCGCCGGTCGCGGAGGAGGGACGGCGGGGCCGCGGTGGGCGAGGCGCGCGGGGAGCGCGTGCCGGAGCGGCGGGCGCAGCCGGCGGAGCCACGGCCAACGAGGAAGATCCCGCACGCCGTCGCCGCGACGGCACCGCCCTCGTCCTCCGGGACCTCACCACGGGCACGGAGACCCGCATCGAACACGTCGCGTCGTACGGTCTCACTCGCAAGGACAAGTGGCTCTACGCGCACATCTCGACGCGCCGCGACGATCCCGCGGTCGCGAACGGGCTGATCGCTCTGCCGCCTGCCGGCGGTGAGCGCGTGACCGTCCTCGCCGGCGTCGCCGAGTTCAGCGGCTTCACGTCGAGCGACGACGGCACGACCCTCGCGTTCACCAGCAACAAGGAGGACTTCGCGAGCAAGCGGCCGCGCTCCGACATCTACACCTGGACCGGCGGCAAGGAGCCGGCGCAGCGCGTCGTGCACGCCGCCACACCCGGGCTGCCCGCCGGCAAGCTCATCGGGGCGTCCGGCCTCGGCTTCAGCCGCGATGGCCGCGTCCTCACCTTCACGGTGCAAGCGCCGCCGGAGCCGGACCCCACCCCCATCCTCCCGGAGGAGAAGGTCAACCTCGATCTCTGGCATCACCGGGACGGCCTGCTGCAGACCCAGCAGGCGCGCGGCGGATCCAGCCGACGCAACCCGGCGTGGTCGTGCGTGCTGCACCGCGACGACAACCGCGTGGTGGTCCTCGGCGACGACAAGCTGCCCCGCGCGCGCCTGATCACACCCGACGGCAGCCGCGCGATCGTCACCGACGACACGCCCTACGAGCAGCTCATCAGTTGGGACAGCCGTCACTACGACGTCTACCTCGTGAACACGATGGACGGCGCGCGCACGAAGGTCGCCGAGAAGCTGCGCAACTCCCCGACCAACTCGCCGCAGGGTCGCTACCTCGTGTGGTTCGACACCGACTACGCGTGGCACGCGCTCGACGTGCAGACCATGACGAGCCGCGCAGTGACTGCGGGCCTCGGCGTCGAGTTCCATCGCAGCGATGACGACCATCCGCATCCCGACCCCGCGCACGGCTTCGCCGGCTGGACCGCGGGAGATCAGGAGATGCTCGTGTACGACGAGTTCGACCTCTGGAAGATCGCGCCCGCGACGGGCCAGGCCGTGTGCGTGACCGACGGGTTCGGCCGCGCCAACAAGGTGCGGCTGCGGCTCCAGCCCATGCGCCTCGACGAGAGCGAGGACGACGACGACCGCTTCGCCGTGCCGGAGACGATCTGGCTCAGCGCCGTCGACACCGAGACGATGGCGGAGGGCTACTTCACCGACTCGCTCACGCAAGTCGGTCGGCCACGCCGGTTGTTCATGGCCGACAAGCGCGTGACGGGCCTGAGCAAGGCGACCAAGGCGGATCGCTTGTTCTTCACGGTGCAGACGTTCGCGGAGTACCCCGACGTGTGGACTTCCGGCATGGACTTCGCCGAGCCCATCCGCCTCACCGACACGAACCCGCAGCAGCGCGGGGTCGCTTGGGGGCGCGCCGAACTCGTACGCTGGAACTCGGCCGATGGCAGGCCCGTGAAGGGCATCCTCGTCAAGCCCGACGGGTTCGATCCGAGCCGGAAGTACCCGATGCTCGTGTACTTCTACGAGCGTTCGAGCCAGAACCTGCACAGCTACGTGGCGCCGGCGCCGGGCACCTCACCCAACGCCGCGTACTACGTGAGCAACGGGTACCTCTGGTTCATGCCCGACATCCATTACGAGGATGGCTATCCCGGCGAGTCGTGCGTGAAGTGCGTCGTCGCCGGCGTGCAGCATCTGCTCGCGCAGGGCTTCGTCGATCCCAAGGGCATCGGCGCCGCAGGCCACTCGTGGGGCGGCTACCAGACCGCGTTCCTGGTGACGCGCACCAACATCTTCGCGGCGGTCGAGTCCGGCGCGGCGGTGTCGAACATGATCTCGGCGTACGGCGGCATCCGCTACTCGACCGGGATGTCGCGCCAGTTCCAGTACGAGCAGACCCAGAGCCGCATCGGCGGCACGCCGTGGCAGTACCCGCTCCGCTATTGGGAGAACTCGCCGATCTTCTTCGCCGACAAGGTCAGGACCCCGGTGCTGCTGCTGCACAACGACCAGGACGGCGCAGTGCCGTGGACGCAAGGCATCGAGTACTTCACCGCCCTGCGCCGGCTCGGCCGGGAGGTCTACCTCTTCAACTACAACGGCGAGGACCATGGCCTGCGCAAGCGCCCCAACACCATGGACTGGTCGCGGCGGATGGCGGAGTACTTCGACCACCACCTGCGCGGACGACCGGCGCCCGCGTGGATGAAGGACGGCGTCCCGTACGCCGACCGCGACGCGGAGAAGCTGCCGTTCACGAAGAGCTTCCACGAGGTGACCGCGCTGCGTGCGGAGGCGAAGGCCAAGGCCGAGGCCGCGAAGCCCGCGGAGGCGTCGGCGCCGGCGAGCACGACCGGCACGGGCAATCGCTGAGGGACCGCGCGAGCTGAGCCTTGTCACCGCGGCGCGCCGGCCGTACCGTCCCCGCCCGGTTCGGAGCGTAGCTTAGCTTGGTAGAGCGCCAGGTTTGGGACCTGGAGGTCGCTGGTTCAAATCCAGTCGCTCCGACCACCGCCGCGCGAAGCGCGGCGGTGTCGGCGCGACTGGCTTTGGGCATGACGCGATCCGCGGCGACGCCGCGAAGCGCGTCAGCGCAAATCCCAGGGCCATGCACGAGCGGACGGGAGACGCACGTTCGGCGCTGCGCGCGGCGGGGTCGGCGCGACTGGCTTTGGGCATGACGCGATCCGCGGCGACGCCGCGAAGCGCGTCAGCGCAGATCCCAGGGCCAGGCACGAGCGGACGGGAGACGCACGTTCGGCGCTAGACTCCGCGGCCCATGCTTCTGGCGACGCGACTGCTCTTTCTCGTCCTGATCCTCGTCCTCGACACGGCGTCGTCCGTTTCGGCGCAGGGGTTCCCGTATCGCACGGGCGTGCAGCACGACCCGGGCATCCCCACGGCAGAGGTCGTGCTCGGGCGAGCGATCGGCGCGTCGGTGAGTACGGCCGCGGAGGCCGTGACGTACCTGCGCGCCTTGGCCGCGGCGTCGCCCAAGCTGCAGGTCGTGCAGTACGGAACGTCGTGGCAAGGCCGGCCGCTGGTGGTGGCGATCGTCACATCGGAGAGCAACCGCGGGCGCCTGATCGAGGTTCGTGCCGGGATGCAACGGCTCGCGGATCCACGCGGGCTGTCGGCGGTGGACAGCCTCGGCCTCGTCGAGTCGCTGCCGGCGGTCGCATGGCTCGGCTACACGGTGCATGGCGACGAGCCGTCCGGCACGGACGCTGCGCTCGCCTTGGCGTACCACCTCGTCGCCGCCCAGGACGATCCGCTGGTCGAGACCATCCTGCGCGAGACCGTGGTCCTCATCGACCCCGTGCAGAATCCCGACGGGCGCGATCGGTTCGTCCACCACTTCGAGACCATGCGCGGTCGCTGGACCGACCCGGAGCCCGACGCCGCGGAACACCACCAGGGCTGGCCAGGAGGTCGCAGCAATCACTACTGGTTCGATCTCAACCGCGATTGGTTCGCACGCACGCAGCCGGAGACCAAGGCGCGCGTGCGCCTGTTCCTGGCGTGGCGACCTCTGGTCGTCGCCGACCTGCACGAGATGGGCAGCAATTCGAGCTACTTCTTCGCGCCGCCGGCCGACCCGATCAGTCCCGAGATCCCCGCGAGCCAGCGCGGCTGGTACGAACGCTACGGGCGCAACAACGCGCGCCGGTTCGACGACGCCGGGTTCGCGTACTTCGTGCGCGAGGGCTACGACTGCTTCTACCCCGGCTACGCCGACGGCTGGCCGACGCTGCAGGGCGCCGTCGGCATGACCTTCGAGCAGGGGTCGGTGCGCGGCATGCGCGTGCGGCGGGAGGATGGCATCGAGGTCCAGTACCTCGATTGCGTCCACCACCACTTCGTCGCGTCGCTCGGCACGCTCGAAACCATTGCGGCCGCCCGCCGCGAGGCGCTCGCGGCCTACGTCGCGTACCGCCGCGACGCCATCGCGCAGGGCGAGAGCGGGACCACGCGCGAGTTCCTCTTCCCGCCGGGGCGCGACGAACTCCGCACCCGGCGCCTCATGGCGGGTCTCGTGGCCCAGGGCATCGAAGTGCGGATCGCGACCGGCGAGCTGGCGAACGCCGAGGTCCGTGACTACTTCGGTTCGCCTCCGACACCCCGGGTCTTCCCGACCGGCACGTTCGTGGTCTCGTTGGCCCAGCCGCAGAAGCACCTGGCCGCGTCGCTGCTCCTGCCGCAGCTCGAGATCGAGCCTAAGTTCCTCGCCGAGCAGATCCGCAAGCACGGCAAGCGTGAGGACGACGACTTCTACGACCTCACGGCGTGGTCCCTGCCGCTGCTCTGCGACGTGGACGCGTACATGAGCGGGCAGGCGTCGCTCGGTCCCACGATCGATGTGCGCGAGGGTGAGCTGGCTCCGGACCAGTCGCGACACGCGCGAGCCGACCTCGCGATGCCCAAGGTCGCGTACCTGATCCCCTGGGGGACCAACGCGGGCGCGGCGCTGGTGGCCGGCCTCCTCTGCGACGACGTACGGGTGCACAGCATGGGCAAGGCCTTCGCGCAGCAGGGCCGCGCGTTCCCGGCTGGCACCGCGATCGTGCGGGTCGCCGAGCACGCCGACGCGGTCGACCTGCACCGGCGCGTGCGCGCCCTGCAGCTGCGCACGGGTGCGGAGGTCGTCGGTACCGATACCAGCTGGACCGAAGTGGGGAGTTCGTTCGGAAGCAACCACACCCGTTTCCTGCCCAAGCCCCGCGTCGCCCTCGTCTGCGACCGCCCCGCCAGTCCGTATTCCACGGGCTGGGCCCGCTTCCTCCTCGAGCAGGAGTACGGCGTGCCGACGACCCTGATCCGCGCCCGTCAACTGCGCGGCGCGCGCCTCGGCAACTTCGACGTGCTGATCTTCCCCGATGGTGGCGGCTACGCCGACGAGGTGGGCAAGGCTGGCGCGGAACGGATCAAGGCCTGGGTCGCCGACGGAGGAACCTTGATCACGCTCGGCGATGCCACCAAGTGGCTGACCGACAAGGACGTGGGCCTGCTGACGACCGAGAGCGAACTGCGCAAGAAGCCGACGCCGGCAAAGCCTGACGACAAGAAGCCCGACGACAGGAAGACCGAGGACGCGCAGGCTGCGCCGCCACCCACCGCACCTGCCAAGCCGGTCCCCGACACGCCGTTCGACTACGAGAAGGCCATCCTCCCGGAGAAGGAACCGCCGGCGCCGACTCCGGGCGCCATCCTGCGCGTGAGGACCGACCCGGACCACTGGCTCGCGTTCGGATACCAGGGCGCGACTAACGTCCTGTCCAGCAGTCGGTCCATCTACACGCCGATCAAACTCGACTCGGGGGTCAACGTGGTCGTGTTCGAGCGCCGCGAGAAGCTCCTCGTCGCCGGGTTCGCGTGGGACGACAAGCTCGATCAGCTCGCCCAGAAGAGCTACCTCGTGCACCAACCCGTCGGCCGCGGGCACGTGGTCGGCTTCGCGGAGGACCCGACCGTGCGCGCGTTTGCCGATGGCCTGCACCTCCTGTTCCTCAACGCGGTGCTGCTCGGCCCCGGCTATTGACGACGGTCGCGCGGGCCCACCGGGCGCCCCGCGCTATCGTGCCGCCTCATGTCCGATCCGCTCCTCGACACGCCCGTGCCCCCGCGCGTCGTGGCCGCGCCGATCCTGGTGGTCGACGACGAGCATGCGGCACTGCAGGGGATGCGCCGCGCGCTGCGCGCGCAGGGACTCGGCGATGTCGTGCTCTGTTCCGATGCGCGGGAGGTGATGGCGCAGATCGGCGCGGCGCGGCCGAGCCTCATCCTCCTCGATCTCATCATGCCCACGCTTCGGGGTGAGGACGTACTCACCCGGATCGCGCGAGAGCACCCCGACATCCCCGTCGTGATCGTGACGGCCGACTACGACGTGCGCTCCATCGTCCGCTGCATGAAGCTCGGGGCCGCCGACTATCTCGTGAAGCCGGTCGACGCCGAACAACTCGCGGCGACGGTGAACCGGGTCCTCGAGCAGAGCGCCCTGCGGTACGAGGCCACGCGCCTGCGCGAGCAGTTCCTCGACACCACCCTGCCACGCCCCTCGGCCTTCGAGCCGATCGTGACCGCCGATCCGGCGATGCTCCGGCTGTTCGCCTACCTCGACGCGATCTCGCGCGGGTCGCAACCGGTCCTCATCCTCGGTGAGACCGGCACCGGCAAGGAGCTGATCGCACGCGCGTTGCACGACAGCAGCGGACGCAAGGGTCCGTTCGTGGCCGTCAACGCGGCGGGCCTCGACGACACGCTCTTCTCGGACACGCTGTTCGGCCACGAGTCGGGCGCCTACACCGGCGCCGTCGCGCCACGGCAGGGCATGGCGTAGCGCGCGGGCGACGGCCACCGCTTCCTCGACGAGATCGGCGACCTCTCCGAGCAGTCGCAGGTCAAGCTGCTCCGGCTGATCCAGGAGCGCGAGTTCCTCCCGCTCGGTTCCGACTCGGCCCGGCGCCTCCGCGCGCGGGTCGTCACCGCCAGTCATCACGACCCGCGTCGCCTGCGCCCCGACCTGTACTACCGCCTGCGCAGCTACGAAGTGCGCGTACCACCGCTTCGCGAGCGCACCGCCGACATCCCGCTCCTGGTCGACCGGTTCCTCGCCGACGCGGCGTTGGACCTCGGTCGGTCGAAGGCGAAGGTACCCCCGGAGCTGTTCCTGGACCTCGCCAACCATGCGTTCCCCGGCAACGTCCGCGAACTGCAGGCCATGGTGTTCTCCGCCGTGGCGCGGCACAGCCACGGCGTGATCCCCATCCAGCTGTTCCTCGACCAGTTGCCGGCGCGCGACGCCAAACGGGAGACCGCGGTGCCGAGTCCCGGAATCCATTTCCCCACCCCCATGCCCGCGCTCGAAGACATCACCGAGGCCGCCGTCGCGGAAGCGATGCGCCGCGTCGACAACAACCGGAGCGCCGCCGCACGCATGCTGGGCGTATCCCGCCCGACGATCGCGCGTCACCTTCCCCGCGAGCAGGAGGCCGAGTGAGCCGAGCCTGAACTGAGGTGCGCGCGGCCCCGGCGGCCGGCGTGGCTCACTCGTCGAGAGCGGCGTCGATGATCGCAACGACTTCGCGAATCACGCTGCGCAGCCTCTCCACTTCGGCGGAGTTGCGCGCCTCGAACTCGCGCAGGGCCATGATCGCGGGACTCTCCTCCCCGTCGAGCGGCCTTGCGGAGGGCGCACGCGGCGTCGGCCGGCGGACTACCCGCCGCGGCGCGGGCTGGGCCTCGACCGTCTCCGCGCCGCTCTCGGCGCCGGCATCGGCGACCGTCTCCGTCGCCGTGGTGCGTGGCTGACGCACCTTTGCGGCCTCGAGGCCGAGGGCGACCCTGGCCGAGTGGAACGACCGCCCGCTGAGTCGGATGCCGTGCAGTTCGGCCTCGGCCTTGAAGTCCTTGAGTCGGAGGTCGGCGTTCTGCTCGAGCTTGAGGATGCAGAAGACGATCCCGGGGCTCGCATCGGGGAAGCGCCGCTTCACGTCCGCCATCATCCGGGTCCAGAGGTCGACTTCTTGGGGAAGCTGAGCGGTCTCGCCGCCCGAGTCGGGTTCTTCGTGCATGTGTCGCGCAGGTCCGCGGGTTCCCGCGGGGCGGGGATTCTAGCCACGCACATGGCGCGCGACCTCGCGCGATCCGAGCGCCTCACGACGTTCTGCATCCCGGACTGTGTTGCGGCCACCGGCCGGGATGAGTATGTCTGCGCGATCGTGATGCGCCGTCTGCTCGTAGCCCTCGTCGTGCTCGCGCTCGGCCTCCTGGTGTCCGAGCTCCTGCTTCGGGTGTTCCGTATCCCGCAGCGCCCACCGGGCACGGAGGTGGTGGACTCACGCTGGCGGAGTGGGATGGACTTCGCCGACGACACCGGCGAGTTCTGGACACCCAGACCCTCGGCCGGCGACGAGCCGGTCGGCGGCACCGGCCTGCGCGGGTCCGACCCGGGGCCTGCCGGCCCGCGGGATCTGCGGATCGCCATCCTCGGCGGGGGTAGTGCGTACGGGCTGGAGCTGGGCTACGGCGCGACCTTTGCCGCCCGGGTGGAGCGCGCGCTCCAGGCGGAGTTGCCGCACGCGCGCGTCCAGGTCGTGCTCGCCGCCGCGCCGGACTACTCGAGCCACCAGATGCTCCTGGCGTGGCGGCGCCACGTGCGCGACCTGGCACCGCACGTGGTGGTCCTCCACAGCGAACCTTGGAACGACGCGACGGCCGCGGTCGGTCTTCCCGACGGGGAACGCGGGCCGGCCGCCGCGGCCCGGCCCGGGCTCGCGCTTCTGGCGCTGTTCGCGCGGCCCCCGCAGAGTACCGGCGCCCCGCGCGTGAGCGTGGCGGCGTACCAGGCCAACCTCCGCGCCATCTACGCCGATGCCGGCGCTGCCCAGATCGAAGTCGTGGCAGCCGCGGCGGCGCGCGGCCCCACCGCGATCGCGCGCCTCCCCGAACTCGCGCAGTACCACGCAGCGCAGGGTGCGCTCGCGGTGGCTGAGCGCGCGGGCGTGGTGGACCTCGGGGCGTTCCTGAGCGGGCTGAGCGCGATCCCGTCCGACGGGCCGTGTCCCGACACCGGCGAGTCCACGGCGTTCCGCGACGGAGTCCACCTCACCGGCTCGGCGCACGATGTGGTCGCACAAGCGCTGGTCCCCCGCCTGCGCACGACGCGCCGCTACCGCGAACTCATTGCCATGCCGGCGCCGGGCGACGCACCCGCCTTCGCCGGGTTCGAGCCGACGCAGGTGACGTCCCCGGGCAGCGCCACGATCACGCTCCGCGGAACGGGCCTCGTCGCCGCCGGCATGCCGGCGCGGGTGTTCTTCGGCACGCGCCCCGCAACCCAGGTGCGCGCGGTCGATGCCGAGACCCTGCAGGCCACGACCCCGAGCGACCTCACGCCCGGGAGCCACGTCGTCGAGGTGGTCACCGCGTACGGGTCGGCACGCGGCCCCGCGCCGATCGAGGTCACCGGTGTCGACCTGACGGTCGACCTGCGCCGCGCCCAGAGCCGGATCGAGACCAAGGCCAACGGCACCGCACCCCCGGGCTCCACCGTGCAGATCTGGCTCGCGGATGCCGCGCGCACCCAGCCCCTCCCCACCGGCGCAGGTTCGTTCTGGCTGCGGCACACCACCGACGACACGTCGGGTCGCGCCATCGCGTTCTGCTACGGCACGCTGCGCCTTCCTACGGCGCGCGCGACGGTGGGCGCGGACGGCACGTGGCGCATCGACACGGTCCTCGATCCTCCGTCCCTCATGGTCGGGTCCAAGGCGGCCGTCCAGGGTGTGATCTGGGTCGGAGATCGCCCTGGGCATGGCGTCGCGACCAACGTCGTCGCTCTCCCGATCCAGTGACGCGGGCTCCGTCGGGCGGGCTCAGGCCAGGATGCCCCGCACCACCTTCCCGGCAACGTCGGTGAGCCGGAAGTCGCGCCCGAGGTAGCGCGCGGTCAGTCGCTCGTGGTCGATCCCCAACAGGTGCAGCACCGTCGCGTGCAGATCGTGGACGTGCACGCCATCCTCCACGATCGCGTAGCCCATCTCGTCGGTGGCACCATGCACGTGCCCGCGCCGCACTCCGCCCCCGGCGAGCCACATCGAGAAGGCCTGGCCGTGGTGATCACGACCGTAGTTCCCCTGGGTCATGTCCCCCTGGTTCATCGGCGTGCGCCCGAACTCGCCGCCCCAGATCACGAGCGTGTCGTCGAGCAGCCCGCGCTGCTCGAGATCGAGCACGAGCGCCGCCACGCCGCGGTCGGTCTCGCGGCACTTGCCGCGCAGTCCGGCCGGCAGGTCCTGATGGTGGTCCCAGCCGCGATCGTAGAGTTGGACGAACCGCACGTCGCGCTCGAGCATCCGGCGCGCGATGAGGCAGTTCATGGCGAAGGAACGCTCGCCCGGCTGCACGCCGTACAAGTCCAGCACATGCCGGGGTTCGCTGCGCAGATCCATCAGCTCCGGCACGCTGGCCTGCAGGCGGTAGGCCAGCTCGTAGGCTTCGCTGCGCGTCTCGATCTCCGGGTCGGGCACGGCAGCGTGTTCCTGTCGATTCAGCGCGAGCACGCTGTCGAGCACCTCGCGGCGCGCGCCACGCGACACGCCCGGCGCGTCGTTGAGGAAGAGCAACGGTTCGGCTCCCGCGCGCAGGTTGATGCCCTGATGTCTGCCGGCCAGGAACGCTGCACCCCACAACCGGGCGTACAGCGGCTGCGCACCGCTCGTGGCACCCGAGATCATCACCGCGAACTCGGGGAGGTCACGGTTGTTGCTGCCCAACCCGTGGCTGATCCACGCGCCCATCGACGGTCGTCCCGCCTGCTCGGCGCCGGTCTGCATCATCGTCATGCCCGGGTCGTGGTTGATCGACTCCGTGAACATCGACTGCACGACGCAGATGCGATCGACGATGCCCGCCGTGTGCGGGAGCAGCTCGGAGACCCAGGTGCCCGCCTTGCCATGCCGCGCGAAGGCGAAGCGTGAGCCCATCGCCACGAGCGGCTTGCCCTGCAGTTGCGCGACCCGCTTGCCGCGGGTCAGGCTCTCCGGCATGGGTTTGCCCGACGCTTCCACAAGGCGCGGCTTGGGATCCCACAGATCGAGCTGGGACGGCCCGCCCGCCATGAACAGGAAGACCACGCGCCGCACGCGCGGCGGGAAGTGTGCGCGGGGCCGCTCCGCCTGCGCCCACCCGCGCAGCAACGGCGCCCCGAGCGCGGCCGCCGAGGCGCGCAAGAACCCGCGGCGATCGGTGTGCCCGCTCATGGTCGGGTGATGGTCTCGCTCTTGTTGAGGAGCACGCTCGCCACCGTGGCGAACGCCGCGACCTCGGCCGGGTCGCCGGCGGGGACGGGCACGTCGCCCACGCCGAGCAACGCTCGTGCAGCCAGACGGTCCGCGCGGTACCGCTGGCGTGCGCGGCGCAGCGTCTCGCGCAGGATCTCGAGTTCGCTCGCGTTGGGCGGCCGCGCAACGCAGCGGCGGAAGCCATGCGCCAGCCGCGCATCGTCGTCCCTGGCCGTCTCCAGCATGCGCGCCGCCAGGGCGCGCGCTGCCTCCACGAACACGGGGTCGTTGAGGAGGACGAGCGCCTGCGCCGGCGTGGTCGTCGCGTCGCGGTGCACGGTGCACACCTCGCGCGTCGGCACGTCGAACGCACGCATCGAGGCGTACGGTGCCGAGCGCTTCACGTACACGTACAGGCCCCGCCGGTAGCGGTCCGCGACGGGGCTCACTTCGTAGGTCTGCGCCGAGTAGCCGGCGCCGTACGCCACTTCTTCCCACAGCCCGTCCGGCTGCACCGGCCGGACGCCGGGCCCGCCGACCCGTCGATCCAGGATGCCGCCGATGGCGAGTGCGTTGTCGCGCACGGTTTCCGCCCACAACCGGACCCGCCGTATGCCGGAGAGCAGCCGCAGGTCCTGGTCGGCTGCGGGCCCGACACCCACGCTGGCCTGTCGATACGTGGCCGATGTGACGATCAGCGTCACCATGTGCGCGACGTCCCAGCCGCTGCGCACGAACTCGTCGGCGAGCCAGTCGAGCAGCTCCGGGTGCGACGGCGCCTCGCCACGCGTGCCGAAGTCCGCGCTCGTGCGCACGAGACCGACGCCGAAGAACTTCTCCCACAGCCGGTTCACGAACACGCGCGCCGTGAGTGGGTTCGTGCCGGCGACCAGCCAGCGCGCGAACGCCAGCCGGTCGGGTGTTGCCCCGACCGGCAGCGGTGGCAGGACCGCGGGCACGCCCGGCGCCACGACCTCGCCAGGACGCCGGTAGTCGCCACGGATCAGCAGGTGCGTGGGCCGCGGGGCGGGCAGCTCACGCATGACCATCGTCGTCGGAATCGCACGCACCTGCGCCATCAGCTCCGCCTGCCGCGGGCGGATCGCGGCGTAGGCCTCGCGGGACAGGGGTGAGACGTGCCGACGGAAGTGGTCGCGTACTGCTGCGGCTTGCGCCGCCGTGCGCGGCCCGGGCTGCCGCAAGATCTCGACGACGAACCGCAGCCCGACGCGTCCGATCTCCGATCCGCTGAGCAGCCGGTCGTACACGCGCACGTCGTCGAGCACGCCATCGAAGCCGCCCTCCGTGTCGTGACCGCCGATGCGGAGCGGCTGGTCGTTCTCGATCGCTCCGCTCAGGGCGTCGGCCTCCACCGTCGCCGCCACGCGGTGCCCGTTCACGTACAGCGCCATGCCCGCGGCCTTGCCGCTGCCGTCGTGCGTCGCGGCGACGTGGTTGAAGCCCGGCGCCAGTTCGCCCTTCGCGATGATCCTCGCGGCGTCGCGCGGACCGCGGTGGCTCAACTGCAGGCTCACCTCGCCGTGGGCCACGGTCAGGGCCCAGCCGCGCGAACTGCCCTCGAGCCAGCGCCCCACGACCACACCGCCGGCCCTCGGATCGACGAAAGCCGCGAGCGTGAACGGTTGATCGCGCTCGAACGCTGCGCCACTGGCCGGCGCGCGCAGGTGGGTACCACGGCCGTCGAACTGCAACGCCCCGCCGATCCGCCCAGCGACCGCCTGCACCGGCTGGCTGCCGATGACGGCGGCGAACCGTCCCGGGCGCGCGAGGTCTGCCACCTGGTCCGCCGTCACGTCGTCGAGAGCGAACCAGGCAGCGAGGCCATCGCGCACATCGGTGCCGTCCCCGCCCGCGAGCAGCGAGCTCTCCCACTCGCGCTGTGCCGCATCGAGTTGCGGCCCCATCGCGTCCACGGCCGCGAACGCCGCGAGGATCGCCCGCTGCTCGGCCAGCAGCCGCGCCCGCAATTCCTCGCTCGGCACCTCGAGCGTGGGCGCGGCGTTGCCCGTGTGTCCGTCGAGGCCCTTCTCCGGCACGTTGTTGAAGAGCGCATACAGCGCGTAGTACTCGCGCTGGCTGATCGGGTCGTACTTGTGGTCGTGGCACTCCGCGCATCCGACGGTGAGGCCGAGCCACGTCGCTGACGTGGTGTTGACGCGATCGGTCACGTAGCGCACCGCGTACTCGGCGGGGTCGGCGCCGCCCTCCACGTTGATCATGTGGTTGCGGTTGAATCCCGAAGCAACGAGCTGGCCGACGCCTGCGTCGGGCAGCAGGTCGCCCGCCAACTGCTCGATGGTGAAGCGATCGAACCGCATGTTGCGCTGGAACGCCGCCACGACCCAGTCGCGCCAGTGCCACATCTCACGGCCGCTGTCGACGTGGAACCCGTGCGTGTCGCCGTACCGCGCGAGGTCGAGCCAGCGCAACGCCATCTGTTCGCCGTAGCCGGGCTGGTTGATGAGCCGCTGCACGAGGTCGCCGTACGCACGGTCGTCCGCCGCCGCGACGAAGGCGTCCACCTCGCCGACGGTCGGTGGCACGCCCACCAGATCCAGGCACGCGCGACGGATGAGCAGCGCGGGGTCGGCGGGCGGGCTCGGAGCCACGCCCGCCGCACGCTGGCGTGCGGCGACGAACCGGTCGATGTCGTTGCGCGCCCATCCCTCGCCCGCGCTCGGCGGCAGCGGACGCGTCGGCGCCACGAACGCCCAGTGTGCCGCACGTTGGGCAGACACACCGCCCGCCGGCAGGAGCCAGACGAGCAGGCAGACGAGCGGGAAACGAGCAGTCATGCGAGGGGCAACCGAGCCGCCAGGATACCGGCCCGGGCCCACGCGTCGCGCGGTCGCGACGGCGCGGTCGGAGATCGACCGCGGCCCGGCGCGATCACTTGACGTGCAAGGCGATGTGGCTCAGGCGCTCGCGGAACTTCTCGGCGAAGGTCTGCTCGAAGTCGAAGCCATCCAGGAAGTCGAGGCGGCTGTCCTGCGGCCGCCGGCTGAGCAGGCCGCCGTCGATCAGGTTGAAGACGATCTCGCCGAAGTCGCCCGTGTCGCGGATGCCCCATTGCCGGAACAACTCCGGCGCCATGGGCCCGAACTCGCTCGCCGCCACATCCTTGATGCCATCGAGCAACTCGCGCGCGCCGACGTGCCGTTCTTCGCCGCTCTTCGCCTGCCGCCCCAGCACGACCATGGTGTGGTCGAGGGAGTCGAGCACGAAGTAGTACGCGTTGCGGGCGTAGCGACGATCCCGCCGGCGGATCTCGAGGATGCGTTCTTCGAGCGTGTCGGTTTCTGGGCAAGACATGGCGATCGAACCTCCGGTCAGCGCCGGGCCCTTCGGCCCGGCCGAGTCTCTATCGGCCACGGAGGAACCGCCCTTGACACTGTGGCCTCGCCGACCCGAGGTCCGCAACGTCGCTACCCACACCACCTTGGCGCCCGCGCGGGCCTGCCTACGCCGTGCGCGCGCGCAGCGACAAGATCAGCCCCGCCAGGGTCTGCTCCGCGCCGACGTGAAGGTTCAGGTCGGCCTCGGTGTCGAAGACGCGCTCGCACGAGGCAATCAGGCCCTCGAGAGCGTGCGCACCGTACGCCCCACCGCCATCGGAAGCAACAGCTCTGCACAGGTGTCCACGCAGTTCCACACGCAGCAGCCGGAGCACCCGACGCGCGCGCTGCTCGATGTGCTCGCGTCCGGTGACGCCGTCGAAGCACGCCTTCACGAGCCCGTGCGGGTCTTGAAACCCACGCTGCAGGTCGGCCTGCAGGCGCGCGTGGATGGCGAGCAGATCGGGGTCGCCCACAAGGTCTAGTGCCACCCCGAGGGATCCCTCCGCAAGGTCTGCGAGCTGGCGCAGCCGGCGCGGGTCTTCCCCGGGGTGTCGGCGCGCGAGTTCGCGCGCGATCACCGACGCGTCCAGGGTGCGCACGTGATGCCACGCGACCCGCGACTTGATCGTCGGCAACAGCGACTCCGCGCGGGTCGAGAGCAGGATCAGGAACGTGTCCGCCCGCGGCTCCTCGAGCGTCTTGAGGAGGGCGTTCTGGGCCTCAGGGCTCAGCCGCTCCGCCGTCTCGAAGATCGCCACGCGCGCCCGCGCCGTGAAGGCGGCCAGCGCGAGCTGGGTCTCCAGGTCGCGGACGGCCGCGATCGGGATGTCCTGCTTCCCCTCCGGCACCCGCAGCCAGTGCACATCGGGGTGCGACTCGGCGACGATCTGCCGCGCGAGCGCCACCGGCTGCGTGCCGTCGTCGAGCAGGTCGTGCGCGAGCAGCCGTGCCAGCGTGGTCTTGCCCGCGCCAGGCGCCCCCTCGATGAGGATCGCGTGTGGCAGCCGCAACTCCCGCGCGCGTGCGCGCAGCTCGCCGATGCTGTCGTCCTGGCCGAGGAGATCCTCGAGTCCGGCGCTCCGGAGGTCGGCGCTGCGGACGTCGGCGCCTGTCACGCCAGCACCGGCACGCGCCTGGTCACCGCCGCACGCACCGCCGCCGCGACCTGCGCCAACGGCGGCCGCGCGTCGACGAGCACGGCGTTGGTTTCGCTGGCGGCGAGCGCGCGGAAGCCGGCGCACACGCGCGCGTGGAACTCCGCGTCGCGCTCTTCGATCCGGTCGGCCCGCCGCCGGGCGCGCCGCGCGGCGGTCGTGTCCGCATCGACGTCGAGCACGACGACGAGGTCGGGCATGGTCGGGCCGTGGACGAGTCGCGTGAGGGTCCGCAGCGCGTCGGCATCGACCCCGGGCGCGAGCGCGAGGCCCTGATAGACGAGGGTCGAGAAGTAGCAGCGCTCGGTGACCACGACCGCACCGCGCGCGAGAGCCGGAGCCACCTCGTGCCGGACCATCTCCGCACGCGCCGCCGAGAACAGGAGGGCTTCGGTCGCCGGCAGCAGATCGCCGGTCGCCGGCGCCAGCAGGATCCGGCGCAGTTCTTCGCCCAACGCGGTCGAGCCGGGCTCGCGCAGGTGTTCGACTTCGCGCCCGCGGCCTCGCAACCAGGCCACGATCTCGCGCGCCTGCACGCTCTTGCCGCAGCCGTCGGGACCCTCGAGCACGACGTAGGCGCTCACGCCAGCAGTTCCTCCACCTTCCGGCGCGTCTTCTCCGATCGACTCATGCGCTGCTGCAGCGCCTTGATGCTGTAGCTGATCGCCGCGCGTGACCGTCCGCCCAGGAACCGACCGACCTCCGCGCGGCTGAGTCCCTCGAGCACGCACACGTGCGCGACGACCTGGCGCGCGAAGCTCGCGGTGCGCGCCTGGCTCCGGCCCAGCACATCGCTGCTCGCCACGCCGATGCGCTCGCTGATCCGGTTGAGCTGACGTTCGAACACGCTGCGCGGCTCGATGAGCTGCAGGTAGCGCGCGCGCAACTCCGGCGGGGCGCCGCTGCGCTGCGCCAGCCAGGCGCGCCGCACGTCGCGGTATCCGCCGTGCACGTCGCGGGCGAGGTCCTCGACCACGGTCGCGAGGCCGTTCCGGGATGCGGGGCCTTCGAGTGCCCGGAGGTAGCGCAGGCGGGCATCGAGCCCGGGGTACTCGAGCGCCGCCACGAAACCCGCGAGCAGCATGCTCTCGAGCACCGGCGAGAGCTTCCAGATGTCGCGGGGATGCCAGCGTGACGCCAGGACGGTCGGCTTGCCAGCGTCCGCGCGCGCCTGCAGGACGCTGACCACCTCCGCCTGCACGCGTTCCGCACCGTTGAGCCGATGCACCTCGTCGAGGCAGAGGGTCGGCGCGTCGATGAGTTCCTGGGTGAAGCGTTCGGCGCGGTGCTCACGGAACGTGGCCTGGTAGGTGCGCACGAGATCCTCACCCACGAACGACGACGGGCGCTTCGCGAGGCCGCCCACGAACCAACGTACGAGGAAGGTCTTGCCGACGCCGATCGGCCCATGCAGCAACACCTGCTGCGACGGCAGGGTGGAGCGCTTCTCGGTATCGAGCAGCGCCGACAGGAAGAGCACGGCCGTCTTGTTGCCGGCGTCGACCAGCGGCTGGGTCGGCCCTACCTCGAGCCGATCGGGCGACTCCACCTCCGGCGCCGGGAGCACGTTGAGGGTCACGCGCGTGCCGATCTCGACGGCGAGCAGTTCCTCGATCAGCGGTTGGAACAACCGCTGCACGCGCTCGCACGCCATCCGGCTCTTGGCCTCGAAGTAGCAGACGCTGCGCTCGAGCGCGAGCGGCCGCAAGCCTTCGATCCACGACACGTACGCCGCCTCCCCCACGCGGCTGCGCAGGCGCGGCTGCAGGTTCGACCACATCTCTTGCAGGAGGGACAGCACGGCGTGAGCCGGACCAACGTACCCACCACGCTGGGGACGGACAAGGCGACGGCCGCAGCTCAGCGCGTGCGGATCAACCGTCGCTCCACGCTCACCGCTTCCACTCGCCACGCAAGCGTTGCGCGTCGGCCGCGACGTCCGAGTCCGGCGCGAGCTTCTCGCACTCGTCGAGGGCACGGAACGCGTTCTCGAAGTCGACCTGCTGCCGATGCAGGTGCGCGAGCTTCAACCAGATCCTGGCGCGCGCCTCGCGCACCTCCGGTGCGTCGTCGCCCGGGGCACCGCCGTCCTTGTCCAGCCAGGCGCGATCGAGGGAGGTGGGCACCGCGAGCGCGACCCGGTATTCCCGGATCGCTTCCCCCGGGCGCGTCGTGGCGACGTACGCATCGCCCAGACGCACGTGCAGGTCCTGCATGAACGGATCGATCTGCAGCGCCTCCTCCAGGAATCTGATCTCGAGCGTCCGTTCGCCTTGCTTCGCATGGAACGCGGCGAGGTCGAGGCGCGGCTGGAACGCACGCCCGGTGAGCGCGCAGTACCCGGCCAGCTCCGCCATCGCGTCCACCTCCCGCCCGAGCTTGCGCAGGACGCGCGCCACGCGCAGCGACGGCGCAACCGCTTGCTCCGTGCAGCGCGGCCAGCAGCGCTTGGCGAACTGGTATTGGGCGATGGCCCCTTCCGGGTCGTCGGCCGCCTCGAGCAGCTCCGCGTAGCGGATCCGCGAGTCGAAGTCGTCCGCCCCCGCCGCGAAGCCCCTGGCGAAGGTCTGCGCCGCCTCCTCCTTTGCGCCCCGCCGGCGCATCAGCTCGGCGTGCAGGAGCAGGGCCGGGCCGTGATCGGGCTGGTCCAACAGCGCCAGCCGCACGTAGCGCGCGGCGTCCGCGTCGGCACCGCGCGCGGCGTAGCCCCAGCCGATCTGGACGAGTTCCTGCCGGCTCGCCTGCCCCACGCCGGCGCGGGCGACGAGGCTCTGCAACCGCTCGTCGGTCACCGACGGCACCAGCTTCAACTGCGCGAGCCGCGTGTCGAAGCACCACTGCTTGAACTCGCGATCGAAGCGCTCGCTCGGTGCTCCGTACACCTGCTTGAAGATCTCCTCCTGCGGCATGTCGTCGCCGTAGAGCTTCAGCACCTCGACCACCTTCGCGAAGCCGAGCTTCTCGGTGAGGAAGTCGACGATGAGCCCGCCCTGGTAGTAGCCGAACAGGATGTCCGGGCCACGGAACGCGCGGTTGAGGTCGCGCACCGGATAGATCCGGTCGCCATGCCAGTAGTCGTACAGCTGGCGATCCATGCCGCGCTCCCAGGTGCGGTTCCGGCTGCTCTCCTCGTGAACGGAGAAGCCCTCCGTCAGCCAGCGTGGCACGCGGTGCTTGCTCAGCGCGAGCGTCAGCACGTGCGCGTACTCGTGCCAGACCGTCGCCGACCACATGAAGTCCTGGCGTCGCACGTCGCGATCGCCCGGCGACACCAGCGTGACGAAGCTGCCGAAGCACGCGCCGAGCGCGGTGAATCCCCGGAACCCGATCGTGCGCACCGAGAAGTCCGCCCAGTCGTGCAGGGTCTCGACGCGCACGGTCCCGCTGGGCGTGTAGCTGTACTTCAGGCCGAGCTGGTCCATCGCCTCGAGATGCAAGGGCACCAGGTACTCGCTGAGCACGCCGTGGTCGTCGGCGTGGAAGAAGAAGCGGAACCCGCCCTTCTCCACCATCCGGTACTCCCTCTCGATCAGCGTCTGGATGGCGAGCGCGTTGTGGCGCCACGGGTTGACGTAGCCGGGCTGCAGCTCGCGGGCGCGCTCGAGGTGCACGCGCGCGTCCTGGCCGCGTCCGGCGTACACCAGGGCCTTGCCCAGGCCGTCGAGGGCGGCGATCGAGTCCGGCTCGGCGCCGAGCGCTCGCTCGTACAGCGGGATCGAGTCGGCGAAGCGGTACAGCGCCACGAGATGGTCACCGATGATCCGGTCGACGTCGGCGAACGCGCCGTCGATCGCCGCGAGGCGTGCGCGCAGGTCCTTCTCCTCCGCGGCCTTGCCCATCAGCAGCGCGGCCGCGGTGCGATGCGCCAGCGTCGGCTTGTCGTTGGGGTTGATCGCCAGCGCCCGCTCGAGCACTGCCGCGCCGTCCTCGAAGCGGCGATCGTCGAGGAGCAGGATGGCCTGCTCCGTGAGCGCCGGCACGCTGTGTGGATTGAGCGCGAGGGCCCGGCGCAGGTAGTCCTCCGTGCGCGACGGGTCGAGCTGGAAGTTGGCGCGGCGGATCCGGTACAGCGCGACGAGTGCGTCCTCGCGCTCGCCGTTCTGATCGAGGACCTTCTTGAGGTCGGTCTCGCCGCTGCGGAACCCCGACGACTCGCGGTACACCTCGAACTTGAGCTGGCCGAGGAAGGTCAGCGCCTCCGGTCGCTCCGGCGCGGCGCGCATCGCCGCCACGAACAGCTCGCTGGCGGTCTCGACGTTGGCGCGCCCGCCCACCTGCACGTGGCACTGGCCGAGGAAGGCGAGGTCGCGCCCGGCCGTCGGCCGCTGCGCGCTGCCCGCGGTCAGGGCGGCGCCGAACGCGGCTGCGGCGTCGGCGTGCTTTCCCTGTGCGCGCAACGAGACACCGAGTGCGTGCCGCACCTCCATGTCGGTCGGGTCGGCGGCGAGGACGGCCTCGAGCTCGCGCTGCGCGTCGGCATTCCGACCGCGCCTTGCGTGGGCGCGCGCCCGCAGGACCCGCGCCACTCGCTCGTTGCGCCCCACCTCGTCCATCCCGTCCAGCGCGGCGATCACCGCGTCGTAGCGCCCCTGCATGAGGTCCATCTCGGCGAGACCCGTGCGGCAGCGGCGCAGGGTCGGCGGGCGCGGCCGATCGGGCTCCGCTTCCTCTTCGGCGGCCTGCAGGATCTCCTCGAAGGTGGCGCGCGCGCGCGCGAGCTGCCCCTTGAGGAGGGCTGCCTCCGCAGCACGCAGATCGGCAGCATAGGCGTCGTCTTGCGCCGCGGGTGCGGCGGCGACGGCGATCGCCAGGAGCATCGCCGCCATCGGGTGGGGTCGCATCGTCATGAGCTTTCGGCAATCTACGTGACCCGTCCGGATTGGGCGAACCCCAGTCCGCGCGGAACGGTCGGGCGTTGGGCGTAGCATCGCGGCCTGCCCATGGCCGATCCCACCGCCGCGAAGCTCGAGATCCTGCACCTCGATGACGACCTCGTCGTGGTCGGCAAGCCGAGCGGGATGCTGGTGCATCGGGCCGCCAACGACACCGACTCCCCGGTGCTCCTGCAGACCCTGAAGGCGCAGGTCGGCCGATGGCTGTACCCCGTGCAGCGTCTCGACCGCGCCACGAGCGGCGCGATCGCCTTCGCGTTCTCGGCCGACGCCGCCGCCGCGTTGCAGCGGGCGCTCGCCGCCCCGGGCAGCCGCAAGGACTACCTCGCCCTCGTGCGCGGCCGCCCCCCCGCGACGTGGCAGTGCACGCAACCGCTGGCGGACGAGCGCGGCATCCTGCGCGCGGCGCACACCGATTGCCGGACGCTCGCAAGTTGGCGACACGTTGCGCTCGTCCGCGCGCGCATCTTCTCCGGGCGCGCCAACCAGATCCGCCGGCATCTCGCCGACCTCGGCCACCCCGTGGTCGGTGACACGACCTTCGGCCGCGCCAGCGTCAACCGGCTGTTCGCCGCCCGCTTTGGCTTGCGACGCCTGTTCCTCCACGCGATGCGCCTCTGCTTCGACCACCCCATCGACGGACGCCGCCTGAACGTGCGGGACCGCCTGCCGCCCGACCTCACGGCCATGCTGCGCGCCCTCGGCGCCGACCGCAGCCCCAGGAGGTAGCACCGCACTCGCCGGGCCGTGCGACGCGGGGTCCGTCGCGAGAAGCCCACGCCAACGGCCTTGGTTGCGACGTCTTCCCGGCAGTTGCGCGGGAAATCCCGAGTCCCTTCCTGAGACCAGCGGCCAGATCTGCGCAAGCGCCGGAACGAGTCTGTCGATGAGCGAGGCGTGGAAACCATGCGAAAACCGATGGACCCGGAGGCCGGCAGCTCGCTGGTCGAGCTCCTGCTCGTCTCCGCGGTCGTGCTGGTGATGCTCGCGGGCATCCTCACCGGGGTCGTGTTCCACCAACGGCAACGGCAGGCGAACCTCGAGCGCCAGCTCGCGACCGCCGCCTGCCGGAACACGCTCGAGGAACTGCGCGCCATCGACATCGCGCTCCTGCCGGGGATGCACGGCCGGGGCTTCGACGTTCCCGGCCAGAACGGGGCGCCGGGTGGCCTGACCCCGATCGCGGGCGATCCCGATGGACTGCCTGGCTCCATCTCCGTCGTGTCCGCCATCGCGTTCGGCGGCGCCACGCTCTTCCAGGTGACGACCCGCGTCGATTGGCAGGGCGCAGGTCCCGGCAGCGCCGTACAGTTCGATGCGCTCGTGGGGCAACGGCGGTGAAACGGCAAGGCGGCTTCACACTCGTCGAGCTGATGCTCGTCCTCGCCCTGCTCGGGCCGATCTTCGGGCTCATCGTCACGAGCGCCACGCTCGCCACGCGCACGATGAACGCCAACGACACCGCGGCGTCGACGGGCGAAGGGCTGCACCGCACGATCCAGCGCCTCACCCACTTCATGCGGCCCTGCGTTCTGTCGACCTACCTGGTCGAGGCCACGCAGGCCGACGTCGACGCTGCCCGGGCCACGAGCGTCGGCGAGTGGATCCCACCCGTCGACGGCGAGGCCCGCACGGCGATCCGGTTCCGTTCCGCGCGCGGCGAGTTGAGCATGAACGCCAAGTTCCTGACCTCGGACCGCACGATCCGCTTCGTGCTCGACTCGACCGAGCGCGCGAACGGTGTCGACGACGACGACGACGGCTTCGTCGACGAGGGGCGGATCGAACTCGACTACGACGGCGTGCGCGCCGACATGGTGATCCACGCCGAACTGTGCACGTTCACGCTGGTCGGCCGGCAGCTCACGATCGACCTCGCCGCCGTCGGCCGCTCGCGTGATTCATCGGTCATGCGGTCGAGGACCCGTCAGGTTCTCGAGCTGCGCAACAACTAGGAGGAGCACCATGCGGACGACACTCGAGCCCAACGAGTTCCACAACCACGACCCGTCCGAACGGGGCGGCGTCATCCTGGCAGTCCTGACCATCCTCATGCCGCTCGTGCTCATCATGAGCGCGATGCTCACGACGATGACGGCGCGAACGACACGGCTCGACCGGGACGTGACCGATGAGCGCGCTCTGCTGGCGGCCGAATCGGGCGTCGACCAGGCGATCTTCGAGTCGCGCCGTGGCAACCTCTTCCACGGCGTCGACGTGCGCGGCACGGTCGGCAACGTTTCGTTCGTGGTGACTCCCACGTACCTCGGCAACGACCTCGCCGACAACGACGACGACGGACTCACCGACGAGCCCGACGAGGATGTGTTCCAGGTGGTCAGCGTCGGTACCTGCAACGGGGTGACCCGGCGCATTGCGTCCTACATCGGGAAGTCCTCGTTCATGCCGGTGCTGAGTGCGGCGATGCACGCAGCCAACCCGCTGATGACCATCACGCTGGGCGGCACCCCCTGGATCGACGGCCGCAACCACGATCTCAACGGAGCGCTGGTCGGCTGGGGCGACACCTACGGAATCGGCGCGTTGGCGCCGGCGACCACTGCAGACGTGCTGGCGCAGCTCTCGGCCGGCGAAGGAGCGCGCGTGAACGGACTCGGCGGCCCGCCGAGCGTCGGACCCGCGGCCCCGGTCGACCTCGTGTCACTGGTCAACAACGCGCGCAACGCTGCCACGTTCTCGCTGACGAGCAACCGCTACACGCGGCTGGATCCGGGCCCGGCGATCTACTACCGGGACGGCGACCTGGCGCTCGCTGGCAACATCGAAGGCTCCGGCCTGCTGGTGGTGACCGGCAACCTGCGCATCTCCGGTCGAGTGAGCTTCAAAGGCGTGATCGTCGTGCTCGGCGACATGGACAACTCGGCAGGCACCATGGAGATCCTCGGCGGTCTGCTGTTGTCGACGACTTCGTCGGGGTTCACCATGCGTGGCACGGCGGACATCAGGTACTCGACGGCTGCGATCGACCTCGCCAACCGAGCGGCGGGCAAGTACGTCGCCTTCAACGGTTGGCAGGAACTGTCCCGGCGCTGAGCCCATGAGGGGCAAGCGAATCGTGTGGGCCAGTCTCGCCGCTGCGCTCGGCCTGGGCGCGTTTGCGGCGTCTGGCTGCGGCCGGCGGCAACCAGCCATCGCCGCGCCGGCCGTGGTCGATGCGCCCGGAGCCGAACTGGAGCGTGCGCTCGACCGCCTCCAGCGGGCCTGGGCACCCGCTGCCCAGGCCGAGGAGATCGCCAGTCTGCGCGAGCGCGGCGCGGCGCTGCGCGCGCCCCTGGCGAGGATCCTGGCCGATCCGGGGCACCGACGCTTTCCTGCCGCGGCGATGCTCGCCAGTGCGCTCGGGTTGACCGATCTGCGGGATGCGCTCGTCGAGGGTGTCGACCGCGGTCCGGCGGTGGTGGTCGCCCCGGCGCTGACCGCCGCCGACGAGCTCGCGCCGTTCCAGCAGCACGACCTCGCCGACCTCCTCGTCGATGGCACGCATGCGCAACGGATCGCGGTGCTCGACCTCTGCCGCGACCGTGCCGCCCGCCCGCTGCGCGCCATCGAGGACCTCCTGCTCGTCGACGACGCCGCCGTGGTGCGTTCCGCGCTGGCAGCCCTCCCGGCAGAGTTGTCCGAGAACGCATTGCAACGGTGCATCGCCCTCGCTGGGAACGACGATGACCTCGGTGTCGCCGCACTCGACGCGATTGCCTCCCGCAGGCTGCCGCGCGACCTCGGCGAGCGGGCCCTCGAGCAAGCCTTCGCCTGGCCGGTGCCCGTGCAGATCGCGGTGCTCGGCGCGGTGGCCAAGGGCACGGCCGGGGACGACCGCATGCTCTGGACGCTCGCGCGCAGCGGCGATGACGCCGTACGCACGCGCGCGCTCGAACTCCTCGACGCGAGGGAATGCACCGACGGCGCGGCGCTGCGCACGGTCATGAATGGCCTGTCTCCGGATGCCACCTACTGGGTCGCGCGCTCCCTCATGCGTGCGAAGGATCCAGCCGGACTGCGGCTCCTGATCGGGCTCGCCGACGAGTCCGCTGCGCCGACCGGTTGGGCGCAGTCGGCGGCGCGCGTGTTGCTCGCCGACGTGTCGGGCATCCCGGCTGCCAACGGGCCGGACGCGTGGCGTCGCTGGGCCGGCACGGTGCCCGCCGACCACACGTTCGTGTTGCCCGATCCGTCTCGCTGAACGCGCGCCCCGGCGCCGCTCGGCGTCGTGACGTTCGACTCGCACTGCTTTCCGGAACGGGCTACGACATGGAGGCGCCGAGGGCGAACAGGGCAGGGGCTCGGCGAAGCCCGAGCCCGAACACGCCGACGGACGTACACCAGCGCTTCCTCCTCCGTGAGTCCGCGCGTCATGGTCGGCTCGCTGAACCAGCGCCACCGGAATCACGCTGCGCGGGAGCCACGGCCGGTGGATCCACTGGACCACCGCCGGACCGGCAAACCGGCAACGGATCCCGCGGCGTTCTTCGCGCGCTGGACCTTCGAGTGGATGGACTCGCTGCTGGCGTTGGTGGGTTCGCAGCGCCTTCGCCTAGTCGCCCCGAACGACCACGATCGTCCAGTCGTCCCGCATCGGCCGCTGGCCCACGAACCCGCCCAACGCAGCGGCGACTCCACCGATCGGATCGTCACCGAGGATGCCCGCGAGCGTGCGCTCGCGGCCGAACAGTTCGCCCGCGGCGTCGGCAGCCTCCTCCACGCCGTCCGTCCACAGCACGAGCCGATCGTCGTGCGCGTCGTACTGGCACGTCGCAACCTCGACGTCCGTGTCGGGGAACGCCGGCGTCAGCAGCGGGCAGGTCGCTTCCAGGGGAACAGCCCGCCCGTCCCGCAGCACCGCTCCGTACGGGTGTCCCGCGCTGCAGTAGGAGAGTTCGTCACGCGCCATGTCGATCCGTGCCGCGAGGAGCGTGACGAACGAACCCTCGTCCATCCCGCGCAGGCCATCGCGCACGCGGGTGACGACCGCGGCCGGTGCATACCCATCGACGTGTGCCGCGTGGAACGCCGCCTTGACGAATCCGGTGAGCATCGCGGCGGCCACGCCGTGCCCGGCGACGTCGGCCACGAGGACGGCGAGCTGGGCGTCGCCGGTGTCGGCCCAGTCGTAGAAGTCGCCACCGAGGCTGTCGCAGGGCTCGTACCGACCACGCAGATCGAACGGTCCGATGCGTGCCCTGGTCCCCGGGAGCATGCGCTGCTGGAACGCGCGCGCCTGGCGCAGCTCCTCCTCCAGGCGCGCGGTGTAGCGCGTGTTCTCCTCGCGCAGCCGCCGGCGCTCACGCCACCGCTCGACCAGCGTCAGCAGCAGCTCGCGGTCGAAAGGCTTCTGCAGGAAGAAGAACGCCTCCTCGCGCAGCGAGCGCGACAGCTTGCCGTCGAGCTCCGTGAGGCTGCCGGTCATCAGCACCACGTCGAGCCCGGGGACCAGCCGCCGGAGCCGATGCATCAGCTCGAAACCGTCCGAGGCCGGCAGGCGCACGTCGAGGATCGCCAGCTCCGGCGCGAACTCCACCGCCCCCGCCAGCGCCGTGGCTGCGTCGGCGAAGCCCTGCACGTCCGCGCTGCGCTCGAGCAGGCGGCGCACCGCGTGCAGCATGCCGGGGTCGTCGTCGACGACGAGGATCCGCGGCCGCGTCATGCGCGCGCCTCCCCACTCCGCCCGTGCAGGAGCGGCATCGCCAGGCTGACGGTGGTCCCGACGCCGGCCTCGCTGGTGATGTGCATCTGGCCGCCGATGTCCGACACGATGCTCTTGCAGATCGCGAGCCCGAGTCCGCTCCCCGACGCCTTCGTGGTGTAGAAGGCCTCGCCCACGCGGCCCAGCTCCGCCGCGGTCATCCCGCAGCCGGTGTCGCGGACGGTGACCGCGACTGCCGCGCCGTCCTGCGCACCGGCCTCGACGCGCACGATGCCTTCGTCGGCCATCGCCTCGCACGCGTTGCTCATCAAGTTGAGCAGGAGCCGCTCGAGGTCGTGCTGGGCGGCGGCCACCGGCGGCAGGTCTCCCGCCACGCTCGTCTCGATCTGCAGTCCGCGCCGCTCCGCCGAAACGCGCAGGATCGCGACCGCGTTCTCGATGGCCCTGGACACGTCGCCGTGGCGCGCACCGCGCCCGCCTGCCCCCTTCGCGAAGGCGAGCATCCCGGCGAACACGCGCCGGCACACCGCCATCGCCGCCTCGATCCGCTCGAGGTCCACCATCAAGGTCTCGCGGCGCACCTCGCCGTCCCGCAGCTCGGCCTGGATCTGTTGGGCGATGGGCAGCACGGCGCCCAGCGCGTTGTTGACGTCGTGCGCGACGCCGCGGGCCAGGTCCACCATGGCGTGCTCGCGCTCCGCGCGCACCACCGCCTCCCGCAGGGTCTCCGCCGTCTGGGCATTCCCCAGTGCGATGGTGGCCTGTGGCACGAACCCCTGCAGCAGGTCCGCCTCGTACGCGCCGAGCGTGCTGGGCTCGACGCCCGCCAGGCGCACGATGCCCAGCGCGCGGCCGCTGCGGTCGGTGAGGGGCGCGAGCAGGATGCAGCCCGCCGCGGGCGCGTCCGGCCCGAAGTCGAGGGCGGCGAACAGTTCCTCCGGGATCGGCGGTCCCGCCACGACCCATCCGGATGGGTCGCGGACGACGTTCGTGACCGCGCCGCGTGCGAACTGGCGAAGCGCGTCGGGCGAGACCTCGACGCGCGCGCCGATGCGCAGGCTCTTGCGCTTCGACCACGCCACCTGCTCCGCCGCGAGGCGCAGGCGCCCGGCGCCGTCATCGACGTACAAGGTCGCGGAGTGGTCGTACCCGGTGAGCTGCCGGAGTCCGTGCAGGATCTGGTAGCAGAGGTCCTGCGGGCGGAGCTGCGCGGTGATCTTGCGGTCGATCCGTTCGCGCACCTCGGCAGCACGCTCCTGGTCGAAGACGCGCAGCCGCTCGGCGATCAGGTTCGCCAGGGCAACGACGCCATCGCCCTCGCCACGCGCGAACGGAACCGCGGCGTCGAGCACCAGCACGCCCCAGCGACGACGGCGACGCTCGACCGGGGCGAGCAGGCGCGTGGGTCCGGGGCGCGGCCACTCGCCGGCGTGCAGGTACGCCGCCACCGAGGCCTCGACGGTCGCGGGCGAGGCCGGCGTGCCCCACACGCGTTCCGCGCCACCGCCGCGCGCGACCGCCCACAGCGCGACGGCGTCGGAGCGGAAAACGGTGGCGGCCTCGCGCAGGGCGAGGCTGACGACACCGCGCTCCGTGCGGACGTCGGCGAGGCGACGGCGGAGCGCGGCCTCGAAGCGCAGCAGCTCGATCTCTCGCTCGGGCGACATGGATGAGGACGGCCGGGACTCGGCGCCGGCGGGGGGGAGAATAATCCCCGACGCGGACGCAACTCGCCACGCTGTAATCTCCCGTGCTCGCCGACACGCTCTGCCTGAAGCCCTCCTCGATGTCGAACGACCCACGAGCCCCGCGCCCCGATGCGATCGATTGGGAGTCGTTCTACGCCAACTACCGCAAGCCCGGCTACGTGCACGGCTACGAGATCCTCGCCAAACTCGGAGCGGGCGCCTTCGGCATCGTGTTCAAGGCCCGCAAGCAGTCGATCGGGAAGGACTACGCCATCAAGTTCCTGAAGGTCGACGACGCCGCCGTCCGCGACGCCGTGATCCACGAGCTGGACACCGTCCGCCTGTTCGCGCAGATCGACGCCCCCAACCTCGTGTCGATCGAGGACATGGGGCACGTCGACGGGATCCCGTACATCGTGATGGGCTACGCCGGCGACGAGACCCTGGCGCGCGTGCTGCAGACCGGGCGACTCACGCGGGAGGCGGCACTGCGGATCTTCGTGCAGGTCGCACGCGGGGTGCAGGCGCTGCACGCGCGCATGCTGGTGCACTTCGACATCAAGCCCGCCAACATCTACCTCAAGGACGACGTGGCCCGGGTCGGCGACTACGGGCTCAGCAAGCTGGTGACCGCGTCGCGGCGGTCGCTGTCGTTCGGCCGCGGCACCGCGTACTACATGGCACCGGAGGTGTTGCAGCGGCAGGGCGACCACCGCAGTGACATCTACTCGCTCGGGATCCTGTTGTACGAGTGCCTGCTCGGCGAGGTGCCGTTCCGCGGCGAGACCGAGTGGGAGGTCCTCAAGCAGCACGAGACCAAGGCTCCCCCCTACCCGGCCTCGCTCGCACCGCAGGACCGCGCCGTGCTCGAGGCGTGCCTCGCCAAGGACCCCGACCAGCGCGTCCAGAGCGTCGAGGCGCTGCTGGCGATGATCACCGGCGACGCCGGCGCGCGCGTCGAAGCACCCACACCGGCGACCGCGAGTCCCGCTCCCCGCCACATCTCCGGCGCACCCTTCCAGCCCAAGCGGCGCCACCATCGCACCGGCCTCGTCGGCGTGGCCGTGTTCTTCCTCGTCGCCCTCGCGTTCGGCGTCTTCAAGGCGCGCGACTTGCGACGCGATAGCCTCGATGCCGCGCGCCGGGCCCAGGCGGAGGTCGAACTGGCGAAACAGGCGGCGCTGGCGGCGGCGTCCCGCGAAGCGCAACGTACGCGCGCGGTGATCGACCACGCGACGGCGCCCGTCCTTCCAACCGTGCCGGTCGTCGCGCCCCCCACCGCACCGTCGACACAGACCCTGGTGATCCAGGCCTTCCTGAAGACCCTCCGCCACGTCGACACCGGCCGACTCAAGGGTCGCGACCCGCTCGCGGAGGCGATCGTCGAGATGGTGAAGGCGAGCCTCGAGAACGAGGACGTGCGGCGCTCCTGGTGGGATGCCCTCGAGGCCGTCCTGCCGCGACCCGAGCCGGAACGCTCGCGCTGAATCAGGCGGCGACGACGAGAACTCGGAACGCCGCAACCGTCGCCGGTTCGAGGGCCGCTATGATCCGGCCCCCCCCTCACGAACCGCACGATGGTGAAGGAAACCAAGCAAGCCCGTGGCCAGATCGATCCCTCGGCCACCGTGATCTACGACACGCAACCCAGGCGCCGCCGCGAGGCGGGCGCCGATGACAGTTGCTGCATCTGCCTCGAGGTCGTCGGCGGTCCGATGGACGGCGAGGTCCGCCGCGTCGCGAAGGCGATCGTGACCATGGGTCGCTCGGAGAACAACGACTTCGCGCTGCCGCAGGACCCCATGGTGTCCGCAACCCACGCGCGCATCGTGCGCGAGGGCGAGCACTTCTGGCTCGAGGACCTCGGCAGCCGCAACGGCACGTACTTCGGCGACGAACGCCTGCGGGCCCGCTCCCTCATCGCCCCCGGGACCACCTTCGTCGTGGGTCGGACCAGCCTCGAGTTCACGCCGCGATGACCATGAAGTTGCCACGCCTGTCCCGCGCCGCGGAGCGGCTCATCACCGCCGCCGCCGACGAGAGCACCCGCCTCGAGCACCACTACCTCGGCGTCGAACACCTGGTCCTCGGGCTCAGCCGCGACCCCGAGTCCCCGCTCGCCAAGACCTTCGCCGCCCAGAGCCTCGACCTGGCCGAGTACCGCGATCTGCTCGAGAAGCGCACGGTCAAGATCGAGCACCGGCCCTGGGGCAACGACCTGATCTTCACCCCGCGCTGCCGGCACGTGATCCTGCTCGCCAGCCGCATCGCGTCGAAGGGCGGCGCCAGCGAAGTCGAACCCCCGCACATCCTCGAAGCGATCTTCCGCGAGGGCCAGAGCGTGCCGATCCGCCTCATGCGGACCCTCGACATCGACCCCGTCGAGCTGCGCGACGCGCTCCTCGAGCGGGAGGACCCCGAGCCCTCCCCCGAGAGCGACACCCCGCTCCTCGACCGCTTCGGTCGCGACCTCACCGCGATGGCGCGCCTCGGCCGCCTGTCCCCGGTGATCGGCCGCGACACCGAACTCGATCTCCTGGCGCAGGTGCTGCTGCGCAAGAACAAGAACAACCCCGTGCTCGTCGGCGAGGCCGGCGTCGGCAAGACCGCCGTCGTCGAGGGCCTTGCGCGCCGCTTCGCTTCGCCGAGCTGTCCCGAACCCCTGCGCGGCTCGCGCATCGTCGAGCTGTCGGTGGGCTCCCTCGTGGCCGGCACCAAGTTCCGCGGCGAGTTCGAGGAGCGTCTGCTCGGCATCGCCAAGGAAGCGGAGCTGCACCCCAACATCATCCTGTTCCTCGACGAGATCCACACCCTCGTCGGCGCCGGCGCGGGCTCCGGGGACTCGCTGGATGCGTCGAACATCTTCAAGCCGTCGCTGGCCCGCGGCGACCTGCGCTGCGTGGGTGCCACGACCGTCGAGGAGTACCGGCGCCACATCGAGAAGGATCCCGCGCTCGATCGCCGCTTCGAGAAGATCATGGTCGAGGAGCCGACGCCGCGGCAGGCGCTGGAGATCCTCGAGGGGGTCGCCGAGAGCCTGGAGGACCATCACGGCGTGCGCATCGCCCGTGACGCGCTGCAGGCCGCGGTGGACCTCACTGTCAAGCACGTCCTCGACCGGCAGTTGCCCGACAAGGCCCTCGATGCGCTCGACCAGAGCTGCGCGCGCCGCCGCCTCCAACAGTTCGCGCATCCCGCCGAGAAGCGCGACCCCACGCCCACCATCGGCGCGGAGGACATCACACAGACCGTGTCGCAGTGGACTGGCATCCCCTTGCGCAAGCTGACGGAGGAGGCCACCCGCAACCTGCTGACCCTCGAGCCCGACCTGCGGGCGCGCGTCATCGGCCAGGACCACGCCGTCAAGGTCGTGGCCCGGGCGATCCTCACGGCCAAGGCCGGGCTCAACGCGCCCAACCGCCCGCTCGGCGTGTTCCTGTTCCTGGGCCCCACTGGCGTCGGCAAGACGGAGCTCGCCAAGAGCCTGGCCCACGTCCTGTTCGGCGACGAGAAGCGGCTCGTGCGCTTCGACATGTCGGAGTTCACGGAGCCGCACTCGGTGTCGAAGCTCATCGGCGCCCCGCCCGGCTACATCGGGCACGAGCGCGAGGGGCAGCTCATCTCGGCCCTGCGCACCCACCCGCACAGCATCGTGCTCTTCGACGAGGTCGAGAAGGCGCACCCGCAGGTCTTCGATCTGTTCCTGCAGATCTTCGACGACGGCCGGCTGTCGGGCGCGCACGGCAAGACCGCGGACTTCTCGCAGGCCGTGGTGATCCTCACGTCCAACATCGACCCGAGCCCCGACGTGCGCGCGGCGGTGGGCTTCGGCAAGCAGGCGCAGGAAGCCGCGCCGACCGATCCCCGCAAGGGCCTGAGCCAGTTCTTCCGCCCCGAGCTCGTCAACCGCATCGACGAGGTCGTGCAGTTCCACCGTCTCGATCGCAGCTCCCTGCGCCGGATCATCGACCGCTACATCCACGCCATCGAGCAGTTGCTGGCGTCACGCCGCGTGCACCTGCAGCTCGACGAGTCGGCCTACGATCACCTGATCGAGCTGGGCGAGAGCGCGGAATACGGCGCGCGCGAACTCCGCCGGGTCGTCGATCACTCGCTGCGCCAGCCGCTGGCCGAAGAGCTCCTTCGTCGCGGCGGCGATGGCACGGGGGGCACGATCCGGGTCCGCGTGCAGAAGGGGCAGATCACCTTCACGACCACCGAGGAAAGCGCGGCGGGCTGAACTCGCTGCCTACCGCCCTGGTCCCGGCAGGTGCGTGAGCGCCAGGAGCACCAGGGCCAGGAAGAAGCACGCCAGCGTCAACAGCACGCGGTCGAGCCCCAGATCGTCGAGTCGGTCGGTGTGCAGGTCGGACATGGGAACCTCGGCCCCATAGCGCCGACCGCCGGGTCGGCGTCTCAGCCACGCGCCTGCTCCCGGCGCGCCCTGACGAAGACGCTTGTCTTCCTTCGCCGCCGTCCGCGGCTACGCTCGAGCCGTGCTGCGCCCGGTCGCCAACCCGCCCAACCCCTGGTCCTCGCGACACGTCGACCTCCTCGAGCCCGCGCCAGACGCGCGTCTCGAGGTGTACGAGGAAGACGCCAAGAGCATCGTCTCGACCAACGACAGTGAAGACGTCCCGTTCTCCTACAGCGTCAACCCGTACCGCGGCTGCTTCCATGCCTGCGCGTACTGCTACGCCCGCCCGACGCACCAGTACCTCGGCTTCGGCGCCGGCACCGACTTCGACCGCCGCATCGTCGTGAAGCGAAACGCCGCTGCCCTTCTCGACGCTGCGCTGCGGCGGCGCGGCTGGCAGCGCGACGTGCTCGCGTTCTCGGGCGTCACCGACTGCTACCAGCCGCTGGAGGCGAGCTACGGCCTCACGCACTCATGCCTCGAGGTCTGCCTCCGGCACGAGAACCCGGTGGGAGTCATCACCAAGAGCGCGCTGGTCGAGCGCGACGCGGCCCTGCTGGAGCGGCTCGCTCGCGTGGCGGGCGCGCGCGTCTGGTTCAGCGTGCCGTTCGCCGATCCGGCGCTTGCCCGGGCGATCGAACCGTCCGCGCCCGCGCCGGCGCGGCGACTCGCGGCGATGCGCACCCTCGCCGCCGCGGGCGTGCCGGTCGGCGTCGCGTTCGCGCCGCTCATTCCCGGGCTCAACGACGACCAGATCCCCGGCGTGCTCACGGCCGCGCGGGAGGCCGGCGCCAAGGCTGCGTTCCGCGTCGCGCTTCGGCTGCCCGGGGAGGTCTCTGAGGTGTTCTTCGTCCGGCTGCGCGAGGCACTCCCGGCACGCGCTGTGCGAGTCGAGCATGCGATCCGCGAGATGCGCGGCGGACGCGTGAACGACCCGCGCGCGGGACATCGCATGCGGGGCGAGGGACCGCGCTTCGCCGCCGCGGCGCGCCTCTTCGACCTGACCTGTCGCCGGCTCGGCCTCGCCACCGGCGAACGCGCGGCCCGACCCCTCGGTCCCCGGCACGGCTGGGCGCGCCCCGCCCTCCCGCAACAGGGCACCCTCTTTCCAACCGGCTCAGCGGCTCCGCGCGAGCCGCACGGTGACCCACGCGAGCCATCCGCCGATCGGCACCCCGAGGAACACGAAGAAGGGTAGCGGCCCGTGTTCGCGGCTCGCCTCCACGACGACGAGCCGGAACAGGGCGAGCGACGCGAGGGCGAGCGCGGCGAACGTCGCGGCCGCTACGAGGTCGACGCGACGCGCCTGGCGCGGACTGCGACCGCCCATCACCGCGAGCAGCACCCACAGGACCACCAGCACCGACGCCAAGCCGGCGCAGATCATCGCAATCACGAGCACGGCGAGGAGTCTACGGAGCGTGGGGCGTCGGACGGTCCCTCGCTCCCCGTGCACGCCGAGAAAAGGGGACCCGGGCGACCCGGCGCGCCGCGTCTCTTGGTATGCACGGGGCAGTGAACGACCGCCTCTACTTCCGTCAGCTCCTCGCCGGCCGCGACTTCGCGCGCAGCAACCCCATCGCCGGCCAGATGGTCAACTTCGTGTACCTCATCGGCGATCGCTCGACGCGCGAGGCGGTCGTCGTCGACCCTGCGTACGCGATCCGCGACCTCGTCACGCTGACCGAGGCCGACGACATGCGCCTCGTCGGGGCGCTGGCGACCCACTACCACCCCGACCACGTCGGCGGCGACCTGTTCGGGCACGACATCGAGGGCGTGCGCGAACTGCTCGAGCTACGGCCCGTGAAGGTCCACGTCCAACGCGACGAGGCGCCGTGGGTGAAGCGCATGACCGGGGCGGGTGACACCGATCTCGCGCTGCACGACAGTGGCGACAAGGTCGCGGTCGGCGGTATCGACATCCAGCTCATCCACACGCCGGGCCACACGCCGGGATCCCAGTGCTTCCTGGTCGACGGCCGCCTCGTCGCCGGCGACACCCTGTTCCTGCAGGGCTGTGGCCGCACCGATCTCCCCGGCGGCGACCCCAAGCAGATGTACCTGAGCCTCACCCAGCGCCTGGCCAAGGTTCCCGACGACACCGTGCTCTACCCCGGGCACCTCTACTCCGAGGCGACGCACGCAACGTTGGCGCAGACGCGCCGCGACAACTTCGTGTTCAAGCCCCGCACCGAGCGCGAGTGGTTGAGCATGTTCGGTGCCTGAGACGCCTCCTGCCGCCGCAGGGATCAGGGCAGGTACTTCGACAGCCGCCCGCCGACGCGCGTCGACACGAAGTCCGGCAACGACGACCACACGCGGCGCGGCAGGTTCAGCTTGGGGTTGCTCGGGTGGAACTCGGGGAGCTTCGCGTCCGGCGCGAGCAGCACGTACTCGTACGACAGCGCCTCCGGCGCAAACCCCATGTTCTTCTTGAAGTGCGCGGCGCCGGTGTCCTTGCGGCTGCGTCCGAAGTCGAAGACCCGCACTCCCGACTCCACGCACCACTCCATGATCTTGTAGTAGACGAAGTCGTTGACGCCCGTGTTGTAGTGCTCGTGCAGCGCGCCGGAGTAGTAGGCGTAGAGCGTCTCGCCGAACCGGAAGCTCATCACCGCGGCGATGGGCGCGCCGTCTGGCAGACGCACCACGTGCAGCACGACCTGGTTGCCGAACTCCTCGAGCAGGCCGCGGAACCACCGCTTGGGTAGCGGCGGCGAGCCGAGACGACGCTTGTTCACCTGGAACAGCCGGAAGAACACATCGAGGTCGCGCGACAGCTCGATGCTCAACCCGAACTTGTCGCGCGCCCGACGCACCTCGGCGCGCGCGCGCTTGGGCAACGACGCGAGCAGCTCCTCGGCGGTGCCGCGGATCTCCCGGCGGAAGGTGACGTACAGCTCCGATACCGGCGTGTCCGGCAGCTGCCGCTCCTGGTGACGCAGCTCGACGTAGCCGGCCTTGTGGCGTCGCCCCAGACGCTGCGCCGCTTCCAGCAGCGCGGTCAGCGCGTCGGGCGACTCCTGCAGCGCACCGCCGTACACCGCGTACGGGACGCTCACCAGGTTGCGCCCGAGGAACGGGCTCTTGCACAGGAACAACGGCAGCACGCCCACCCACTGCCGGCCGCGCTCGACGACCAGGTAGTGCGCCTCGTGACGGAACACGTCCTCGACGACCTTGCGCCACCCGGTGAGATGGAAGAACGTGCCGCGCGGATGGGATCGGACGTACGCGTCCCACCGCGCATCCTCGCCCGGAACCAACTCCCGCACACGCAGCTCGGTGGAAACCGGCTCCACGTCCGCGGTGGCGCTGACGATGCCGCGGTGCTCCACGACATCGTCGACCTTGAAGTCCTGCAGGTTGCGCGCCTGCGTGAAGATGATGATCTCGCCGACGAGACCGAAGCCGATGAGCTGGATCCCGAACGCCACCAACACCGCGGCGAGCACGATGATTGGACGCGACGACAGGCTGCTCGGACTCGAGGAGAACCAGCGATCCCACAGCGGCTCGACAGACAAGGCGATGCCGACGAGGATGGCGGCGAAGCCCAGCGTCCCGAAGAACCGCAACGGCTTCTGGGTGAAGCGCGTGAGGAAGGTGATCGCGAGGATGTCGAGGACCCGGCGGAGGTACACGCCGAACCCGAAGAAGCCGCGGCGGCCGCGCTCCTCTCGATGCTGGATCTTGACCTCGACGACCCGGAAACCCTGCCGCTGTGCGAGAACCGGCAGGAAACGGTACAGCTCGCCGTACACGGCGACGTCTTCCAGCACCTGACGGCGCATACCGCGCAGGCTGCTGTTGAGGTCGTGGAACTTGATGCCCATCAGCCGCCGGAGCACCCAGTTGAACAGGCGTGACTGGAAACGGTTCAGCCACGGATCGACGCGCGGGCTGCGCCACGTGGCCACGAAGTCGGCGCCGCTCTCGAGCGCGGTTACGACCTTGAGGATCTCGCGCGGTTCGCTCTGCAGGTAGGGCGGCGCGTTGATGATCAGCGAGCCCTTGGCGCGTTCGACGCCCGCCGACAGCGCGATCGACTCACCGAGCCCACCGCCCTGCAACCGGACGATCGTCACCGGGTAGTCGGCCTGCAACGCGAGCAGTTCGTGCTCGGGACGACCACTGACGGAGTCGAGCACGAACACGAACTCATGCGCCCGGCCGGACTCGCGGAGGATCACGCCGTAGGCGCGCACCAGCCCCCCCACCTCGACGTCGGCGTGGGTGACCGGGATCACGATCGAGACATCGACGCGTGCTTCGCTCACGTGGCCTCTCGCACGGTGATGGAAATGCGGCGCCGGAAGAAGCCGGTGATCTTGAGCTGCAACTCGGCGAGGAACCCTAGCAGGAGGACGTTGAGCGCAACGAGCATCGTCACGACTGCGGACGTGGCGAAGTACTCGTCGAACCTGGTCTCGAGCGACATGTTCGGCCAGTACCACGCCCCGCCGTGCTCCAGCTTGACGGCCCCCACGGCGAACAGCAGCGGGCTCAGCAGGAACAGCGGCAGCGCCAGCAGGGCGAACCAGCGCATCGGGTGTGCCGCGAACTGGATCAGCATCTTGATGACGATCAGGTCGGCGACGACCCGGAAGATCCGGCCCAGCCCGTACTTCGACTTGCCGAAGCGCCGAGCGTGATGGCGGACCGGGATCTCCGCCACCCGCGCGCCCACGCCCGCGGCGAGCGCGGCGATGAAGCGGTGCATGTCCGAGTACAGGTCCAGGCTGCGCACGACCCAGCTCCGGTACGCCTTCAGCGAACAGCCGGTGTCGTGGATCGCCACCCCGGTCACCCACTGGATGATCTTGTTGGCGATGCGCGACGGCAGCAGGCGCGTCGCGAACCTGTCCTTCCGGTGCCGGCGCCAGCCGCACACGATGTCGTAGCCCTCGCCCAGCTTCTCGATCAGGCGCGGGATGTCGGTGGGGTCGTTCTGCAGGTCGCCGTCCATGGTGACCATCAGCTCGCCCCGGGCCCGATGGAAGCCTGCAGCCATCGCCGCAGTCTGGCCGTGGTTCCGCGCGAAGAGCACGGCGTGGACGTGGCCGTCGCGCTCCGCCAGTTCGCGCAGCAGGCGTGGCGTCGCATCCTTGCTGCCGTCGTCGACGAACACGAGTTCGTACCCACGGCCCAGGTTGCGCATCGCCCAGGTCAACGACTCGTACAGCGCCAGCAGGTTCTCGGCCTCGTTGTACAGCGGCACGACCACCGAGACCTCCGGCCCCGGCCGGGACGGCTCGCCCTCGCCGTCCCGGCGCGGCTGCTCCTCGTGGAGTTCGCTCATCGCGGCGAAGGGATTGGCAACCAGCAGGCGGGCACGTTCGACCCCTTCATAGGGGTCGGGCCTGCAGGCGCCAACGACTGGGTGGCGATCGCGCTCATGCCGCGCACCACACGATCAGGGCGAGCACGCCGACGCCGAACCACAGCCTGGCGAGCAGGCACAACGTCCGCCGTCGCCGCCGCGTCCCGGGCCCAGCGACGATGCGCAGCGCCACCGGCGGAAGGTACCTTCCCAGCGGGTCGAGACCGGACACGACGCGTCCCGGCAGGTGCACCCCACACTCGCCGCCCACGTGCGCGGCCAGCCCGCGCAGCCACCCACCCTTGCTCTCCCGGTGCAGCCGCACGGGTGGCGGCGGCAAAGCGCTGCGACTCGCTCCGCGGCCGCGCAGCTTCAGGGCGCGTGGCAACGTCGGGTCGGCGGGCGCGTCGGGATCCGTCACGTCTACCCTATCGGCTCGACGCGCCGCCGGCCTTTGCCGGGACCGACGGTGGCAACGGCCGCGCGCGCTCCGTCTTCGGTGCGGCGCAACTCCATGGGGAATCGAGTGTTACGCCGCCCCATGCCGCCGCGAGCCGCACCGCTGCTACGCTTGCCCGCGCATCGATGACTCCTGCCGCTCGCATCGCCGTCGTGTGGGTGTCCTCCTTGCCCAACGTCTCGGTGCTGCAGGCGCTCGCGGCGCTGTCCCCGGCGCCCACCATCCAGTCGTTCGCCGACCTGATCCGCGACGCCGCCGGCATCGCGGGCTTCCGACCCGACCTCGTGTTGTTGGCGCATGACGCGCCGGGCCCGGAGGACGTGGGTGCGCTGCGCCTCCTGCGCGCGCTCGTCGGTGACTTCGCGGTGGTCGTCGCCGCGCCGGAGGCCGCGCAGCCGGCAGCGCGAGATGTCGCGGCACGCCTGGCGGGCCCCTGCCTCCGGCTGCCGTCGCCAGCGAATGTGCTCGTCAGCGCGATCGACGCCGCCCTGCAGGGCCCCACGTCGGCGGAGCACCACGCGCTGTTCGCGCTGACGCAAGGCATCGCCGACGAAGTGAACAACCCGCTGCAGGTGGCCCTCGGCCACCTCCGCCTCCTCGAGGAGGACTTCGACGCCGCGGCGCCCCAGCTTGCCAAGGTCGATGCCATCCGCCGCAGTCTGCAGCGCATCCGCGGCACGCTGCGCCGCGCCCAGGTGCTGCAGCGTGCGCACCAGCGCAGCGATGCCTTCGTGCCCGTCGAACTCGCACCGCTCGTCGCCGAAGTCGCTCCCCACGCGGCCGCGCCGCGTGCCAGCGTCCGCGGCGATGCCGAGCTGCTCCGCCACGCGCTGCGCGAGCTGCTCGCCGTGGGCCGCGACCTCGCGCTCGCGGACCAGGCGGTCGGACTCGACATGACGGTCGATCCGGGCCGGGCAACCGTGCGCCTCCAGGTCGCCACCGTGAAGCTCGCGGACTGGCAGCTCCCGCGCACCTTCGAGCCCTACTACCTGGGCGGCCTGCTGCGCGGCACGAGTCACGGGCTGAGCGCCTTCACGATCCAGGTCGTGGCGGAAGCGCACGGGGGCCGGGCCCTGGCCAGACGGCGCCAGGACGGCGGGCTCGTGATCGAAGTGCAGCTTCCCACCCTGTGAGCGCGCCATCGCTCCGACGCCGCCGCGCCTTCCGGCCCGGCTGCGGTAGCCGACCTCCGCCGGCCGATCTAGCGCTGGATGGTCAAGGTCCTCGTCGCAGACCAGGATCCCGGCACCCGGGATCTCGTGACGACCGCGCTGGCCGGCCGCCACCCGGTCGTCGCCTGCGCGGACGGCCTGCGCGCGCTGCAGATGCTGCGCGACGACGATGATCTCGGCGTGCTCCTCGCCGACACGGCGCTGCCGGGCCTCGCCGGCGTCGATCTCCTCACCCGGGCCCGCGCGCTGCGCGGCGAACTGCAGGTCATCCTCCTGACGGCCTTCGGCACGGTCGAGGACGCCGTCGACGCGATGCGCGCCGGCGCCGCCGACTTCCGGGCCAAGCCCTTCGAGCGCGACGAACTGCTGCTCAGCATCGACCGCGCCCTCGAGCGCGCCCAGCTCCTGCGCGAGAACCACGATCTCCGCCAGGCGCTCGACGACCGGCTGCGCATCGACAACATGGTCGCGACCGACGCGCGGATGCAGGACATCTTCAAGACCGTGAAGGCGGTCGCGACGGCGCGCACCACGGTGCTCCTCACCGGAGAATCCGGCACCGGCAAGACCCTGCTGGCGCGCGCGATCCACAATCTCTCCGACCGACGCAGCGGCCCGTTCGTGGAAGTCAACTGCGGGGCGCTGCCCGAGACCCTCCTCGAGTCGGAGCTGTTCGGACACGTCAAGGGCGCGTTCACCGGCGCCGTGCGCGACCGCGCGGGAAAGTTCGAAGCGGCCAGTGGCGGCACGATCTTCCTCGACGAGATCGGGACGTCGTCGCCCGGCTTCCAGGTGCGCCTGCTCCGCGTCCTGCAGGATCGCACGCTCGAGCGCGTCGGCGACACGACCACCGTTCCCGTCGATGTGCGCGTCGTGCTCGCCACGAACCTCGACCTCCAGGCCGCGGTGCGCAACGGCACGTTCCGCGAGGACCTCTACTACCGGATCCACGTCGTCGCGATCGAGATGCCACCGCTCCGCGCGCGCCGTGGCGACGTGCCGCTGCTGGCGGAACATTTCCTGCGGCGACTCCGCCTCGAGACCGGCAAGGACATCAAGGCCATCGATCCCGCCGCCATCGACGCCCTCGTCCGCTACGACTGGCCCGGCAATATCCGCCAGCTCGAGAACGTGATCGAGCGCGCGGTGGTGCTCACCCAGAGCGATCGCATCGGCTTGCCCGATCTCCCCGCGACGCTGGTCGGCGCGACCCCGGACACGCCAGCCGACGACGCGGCCGGCCTGATCGCCGCCAACGCGCACCTGCTCCCGCTTCGCGAGGCGTTGGCGGGTCCGGAGCGGCTCATCCTGCAGCGAGCCCTGGCTGCGCACGGCGGCAACCGCGAGGCCACTGCGCGCGCGCTCGGCATCAACCGCAGCACCTTGTTCAGCAAGCTCCGGAAGCTCGGCATCAAGTGACCGCGCCCGGACACGCCTTCGCCTGGCGGGAGTGCTACCCCGCCGCGCTATAACAGGTCGACCGATGTTCCGCCGTACGCTGCTGCTCTTCGCCGGGTTCGTCGCGCTCGTCCTCGCGATCACGACCGGGTATGCGCTGCTCGGCCTCTCGGGCCCGCGTACCGCCATCGCCGACGCCGACGCCGCGATCGCGGGCCGGCGGATCGCCGAAGGGATCCGGTTCCTCGATGCCGCCGAGCGAACCCTGACGCCCGCCGAACGGGCCGAACTGCTGCCGGTCATCCTCGAGCGCCGCTTCGCAGCGCATCGCGACCTCGACAACACCACGATGGCGCGCCGCGACCTCGAAGCCCTGCTCGAGCTCGATCCGGACGGACGACCGGAGCTGCGTATCGATCAGGCCGCGCTCCTGCTCGCCGGCGGCGAGGCCGACGCCGCCCTCGACACGCTCGCCACCCTGCGCGCCGCACACCCGGACGTTCGCCCCGGGAAGGTGCTCGAGATCGCGGGCCAGGCGACGCAGGCGCTCTACCAGCGCGCCATCGTCGAACTGGTGGCGTCGGTCGGCGACTCTCTCGCTGGCGACGCCAAGCAGGCTGCCCTCGACGAACTGCGCCGCACGCTCTACCGGCGCCGGGACGACCCGCAGGGCGTCGCGGCACGCGACCGGTTCGAGGATCTCGCCCGGCGCTACGCGCCTTCGCAGCCCAATCTCGACCGCTGGCGCCGCCAGATCGACGACATCCGCGCCGGCATCCAGCGCGCCAACGAGTTCTACGCCAAGAGCCTCGAGGCCAGCGACGCCGAGCCCGTCGCCGCCTTCCGCGGGCTCGCCTACGCGCTGCAGCAGGCCGGTCGCCACGACGAACTCGTGGCGCTGGGCGAGATCTACCTCCGCCGCTTCGAGCATGCCTTCTCCGCGGACGCGGCGTTGATCATCGCCGAAACGCACATGGCCGCGGGCCGCTGGGCGCTCGCTGCGGACATCGCCGCACGCGCTCTGCCGCGCGGCACGGCGGTGACCCGGGCCGTCGCCGGCACCCTCACGCCCGTCCACAAGCAGCTCATGCTGATCGAGGCGCGTGCCCTCGACCGGTTGGGCGATCGGGTACGGTTGCAGGTCCTGAGCAACGATGTCATCGCCGTGCACGAAGCCAAGGAGAGCACGGTGTCGATGCTCCCGGAGTACTTCATGGTGCGGGCCTACTTCCTGGTCGCCGTGAAGCAGACGGAGCACGCGCTGCGGGCGCTGGCCGACTATCGCAAGCATCGCGAGGTGCGCGCCTGGCAGCCGCGTGCGGGAAGCACGGACAACTACGCACTGGCCGCCGAGCTCGAGCTGAAGATCCTCGACAGCCTCGGCGGGAAGGTCCCCGAGAGCGACGCGGTGCTGGCCGACTGGCTCGAGCTGCGGCCGGAGTCCGTCCCGGCGCTGCAGCGGCGGTGCCGCCACTACCTCGCGACCGGCCGGCCGGACTTCGCCACCGCCGACGCGGAGCGCCTCTTGGCGCTCGCGCCGCACGACGAGGACGCACTCGCGCTCCTGGTCGAAGGGACCGTAGCCAGCGCCGAGCGGGCGGGCACCGGGCCCGCATACCACCTCGCACGCTGCCTCGCACGCGGCAGCAACGACCCACGCGAAGTGCGCCACCCAGCTCTGCACCTGGCGCTCGGACAGCTCGCGATCGAGAAAGGGCACGCGCAGCTCGCCCTGCGCTGTGCCGAACTCGCGGGTCGCTCCTACTCCTGGGCCCGCTGGCCGCGGCGCCTCCTCGTCGACGCGGCGCTCGCCGCGAAGGACTTCGATCGGGCGCTCCGCGCTGCGCAGACCTTCCGCGAACTCCATCCCCGCGACGGCGAGGCGCTCGCCAGCTACCGGAAGGCCGCGGCGGCAGCCGGACAAATCGACCTGGATCTGCTCTTCGAGACCGCGCTGCACGGCGAGCCGGACGCGGATCTCGCCCTGGCTCTGCTGGACACGGCGGTGCGTCATCCCGCCAGCGGCTACCTCCCGGCGCTGGCACAGCGGATCGCGCAGCGCTTCGACACGACCCCCCGGGTGATGGTCAGCGCCGGTGCCGCGCTGCTCGCGCACGGAGCCGGCCAGGAAGGACGCGCGCTCCTCAAGAGGGTGATCGACGAGTTCCCGGCCGACCACCAGTCCGCGCGCACGGCGGCGACCCAGTTGCTGCTCGCCGATGCGGCGCAAGGCGCTGCCGCACCCGAGCTGGAGGCGTCGGTGCAGCGGTTCGCCACGCGCTTCACCGGCGACGTGGCGACCTCCCTCGACATCGCGGAACGCCTGGAGACCATCGGTCGCCCGGCCCTGGCGCTGCGGCTGCTGGAACCCCTCCTCGCCGCGCCGGACAGCGACGAGCGCGGCGGCCGGCTGTACCACCTCGCGGGTCGCGTCGCGCTGGAGACGGGCGACGAGACCCGCGCGGAGACGCTCCTCACGGCGGCGCTCGGCTTCGGCGATGCACCCGGCGCGAACCTGGCTCTGGCGCTGCTCTGGCTGCGCCACGAGCGCGCCGAAGATGCGAAGTCCGCGGTCTGGCTGAACGAGGCAAGCGACGAGGCCACCGCGTGCCTCATGCTCGCGCTGGGGCGGCACGCGCCGGCGCAGCGCTGGGCCATGCAACGGCTGCGCCAGGTTCCCCTGGATGTCATCGCCACCCTGATCCTCGTGCTCGCGCCGACCGGAGCCCCAGTGCCTGGCACGGGTGCCACTGCCGGACTCCTGCCCACGCATCGCGAGGCGCTCCTCGAGCTGCTCCCGATCGTCACCATGCCGGGGTTCCAGGTGCTCGCGGAGAACGCGGCGCGGCGGCTGCGCGAGATCGAGCCCAAGAGCGGCATCGTCGGGTTCCTGCACGCCCGCGCGCTGGCCCTGACCGGTCGACGCGACGACGCGATCCTGGCGCTCGTACAGGTCATCCAACGCGACGCCGGCTTCCTGCCCGCGTACGACGAAGTCCTTCGCCTCAGCGAGGGTGGACTGCACGGCGACATCAGCGCAGTCGGCCTGCCGATGACGAAGATCGTGCAGGCGGCGCCGGGCTTCGCCTCCCCACGCGTGATGACCGCCGTCGGTCACTCCCTGGCCAGCATCGTCGGCGCGGTGAACCGCGATCTCGATCGCACCTACGAGATGCTCGCCAAGCTCTGGATCCTCTACCCCGAGGAGTCGCGCTGCGATCTCACGCACGTCATCGCGCTCAACGCGCGCGGCAAGAGCCAGGACGCGACCCTGCTCCTCGAGGCCATCGAGAACCGGCTTCCGCCCGCCGATCGCTCCCACTTCCTCGACCTCTACTTCTCGCTCGGCCAGGGTCTCGCCGCCGCCGGCGACGCGACGCAGTCGGCGCGGCTGGACGCCTACGCCACGCGCGTGATCGAGAAGGAAGGGGCGTACGGAGCCGCCGTCCACTACCGGCTGGATCGCCTCGAGGCTGCCAATGGGGCGCCTGCCAAGGACCCGAGGGGCAAGGCAGCCAACGAGGCCCGTGCCCTCCTGTTGCGACACCTCGAGTTCGTCGAGGGTGGTCACGACCGCACCATCCCGATGATCCTGCGCAGCCTCGCCCGCCTCGAGGAACTCGACGGCACGCGGGTGGCCCTGCAGCACACGGACGAGCTTCTCCGCGCGGATCCGACGCTGCTCCCGGTGTGGCGGCACCGCGCGCGCCTCCTGTCGGCGCGCGGCGAACCAGTCGCGGCCGCGGCCAGCCTGCGTTGGATCGACGACTACCTCCCCGATCAGGACGCGCTCCTGGAGCTGGCCCGCATCGCCGGCACGGCGGGCGAGGTCCGCGACGAGGACGCCGCCACCCTGCGCCGGGAACTCGATGCCCGATCGCGGGCTGCCCCGCACGCGCGCTTCCCCCTCGCCTTGCTCAGTCTCCGCGCCGGCGACCTCGCCGAGGCCGACGCCGGCCTGCGCCAGAGCCTGCCGCAACCCGACGGCGCGCACCTGTTCTTCCTCGCCATCACCAACGTGCAGCGGCAGGGCGGGCTCGCGGCCGCGACGGAGGCGTTTCAGGCCCTGGCCCGCGACTACCCCGCGAGTTCCTACGCGGTCTACGCACAGCACTTCGTGTCCCAGCTCACGCTGCTGCAGGAGAAGGAAGCCCGCGTCGGCAGCGCACGCGACACCGAGGACCGGCCAGGCAAGCCGAAGTAGACACCTGTCGAAGCAGGCGCCGGGTCAGCGCTTCTTCGTCGCGGCCAGGTCGGCAAGCCCCGGCAGCGGCGGGATATCGCGCATCATCAATGCCATGCCGCCGAAGGCGGTGCCAAAGCTCCGCGACCGCGCGAACACACGATCGTTGAAGCCGCCGTCGGCCTCGCGCTCCGCCGCGAGCACGGTCGCGAGGCGCTGTCGATAGGTCGCGCGCGCGGCGGGGTCTTCGACCAGCTCGATCGCGCGCGCGGCGTAGTAGTGCGCGTACATGAAGTAGTACGGCGCGACCCCGTACGGCTGCACGTGCGTCCCGGGCTGCTGCTTGCGCACCTTCAAGGCGTCCCAGTGCGCGAAGAACGAATCGATGGCGTCGAGCAGACGCGCGCGATCACCGCGCCCCGCGAGCATCAGCGTGTACTCGACGACGCACATCCGCCCCACCGACCCGGGCTTGCGGTCCATCATCCCGAGCGTGTCTTCGGCCTTGTCCGCCATCGGTGCACGCGCCACGTACGCGTAACCGCCGGAAGCCGTGCGCCCCCGCTCCAGCGACTCGAGCGCAGCGTCGATCACCTTCGCAGGCACATCGTGCCCGCGCGCCCGCGCGTGGAAGAGCGCGTGCAGGGTCGGACCGGTCATGAACGGCGACCCCGCGTTGCGCGGGCCCTGCAGGCGCGACGGGCGCGAGTAGTTCCAGCCGCCACCCGTCGCGATGGCCGTCTCGACGAGATCCCGCACCAGCCGTGGGATGGTCGCGCCGACCGCGTCGGCGTGCGCCGCGGGCACCCGCTGTGCGTCGGTGAGACGCAGGAAGTAGAGCAACGCGTAGGTGTGCCCCCAGCCACGCACGTCGTACGTGCCGTCGAAGCCCGACTTCATCAGCGGGTCGTCCAGATCGGCGAGGATCGAGGCCACGCCTGCGCCGACCGCGGCGGCTCGCTCCGGATGCTCCGTCCAGCCCGGCGCCTCGACCAGCGCGAGCCCGGTGATCGCCGTCCCCCCCACGCGGTAGCCCAGCGGAATCTCGCCGCGGACGCGATACACCCCTTCGTACGGCCAGCGTCCGACGTCGTCGCCTTCCTGCATGCCCACGAGGATCGAGCAGCCTTCCTCGACGAGGCGCGCGACATCGACCGCCGCCATCGCATCGGGCTCCGCACTTCCTTTCTCCTGCGACGGCGGCGTGGCCGCCAGCCCGAGAACCGACGAGACGACGATCACGACACGCTTCATCGCGGGGCGAGCATAGCGGCACGCCGCGCCCGGTCTCGGCTCACGCCGCGCGACCCGGCGGGACCGCGCGGATCACCCACGACGAGAGCACGGCGGTCGCCGCGCCGATCCACAGGCCCACGCTCAGGGTGCCGGTCCACAGCGCCAGCGCGCCGAGCAGCGGCTGCGTGAAGACCTGCACGCCGCGCGCCAGGTTGTAGAAGCCCGCCGCGGCCGTCGCGCGGATCTCCGCCGGATAGCACTCCGCGAACAGCACGCCGAACAACGACCACGTCCCGGCGCCCAGCCCCACCGCGGCGAGCGCCGCGGTGAACAGGCGCCAGTCGCTGGCCAGGGTCGGAAACGCCAGCGCCAGCGCCACGAGCCCCCCGGCGAAGAGCAGACACAGGCCGGCGAAGGTGCGCCGGCGACCGAACCTCTCGGCAAGCGGGCCGAAGGCGAGGTCGGCGACGACGTGTACCGCGTTGACCTGCAGTTGGAACCAGCCCACGTCCTGCACGGTGAGGCCGTGTTCGCGCAGCAGGGTTGCCGGCAGCCAGGCGTACGTGCACCAGAACCCGGTCATGTGCAGCGCGAGCAACAGCAGCAGGGCGCGACTGGCCCGGGCGTGCTCCCCGCGCACGAGGGCCAGCACCGGCAGGGGCCGCGTCGGCCGCGGCCGGTCGACGCTGGCCGGCAGCAGCACGCGGGCGAACCCCGCGAGCACCGCGGGGAGGGCCGACCAGAGGAAGCACGTACGCCACCCCACCACCGGCGCGAGGAAGCAGCCGACCACGGCCGCCAGCGCCATGGCGACCGGCGCGCCGGCCTGCAGGACGGCAGCCGCCCGGCCACGCTGCTGCTCTGGATAGACCTCGGCCACCACCGCATGCGCGATCCCCCACTCCGCGCCGACGCCGAGGCCAGTGATCACCCGGGCGCAGAGCAACGTCCAGAAGCCATCGGCGAACGACGTCGCGCCGGCCCCCAACGAGAACAACACGATGCCTGCCGCCATCGCGACCCGGCGTCCGATCCGATCGGCGATCTGTCCGAACGCGAAGCCGCCGACCGCGGTGGCCAGCAGGGTCCATCCATCGATCCACGCGAGTTCCGTCTCGAGGCCGAGCCCGAGGTCGCCACCGACCGCCACCTTCACGAAGGCGAACAGGATCAGGTCGTAGAAGTCGAAGACCCAGCCGAGCCAGCAGAAGGCCAGGACCCGACCCCGGCCCTCTGCGAGCAACGCCGACCACGCCTGCATGCGCGCATGATCGCCCCGGCCATGGCGCGAGCCAGGGTCCGCCGCCAGATCGATGTGCCGTCGAGGCACGCCGCGTTGCCGGCATCCGCGCGCGACGCTACAAACGCCGCCCCAAGTGACGGCGCCCATCCGCAGCGACCGGCGCAGGGCGATGCTCGCGGCGCTCGCCCTGGGCGGCATCCCCCTCCTGATCGCCCTCGACACGGCGATCGCATGGGTCCGCGGCTTCACGTCCCACAACGCCACCCCCTTCGCAGTCGCCGGGGTCGCGGCGCTGTTCGTGGCCGGCCTCGCCGCCCTCCTGCTCCGCGCGCGTGGTCGGGCCTGGCTCGCCGCGCGCGCGCGACAGTGCGTCCTCCTCGCCGGCACGCTCCTCGTCGCATGGACCGCCGCCGAGCTGCTCATCGGCGCCATCCTCGGCACGGCCGGCCTCTACCATCACGGCCCACCCGGGCTCACCACGACCCTGCACCCGCGCGAGGACATCATCCGCGGCGTACACGGGCCCTCGCGCCTGACCTTCAGTTCGCTCGGGATCCGCGGCCGCGAGCTGCCCGCCGACCGCGCCATCCGGCGCATCCTCTGCGTCGGTGGCAGCACGACGCTCTGCTACTACCTCGACGATGCGGAGACCTGGCCCGCGGTCCTCGAGCAGGGCCTGCAGGCGGCCGGTCACCCGTGTTGGGTCGGCAACCTCGGCCAGAACGCGTTCGCCACGCGGCACCACGTGCTCTTCACCCGCTACAGCGGGCTCCTGCGCGCAGTCGACGACGTGATCTTCCTGGTCGGCTTCAACGACTTCATGAAGGCGCTCCTCGGCGGCCCGGTGGGCGGCGGCGGAGGGAGCCAGCCGCTCTGGCTGCAGTCGCCGATGGTCACCGCGATCCAGAACGCGTACCAGACCAACCGCGCCCGCGACCGGCTCACGGAGGAAGACCAGTTCGCCGGCGTGTACCAGGCGCGGCGTCACCTCCGCCAGTCGGCCCGCCTCTCCGCGACGCTGCCGGATCTCACCGCCGACCTCTCGGCCTACGTGGACAACCTGCGCGCGATGGTCGCCCACGTTCGCGCCGCAGGTGCGCTGCCGATCCTCGCATGCAACCCGGTGAAGTGGCACGCCGGCGGCAGCGCCGACGACGAACTCTGGTTCGGACACACCGACGCCGGCACCGTGCTGAGCGTCGAGGCGCTGCAGGCCGGGTTGCGCCGCTTCACCGACGCCACCCGCGCCCTCGCCGGCGAACTCGCCGTTCCCTACGTCGACCTCGGCTCCCTCGACGGTGACGACGCCGTGTTCTTCGACGACTGCCACTTCACGGAGGAAGGCGCCCGCCGGGTCGCCGCCGCCTTCCAGGCCTGGTTCGTCGCCAACGCGGGGCGCTGACCCACCCGGTTGCTAGGATTCGCCGCGATGCACACCCCAAAGAGGCGCCCCACCCGCTCGGTCGCTGTCCGCGGCGTGCCGCTGGGCGGCGGCGCGCCCGTCGTCGTGCAGTCGATGACCAACACCGACACCGCCGATGCAGCCGGCACCGCCGCGCAGGTGGCCGAGCTGTTCCGCGCCGGCTCCGAACTGGTCCGCATCACGGTCAACAACGATGCCGCGGCCGCCGCGGTGCCGGAGATCCGGCGCCGGCTCGAGGACCTGGGCGCCGACGTGCCCCTGATCGGCGACTTCCACTACAACGGCCACGTCCTGCTCCGCCAGTTCGACGCGTGCGCCCACGCCCTCGACAAGTACCGGATCAACCCCGGCAACGTCGGGCGCGGCGCCAACCACGACAAGAACTTCGCGACTCTCATCCGCATCGCCATCGAGCACGACAAGCCGGTGCGCATCGGCGTCAACGCCGGCTCCCTCGACCAGGATCTGCTGCGGAGCCTCATGGACGCCAACGCGCGGCAGAGCGAGCCTCGCGACGCCGATGCGGTCTGGCTCGACGCGATGGTCGAGAGCGCGTTGCGTTCCGCGCACGTCGCGGAGGAACTCGGCCTGCCGCGCGATCACATCGTGCTGAGCTGCAAGGTGAGCAAGGTGCAGGAGCTGATCGCGGTCTACCGCGCGCTCGCGGCGCGCACCGACCACGCCCTGCACCTGGGGCTCACGGAGGCGGGCATGGGCAGCAAGGGCCTCGTCGCATCGACCGCAGGCCTCGCGGTGCTGTTGCAGGAGGGCATCGGCGACACCATCCGCGTGTCGCTGACGCCGGAGCCCGGCGGCCCGCGCACGGCCGAGGTGCGCGCCTGCCAGCAGATCCTGCAGGCACTCGGCATCCGCCCGTTCATGCCGGAGGTCACCGCGTGCCCGGGCTGCGGGCGCACCACCAGCGCCACCTTCCAGCACCTCGCCAAACACGTCGAGACGTTCCTCGCCACGCGCATGCCGGTGTGGAGCAAGGCCAAGCCGCGCGTCGCCGAGCTGAAGGTGGCCGTCATGGGCTGCGTCGTCAACGGTCCGGGCGAGAGCAAGGCCGCCCACATCGGGATCAGCCTCCCCGGCACCGGCGAGGCGCCGCGGTCGCCGGTGTACATCGACGGCGAGCACGCCTGCACGCTCGAGGGGCCGACCCTGACCGCGGACTTCCTGAAGCTGATCGAGGACTACGTCGGGCGCATGTGAGGCGCCCTGCGGCGACCGGTAATCCCACGGCCGTCGCCGGGACTGGGGACTCACGCGGCCCACGTCGGGCTGCCCATCCCCGGCACCCCATGAACCCCACTGTCACCGCCCTCGTCGCATCCCTGTCGCTCACCGCTGCCCTCAGCGCCCAGTTCGGCCTCAGCACGACCGTCGTCAGCACCACGCGCACGCCGCGCAGCATCGTGCTGGCGCCACACCCCGTGGGGTTGCACGCGATCGTCTCGATGAGCCAGCAGAGCGAACAGATCCCGGTCGACGTCACCTTCGCCAACGCCCCGGTCGTGGGCGTCTCCGCCCTGCACTCCCGCGACCAGTACTGCGACGCCTGGTGGACCGATGCGTTCGGCGGACGCCTCCTCACCGCGCACCGTGCCGGTGGCATCCAGCTCTGGGACGCGGCCTGGCCGGCGGTCACCGGCCCGCTGCCGCAGCTCGGCTTCACCCCCACCAACTACAGCCACGAGGGACTCGAGACCTGGACCGACGTCACCGGCCAGGCCTTCGTCCTCTACAGCGAGCAGCACACGAACCCGAACGGGCAGGGTGGGCTGCGAGTGTACGGCCTCGGCGCCAGCGCGCTGACCCCCGTCGGCCAGAACCTCATCACCGGCTCGGCGGGTCGACACCTCGAGGTGAGCGCCAACGGCGCGCTGGTCTGGCAGTGGAGCGACCAGAACAACAACCAGCTCGATGGCGTGCTGCGCGTCTACAACACCAACAACTACACCGGCAACCCCACGCTCGTGAACACGGTCCCGTATCCGTTCACCTACGGGTATGGCGACACCGATCTCGAGCGCAACCACTCGAGCACGACGCTGGTCTCGGCCATGGGCTTCGACGGCCTCGCGGCGATGAACATCACGACGCCGACCAACCCGGTCATCAACACCATCGTCGGCCCGCAGCAGACACTCTTCTTCGACGGCGTGACCTTCGTCCCCGGCACCGACTTCGCCCTCACCTGGGGCTACATCAAGATCGGCACGAGCGAGATCGACTTCATGCTCTTCCTCAACACTTCGACGCCGGGCGTGGCCACGCCGATGGGCTCTGCGATCTTCCCGGGCTACCGCGTCGACGATGCCAAGATCCTCTGGAACCACCTCTACGTGGTCGGCCGCACGCGCACCACGAACCTGCAGTCGATCGTGGTCGTCTATTAGGAGACGTGGAGGGAGGCGGCTCCGCACGCCCGCGTAGGAGCTGACGCGCCCAAGGCGCGCAGCTCGACGGCGACAGCGGAGTCGAGCTGTCTCATCCCGTAAGGACCGTGTCCTTTCGGAAGCGGGACCATCGATGCTCGTCGCTGCGACCGATGCGGCCCTACTGCAGGCGCAGCGTCGAGTTGTTGCCGAGGAAGATCACGCCGGTCGCGCCGCGGACGAGCACGGCCTGGGTCGCGAGGTCCATCGGCGGCAGGCCGACGGGCACGCCGACCTGCCAACAGTTCACGCCGGAGTACGACGGCGCGACCTGCGCGGGCAGCGACACGAGCGGGCCGAGCGGGTCGAGCCCGAGCTGGCCGTGGATGCCGGGGATCTGGATCGGCATGCTGGCGAGCCTGCCGATGAACAACGTGGTGAACTCGGTCTCTGCCACCACCGACTTGTAGGGGAAGAACGTGCACAACGTCGCCGACCCGCCGCCGTTCTGCAGGTCGCAGTTGGTGCCGAAGAAGTCGATCTTCAGTGGCGCGCCGAAGCTCGGCCCCTGCGGCATGAACGCGGTGCCGCCGAGCGCGGTCCCGCCGCGCAGATAGGTGCCCTCGTTGTGCAACAGATGCGACACCGCGGGCGGCAGGTTGAACTTGCCGGACGCGAAGTACGCGTGCGACACGGTGTTCGCGCTCACCTCCTTGCCGAGCAGGAGGGAGCGGGTGATCCCGGCGGGATCGCGGATCGGCTCCGGCGAGTGGAACGGCGGCGACGCCGCGTTGATGAGGTTGACCGCCGTCCCCGTCACCGTGCCGGTGGCGAGCGTGTAGGGCGACCATTGGATCGCGCCGCTCGGCAGCGCCCACATGAGCTTGGTCACGCTGCCATTGTCCAGCGCAAGCTTGGGGTCGCGCGCCCCCGCTGGCGCCCCTGTCACCGGGTTCGCGCTTCCGAACGGACCCGAGGTCGTGCCGCGCGTGCGCCACAGGAACCCGGATGTCGTCTCGTACACGAGCGTGCGCAAGTCGGGGCTGATGGTGCCGGCCCAGATCGAGTCCGTCGGGTGATCGACGACCACATCGCCCACGAACGTCGCCAGGTCGCAGTTGAAGGTCCCCGTACACAGCTTCCAGCGGACCTCGTTGGGCGCGCGGATCGCGGCCACGACGTAGAACACCGCCGGCGAACTCGACCCCGGATGCCGGCGCAGTTCGAGCTGGCGGACTTGCTCCACCGGACACGAGGGCGTCGACAGACCCGTCGGTCCCAGTGCGGGGAACGGCGTCGGTCCGATGACCTTGATCGGTCCCTGCGAGGCGTTCTGGGCGACGACGGCGCTCGTCGAGAGGAGTACGAGGAGCAGGGCGGTGCGCATGGGAGATGGCTGGGATCCTATCCGCGCCCGCGGGAGGCGTGTTCCGGCGCTAACTCCCCATGATGACGACCGGCCGCATTCCCACCCAGTAGTCGGCGTGGTCGGCGAGCACGTGCGTGCGGTAGCTGCTGCGCGCCTTGGCCGGAACCTGTTCGAAGTAGCCACCCCGCAGCACGCGGTAGCCGCTGTCCGGCTGCGCCCGGAAGCCATCGCCGGGGCGTGCCGGGTTGCCATAGCTGCCGGGCCCATCGGCGCACCACTCCGCCACGTTGCCGTGCATGTGGTGCAACCCGAACGGGTTCGCGCGCAGCGAACCAACCGGCGCGTGCAGCGCAAAGCCGTCGTCGTGCCCCACCCACTCCGTCGGCCGATCGGGATAGGCGTCGTGCAGCGATTTGTCGGCGAGATTCGCGCAGCCGACCAGCGCCGCGTCGTCGTCGCCGGTCCACCACGGGCCCTCGGAGCCGGCGCGACACGCGTACTCCCACTGTGCCTCCGTTGGCAGCGCCAGGCCGAACCGACGCAGCCAGAGGTCGGCGTCGTCCCACGTCACGTTCTCGAGCGGGTGGGAGTCGTCGAGCGCAAACCGGCGTGCGAGGTCGATGCCGGCGTGGAACTGGCTCGGGCGCTGACCGCTCAGGCGCGCCCATTGGCCCTGGGTGAGTTCGTGCTTTGCGATCAGGAACGCGGCGAGTTCGACGCGATGCACGGGCGACTCGTCGGGCTCCGCGGCCGGCAGGTAGCGCGCGGCCTTGGGATCGATGCTCTGCTGCCCGAGCGTGCACGTCCCGGCAGGCACGAGCACGAACACGAGCCCGGTGTCCACTCCGATCCGCAGCATGCCATCGTCGCCGCGCCTCGGCGCCGACCCGGAGCGTGCATGCCAGAACTCGGCGAGCCCGCTCTGCGGGTCGAGCCCGAGCGGCACGAGACCGAAGGTCGGCGTGATCGCCGCGCCGGAGGCGTAACGCGTCGAGCTCTCCACCGCGGCCAGCGCGCGCGCCCACGCGACGCTGTCCCCGATGGTCTGCGCCGCCAGCGCCTCGATGTGCGCGATCCGCGCGCGCACCCTCGCCAGCGGACCATCCGCGCCGAGGAAGGTCCCGATCTCGGCGGCGAGGTCCTGTTCCCCCGGCAGTGGCGCCCGCTCCCGCCAGTGGACGAGGCGGGGGCGCAGCAGCGTCTCGGCATCCGCGCACCACGTCTCGAGGCGCGCGAGCATCGCCGGCGTCTCGGGCCACAAGCGTTCTTCGGCTTCGAGGCGCAGGTCGCGCAGCACCGCTGCGTCGACGCGCTCGAGGGCGCGCTGCTCGCTCGCGCGTAGCGAGACCATCGCGACCATCACGCCGACCGTGATTCCCAGCGCCACCGCCAGGGCCGCGAGCGATGCCGCTGCGAGCGGATTGCGCTGCGTCCAGCGCACCAGCCGCCGGCGCAGGCTTGGCGGCTCGGCGTGGATCGGCTGGCGGGTGCGTACGCGCTGAAGGTCGTCGGCGAACGCCGCCGCGGTCTCGTAACGGCGTTCCGGATCCACGTCCATCGCTGTGGCCAGCACCACGCGCACCTCCGGCGGCAGCGCGCCATTGATGCGACAGGGATCGCGCGGCCGCCCCTCGAGGATGGCTCGGAAGAGACTTTCCCGCGTCGCGCCGGTGAACGGCCGCACGCCGCACAGCGCTTCGTACGCCGTGACACCGAGCGAGTACACGTCCGTCCTCGGCCCGTTGCGCGCGCGGTCGCCGCGCACCTGCTCCGGCGACATGTAGGCCGGTGTGCCGAACACCATCCCGGAGTGGGTCAGCGTCGCGTGCTGATCGGCGTCGTCGTAGGCGAGACCGAAATCGACGATCACCGGCGTGCCGTCGCGGCGCAGGAGGATGTTGCTCGGCTTGATGTCGCGGTGCACGACGCCCGCGCGGTGAGCCGCGTCGAGTGCCCGCGCCGTCGCCTCCAGGACTTCGAGCACCCGCGCGTTCCGCGTCCAGGCATCGGCATCGGCGGTGGTCGAACCATCCGCGCGCGGCAGAGCCACCGCCTGGGTCGTCCCGGGTGCGCTGCGCTCCAGATGGCTCGAGAGCGGGGCGCCATCGACCAGTTGCATCGCGAGGAAGGGCCGTCCCTCCACCACGCCCGTCTCGTACACCGTGCAGATCCCAGGGTGCGCCAACCGAGAGACCACGGCCGCCTCGCGCCCGAAGCGCGCCAGGGCGTCGGCGCTGGCGGACAGCCCCGTCTCGACCAGGACCTTCAGCGCTACTTCGCGCGGGAGCCTCAGGTCGCGCGCCAGGTAGACCACGGCCTGCCCACCCCGGCCGAGTTCGCGCGCGATGGCGTAGTCGCCGATGCGCGATGGCCCCTCCGCCGCCTCCGCCCGGGCCATGAGGCTCAGGTACTCGCGCGCCACCGCTTCCACGTGGCCCGGGTAGCGGGCAAGGTAGGCCGCCAGCGGCCGCTGGCGCCCCTCCGCCCGATCGCGCAGGAGGCGGTTGACGAAGTCAGCCAGTGTGTCGGGGCTGGAGGCGTCGTCGGTGACCATGGGCGGGCGCCGGGTAGGGATCATCCCGCCCCGCGGCCCTCCACGGGAGATCAATCAGCCCCGGCGGTATCCTCAGCCGGCCGTGGTCGACGACTCCACACCCAAAGCCCAAAACCCGCTGCTGACCACCATCCAGGTCCGCGCCGCGGCCGGCGGCGATGCGGACTCCCTGGAGTGGGTGGTCCGCCACCTCACCCCCTGGCTGCTGGCCGCGGCGCGCTACCGGCTCGGCCCCCGCCTGCGCGCGATCTGTGATCCGGAGGACGTCGTCGCTGACGTGTGGACGATCACGCTCCCCCGCCTCGCAGAGCTTGCTGCGCGCGGCGAGCGCGCCACCCCGGTGCTCCTCAAGTTCATGTCCACGACGCTCTTGCACCGCGTCAACCGGCTCCTCGAGCGCCACGTCCTGGGGAAGCCAGCGGTCGTGTCCCCCGACGACGGGGCCTCGCAGGCCTCGCGGGGGGGCATCGAACAGCTCCCGGAGCTGGCGACCGCCGTGGTCAGTCGGGTCGCCCGCGCCGAGCGGCGCGACGCGGTCCTCGCCGCCATCGACGCGCTGGGTGACGCCGACCGCGAGATCCTGATCCTGCGCGGCATCGAACAGCGGCCCTTGGCGGCGGTGGCCGCCGAGCTCGACCTCGAACCCGGCACCGTCGCCGTCCGCTTCCATCGTGCCCTCAAGCGGCTGCGCGCGGCGCTCCCCGACCCGGTGGTCGCCGAGCTGCTCGCGGAGTCCGACGGGTAGCCGCGGCCCGCATCGCGGCCGGCTCCCCTCGCCACATCCTCGCGACTCCCTCGTTGCACTGCGCCCGTGGCCTTCTACAGTCTCGCGCGTGCCCGCCAACCCCACCGGGTCCCCGCGTGGAAGCGCATCGGGACCGGAACCAGCCCGTACTCCGCAAACCCCGCTCGTCTACGTCGTCGACGATGATCGGGGCATCACGGATCTCATCCGTCGCCTGGTCACGGCAACGGGTCTGGCGGTCGCGCCGTTCCACGACGCCACCTCGTTTCTCGCGGCCTACGCACCCACGCAGCCCGGCTGCCTCGTCCTCGACCTTCAGCTCCCCGACATCGGCGGCATCCAACTCATGGAGCGGTTGAAGGCTCTCGGCGCCACCCAGCCGATCGTCTTCATCAGCGGCTACGCCGACGTCACGCACGCCATCCAGGTGATGAAGCTCGGCGTCCACGACTTCCTGGAGAAGCCGTTCACCAACGAGGCGATCCTTGCTGCGGTGCAGGCCGCCGTGGCCTCGGACGCGAGCATGCGGGTCCAGCAGGCGCAGGCCAACGACGTCGCCACGCGCTTTTCGCGGCTGACGCCGCGCGAGAAGCAAGTGATGGAGATGGTGGTGAAGGGCATGCCGAACCGCGTGATCGCGGAACAGCTCGAGCTGAGCCCCAAGACCATCGAAGTGCACCGCGCCAACGTGATGGCCAAGCTGCAGGCGGACTCGCTCGCCGACCTCGTCAAGCTCGCGATGCGGCACTTCGGAGCCTGAGTCCCGGCCACGAGGCGCCGCCCGGCGCAGTGCTCACCGCACGTGCTCGAGCACGAGTCGCCGCGCCCCCGGGCGCGCGCCCAGCGTGAACGCTCTGGCGACCGCGGCCGCCGCGCGCGCGCCGTCCGCCGCTGTGCGCGCGTGTACCCGCGCCAGCACGTCGCCGCGCGCGACCGCGTCGCCGTGCGTCCTCTCGACCACGATGCCGACCAACGGATCGATGCGATCGGTCGGCTGGCGCCGCCCACCGCCGAGGTCGCGCACCGCCAGTCCCACGGCGAGCGGATCGAGGTCGGCGACGAAGCCCGCAGCCGTGGCTGGCACGTCGACGACGACCGGCGCCCGGCCGAGACGCGTGACATCGTCGGCAACGCCGTGATCGCCGCCTTGCACCGCGACGTTGCGCGCAAAGAACGCCAGCGCGCTGCCGTCGTCCAGCGCACCGGCGAGCCGCGCCTCCGCGGCGGCCGCATCGCGCTCTGTGCCGCCGAGCACGAGCATCTCCGCCCCGAGCGCGATGGTGAGTGCGCGCAGGTCGGCAGGGCCCCCACCTCGCAAGCACTCGATCGCCTCGCCGACCTCGAGCGCGTTGCCCGCCGCACGGCCCAGCAGCGTGTCCATGTCGGTGAGCATGGCGGTCACCTGCTTCCCGGCGCCGCGACCCGTGGCCACGATGCTCTCCGCCAGGGTCCGCGCGTCACCGAGCGCGGGCATGAACGCCGCGCGCCCGACCTTCACGTCCATCACCAGCCCGTCGATCCCCTCGGCGAGCTTCTTCGCCAGGATCGAGGCGGTGATCAGCGGCACGCTCTCGACGGTCCCGCTGATGTCGCGCGCCGCGTACATCCGCCGATCCGCCGGGGCGATCTCCGCCGACGCGCCCGCCATCACGAAGCCGCACCCGTCGAGCACGCGCCGGAACTCGGTAAGCGACAGCGTCGTGCGGTAGCCGGGGATCGCCTCGAGTTTGTCGATGGTGCCCCCGGTGTGGCCGAGCCCGCGCCCGGAGATCATCGGGACCGGCACGCCGCACGCGGCGACGAGCGGCGCGAGCACCAGCGACACCTTGTCGCCGACGCCGCCGGTGGAGTGCTTGTCCACCTTGCGGCCGGGAACGCCGGTCAAGTCGAGCACGGTCCCGGAGTCGCGCATCGCGAGGGTGAGGCACGCCGTCTCCGCCACGCTCATCCCGCGGCAGCACACGGCCATGAGGAACGCACCCAGTTGCACGTCGCCGACGCTGCCGTCCACGATCCCCGCGACGAGATCGCGGATCTCTCCCTCGCTCAGCTCGGCGCCGCTGCGCTTCTTCTTGATCAGCTCCGCGGGGTGGACGCGCACGCTCTCAGTACGCGACCGGATGCCAGAAGGTCTTCGTCTCCACGAACGGCTCCACCCAGTGCAGGCTCGCGAGGCGCTCGACCCGCGTCCACGCTGCCGCGTCGAGGTCGGCCCAGCGCACGCGCTTGACGCTGTCCGCCGCGGCCTGCCCCACCGCCGCCACCGGCGAGCCAGCGCAGAACAGGGCGTCGACGTCCCGGTGGCCGGCGAGCTGCGGTCGCAGCTCGGCCGTGCGCCCCGACAGCAGGTTGACGACGCCGCCCGGGAAGTCGCTCACCGCGAGCAGCTCACCCAGCGCCAGCCCCACGAGCGGCATCGGCTCGCTGACCAGCACCACCGCGGCATTGCCCCCGGCCAGCACCGGCAGCAGGAGCGCGAGCGCGCCGAGGAAGCTCGGACGCGGCGGGGCCACGATCCCCACGACCCCGCACGGCTCGACGGTGCTGAAGTCGAAGAACGGTCCGCTCACGGCATTCTGCGAGCCGAGCAACGTCTGCAGCTTGTCCGGGATGCCGGCGTACCAGGTGATCAGCGCGATCGCCGCATCGACCTCCGTGGGCGCCGTAGCAGCGTCACCGCCGCCGGCCGCAATCTCGTCCGCAAGCGAAGCGCGCCGCGACTGCAACAGTTCGCCGAGGCGGTAGAGGATCTGTCCTCGGTTGTAGGCGGTCATCGCCGTCCAGCCGTCCAGCGCCGCGCGCGCAGCGACCACCGCGTCGCGCAGGTCCTTGCGGCTCGCGAGCGGCGCGTTGCGGCGCGGGCAGCCCTCCGGCTGGTAGGCGCGGCCCGACTCGGTGCGCGGGAACTTGCCCGCGATGTAGAGCTTGTACGTCTTCGGCACGGCGGCGTCGGTCATCGCATCACCCCTGGGTCGGTGCGCCCGCGACGCGCACGTAGCTCCGCAGCCCCTGCCGGCCGCCTTCGCGTCCGAACCCCGACTCCTTGAACCCGCCGAACGGGCTCGCCGGATCGAAGCGATTGAACGTGTTGTTCCACACGACGCCGGCGCGCATGCGCGCTGCCATCCACAGGATGCGCGAGCCCTTGTCGGTCCAGATGCCCGCCGACAACCCGTAGGCGGTGTTGTTGGCCTTCTCCACGGCTTCCTCCGGCGTGCGGAAGGTCGAGACGGCGAGCACCGGCCCGAACACTTCTTCGCGCGCCACGCGGTGCGCCTGGCTGACCCCGGTCAGCATCGTCGGCGCGAACCAGAAGCCGCGCGTCGGCAGGGCGCAGGTCGGCTGGATCAGCGCCGCGCCCTCCGCAACGCCGGCATCGACCAGTTCGCGGATGCGCGCGAGTTGCGCGCGGCTGTTGATCGCGCCCATGTCGGTGTTCGTGTCCATCGGATCGCCGACCCGGATGCGCTCCATGCGACGCTGCAGCTTGTCCACGAACGCGTCGTGGATGCCCTCCTGCACGAGCAAACGTGATCCCGCGCAGCACACGTGGCCCTGGTTGAAGAAGATCCCGCGCACGACGCCTTCGACGGCCTGGTCGACGGCGGCGTCCTCGAACACGATGTGCGCCGCCTTGCCCCCCAGCTCCAGGGTCAGGTCCTTGCCGGTGCCGGCCAGCGCCTTCTGGATCTGCTTGCCGACCTCCGTGCTGCCGGTGAAGGCGACCTTGTCGATCCCCGAGTGACGGACCAGCGCCGCCCCGGTCGTGCCGTCACCCGGGACGATGTTCACCACGCCGGGCGGCAGCTCCGCCTGCTGCAGCAGCTCGGCGAGGCGCAGCGCGGTGAGCGGCGTGGTCTCCGCCGGCTTGAGCACCACCGTGTTGCCGCACGCAAGGGCGGGCGC
>CAYQMF010000020.1:0-66485 GCA_964418595.1 uncultured candidatus Brocadiaceae bacterium
TCTCACGCGGCGCGGAGCGCCGCGTGAGACACGGAAGGACGGAACGACGGAACAGAAGGCAAGAAGCAGAAAGCCCAGAGCCGCGGCTACGCTACCACCACGACCACGCCTACCGCCCGCTCGCCTTCTCGCCCGCGTTCACGATCCGCAGCAGGTGGTAGAGCCGATCGGGCGAGAACGTGCCGTGCGGGCTGTACACCGTCCAGTCCGTCAGCCGCTCCAGCGACTGCGTGGTGCGCTGGCCCTCGTGCATCGTGGGGATGAAGTACGGCTCGTTGAGGAGCGTGCCTTCCACCTGCTGGCCGCGCAGCCCGTGCACCTCGAACCACAGGTGCTCGTGCGAGGGCGAGTCGGGGTCGTCGTTCCCGCTCTCGAAGCCGAGCTTCATCGTGAAGCTCCACTGGTCCTTGCCCTTGAACCGCCGCAGCAGGTCGTCGAAGTGCGCGAGCTTCTCGCGCGCAAGCTGGCTGGCGCGGTCGGTCTCGTCGGGGGAGACGTAGTAGATCGGATTCCGCTCGAGGGTCGGCACGCACGACGACAGGCCGATGTAGCGGCGGCGGCGCACGCCTGCGCCGGGCACGAACAGCACGCCCGACGGGATGTCGTGCGTCTCGTCGCGATCGGGGCCGGTGCCGAGGTGGCCGTCGGGCACGCGCTCGATCGCTTCCTCCCAGGGCAACCACAGCAGGTCGAGTTTCTCGCCGACGGTGAACGTCGAGTCGGGATCCGGCACGCCGAGGTCGAGGAACTGCGCGCCGACCTGCGCCAGGAAGTCGGCGATCAGGTCCACGTGCGGCTCCGGGATCTGCAAGGCCTCGAGCTCGATGCACCCGGCCCGCAGCAGACCGTGCGTGTGCACCCAGCAGGTCTTGCCCTCATCGTCGCCCGAAGGAAACACGGTGTGCACGCTGAACAGCGCTTCGCAGGGCGGCGGCACGGCGGAGCGCGCCGCGTCGAGCGCCCATGCCCCCGAGTGCACGCGGTAGCTGGCGGAGTCGTACACCGCCACCAGGTTGGGGCCGAGCGCGGCGAGGAGCTTCAGCACGATGTGGTAGTCCTCGGCGGCGTAGTCGCCGAACACCCCGGCGATGCCGATCTCCCACCGCGAGCGCAGGCTCTCCTCGCGCTCCGCGTCGCTGAACCCGTCCCAGTCGAGATGCTCGTGCTCGAGCGGTTCGGACGGGGCGATGAAGACGTGCACCCACCACGGTTCGTCGCGCTCGCGCAGGCGCACGGCGACCTCGAGCTCCCAGTGCGAGTCGGGAGCGAAGTCGCGCACCTCGGCGGGGCGGACCACATCGACCCGGAGATCGGTGCCGGTGCGGATCCGCTGCTCCGCCTCCGCCGCAGACAGGTACCCCGCCTGCTCCGGCAGGTAGGCGTAGAGGGGCCAGCTCTCCACGGTCTCTCCGTCGAGCAGGTCGGCGTAGTGGGGAGGCAGCTCCATGGAACGGCCAGACTCTAATCTCCCGAGTCCCGCCGCGCTGCCCACCGGACCCGGGAACCTGCCGGGAAGTGCGGGCCGGCCGGGGTTGCAGGGTCGAGCGGTGGGGGCCCCAGGCTTGCGCCTGCCAGGGACCTCCCTACACTTCCCCGCTTCGCCTGGCGCGGCATCGGCGAACCGTGGCGTCCCCACGGGCAAGACCCCGGTCGTCTCCCGGGGTCCGTCTCGTCGCAACGCCGATCCCAAGGCCACCGAGCCCAAGAGCCCCTAGTGCCGAAAGAAGAAGCGATCGTCCTCGAGGGCAAGGTCATCGAGAACCTGCCCAACGCCATGTTCCGGGTGGAGACCGAGAACGGTCACCAGATCCTGGCCCACGTCTCCGGCAAGATGCGCAAGTTCTACATCCGCATCCTGCCCGGGGATCGGGTCACGGTGGAGGTCTCGCCGTACGACCTCACGCGCGGTCGGATCACCTACCGCGGCAAGTGAGCCGCTGGCAAAGTGAGCCGCTGGCGATGCGCCGCCGTCGATGAGCCGTCGGGCATGAGCGGCGCGCGCGGCGTGGACGAGCCAGCCGGCGTGGCGTAGCCTCGCCGCGTCCGCCATGACGAGCGAAGGGCAACGATCCGAGCAGCCGCGCCCGCGCATCCCTGACTTCCTCGAAGAGCGCGTCCTCGAGATCCTCGGCGAACCGGAGGCGCAGCGGCAGGACTCGCTGCGGGAGCTGCTCGACAGCGTGCCGGAGCACTCCTCGTCGATCCGCCGGTGGCTGTCGGAGGCGCTCGACCAGAGCCGCGAGGCCGACCGCGAACTCGCCGCCACCCTGGGCCTGTTCGAGCCCCACGAGGAGCGGCCGGAACGCATCGGTCCCTACCGCATCCTCGAGCCGATCGGGCACGGCGGGATGGGCTCGGTCTACCTCGCGGAGCAGATGGAGCTGCTGCGGCGGCGCGTCGCCCTCAAGCTGATCAAGCTGGGGATGGACACCCAGGAGGTGATCGCGCGCTTCGAGGCCGAGCGCCAGGCGCTGGCGATGATGAACCATCCCAACATCGCGCGCGTCTACGACGCCGGCGTGACGGAGCAGGGGCGACCGTACTTCGTGATGGAGTACGTCCCCGGCGTGCCGATGACGCAGTACTGCGACACGCACCGCCTGTCGCTGCGCGATCGCCTGGAGTTGTTCATCCAGGTGTGCGAGGCGGTGAAGCACGCGCACCAGCGCGTCGTCATCCACCGCGACCTCAAGCCGTCGAACGTGTAGGTCATGCTCCTCGACGGCAAGCCGATCCCGAAGATCATCGACTTCGGCGTCGCCAAGGCGACCAACCAGCGGCTCACGGAGCAGACGATCTTCACCCAGCAGGGGCGCATCATCGGCACGCCGGAGTACATGAGCCCGGAGCAGGCCGAGACCTCCGGCCTCGAGGTCGACGCGCGCACCGACGTGTACTCGCTGGGCGTCGTGCTCTACGAGCTGCTCTGCGGCATGCTGCCGTTCGAGCGCGACGTCATGCGCAAGGCGGGCCTGCTCGAGATCCATCGCATCATCCGCGAGGTCGAGCCGCCGCGACCGAGCCTGCGCATCGCCGCCAAGGACGCGCCGATCGTGCATGCCGCGTACCATAGGCGCATGTCGCCCAAACAGCTCGTGGGCGAGTTGCGTGGCGCCCTCGATTGGGTGGCGATGACGGCGATGGAGAAGGATCCGGCGCGCCGCTACGCGAGCGCCGACGCGCTGGCCGCCGACTGCACGCGCTACCTGCACGACGAACCGGTACGCGCTGGCCCGCCGAGTTCGATCTATCGCTTGCGCACCTTCGTTCGGCGCCACCGCGCGGCGCTGCGCACGGTGGCCGCGGGTCTCGTGCTCGTGGCCGTTTCGATGTGGGCACTGACGCGGCAGGGCGGGCTCCTGCGCACCGCGACCCGGGAGTCGGAGCTGGCGCAGGAGGCGATCGCGGAGCGCGACGCCACCATCGCCACGCTGCGGGCGGAGGCGACGACCCTGCGCCGGGAACGCGACACGGCGCGCGCCGAGCTGGCGGCGAAGGGCGACGCGCCGAGCACCGATCCGGCGCGCGTGGCGACGCTGACACGCGAGCGCGACGATGCGCGCACCCGGGTGTCGGAGCTGGACGCGGCGCTGACCCAGCGCGCGACCGCCCTCGGCACCGCGCAGCGGCTCGTCGAGCTGGTCCGCCAGGCCGACGACCTCGTGTCGGCGATCGATCGGGTCGTCCGTCAGGCGAACGGGCTCGGCTTCCTCCTGCCGGAACAGGCTCTCGAGGCCGACGCGTGGCTGGCGACTGCGCGCGCACGCGCGCAGGACGGCGCGGACCTGCGCCGCGAACTCGGCGCCCAGATGGAGAAGGTGCCGGCCGGGGCGCGCCTCCTGCTCTCGCTCGAGACGCTCGGCGACGACCGGCGGGGCCTCATCGCGGTGATTGCCGCGCGTCTGGCCGCGGGGCGCGGGATCCTGCAGCAATCCCTGGAGGCTGCCCAAGGCGCGTGGGTGGCGGCCATCGAGCGCACCGCCAGCGCAGACTCGCCGTACAGGCAACTCCGGCTCGCGGCTCGCGCCGGCCTGGTGCCGCTCGGGCCCGACCGGCAGACGCGACTCGAGGAGTTCGCCTTCCTGCCCAGCGGCGCCGTGCCCGCTCGCGACGGCGAGGGTCGGCTCGTGTTCGGCGACGACACCGCGATGGTGTTCGTCCTGTTGCCCACCGGGGAGCTGGACATGGGTGGCTCGAAGGTCGCGTACTGGCAGGCGGAGGCGCATCCCATGGCCGGGCCGCTGGCGCACCCGCTGCGCACCGTGCTGCTGACGTCGTTCTACATCGCGAAGTACGAGATGACCCAGGGCCAGTGGGTGCGGCTCACCGGGCGCGCCAACCCGTCGACCTACGCTGCCGGGCGCGTCGTCGAAGGACGCGCGATCACCATGCGCCACCCGGTGGAGACCGTGGCCTGGGAGACCGCGGTGGCGGCGCTCGCACCCTGGGCGGTCACCCTGCCGACGGAGGCGCAGTGGGAGTACGCGGCGCGCGCGCGCACGTTCACGACCTGGAGCTCCGGCGACGACGCGCGGTTGCTGAAGGATGTCGCCAACCTTCTCGATCGCAGCGGCGTCGACTTCGGCCTGAACATCGGCGGCACGCGCTACACGGAGAGCGATGGCTGGGCCGTGCACGCGCCGGTGGGCAGCTTCGCCCCAAACGGCGAGTTCGGGCTCTACGACGTGCACGGCAACGTGAGCGAGTGGTGCCTCGACTGGCTCGCGGGCTACGACCTCGACCACGAGCCGCACACAGGTCTTTCGGTGGCGCGGACGGGGACCTTCCGCGTCCACCGCGGCGGCAGCTACAAGGACCGCGCGAGCGCGGCGCGCTCGCGCTACCGCAACGGCGCGCTGCCCGACAACCGGCTCTCGACGGTGGGGATCCGCCCGGTGATCAACCGCTGAGTGCCGCCGGCGCCGCGAACGTCGGAGCGATCAGCACTGCCTCGTTGCGAATCCGGTCACACTCGATCCCTCCTCCGGATCGCCGGGCATGCGCCTCGTCTTCGGCCTCGCCTTCGCTCTCTTCGCCGGCCTCCTGCCGGCCCAGTTCGTCCCCGACGTGGTCACGTACCTCGATGCCACGGCCGCGACGCACCAGACGCAGTTCACCACGCTGTCGGGCCAAGGGTATCGCCCGATCTCGCTGTGCGTGTCGGGCGGGCTGAGTTCGGCCCGCTACTCGGCGGTGTGGATCCGGCGTGCCGGGGCGACCTACGTCGGCATCCACGGCGCGACCGCCGCTGCCTACACCACGTGGCGCGACCAACAGCGCGTCGCGGGCTACCGGCCGATGCTTGTGACGACCGCAGGCACGTCAGCCGACACCGTCTACGCCGGCGTGTGGGTGCGCGATGGCGTCGACGCCATCGAACACGTGGAGCAGCCCACGTCGGACCTGCAGGCCAAGAGCCAGTGGGCCTACGACAACGACTACCAGCTCGCGTGCGTGAGCGTGCGCGGGGACGCCACGCTGTTCCGCTGGGCGAGCGTCTGGGTGAAGAACGACTACGAGGACGGCTGGTGCTTCGCGACCAGCGCGGTCGCCGACTACGCCGCCGACTTCAACGCTCGCGTCGACGGTTACGGCCGGCTGATCTCGGCGCAGACGATGCCGAACGGCTCCGTCGCCCAGGTGTGGCGTGACGACGCCATCGGCGGCTGGCTCACCCTGCCGGACCTCACCGAGTCGCAAGTGCTCACGGAGATCAGCAGCCGACGCCCCAGCGGCTACTACCCCACCAGCATCCACGCGAGGGGCACGGGCACCGCGGCGCGCTACCACGTCGTGTTCGCGACCCGCGACCTGCCGCTGACGCGGACGCTCACCCGCAGCGGGCTCGGGGTGATCGGCATGGACGGGTTCGACCAGTACATGGAAGACCACGTGCGCGCGCACGGCATCCGCGCCTCGGCGATCGCGATCACCAAGGACGGACGCCTGGTGTTTGCCCGCGGCTACACGCTGGCCGAGTCGGGTTATCCGCAGACGCAGCCGACGAGCCTGTTCCGGATCGCGAGCGCCACCAAGACCCTCACCGGGCTCGCGACGCACCTGCTGATCCAACGCGGCGGCACGATTTCGAACAACACGCTGGCCGGCTCCTACCTCGGCCTGTCCGGGTACCACGCCACATTCGACCAGATCCGCGTGCACCACCTGCTGGCCCACCGCGCCGGGCTGTATGCGGACAACACGAGCTGGGGTGTCGCCAACTGGCTCAACTCGTCCAATCCGACGCTTCCGGTTTCGTCGTGGAACACCGCGCGCTGCATCGCCGGCACCGCGATGCGGGCGGCGCCGGCGACGGACTACCTCTACTCGAACCTCGGCTACTACCTGCTCGGTTCGATGGTCGAGCGCGCGTCGGGCAAGACCTACGAGCGCTTCATCCGCGAGGACCTCGCCGCGCCCATGGGGGTGACCCGCATCTGGGTCGGCGCCAACGAGCGCAGCCAGCTTCGCAGCGGCGAGGTGGAGTACCGCAACCGCGACCTCGAGATCACGCCGAGCGAGTTGTACACGGACAGGCGCACCGTGTCGGTCCAGTTCGGCGGCGGCGGCGACGACAACCTCACCCGCCGCGCCGGCGCCGGCGGGATCGTCACGTCGCCGGTGGACTACGTTCGACTGTTTGCCGGTGCCTTCGACATGGCTTGCGATGGCGGTGTCTTCACGCAACCGACCGTGGACACGATGCTCGGCCCACCCGTGGCCAACCCCGGTGCCAACCCCTGCGGTTTCGACTCGCGCGAGGTTCGCACCAACGGCGTCATCGCCTGCGGCAAGAACGGCCAGCTCTGGGGGTCCTCGACCCAGGTGATCTACCGCTCGGACGGAGTCGCGATCGCCGTGTTCGACGGCAAGCAGAACAGCAACGCCAACCGGGACACTTTGAACACCCTCGCCGACGCGGTCGCCACCTGGCCGGCGCACGACCTGTTCCCGACCTACGGTCTCGCGGCGTTCCAGCGGGTCTGCCCGCGCGTCTACGGCGTGCAGAACACCTCGCTGCCCAACGTCACCGACAGCCCGTTCGTGATCGATGGCGACGTGCTCGCCGGCGTCGACCGCATCTCCTTCGGGTCGCACACGATCACCAGCCGCGGGTCGAACACGTGGGCCGACGGCTGGTTCCGGATCGTCAGCGACGATCGGATCGAGCTGTATCCGCCGCAGGGCCTGGTCCCCACGACGTACACCGTCAGACTGCACAACTCGATCTTCACCAGCACGCCGTTCGACGTGTCGCTCACGCGGCAGACGACGCTCACCCTCGGCGGCCCGAACACCGCGCTCGCCGGCTTCGAGCTGGTCGCCGCGCGCGGCCCGGCGTCGAGCCAGTCCCTGGCGCTGCTGTGCCTCAGCGACAGCAACCGCCCCAGCTCCGCGCCCGGGATCGTCGACCTCGGCCTGGGCAACAACTTCGCATCGCTCATCACCTGGCCCATCGCGGTGCCGTTCGGCCTGCTGAGCGGCGCGGCGCGTTGGTCGATCCCACGCGTGCCCGGGACGTGGTACTTCCAGACGGCGATCGCCGATCCGAATGCGCGCAACCCGCTGCCCATGCCGGTGACGAACGTGCGGAGCGTGCGTGTCAACTAGCCCCGAGCAGGCGCGACATGCGGACCACGTCGCGCTGTTCGTCGGTCAGCCGGTCGACCGCGCGCAACCCCGGCAGGTAGCGAGCCACCAGCTCCTGCACTTCGGCGGGGCGGGCGGCCTGCAACATGGATCGGTCTTGCCGCGGAGCCGAGGCTAGGCTCTCGCCTCCCCATGGGCCCCGACCCGAGCCAGACCCCGTCGAGCGCGGAGGACCTGTTCGCCGAGCACCTGGAGCGTCTCGAGACCGGCGAACCCTCCGATCTGGCCGCACTCTGCGCCGCGCACCCGCAGCACGCCGGCGCGCTGCGGCGCATGGACCTGCGCTGGGCCGCCATGACCCAGGCGTTCACGGCGCTGTCGCAGGGCGGCGGGGCGACCGCCGTGCGCGCCGTGTCGCCGAGCGTCGAGCAGGTCATGACCCGCCTGCGCACGGGTGCGCCGCGGACGCAGCGCTACGCGCTCGGTCCCGAGATCGCGCGCGGTGCCATGGGACGCGTCGTGTCGGCGTGGGACGCCGACCTGCGGCGCGAGGTGGCGCTCAAGTTCCACCGCGATCGCGGCGGCGACACACGCCTGCAGCGCCGCTTCCTGGAGGAGGCGCAGATCGCCGGCCAGCTCGACCACCCCGGCATCGTCCCGATCCACGAACTCGGGCTCGACGCCGACGGCCAGCCGTTCTTCGCCATGCGCCTCGTGCGCGGCGAAGACCTCGGCGTGGTCCTCGCGCACGTGCGGGAGCGCCTCCCCGAGTGGACGCCGACGCGCGTGCTGTCGGTACTGCTGCGCGTGTGCGAGGCGATGGCCTATGCGCACGCCAAGGGTGTGGTGCACCGCGACCTCAAGCCGGCGAACATCATGGTCGGCGCGTTCGGTGAGGTGTACGTGATGGACTGGGGGCTCGCGCGCGTCGCCGGTGCCGATCCCGACGCGCCATCCCTGCGCGAGGCGATCGCGGCGGAGGACGCGCAGTCGCCGCTGCTCACGCAGGCGGGCGACGTCGTGGGCACGCCGTCGTACCTGGCGCCGGAGCTGGCGCAGGAGGGCGTACGCGCGGCGGTCACACCGGCTGCGGACGTGTACTCGCTCGGGGCCATCCTGCACCATCTGTGTGCGGGCCGACCGCCGTACGTGCGCGAGGGCGAGCAGCCGGGCGCGGCCGAAGTGCTGGCGCGCCTGCGCGCGGGCCCGCCGCCGGCGTTGCCCGGGCAGGTGCCGCCCGAGCTGCGCGCCATCCACGATCGCGCGATGGCGCGCGATCCCGCCGCGCGCTACCCGAACATGCTGGCGTTGGCCGAGGACCTGCGCGCGTACCTCGACTTGCGCGTCGTGCGCGCCTACGCGACCGGCCCCTGGGCCGAGTTGCGCAAGTGGGTTTCGCGCAACCGGGCGCTGACGGTCGCCATCTTGGCGGCCGGCCTGCTGCTCGTCGTCGGCACGGTGGTGTCGACCCGCCAATGGATGCGGGCGGATGCCACGGCGGCACGGCTCGACCTCCAGCTCGACCGCAGCGAATTCCAGAACGCGCGGTTGTCGTTGGGGCTCGACGACGCGGCCGCGGCCGCCGACCTGCTGTGGCGCCAGCACCTGCGGGGGCGCATGCCGCGGGCCACGGCCTGGGCGCTGGCCGAGCTGCACGCGCGGTCGCCCGGGCTCGTCACCCGCGTCGCGCCGACCGGCGGCGACAACCCGATCGGGGTGATCGCGCGCACCGGCGAGGTCGTGATCGGTGGCGACGATGGGCTCCTGTACGTGCTCGATGGCGCCGACCTGGGCCAGCGGCGCGTGCTCGGCGCTGCGGGTGCCGGTGTGCAGGCGGTCGCGGTGGCACCCGACGGCGATCTGGTCTACGTCGGTGCGCGCGATGGCGTGCTGTCCCTCATCGATGCTGCGACTGGCACCGTGCTGCAGCGGATCCAGGCGCATCCGCGCGATCTGCGCGGACTGGCGCTGGCGGCCGACGGCCGCGGCTTCGCCACCGGTGGCGGCGACGGGCAGGTGTGCTACTTCGCCGACCGCCACGCCGCGCCCGTGGTGCTCGCCACCCACCGTGGTGCGCCGGTGTGGTCGCTGCGCTTCGACCGTGACGGCCGGCGGCTGGCGAGCGGGGCTTCGGACGGCAGTGTGCGCGTGGTCGACATGGTCGGCCGCGGCGTGATCGAGCTGTTGCTCGGCAACCAGGAAGTGCTGGCCCTGTCCTTCGCGCCAAACGGGGATGAACTCTGGGTCGGGGGCGCCACGCACCACATCTACGCGGTGAGCCTCGCCCCGGTGAAGCTGCTGCGGGTCATCCCCACCCGCAACGGATCCTGCCGGGCCTTGCACCACGAGGCCGACGGCGCGGTGCTCGCGGCGGGCTGGTGGCGGCTCGAGCGCCTGACGCCGGACGGTTCGGGTCGCGAGACCATCGCGCTGCGCGGCGCGTGGCAGTTCAGCGTCGACGACCGGCAACGCCGGGTGGTCGCGGCGAGCCGCTCCGATGGCGTGTCGGTGATCGACCTCTCCGGTGGCGAGCGCCGGACCATTCTGGCCGAACGCGTGGCGCTGGCCGGCGATGGTCGGACCTTCGCCATCAGCCGGCCGGGCGGTCTCGTGGTGCAGGCAGTGGAACAGCCGGTGGCCGCGACCGGCGCGTGGATCCAAGACACGGGCTGGGTGGCGCTCGACGACAACGGCACGCGACTGGCGCTGCGGCCGTACCGGAGCCACATGCTGCAGGTGTACGAGGTCAGGAGCCGCAGGCTCCTGTTCGAGACGGATGGTCCCGAGGAGATCCCGTTCGACGAGAGCTTCGCCTTCAGCCCGGACGGCGCTGAACTCGCGGTGGTCGCCGGCAGCCGCCTGCTGCGCCGGCTCGATGCCGCCACCGGCAGCGTGCGCGCGGAGCACGAACTCGGCCGCAGCCCGATCCTGCGCGTGTGCTACGCGCAGGGCAGCGCCGCGTTGCTGGTGGTGAGCCGGCGCGACGACGCGGTCCACCTGATCGACCGCGCGACGAACGCGGTGCGCGCCGTCGACGTCGGCCAGAACAGCTCGGCCGCGGCGCTGTCGCCCGACGGGCGGACGCTCATTGCCGGGAGCTGGCAGGGCGTGATCCGCATCGTCGATCTCGGCACGGGCGCGCGGCGCGAGATCCGCGCGCACGCCGGTACGACGTTCGCCCTCGCGTTCGCGAGGCACGATCCCGGCCTCCTGCTGTCGTCCGGCGGTGCCGGCGGCATCACCTTCTGGGATCTCGATCACGACGTCGCCTGCCTGTCGATGCTGCGCGACGACGCGCCCGTGTACCAGTTGGCGCTCTCTGCCGACGGCCGCACCCTCGCCGCTCGTTCCAACCAGCACGCGATGCTGATCGACCTCGATTACCACCAGCGTCACATCGCCGGCAACCTGGCCCACCGGCTCGGGCGCGAGGATCCGGCCGGGCTCGACCCGGCCCGAGTCGCCGGTCTGCGCGCCTGGTCCGCCGAAGTACTGGCCCGCCCCTGGCCGCGCTTCCGATAGCGACGCGAGGATTCGCGGGAGTAGTGGAAGATCAGCGCGTGCCGGCCTGCTCCCAGGTCACGCCCGACGTGCCGGAGATCGCGCCGAAGATCGCGCGGTTGTGGACCAGCAGGATCTCGATGTTCTCGACGTTGCCAACTCGCACGGAGGTGGCGGTGAAACCACCGCCTCAACAGCCCTCGAAGCGTTTGGTGGCGAGCAAGCGGTCGCTGTCCTTGTCGAAGACCATCAGCTTGGGCGACTTGGCATCGGGGAGGATGGTGTGCCACTCCTCGCCGGCGCGGCCGAGGAACGCGACGCGCGGCTGCACGGTGATCGTGTCCTCGCTGCGCGTGAAGCCGAACTCCGCCACCAAGGGCACGCCCCACTGCGGGGTCGTGGTGGCGTCGGCCTCGACGACCATGGGCTTCATCTTGCCGCTGCGCAGGCGCGCGGTGTCGCCGCCCTTGCTCGCGAAGCCGGCCGAGAAGACGTACTCGCCGACCGGGACCTTCATGCCGTCGGCGGCGCCGGCCAGCTCGAACGAGATCGTGCGCGTCGGGTTGCTGACCACGGCAACCTGCAGGTCACCGAGCAGCTTGAGGCCGCGGCGCACGTTGAGCGTGCCGGTCGGCCCGGCGTAGGGTCGCGTCGTCGCCGTGGTGCCGGTGGCGTCGAGCTGCAGTTCGTACAACTGGCCTTTCAGGCTCACGACCTCCGACAGGAAGCTCGCGCCGCGACCGTTACCGATCACGATCGCGTCGACGCCCACCTCGTTGAACACGCCGTTGTTGTTCTGGTCGATCACCTGCACCGGCACGCCCTCGAGCGAACCGACCATCGCGCCGCTGCTCGCGTACTGCACGGAGCCGCCGGCCGCGGGCAGGCGCAGGCGGACGGCGTAGGGGAAGGTCTTGCCGTCGGGGCGCTTGCCGTCGAGGACGACGAAGCCGGTCGAGCCCTTCTTGGTGGTGTCGAGGCGACCGTCGCCGTCGGTGTCGACGCGGACGCTCAGCCCATCGACCTCGGTGGCGAACTGTTCGCCGTCGCGGTGCGCGATCGCGATGCCCGAGCTGCCGTCGCGCCACGCCTCCGCGGGCAGGATCGTGTCGAACGACGGCATCGGCCGGTAGCGCAGCGTGGACTCGCTCTGCGCCGTTGCCGCGCCGAGGGCGAGGGCGCCGACGACGAGGCCGGACAGGAGGTCGAGATTGCGGGGTCGATCCATGGCTGTTCCTCGGGGCGGGACGGCGGGATCTTGCGGGCCGGGGGCGCCGGCCGCAACCACCCTTCCTGCTTGTCTCGGATCCGCCGGCGCGTACGCCAGGGCGGCATGCGCCACCCCCTCGCCGCCTGCTCCTGTCTCGTCGTCGTCGCCAGCGCCTCGGCGCAGGAGGCGGCATCCGCAACCGCCTCCGTGACCGTCACCGTCGCCCCGGCCGGCGACCAGGTCGTGCTCTTCGACGGCAAGGACACGTCGGCGTGGCGGGGCTATGGCCAGAAGGGCTTTCCGGAGCAGGGCTGGACCGTGGTCGACGGCGCGCTCGTGCACGCCAAGGGCGGCGGCGGCGGCGACCTCGTCACGCGCCGCCAGTTCCGCAACTTCGAGCTGACCTTGCAGTGGCGGGTGGGTGAGAAGGCCAACAGCGGCATCCTCTATCGGGTCGCCGAGACCGAGAACCCCTCGTACTACACGGGGCCGGAGTACCAGGTGATCGACGACGGCGGTGGCGTGGGCGCGCACTCGGCCGGCGCGCTGTACGACCTCGCCGCGCCGGCGAGCAAGGCGACGAAGCCCGCCGGCGAGTGGAACGACGCGCGCATCGTGGTCGTCGGTGAGCGCATCGAGCACTGGCTCAACGGCCAGCGGGTCGTCGCCGTCGACTGCGCGTCGCCGGACTTCCAGGCGCGCTTCGCCAAGAGCAAGTTCGCTCCTTGGAAGGGCTTCAACGAGCATCGGCGCGGGCACCTGTGTCTGCAGGACCACGGCGACGAGGTCGCGTATCGGAACATCACCGTGCGCGAACTGCCGCCGGAGCCGGCGCGGCGCGGCGAGGTGACCATGCTCTTCGACGGCAGCACCCTCGGGGCGTTCGGCGCGCACCTGCCGGAGGGCAAGCAGCTAGCCGACGTGTGGTCGATCGTCGACGGCGTGATGGTCTGCGCCGGCAAGCCGGCGGGCTACATCTACACGAAGGCGAAGTACGAGAGCTTCGTGCTCGAGCTGCAGTGGCGCTTCGATCCGAAGAAGGGCGGCGGCAACAGCGGCGTGCTCCTGCGCATGACCGGCGAGCACAAGGTGTGGCCGCGCAGCATCGAGGCGCAGTTGCACGCGGGCAACGCCGGCGACTTCTGGAACATCGGCGAGTTCCCCATGCAGGTCGACGCGGCGCGCACCAAGGGGCGCAACACCAAGAAGCTCCGCGCCAACGAGAAGCCGCTCGGCGAGTGGAACGACTACCGGATCACCGTCGATGGCCCCTGGGTCCGCCTCGAGGTCAACGGCGAGGTGCTCAACGAGGCGTGGGGTTGCGAGGTGATCCCCGGCCACATCTGCCTCCAGTCGGAGGGGGCAGAGATCCAGTTCCGCGACATCCGCCTCACGTCGCTCAAGTGAGCGCGGCGAACGAACCCTTCACGCGCCTGTCGCGGCGCGTGCTCGTCGCGAACGCGTGGCACCGCTACTGCCACGACCGCTACGTGCGCCGCGACGGCACGGCCGGCGACTACTACTACGTCGACATGCCCGGCTCCTGTGGCACCGTGCCGCTGTTCGAAGATGGCAGCACGGTGCTGCTGCGCGTGCGGCGCTACCTGCTCGGCTGCGAGCTCTGGGAGTTCCCCATCGGCGGCATGAAGGAAGGCGAGGCGCCGCTTGCGGTCGCGCAGCACGAACTCGAGGAGGAGGCTGGCCTGCGCGCCGCGCGCTGGACCGAACTCGGTCGTTTTGCGCCCTACAAGGGCGTGTCGAACGAGGTGTGCCACTTCTTCCTCGCCGAGGATCTCACGGAGACTGCGCAGCAGCTCGAGGCGGAGGAGGACATCGTCGTGCATCGCATGCCGCTCGCGGAGGCGCGGCAACGGTTGCTCGCCCAGCCGCTCGGCGACGGGCAGTCGACGGTGGGGCTGATGCTGCTGGATCGGTTCATGGCCGCGCGTGGGTAGGATGCGGCGCATGGTGCAGGCTCGCTGGTTGGTGTTGGCGCTCGCGTTGGCGGGGTGCCAGATGGGCATGATCGGGGCGGAGGTGCCGGACCAGGCTGAGCCGGCGATGTCGCCGGGCAAGGGGTTCTTCAGCGGCGGCGACGACGTGCGGGGTCGGACCGAGAACAAGTTCGGCCGGGCCCTCGATCACGGAGACACCACGGCCGAGACAGGGAACGCGCCGGCCGACGCCCCGGCGCGCAAGATGATCCAGAGGGGCACGATCGGCGTCGCGGTGGCGCGCGTCGACGACGCGGTCGCCCGCTTCGTCGCGCAAGTGCAAGGGCTCGGCGGCTATCTCGCGGAGCGCACCGACGCGCGCGTGACGTGTCGCCTGCCGGCGGCGCGCTTCGACGAGGCCTTCGCGGCGCTCCGTGAGTACGGGCGCGTGACGCACGAGTCGATCGAGGCGCAGGACGTGACCAAGCAGCACATGGACCTCGGCATCCGCCTCGACAACGCGCGTCGCGCGCGCGAGCGGCTGCTGTCGCTGCTCGAGAAGGCCATCGCGGTGAAGGACCTCCTCGAGATCGAGGGTGCCCTGCGCCGGTTGACGGAGGAGATCGAGCGCATGGAGGGCGAGCTGAAATACCTGGAGGACCAGGTCGCGATGGCGACGCTGACCGCCGAGTTCCAGGCCGTAGTAGAGACCAGCAGTCGCGGGCGCGCGCCGATGAGCCGTTTCCCGTGGATCAACCAGGTCGGGGTCGAGCAGGTGCGCCGTGCGTTCTGACCGCCTCCTGATCGTGGGCGCGCTGCTGCTCGCCGGCTGCCGCGGCATCGGCATGGACCTGCCTGCGCCGTTCCTGCGCCTCGACACGGAGCGCACCCAGTTGAAGGCCACGACGCCCGACGACGCGCGGCTTTGGGTGCGCGAGTTCGACGATCGCGACAAGGGCGGGCTCGCGTTCTGGGCGGCGACGCTGCAGAACGACCTCACCGGCAACCGCGGCTACGAACTCGTCGCCGCCGACGACGTGCGCGACCGCGCCGGCCGCGACGGGCGCGTGTTGCATCTCAAGGCAACCGCCAACGGTCAGAGCTTCCAGTACCTCGTCGCCGTGTTCGTGACGGAGGGCACCTTCCGCAACACGATCCGCGTCGCCGAGTTCGTGGCCCGCGACGAAGTGTTCGCCGTCCACGCCGCGGCGGTGCGCACGGCGCTCACGACCCTGCGCTGATCTACTGGTTGCTCGGGACGCTGGGCGCAGGCTCGCGGGGCGCACATGAGCGCGCGTCCGGATCGTCTGCGGCCATCAGCTCGTCGAGGCCGCCGGGCTCGCGCGCCGGCAGGAGTTCGAGGAGGCCCAACGCCCGGGTCGTGGCGCGGCCCTCCGCGGCCGGCTGGTCCGCGAACGAGAAGGTCGGTCCGGGTTCGAAGCTCATCCTGCCGGTTATCGGCACCCGGGGGGCGGCGGGTACGCGCCGCCGCCGGAGGGCACGCGACGCGCCCATGCGACCGCGCTCACCGGTCGAGGCGGATCGGCTCGCGCGTGGGGAGGAGGCTCGCGCCCGCCGTGCCAGCGAGCGCGCGCACCTCGGCGAGCAGGCCGGCGAGGACGGCGTTGTACTCGGCCACGGCGGCCGTCGTGCGCGCCTCGCCGATCTCGAGGAACCGGAGCTGCGCCGCCGTCGGCTTGCTCCACGAGGACGCCAGCGCGCCGCTGGCCTCGCCGAGCGCGGACAGGGCGTGGTCGCTCTCGACGATGCCCTTGGTGTCGGCGGGGTTCGTGATGCGCTTCTCGACGGCGTCGAGCGCGGCGCGGAGATCCTCGAGCTTGGCGCGCAGGACCTTGCCGCCCTCGTCGCTCGCGGCCTTGGTCTTGGCCTCGATGGTGGTGAGGTCGGTCCGCACCTGCCCCATGTGTTCGAGCAGCTCGGCGAGGGTGGCGCGGAGCCGACCCGCGCGCTCCAGCGCTGCCTGTTTGGCGACGCGATCTGCAGTGTCGATCTTGGTGCGCGGGTCGGCGAGGACGGTGACCTTCGTGGTTGCGTCGGCCTCGCCGTAGCGGATCGTCACGGTGTAGTCGCCGGGCAGGACCTCCTGGCCGGCGGGCTCCTCGTCGTCGCGGTCGCGGCCTTCGCGTTCGGCGTCGTTGCCGCGGCGGGGGCTCTTGTGGCCCTTGCGGCGGAGGTCCCAGGCGATCCGGTTGAGCCCGGCGTACGCCGGATGCTTGAAGGTCCGGATCACGACGCCCTGCGCATCGCGCACCTCGACCGTGACTTTGGGCGAGTCCTTCTTCTTGTCGCCGTCGTCCGTCGCCGGCGCACTGTTCTTGCGGGCGCGCTCCACCTTCGGATCGGGGTGGGGGAGGTCTTCCGCCGCGAGGCTGAAGCTCAGCAGCGCGCCGTACGGGCGTGTGTCGCCGCGGAACTCGCCGTGTCCCGGGAAGCGCGACGCGCCGGTCTGCCGCACGGTGTGTTGCCACGCCGGTGCCGGCTCGAACGCGTGTACCGGCTTGTTGAGCAGGCTCGCGTCGAGTTTGCGCAGCGGCCGGATGTCGTCGAGCACGAAGCCGGCGCGGCCGTGCGTGCCGATGAGGAGGTCGTGGTCGCGCGGATGCACCGTGAGCGCCATCACCGACACGCTGTGCGGCAGGCCGTGCGTGAAGTGCTGCCACGCCTTGCCGCCGTCGACCGAGAAGTAGAGCCCGAACTCGGTGCCCAGGAACAGCAGGTCGGGGTCGACCACGTCCTGGGCGAGGGTGAGCGCGTAGCCGCGCACCGGCGCCGCGGCGAGGCTCTTCCACGTGGCGCCGTAGTCGTCGGTGCGGTGCACGTACGTGCTCTGGTTGTTGCGTCGATGGTCGTCCTGCACCACGAACGCGACCGCGGGGTCGAAGCGGCTCGCCTCGATGTGCGGCACCCACGTGTCGGCCGGCACGTTGGGAATGTTCTTCTCGACGCTGGCCCAGCTCGCGCCGCCGTCGCGCGTGACCTGCACGCGACCGTCGTCGGTGCCGACCCACACCACGCCCTTGTCCTTCGGGCTCGGCGCGATGGCGATGATCGTGGTGAAGTTCTCGGCGCCGGTGCCGTCGGGGGTGAGCCCGCCCGGCATGGGGTCCTGCCACTCGGCACGGTTGCTGGTGAGGTCGGGGCTGATCACCTCCCAGCTCTCGCCGCGGTTCTTCGAGTGGTGCAGGAACTGGCTGCCGAAGTAGATCGCCGCCGGATCGAACGGATCCTGCGCGAGGCCGGCGTTCCAGTTGAAGCGCAGCTTCTCGTCGCCGCGCGGCGCGGGCTTGATGCTCTTGCGCTCGCCGGTGCGCAGGTCCCAGCGCATCAGCTCACCACCCTGGCTCATGGCGTAGCCCTGCATCGGGTCCTTCGCGTCGGGCAGCGTGCGGAAGCCGTCGCCGAAGCCGACCTCGTCCCAGTGGTGGTTGCGGATGCCGCCGTTCTCCCACACGTCCGAGGGGCCGCGCCACGAGCCGTTGTCCTGCATGCCGCCGTACACGTGGTAGGGCACGTCCATGTCGACGTCGAAGTGATAGAACTGGCCCACCGGGAGGTTGGCGACGAAGCGCCAGGTGGCGCCGCGGTCGAGGCTCTCCGCCACGCCGCCGTCGTTGCCGAGCAGCAGCCGGCGCGGGTCGCTGGGATCGATCCACAGCGCGTGGTGGTCGGGGTGCACGTCGCGGAACGGCACGAGCGTCTTGAACGTGCGCCCGCCGTCGTCGGAGACCGTGACCAGCGAGTGCAGGCTGTAGATGCGGTCGGGGCGGAAGGGGTCGACGCGGATGTCGCAGTAGTAGAAGGGCCGCGGCGCGACGTTGTCGGTGGAGTTGACGGTGCGGAAGCGCCGGCCGCCGTCGTCGGAGCGCAGGAGCACGTTCTTCTTCGCCTCGACCAGCGCGTACACGACGTCCGGCTCGCCGTGGCAGATGCCGACGCCGATGCGGCCGAGGTCGCCGGCTGGCAGGCCGTCGGCCGGCCCGAGCTTCTGCCACGTCTCGCCGCCGTCCCACGAGAGGTAGAGCCCCGACCCGGGCCCGCCCGACTTGAAGGAGTACGGCCAGCGCCGGTGCTGCCACATCGCTGCGATCAGCTTGTTCGGGTTGCGCGGGTCCATGACGAGGTCGGCGCAGCCGGTCATCTCGTCGACGAACAGCACCTTGCGCCAGTTGGCACCGCCGTCCTCCGTCTTGAAGACCCCGCGCATCGGCCCCTGGCCCCACAGCGGACCGAGTGCGCCCGCGAACGCGACGCGGCCGTCGCGCGGGTGCACGATGACGCGATGGATGCGCTCCGTGCCTTGCAGGCCGAGGTGGGTCCAGGTCTCGCCGCCGTCGATCGAGCGGAAGATGCCGTTGCCGACCGACGTGCTGTTGCGCGGGTTGCCCTCGCCGGTGCCGACCCACACGACGTCGCGGTTGCTCGGATCGATCGCCACCGCACCGATCGCCTGCACCGGCTGCTCGTCGAAGACCGGTTTCCAGGTGAGGCCCCCGTTGGTCGAGCGCCACAGCCCGCCGGTGGCGGCGCCGACGTACACGAGGCTCGGATCGCCGGGGAGGGCGTCGATCGCCGCGATGCGGCCGCTCATGCCGGCCGGACCGATGGCGCGAGCCTTCAGGCCCGCCAGCAGGGCTGGATCGAGTTGCGCGTGCGCGGCGGCGACGAGGAGGAGGGACGCGAGCAGACTTCGCATCGCCGAGTTTCTACCAAGAAGGCCGCGCCGCGCGAGCGGCGTCGGCCGCTGTCCATCGCCTCACCAACCCCTCTTCTCCAACCCCGTCGCCGCCCCGTTGCATGCTGAGCTGCGCCGCGTCCGCGGCGTCAGCTCCTGCATGCCGCGTCAACGTCCCCTCGCGCCTAATAGATCCTCTTCGGGGCCTGGGCGAGGAACCACTCCAGCCCCGCCCCGCTCGCCGCGACCAGCGACGCGAGCCCGAGCGGCTGGTGCTGGCGCAGGACGAAGCCGTGCTCGTCGGCGCGCAGCGCGAAGACGATGTCGTCGATCGCCGCGGCCATGTCGTCGCCCGTGGGCAGCTCGTCGATCTCCAGGTCTGCGTAGCCCGCGCCCATCTGGATGCCGGTCATCGCCAGGCCCCAGTAGTTCTGCAGGATCGGGTTGAGGCGCGCGGTCACGAACACCGCGGCGTCGCCGGCGGCCTTGCTCGCCTTCTGGAAGCGCGGGTCGTCGGCGAGTGAACCGGACGCCAGCGGGCCCTCCGTGAGCAGGCGCTTGGCGACGTTCTTGAAGTTCGAGCCCACCAGCCAGCCGTCGCGGATCCCCCAGGATGGCGACATCTTGAAGCCTTCGATCTCCGTCTCGAGCGTCCACAGCCGCACGCCTTCGTCGTTCTCGCTCTGCACGTTGCCGATCCGGCCGCTCTGCGCGAGCTGGGTGAGGATTCCCTCGGCGCGCTGCACGTCGGCCAGCTCCACGAACACGGCGAGGGTCACGAAGGGCGGCGTCGGCCGCGGCGTGTCGACCGCGATGCTGACCTCGGAGCCGAGGCTCGAGAGCATGGCGAGCACTTCCTGCGGCGAGGTGCCGAGTTCGCGGCGGAGCTCGCGCGTGATCTCGCGGCTCATCTCCTTCTGCATCTCGTTGGCGGCGCGCTGGGGGATCGCGCCCATCAACTGATCGAACGCCGCGGCCGCCGCGCGCGCGTCGATGCGGAGCGACGCGAACAGCGACGTGCTCGGCTTGACCCAACGCGCCGCCGCGTTGCTGGCGCCCTTGCTCAGCGCGGCCTTCAGCATCCCGGTCTTGGCGCCGGGGAGCTGGATGGCGAGCACGTCGCACGCGCCCTTGCCGTCGTGCGAACTCGCGAGGTAGAGGTCGGGGAGATCGCTCGCGCCGAGCTCGGCACCGATGCGCGCGACCTCATAGGGCAGGAGCGGGGTCAGCGAGGCGGAGAACTGCTGCAGGTTCACGAAGACCTCGAGCAGGCGCGTGCCGTGCATCTCGCTGCGGCCGCGGACCAGCGACGTGTTCGTCGCGAGGTTTGGCACCTGGCCGCGGATCGCGGCGACCGAGTCGGCGAAGAAGCCTTCGCTGTTGGTGGCGATCCAGGTGCGGTCGACGATGCCGTGCACGATCGAGATGGCGCCGTCGCCGACGGCGAGGCGCCGGCACGCGTGGCCGGCTACGGTCGCGTCGGAGCAGGCGACCCCCGGCTGCGCCTGACCGATGAGGCGTTCGAGGTCGGCGAGGCACTGGGCGACGGCGGCTTCATCCTTCACGTCCGTGAGCAGCGCGAACGACGGCACCACGTTGTCACCCATGAAGGTGAGGCGGCCAACGGCCAGGGCGATCGGCCCTGCGACGAGGGCGCGCACCCGGCCCACGTCGAGTCCCACCCGGCCGAAGAACCCCAGCGCCTCATCGAAGTCGCGGCCGGCCTGCTGCCGCGCCAGTCCCTGGAGATGCTGCCAGCCCTCGGAGTCGATCAGGTTGCGCGCCACTCCGACGAGCTTGGCGTCGTGGAAGGTCTTGGCCGTGGCGTCGAGGCCCGCGTCGGTCGCGAAGGCCCAGGTGTGTGCGGGGACGGCGGTGGCGAGGTCGCGCTGGGCGGGAAGGACGGCTGCGAGGAGCAGGCCGGAGAGGTACGAGACAACGGGAGTTCGCATGGCAGTGTGAGTTCGGGAAGGGCGGACGCTACGACTCGGGCGGGTGATTACACCAAAAGGGCGGGGCGCCCCGGTCGGGCATCTCCGACCCGCGCGTTCCGTCGGTCCGCACGCCCCGGCATCATCGGAGGGACAAGCCATGCTCCTGAGCCTGCACATCCGCGATCTCGCCCTGCTCGAAGCCGCCGAGGTCGCGTTCGGCCCCGGCCTCAACGTGATCTCCGGTGAGACCGGCGGCGGCAAGTCGCTGGTCGTCGCCGCGCTGCAGTTGCTGCGGGGCGAGAAGGCCGACGCGCGTTTGGTGCGGCACGGCGCGCCGGAGCTGCGGGTCGACGGTGAGTTCGCGCTGACCGGCGGCGCGCGCGCCCGCGCGATCCCCGACCTCGTGCGGCAGGAACTCGGGTTCGAGCCGGCGGGCGACGTGGTGCTCGTGACCCGCATCGTCGACGCCGCGGGGCGCAGTCGCGCGCGCATCGACGACCGGCCGGCGACTTTGGGGGCGCTGCGCGCGCTCGGCGCGTACCTGCTGGAGATCCACGGCCAGGCCGACGCGCGGTGCCTCATGCGCCCGGAGTTGCAGGCGGAGACGCTCGATGCGTTCGCGGGGTGTGGCGCGGCGCGCGAGGAGTTCGCCGCGGCGCTCGGTGAGGCACGCGCGGTCGCCGCCCGCCTCGCGCAGGCGCAGGCCGCGCAGCGCGACCAGAAGGGGCGCGTCTCGATGCTCGGCTTCCAGGTGGAGGCGATGGAGCAGTTGGGGCTGCAGGAGGGCGAGGTCGAGCGCCTCGAGCGCGAGCACACCCTGCTCGCGAATCTGGACCGCCAGCGCGAGCTGCTCGACGGCGCGCTCGGCGACCTGCAGGACGGCGAGGAGAACGCCGCGTCGATGCTGGGTCGCGCGGCGCGGCGCACGCACGACGCCGCCGCGATCGACCCGGATCTTCGTGACGCTGCGCAACAGCTCGACGAGGCGGAGGTGTTGCTGGCCGACGCGGCGCGGCGCCTGCAGTCGGGGCTCGCCCGGCTGGATCTCGACCCGGAGCGCCTGGCGGAGGTCGACGCGCGGTTGTCGGAGGTGCGCGCGAGCCTGCATCGGTTCGGGCCGAGCGAGGCGCAGTGGTTCGCCGCATTGGCGGAGGCGCGCAGCGAGCTGCTGCGCCTGACCGACGCGGCGGAACAACCCGACGCGCTGGCGGCGGACCTCGAACGCGCGACCAACGCGGCGAGCGAACTGGCGAAGAAGCTGGTGCGCGCGCGCAAGAAGGCGGTCCCCGCGTTCTGCGCCGCGATCCAGACGGAGCTGCAGAGCCTGCGCATGGCGGAGACCCGCCTGCGCGTCGACATGCAGGAGACGGTCGCTGCGGCGAGTTTGCTCGAGACCGCGACGGCGCACGGGCCTTCGCCGGTGGAGTTGATGGTGCGCGTGAACCCCGGCGAGCCCTTCCACCCGCTGCGCGAGACCGCGTCGGGCGGCGAACTCGCGCGGATCGTGCTCGCGGTCAAGAAGTCACTCGCCGACCAGGACCGCGTGCCGTTCCTGGTCTTCGACGAGATCGACGCGGAGATCGGCGGGCGCTTGGGGTTGGTCGTCGGCCGCAAGCTGCGCGAGGTGGCCGCGCACCATCAGGTGCTGATCGTCACGCACCTGCCGCAGGTCGCCGCGTTTGCCGACGTGCACCTGCGCGTCAGCAAGGAGGTGGTCGACGGGCGGACGCGCTCGGTGGTCGCGGCGTTGGGGGCGTCGGAGCGGGAGGCGGAGCTGGCGGCGATGAGCAGTTGGGACGGGGCCGACGCCACGGCGCTCGCGGAGGCGCGGCGGCTGGTGGAGCGGGCGCAGGGAAGGTGAGGGATCACTGCACGCGCACGGCCCAGTAGCCGGTGGCGTGGACGAGGCGGGGAACGGTGTCGCCGAGGTCCATCCCTTGCAAGAAGAGCGTCTTCCCCGCCAACGAGGGGACGTTGGGGATGGGGATGGGCAGGGTCGCGGTGCCCAGGGAGCCGCACCGAACCGGGGGGAGCACGACCATGCTGCCTGGATCGAGCCACCACGTGCCCAGGGGGCCCAGGGACCAAGGGGTCACCATGACCGCGCCGTGCGCGGCGAGTGCGAACGTCGTCCATGGGCGACCGGTGACCTCCACCATGTATGTGGTGCCGCGCGCGACCGTGGTCGGCCCCCATACCTGTCGGTGCCGGTTGTAGAAGACCGCTCCGTTGAAGGCGCTGATCGGCGGGCTGGGGCGGACGAACGCGTCCTGGTCGCCGTCGCCATCCAGATCGGCGAACGCCATTCGATCGAGCCCCTGGGTCCAGACGCCATGGATCCAGCCGGGCGTTTCCGTGAAGTTCCCGCGCCCGTCGTTGAGCAGCACGAACTCGCGGATCACCACGTCAAGATCGCCGTCGGCGTCGATGTCGCCCACCGATGTCGGTCCGTACGCGAACGCAGGGTTGTCGTTCGGGAAGGGCAACTGCACGAACACGCGCTGGCCGTCATTGCGGAAGAGGTGCTTCCAACCACCGCTGAACAGGATGTCCAGGTCGCCATCGCCATCCGCGTCGAAGATGTAGATCTCCTCGACGGAGTTCACCGGGGGGATTGACTGGATCGTGAAGTGCCCTGTGCCGTCGTTCCAGAGGATGCGCTTGGGATCGGATGTCGCGCTCCAGTTGGCGATGACGAGGTCGACGGCTCCATCACCGTCGAGGTCGGCTGCTGCGACGAAGCCCGCAAACGTGTTGGTGGGAAGATGGGTCGCCGTGACATCGGTGAAGAATCCGCGGCCGTCGTTGAGCCAGACCTCGACGCTGCCGGGTATGGTCCCTGCCGGTCCTCCAGAGAAGATGGCATCGAGATCGCCGTCACGATCCACGTCGGCCAGGACACAGTTCCCCCGGATCCTTGGCTTCGGGGCGAAGCGGGTCGCGTCCATCACGAAGTTCCCGCGACCGTCATTCAGGTGGACCCAAGGTGCGTCGGTTCCGAAGTTGCTGTCAAGGCGAAAGCCCGGCGCGACAACGTCTGGGTCACCGTCTCCGTCGATGTCTCCGACGCCCAGGTAATAGACAGATAGCCACGCCTGCGTCTGCGTCGGAGGCAAGATGCGTGTCGCAAAGCGACCGCCGCCTTCGTTGATGGTCACCGTTAGTAGACCCGACCGATTCCAACTGCCGAACTGGAGGGCGTCCATGTCTCCATCCCCGTCGATGTCGACAGGGATGAAGATCGAGTTGGAGCCGCGTGGGTTCAGGAACTCGGTCCGCGTTGCGAGCCCCGGCCCCCACTCCGCCGGCGTCGCGGGCGGCACCGGGGCCTGAGCGCTAGGGCTGCGGGCGATCGCCGGAACAAGAGTGGCGAGAAGGAGGGTGGTTGCGGCGCGCACGCTGGTCACCTCCTCTCGAGAGCATCTCGGATCGTTCGTTCGAGCTGCGCGCGTGTAGGCTTCGTGGACGGAGAGACTGGCTGACCGACTCGAGATCCGGCAGTCCGGGCCGCTCCCTCTGGAGGAGCGTAGGGCGTGCGGATCCCAAGGAAGGTCTGCAGGTTGCTGGTCGAGGCGCCCGAGACGAACCGCTCGCAGTTGAACCGGATCGCGCTCTCGAAGAGACCAGTGCCGTTCAGGATTCCAGGCACGACGTCGGGACAACCGGCCGCCACATCCCCGAACCCCCAGACGCCGACGGCGTAGGTGGTAGGACTGGTACCAGTGCAGGGTGTGTAGGGACCGAACGGACCGGTCGGAGCCAGAGTCCAGCGGCTCACCTGGGCGTACGTTCCCGGCGGGTTGAGGGTAGCGTCGACGACGTAGACCGGGCCAGAAAAGACTGGCCACCACGACGACGATCCTGTCCCCCCGAAGTTGTGAAACAGACCGGGATTGTCACGCCGGAGCGTGAGGACTCCGGGGACGTTCGTTGGGTGATCGTGCCAGGGGTTGCTTGCGTACACATCCCTCGGCAGCACAGCCGGTTGCCCAAACATCCATGAGCCCCAGAACGGGTGCGGGTCCGGCGAGATGTGGGGTGCGAAGTCGCACTCGAGGTTGCGCATGAAGGGTTCGTGGATCTGTCCGGCGAGTACCCACCACGAGTACCTCTCTGTTGCCACCGACGGCGCCCACGCTTGTGTGTAGTTGGACGTACCGAACAGCTCCGGCCAGCTTGGGATCTGCACGTGCGCCCACCAGTCCACGTTCAGCGCGGGCGGGCTCTGTGGGTCGGGGAACTGCTGAGCCGGGTAGAGATTGACCTGCGGCCGCAAGACCGGGTTCAGGGCGGACAGATCGAAGAAGTAGATGCCGGGGTGAGGCCCCGCGAGTGGCGCGTTTGGCACCGGGTCGGGCGTGAGGATGCGCGTGCCGTTCAGGAACCCGGCGATCGTCAGCGTGCCCAGTTCGTCGGCGCCGATGTCAATGGTCCCGTACGGGTTCACCGCCGGGAAGCCGATGCGGACACCGATGCGCGGGTTGCCGAAACCCTCGGCGTCGTAGTCCCACCCGTCGACGCGGGTAGGCGGGTACTGATTCGGGGGGATGTCCACTCGCCCTTCGGCACCCACAGGGAGGCCGGGCGGCGCCGTGAGCTGTCGACCGTTCCCCATGACGATGGGGAACCCGGATGGGGAGCCGCTGCCGGGATCGATCCCCTCGTTGACCAGAGGGTTGAGCGGGATGGGGTTCTGGTTGCCGGGGGGCAGCGCCGCATTGGTGGTCACCATGGGTGCCAGCCGGAGGTCGTGCGGGGAGTAGTCGACGGCCAGTGCCGCGCGGAAGATGTCGGCGATGTAGAGGCAGCCGGCGCGGCCGCCGCCGGGAGCGCGCGTATAGGGAGTGATGTTCCGCTTGGGACCCGTGAACAGCGGACTAGTTGCGGGCAGGGTGACGGGGAAGTTGGGGAGGATCGACGCAGCGACGTTCACGCGGATCGGCAGCCCTCCGGCCGCGGCCTCCCACGCGTTGAAGTCGATCGGGGTGGGGAGATTCACTCCACCGCGCTGGTTCACCTGTTTCTCCCCGCCGCTGACGCCTTCGAACCCCGACAGGCCGGCGATGAAGCCAGGTGGGCTGCCAGAATCGAAGATGTTGTTGAGCAGGAGCAACTCATGGATGGAGACCTGGTTCGGGACGTTCGTGTTGCCTGCCCAGAGTCCGATCGCGTTCCAGGCGATCGTGTTGTTCACGATCACACCTCGCTGTGGATACTCGGAGTCGCCACCAGCGTAGCTGTCGAACGCGATCCCGACCGCGTTGTTGACGAGGAAGCAGTTGGTGACGTTGATGTACGACGACGCTCCGTACGGCGCGGTAGTCGGATACACGAAGATGCCGGCACCGGATCCCCGCGCGGGCCCGATACGAGCGTTGCGCACCGTGACGGAGTCGATGAACGACTCCGAGTGGTGGTCGTGGATGAGGTTGTTGACCGTGGTGTCGTTGATGCCCAGGACGGACGTCCCCTGGAGGCGTCCGTCGAAGATGGTGTCGAGTGCCGACGTTCCCTGGATCGAAACGAAGCTCGGCACTACGACGGGCCAGGTCTCCCCGTTGAAGGGCAAGCCCGATGCAGGGTCGACGTTCGGCAGGCCGGCGACGAAGGGCCCGTACACACCAGGCAGGCAGTGGATCACGACGTGGCGAATCCAGACGGTCTTGCCGGGCGTCGTGTAGATCGCCTGCGACCACCGGACGCCGGCGTTCGCCGTCGGCAGGAACAGGCGCGCGTAGTTCATCGCGCTCGTGAGGGTTCGGAACGAGAATGGCGCATGCTGCAGCACGCCGCTGATGGGATGCGGGTCGGCTGGTTCGCCGACATCGGGGTGCAGACCCAAGGGTAGCACACGCCAGGCAGGTGGGGTTGGCTGCACCGCGGGCGGGTTGTCCGCGGTTGCGCGCCCGTCGTCGCCGAAGAGAGGGTCGACGTAGACGTGGTACACGAACTCGGAGCGTGCGGGCGGAGCTTGCTGGTGAGACGGGTACGCCTGGGCGGCGGCAACGCCGGCCAGGAACGTGGTCAGGATGAGGGCGCGGAGCGCAGCCCGGTCGGGGCTAGCGGCTATTACGGGGGGGGGGGAAGTCGTGTGCGAGAGCTGCTGTTCCCATTGTCCTTCTCCTCAGGTGGTGTCGACGTTCACGTGGTCAGTGACCACACGAGCGACAGTAGTCACGGTGTCGCGTCAGGCAACCGCCGGTAAGAAGAAACATGTGTGGTTTCTTCGGAGATCTGGTCGGACAAGGCGCACGTGTTGGCTCCGTGTGTCGAAGTGTTCGATAATCGGAGACTCCAGTGTCGCGAAACCGGATTCACCCGGTGTCACCCGATCGACTGTCGAATGGGGTCTCGCGGTCGACCTGCCCAAACGTGCGGGCCCTTCGTCGGCGTAGCTGATGGTTGGCGTGAGCCCCGGCGGTGCCGCGCACCATCAGTTGCTGATCGTCACGCACGTGCCGCACGTCGCCGCCTTCGCGGACGTGCACCTGCGGGTCAGCACGCAGGTCGTCGACGGGCGGACGCGGTCGGTGGTCGCGGCGTTGGGGGCGTCGGAGCGGGAGGCGGACTGGCGGCGATGAGCAGTTGGGACGGGGCGGATGCGACGGCGCTGGCGGAAGCGCGAAGGTTGGTGGAGCGGGCGCAGGGTGGGTGAACCTTCCAGCGCGACCGGGTCGGAGGCATCATCCCGGTCATGAGCACGGACAGGATGTTCCTTCCCCTGTTGCTTGCGACCTCGCTCACTGCGCAGGGGCCGGCTGAGGGCCCGATCCAGTTGATCGGCGCGTGGAACACGGCACAGATCGAGAGCACCGCCGAGATGACCGTGTTCACTCTGGCGACGGCTGCCGGATGGAACAAGGACGCCGACCTGAGCCGCGTCGTCCTCACCAGGTTTGGCGGGGGCACGTTCCTGGTGGTGACTGTCGACCTCCGTCACATGATCCTGACGGGCGACATGAGGCGGAACGTCCGCCTGAACGCGGACGACATCCTGTGGCTTCCCAGGAAGGAAGAGGCGACGGGCGAGGATCCCGTCGACGCCGCGCTGCAGGCGTTGGCGGCGGGGTGCGAAGTCGACGCACGCCACCGGGCGCTGATCGTCGGGCATCGAATGCGGCACTCCACCAAGCTCGAGGCGCAGGTCCAGTCGGCGATGCAGCTCGGCCAGATGGGCAAGGAGGCGGTCCTGGCGGTGCCCGACCTCGAGAAGGCGCTTGCGCTCGACGTGCGGGTCGCACGCGAGGCGGTCACCGCGCTCGGCATGATCGGCGCCCCGGCCAGGCAGGCAGTGCCGGCTCTGCGCGAGCTGGCGCCTGCCAAGGACCTGCAGTTGCGGGTGCGCGCCGCGGCAGCGCTGCGCCAGATCGAGGCCGAGGTCAAGGAGGCGCCGCCTGCCGACTCGAAGCACGAGCAGAAGGCGCCGCCGTCCGCCCGTCCCATCCGCTGACCAACGGGGCGTCGTCGCGCGGCGAGCAAGAGGTCGAACAAGCTGCGTTCGCATACCCCCGGCGTAGCTGCTCGAGTCTCCGGTCACGGTGTCGGCGAGCCTTTGACCTGACGGATCGTGTCCGGCTGCGGGGCACAGTCCTGTAACCGCCGCCGTCCTCCTGGCCACAGGGGGCTACCATGGAGGACGACTCTTGCCCGACGCTGCGATGTCCCTGTTTTCCGACCTCATCACCGCCGAACAACTCCTGCGACCGCCCTACTCGGAGCGGGCGTGCGAATTGCTCGCCGGCCAGGTCGAGGACGTGACGCCAGCCTCATGGCGCCACGGTGCCGTCGCGGGACGGATCCACGGCGAGCTGTACGTGTGGGCCAAGGCACACGGCGGGCACGTCGTCGGTGCCGAGACGGGCTTCGTCGTGCGGCGCAACCCTGACACGGTGCGCGCGCCGGACGTCGCGTTCGTGCGTGCAGGCCGGGCGGTGCATGCCTCGACCTTCGTCGAGGGAGCGCCCGATCTGGCGGTCGAGGTCCTGTCGCCGGACGCGCGCGCGGGCGCCACGGCGAGGATGGTGCGCGACTACCTCGTCGGCGGCGCGGCGGAGGCGTGGGTCGTCGATCCGGAGAACGGAACGGTCACCGTGCATACGCCACCCAACCGCGCGGTGGTCCTCGGTCCCGGCGACGTGCTGCGCGGGGGTGAGCTGCTGCCGGGGTTCGCGCTCGGCCTCGACGAGCTGTTCGCGGCCTGACGGGTGCGGCCGACCCGCGGCATGATGCTGGCATGAGTCGCCTCGCGTCGGTCGCCGTGTGCCTCGCGTCCGCGCTCGCGCCACTCCCGGCCACGCAGGGCGCCACGCCGCTCGACGCTCTGCGTGATTGCGCGCGCGACCTCACCGACCTGGACCATGGCGACGAGGCGATGTGGGCGATCCTCGACGGCGGACCGGCGGCCGCTGCGGCGCTGCTCGCCGAGGTGCGCGCGGCGCTCGCGCGCGGGCAGCCTGATTGGAACCTGCTGTACGAACAGGTCCGGCTGCTCGGTGTGCTCGGCGCGGAAGCGGCGCACACGTGTCAGGCGCTGGTCGCCCTGTTCCCGGTGGCCCGTCCCCGGGTCCAAGACCTGCTGCTCTGGGTCTTTGGCGAGATCGGGCCGAGCGCGCCGGAGCCGGCGCGCACCGCCGCCGTGAAGCTCGTGCTCGCCGAAGGAGTCGATCGTCGCCACGTCTGGGTCACCATCCCGAAGTGTGAGCTGGGCTCGACGGCGTCGTTCGAGAAGCTGCTCGAAGGCCTGAAGTCCTCGAATTCTGGTGAGCGTCTGGCAGCGACGGAGCTGCTCCTCGAGTTCGTTCCGCAACTGCGCGCGACGCCGGAGAGCGTCGTCGCGATGCGCAACGAGGCGATCGCGGCGTGGGGTCATCGGGGCGAACGCTACCGGCGGGCGGCGCTGGCGTGGGAGAGGATCCTCATTGCGGTCGTGCCATCGCACGCCGACGTGCCGTACGCGCACGCGAACCTCCTCCAGCACCAAGACCCGCGCGTGCGCCTCGCGGCTGCGCAGGCGCTCGTCGGGCTCGGCAGCCGCGCCGCGCCGTTGGTCACGCCGTTGGCGGCCGCGACCGCCGACAGTAGCCCTCGCGTGGCGAAGGCGGCGATCATGGCGCTCGGATCGCTCGGACTCGCCGCCTCCGAGGCGCGCCCGGCCCTGCTGCGCGCGGCCCAGCGTGTGGAGCTGCGCAGTGTGGCGATGGCCGCCTTGACGGCGACCGAGCGTCTCGCCGAGCGTCAGGAGCGCAGCCTGAGCGCCGGCTACGTCGCCGTACGGGCCTTCGCCAGCGCGACTCCTCTGGCTCGGCGCGGCATGGTGACCTCGCTCGCGCGGCTGGGGCGCGAGGTCGCCTCCGATGTGGCCGACGAACTGATGCGGGATCCGTTCGAGCGCGACCGCAACGGTCTGCGGCGCGACCTGGTGGCGGTGCTCGTGGCGATGGGCGACGATGCCATCGACGGGTTGCCGGCGTTGGTGTGGTGGATCGATCACGAACCGGAGCCGCCGGCTGGGTTGCTGCGGGCCGCGCTCGCCGAGGTCGGCCGGCTCGGCCCGCTGGCTGCGCGCACGCAGCCGGACCTCGCGCCCACGATTCGTGGTTGGCTGCGGTGGGGTGTGGATCATCGCGCGCAGATCGCCGATGCGCTCGCCGGGGCCCTGGTACACGCCGGGACCGAGACGCACAGCCTCGTCGAACTGCTCGGGCACCCGAGCACGACCGTGCGCCTGCACGCCGCGCGCGAACTCGGCGGACGTGGCGAGCCAGGAGTTGCGCTGGCACTCGTCGACGCGATGCGGGCGGAGCACCCGCCCTTCGATACGCACTACTTTTGTGCGCTGGTGGGAGACCTCGGCCCGAAGGTACGCACCGCCGCTGCAGAGTCGCTGGTCAGCCTGCGGTTCCGGGACGTCGAGGTGTGGCGCACGGCGGTTGCGGATACGCCAGAGGAAGACGTCGCGAAGGTCGCGGTCGTCGCCCTGACCGCGATGGGCCGCGACGCAAGATCCGCAGTGGCCACGCTGCGAGCGCGGCGTGCGCGCGCATCGCCCGCGCTGGCACTGCTCATCGACGAAGCCCTGCGCGCGATCGAGTGACGCTCAGCCACTACCCGAGCGCGTCGCTCCGCTCCGTGATCACCTTCTCCAGGTGTCGGGTGCGTCTGGCGTCAAGGCCGATCGTGTCGAGGCCTCGCTTGCCGCTGTCGCCCAACCGGCGGCGCAGCCGCTCGACCAGCGTCTTCAGCATGCGCTCCGTGGCGGCCGCCCGTACGCCGACGCGCTCGCCGAACGCCACCAGATCGGCGCGTCGCCAGCGCTTGTCGCGGCCTTCGAGCGCGAGCGCCATCGCGTCGTCGCCGTAGGGCAAGGTGGACAGCAGGTCGTACGCAGGGGCAAGGCGGACGAGGCCGTCGGCGGTGCGCACGCTGATGTTCTTGGCGTGCAGGTCGCCGTTGGCGATCACGTAGCTGAAGGCGAGCAGTTGCAGCAGGCGCAGACGCTCGGGCACGGGCGCCGTGCAGGTGTCGAGTGCGCCGGCGAGGTCGCGCAGACCGACGCGATACTTGTCGGCCGGATAGCGGTCGAGCAACTGGCAGGCGTCCTCCTGCGGGAACTTCGCGATCGCGCCTGTGGCCGTCCGCGCGCGGTCGAAGCGATCGACCAGCAGGCCGGGGCGGCCGTCGCGATCTTCGAGGAGACGGACGGCGGCGACCTCGAGCCCCACGTCGCGCGCGACGCTCATGAAGAAGTGCTCGTTGGCGACGAGGTGCGGGTGCTCCGCCGACTCGAGCTTCAGGATGCAGTCGGCGCCGGCACGCGGCCCGCCGCGCGCGCGCACCGGGAACGAGACCCTCCCGGCCGACACCTTGGGCTGGATGCCGGGCACGGCCCGCCGATCGCCCGCGCCCGTCGCCGGATCGAAGCGAAGGCTCGCGGCGAGCAGCTCGGCGAAGACGAGCGTGCCCGCGTCGGCGAGATCGGCGATGGGCTCGGACACGACCGGCTCCGCGCCGGGTGGTGCGACGGCGATCGCGCCCACGGTGTCACCACCCACGGCCGCGAGCATCGAGAAGAGGTCGTCTTCGGAGGTCTTCAGCCCGCGCACGAGCGCGCGCATGCGTAGGCCTTCGGGCAGCAGACCCGCGAACCACGGCGGCAGGTTCACGCCATGCACCGCGTACGGGGCCGTGCGCACGGGCAGGCGCGCGCCGATGGCCGGGCTCGCGTAGCCGTCCAGGTAGCGGAACTCGGCGCCGTGTCGGGTCCTGGTCAGTCGGCCGACGCGGTGGTTGCCGCCGGCCTGATCGCCGCGCCAGACGTCGAGCGCTTCGAGCGCGCGTGGATCGGCGGGAATGCTCACGCCGGCCTGCTCGCGTCGGCGCCGCCGAGGTCGCTGCGCAGCACGGTGGGCGCGGGCGCGATGGTCAACCCGAGCCCGAGCGCTTCGAGCACCGCGAGCACCTTGTCGATCCGCAGCGTCGGCTTGCCCTTCTCCAGGTCGTAGAGGAACGCCACGCCGACGCCGGCGAGGTCGGCCAGGACGGCCTGGCGCAGCCGCAGTTGGCGGCGCCGTGCGCGCACGGCGGCGCCCAAGACAGCGCTGGGGGTTGGGGTCGAATCGGGCATCCGCAATTCATGCCATCGCATGGATTCTCCGGGGATCGGCCCGCCCAGGGCCAGTACTTGGGCGGAAATCCATTCGATAGAATGGATCCGACCGGGCGCCCCGCCGCATTGCCCAACGAAAGCCAGAATCCATCCGATCGCACGGATTCTGGCGGTCTCGCCGGCTTACCCGCCCTTCGTCAGCCCCGAGACCGCCGCGTGTAGCTTCGCGCCGAGGTCATCCCCGCGCGCCACACTCGCGCCGAGGTCGCGCAGCAGCCCGTCGCGGAGCGAATACACGAGCCCATGCACGGTGAGGCGCTGGCCGCGGGCCCAGGCCTCCTGCACCACGGTCGTCTGGCAGACGTGCTCGACCTGCTCGATGACGTTGAGTTCGCACAGGCGATCGGAGCGACGGACCTCCGGCGTGGCATCCATGAGCGCGGCGAACTTGTGGCGCACGTCCTGGACGTGGCGGAGCCAGTTGTCGATGAGGCCGAGGCGGCGGCCGACCAGCGCGGCGTGGACGCCACCGCAGCCGTAGTGGCCGGTGATGATGATGTGCTCGACGCCGAGGACGTCGACCGCGAACTGGAGGACCGACAGGCAGTTGAGGTCGGTGTGCACGACGACGTTGGCGACGTTGCGGTGCACGAAGATCTCGCCGGGGAGCAGGCCGAGGATCTGATTCGCCGGCACCCGGCTGTCGGAGCAGCCGATCCAGAGGTACTTCGGGGCCTGGGCCTTGGCGAGGGTCTCGAAGAAGGTCGGATCGCTGCGCGTGACGCCCGCGCTCCAGCGGCGGTTGTTCTCGAGCAGGTCGGCGAGTTCGGTCATGCCGACGGTCTAGAGGCGTGGCGCGCGCGCGGCAACAGGAACCGGACATCCGCTGCGGAGGTCCGGGACGGGCGCGCACCAGGAAATGGTCCCGGGGGAGTGACGGCGGCGGGACCTCTCCGCTCCCTGCGCTGCCCCAGCGATCCGCCTACCAAGCCCTGCACACATGCGACGACCCGTTGTGTCCCGCGCCGCGGCCCTGTCCGCGGCGGCCGTATTGTTCTCCGTCTCCGTACCGCGCGCGCAGATGCCCGTGGCTCCTCCCGCTCCGGGCGCCAGCATGGCGGCCGTCGGGGCCGAGGCCCAGGAGCCCGAGTTCCTGAACCTGCGCGTCGCCGGGCATGACGTGTATCGCGGCGTGCGCAAGGTGCTCACGGAGCTGACCTGGCACCGCGACCTGGACCTCGCGGCTTCGCAGGCGAAGAAGCAGCAGCGCCCGATCCTGTGGCTGCAGATGCTGGGCGACCTGCGTGGCTTCTCATGAAGCGCGGCGCAGAGCCTCCGGGGCGTGACCCTGGCCGATGACAAGGTGCGCGAGGTGCTGAAGGATCGCTTCGTGGTGGGCTGGAAGAACGTGATGAACGAGCAATGGGTCGGCCAGTCGCACGGCTATTCGCGGCGCCAGCAGGCGGTCGGCACCACCAACGGCGCCGGCGGGCGCAACGTGCAGATCTTCGTGCTGTCGCCCGACCTCGTGGTGCTGCACGCGCTGCCCGGGTTCTGGCACCCCGACGATCTCCTCGGCGAGCTGCGCTTCGCGGAGGCGGTCTGGTCAGTGTGGAAGGACGAGAGTCTCACGCGTGCGCAGAAGGAGGCGTTCCACCGGCAGGTGCAACTGCAGGAGACGCGCCATCACGGCGAGGAGACCTTCGCGCGCAGTGGCTGGCAACACTTCGACCGGCACGTGGAGTTGGCGCGCCTGAAGGAGGGCAACCGCGACACGGTGGCGTGCCCGCCCGATGAGAAGGGGCAGGGCTTCGCGCTCAAGTCGCACAACGTACTCCTGCACGAGCGCATGGCGGAGCACCCCTTCGTGCGCTTCGCCGAGTTCGACGTGACCTGGATCGCCGACTACGGCCAGGCGTTCTACGACAACAACCGCGGCGTGGGCGAAGACGGGATCTCGTTCCCGTCCCCGCAACCCAAGCTGAAGTCGCACTGGCTGTGAGCGAGGCGGGCGCGGGCGCTATCCTGCCGGCGTGAGAATCGCCGCGCTCGCCTTCGCCCTCTGCCTGGTCGGGTTGCCCGCCGGCCAGGAGGCCGCGGCGGTCACCCAGCGGGGGCGGACGCTGGCGAGCCCGCTGGCGCTGTTCTTCGGCGGAACGCTGCGTGAGCGCACGCTGATGCTGCTCCTCGATGCGACGGCGTCGGTGCAGGCGTCGGGGTTCGGCGAAGCGCTGGCGAGTGCGCTCGAGGAGAACGCCGCGGCGCTCGCGCGCACGAAGCTCGGGCTCGCGGTGGTGGGCGAGAAGAACTGCGTCGTGCTCGCGCCGACGACAGACCACGCCGCGGTGCTCGCAGAGGTGCGCGCCCGCCTCAGCAAGCCGACGGTCGAGTTCCAGAACGTGTACGCCGACCTGCGCACCGCGGCGTTGGCGCTGGGCGGCGGCGCGGGCGAGCGCGAGCTGCTGCTCGTGACCTTCGACAACGGCGACGCAGAGGACGACCTCGAGCAGACGCTGACGGTGCTCAAGCGTGCCAAGGTCAAGCTGAGCGTGCTCACCAACGAGGCCTACGTCGCCGACAGCTACTGGGCGGCGCGGCCCTACCAGGAGAAGCCGCGCGGCACGACGCTCACCGGCGGCGATGCGCCGGTGATCGATCTGCCGTGGGGATGGATCTTCCAGATCCCGGTGGCGAACGAACTCACGCCGGCCGCGGTCGGGCCCTACGCACTCAACCGGTTGGCCGCGGGCACGGACGGGCGCGTGAGCCTGTACTCGACGCCGAACCAGTCGGGCCATGTCTGCGCGATCTACGGCGCGTGCCTGTTCTGCCAGGGCGACCACCTGCCACGCGAGGAGGCGTACTGGGAGCAACGCGTGTCGCAGCTCACGCCGCTCACGGTCGCGCGCCGCGACGCGCTGACGAAGCTCGGGCGCGACCCGTACTTCCGCGCCATCCTGCACGGCTGGAAGCGCGCGGCCGATGGCGGCCTCGTGCGCAGCGAGCCGTCGGTGCGCCTGCAGGGCGCGACCGCGACTGCGGACCGGCAGCGCTTCGCCAACCCGCTGGATCTGTTCAGCGGCGTGAGCTTCGATCGCCACGTCAAACAGGCGGAGCGCGCGGCGGAAGTGGCCGCCGAGATCGGGACCTGGCTCGAAGGCGAACTCGAGCGGCTCGGGTCGGAGAAGGGCTTCGCCCGGCAGGAGGCCGGCGCACACTTCACGCGGTTGATGCTGCAGCTCACGCGGGTGAACCTCATCACGTTTGCGGCGTGGTGCCGCGACGTGGCGCCCAAGGAGTGGGAGGAGCCGAATGCCGGCGTCGTCCCGCCGGAGGTGCCGGGCCTGCGCGCCGACGAGCGCCCGGTGGGCATCGGCTACTCGAACCTCTGCCTCTGCCACGGGGTACGGGCGTTCTACGAGGTCGACCTGCCGGGCGGGGAGATGCTGCGCAAGGAGCTGGAGGTGCTCGAGGCGCTGACCACGAAGTTCATGGCGCGCTACGGCCACACCCAGTACGCGTTCGCCCTGCACCGCGCGGGCATCGCGCGCTTCCACCTCACGTACCCCGGCATCGCGGGTGAGCGGCCGCGCATCCGCCCGAAGAGCGACGCCGACGATGCCGCCACGACCACGCCGCGGATCAACCGCCCGGAACGAGGCGGCGGGGCCAGCACGGGCGAGTCGACCGGCCCGACCACGGGGCGGCGATGAGGCGGGTCGGCTTGTGCGCGATCGCGGTCGTCGCTTGCTGCATCCTGGCTTCGCTGCGGGCGCAGGCGCCGGCGGCCGCGTCGCCGGAGGTCGAGCGGCTCGTCGAGAAGCTCGGCGCGACCGACGCGCGCGAGCGCTCGGACGCCTACATGCAGCTCCAGCGGATGCGTTCGCCGGACAACGTGCCGCTCCTGGCGAAGCGACTGCCGGGCTGGCCGCTCGCGAGCCAGAGCTTCGGGATGTACCTCCTGCAGGGCCAGCCGATCGACGCGACGCGCCCGGTGTACCAGCGCCTCCTGCAGGAGAAGAGCGCGTTCCTGCGCGGGGCGAGTGCAGCGGCCTTGTACCGCAGCGGCGAGAAGGGCGCGGCCGCGGCGCTGGCGTCGGCGATCACGGCAAGCGACGACATGGAGCGCATGCAGGTGCTCGGCCGGTTGTGGGGGATCGACGACGTGCGCGTGCGCGACGCGGTGCGCGGGCTCGTGCGGGTCGGGGCGAGCGAGCGCGCGCTCGAGGATGCGCTGTACCACCTGCTGAGCGTGGGCCCTGGGCCCGATGCAGCGACGGTGCGGGCGGCGGAGACCGTGCTCGGCGATGCGGGCACGGGCGTCGCGGCGCGCGCCACGTGTGCCGCGTTCCTGCTGGCGGCGGGCATCGACAAGCACGGCCCGGCGCTCGCGGCGACGCTCGGCAGTGATCCCAATGCGCTCACGCGCCTGCGCCGGTTCCTCGATCGCGCGCCGCGGATCGGACCGGATGTCGAGGACGCGCTGGTCGGCAAGCTGCTCGCGGCGAAGAGCGCGTTCGAGGTGACGTGGCCGGCGCAGACGCTGGAGAAGCACGCCGCCGACAAGGCGGTCGGGGCCCTGCGCGAGCTGTTGCGTGCCAAGGAGGACGCCGTGCGCAAGGCGGCGCTCGAGACGCTGGCGTCGATCCCGCGCGCGCTCCAGGCGCACGAGCTGCGCGCGATGCTCGCGCACGAAGATCCGGAGACGGCGCTGGTCGCGGCCGACGCGATGCGCCGGATGGACGACGGCAGCGGCATCGACCGGGTCGTCGAGCTGGTCGGCAAGCAGGGTGCGCATCGGCTGACCGCCGTGCGAGCGCTCGGTCAGTTCCGCGCGCGCGCCGCGGTGCCGGTGCTGCTCGATGCGCTCGCCGACGGCGACCGCAACGTGCGCGACGCGGCCTTCCTGGGGCTGCAGCGCATCCTGCCCGCGCTCTTCCCGTACCGGCGCTTCGACCTCCAGTCGACCGGCTACGCTCCCGATGGCGCCGACGATCGTCGCGCCGCCGGGCTGGCGGCGCTGCGAGCGTGGTGGGCAGCGCGCTGATCAGCGCAGCAGGTCGGCGAGCAACCGGTCCAACTGCGTGAACGCGGCGTCGGCTTCGGCGTGCTCGGCACCCGGATGCAGGCGCGGGCCGGGATGCACCCACACGATGGCACCCTGGCGATCGACGAGCACGCTGATGCTCGTGGCGTTGCGGGGAACGCCACGCGATTGCAGGTCGGTGAGCTTGTGCCAGTCGCGATCGACCGCGAGTGCGCCCCGAAAGCCCAGCCGCGCTGCCTGGGCCGCGATCGTGGCGTCGGGGACGTCGCGCGGTGGCTTGGGGTGGTACATCCCGACCACCGCCACCCCGCGCGTCGCGTAGCGCACCCGCAGCGTGTCGAGCGCGGGCAGGCTGTCGGCGCAGAACGGGCAGGTGTCGGTCCACCAGCGCACGAGCGTGAGTTCGTGGTCGGCGAAATCGAACGGAGCGAGGAAGCGCGCTCCCTGCAGGTCTCCGAAGGGGCGCTTGACGACCTTGCGCGGAACGAGGCTCGCGACGTCCAGCCAGGTCAGGCGGTGGTCGGAGCTGACGACGGGCTCGCCATCGCCGAGCAACGCGAAGGTCGCGTCCTCCTTCGCCGGCCAGAACACGCCCGCGCGCACCGGCAGCAGGCCGCGTGATGGCAGCACGTAGTCGAGACGCAAGTTGCCGACGCGCGCGTCGGCGAAGTCACCGGTGTCCGCCGCGGGATCGCCGCGGTGTTTGGCATTCACGCCGCCCTGCCGGCGCGCGGCTTCGCTGCCCCCTGCGCTGGTCGGCACGACGCTGGCGTCGATGTGCGGGTGGGAGAGAAGCTGGTCGATGCCACCGGCGAGGCTGTCGCCATCCATGGGATCGGCGTTGAGGTCGCCGACGATCACGAAGCGGGCGCCCTTCTTCAGGCCGCCGGCCACGCCGGCGTCGTCCTTGATCCAGGCGCTGCGCGCCGGGTCGACGTAGTCGGCCCAGAAGCGGATCTCGTCGGCGTTGCGCTTGCCGTTGCGATCCTCAGGGCCGTCGAACACCGGCGGCGTGGGGTGGCTCGCCAGGATGTGGATGGTCGCGCCGCAGACGTTGACCGGGATGTCCCAGTGCGACTTCGAGGACAGGCGCAGGCGCGCCTTCGCCTCGTCGGTGTACCAGCCGTCCAGCCATCGGGCGCCGGGCATGTCGCGCCAGAGCAGGTGCTGGAAGGTCCGTACTCCCGCGTGCGCGATCGACCCGCGCGCGAGCACTGCCATCCCGTACTGACCGGGGAAGGCGCCGAACCCGAACGCGTCGCCGGGCCCGTCGGTCTTGCCGTCATGGTCGAGGTCGAGGCCGCTGCGCACGCCGGTGTTCACCGGGCCGGTGAACGAGTACGGGTAGTCGATCGCGGTCTCGCCGTGCTGGCCCTTGCGCAGGTACTCGTCGACGAAGCAGGCCAGCGCCGCGCCCTCCGCATCCCAGTCGAACTCGTTCAGCAGCAGCACGTCGGGGCGCGTGCGCTGGATGACCGCAGCCACCGCGCGCGCTTGTGTGCTGTTCCCACCGCGCAACTCCGCGAGGAGCGCGCCCGCGGTGGGGCGGTTGAGCGCCACGTTGTAGGTGGCGAACCGCACCGGGGGCGGCTCAGCCTGTGCGGTGAGGCCGGCGCCGAGGAGGCAGTACGCGACGACGCGGAACGACAGCGATGCCATCGTTCCGCATCGTAGGGCGAGCGGGGTGCGCTCGCTCACGCCCGTCGGTCAGTTGACCTTCTTCGCGGGGGCGGCGTCGGGCTTCTTGGCTTCGGGCTTGGCGGCCTCCGGCTTGGCACCCGCTTCGCAGCACCCGGTGTCCTTCTTGCCCTCGGCCTTGGCGCCGGTCTCGCAGCACTCGCTGGTCGCGGGCTTCGCTGCACCGGGCGCGGCGGAGCAGCAGCAGCCGCCGGGAGCCGACGGCTCGTCACCCTTCTTGCCTTCCTTGCCGTGGCCCTCGTGGCCGGCGGCCTCGGCGCCCTTGGCCTTGGTGGCCTCCGTGACCTTGGCCACGAACGCGTTGGGCGTCGCCTTGAACTTGGCCATGCAGTCCTCGCAGCAGAGCTTGACGAGGGTGTCACCGTGCATGACGGAGACCGCGTCGGCGTCGAGTTCGTGCTTGCTCACCGGGCAGGTCTTCGTGGCGTAGTTGGCCGACTGCTTGGCGAAGGCCGCAGTCTGGATCTTGGCGGTGATGTCGGTCTTGTTGGCGGTGGCCTTCTTCACGCAGCCTTTGCAGCAGAGCTTGATCAGCGTGTTGTCGACGACGAGCGAGATCGGCTCGCCCATCGAGCCCAGCGGCTTGCCGCTGACGGCGCACACCTCGAGGGGATAGTTGGCCGCCTGCGCCTTGACGATGGCGGCTTCCTTCTTGGCGGCATAAGTCGCGGGGTCCTTCTCGACCTTGGCCTGGCACTTCTTGCAGCAGGTCATGAAGGTGTTGCCGTCGACCGTGAAGGTCTTGGCGGAGTCGTCGAGCTCCTCGTCGGACACGATGCAGGTGTCGAGCGGGTAGCCGGTGGTGGTGACGAAGGGCTTCTTCGCCTCCGCGGCGGCCGGCGCGGTGTCTTGCGCCCAGGCGGAACCGAGGCTGGTCGTGACGAGGAGGAGGATCGTGGCGAGAGTCTTCATGGGTCTTGTCTGGGATCAGGTCTGGATGCGATCTCTGAATACGCCGCGCCGCGGCGATCGTTTCGTTTCGGTGGTGTGCGGGTCAGCGGACGTCGGTCGCGCCGAGCAGATCGAGACGAATCTGATCGACGCGGGCTCCGCGCGCCAGGGAGTTGTCGGAGAAGTACTCGTGGTGGCCCACGCCGCTCTGTCCGCTGGCGTAGGTCGAGTCGACGGCCGACCCGAGGGGGACGCCGTCGACATAGAAGGTGAGCGCCGGGCCCTGGGCCTCGATGCGCAAGCGCCGCCACGCGGTGCCGGTGAGCAGTCTTGGCGGCACGAGGTCGGTGAGGACGCCGTTGACGACCTTCACGCCGCGCGTGCGCCCGTCGGTCGAGTCCCAGAAGAGCGCGTAGCAGTAGCCGCCGCCACCGCTCGTCCCTTCGAAGCCGCCGTTGCCGTTGTCGCGGAGGAAGACGCCGACCCGTTCGAACCCGTAGGTGGCGAGTTGCGGCCGATGGTCGCACAGGATGGTCGCGTCGACGGCCGAGTCGGCGAGAGCACGCGGACCGATCCGCGCGCTGTCGTAGCCGCCGGCCGGATCCTTCACGACCAATGCGAAGCCGTCGCCGCCCGGCGCCGGCGGCGACACGGCGGCGACCGTGTGGGTCACGAACTTGTGCTGCCAGGCCCCGAGGTCCTTGCCGCGCGCGGTGAACCGATCGACCAGCGGGAACAGCGACTGGTAGTGCCCGCCGATCTCCGCGTCGAGCAGCATCCACCAGAGGTACTGGAAGTGCTTGGTGTGATCCGCGGCCTGGTTGCCGGCGAAGCCGTGCACCGCGAAGCGCGCGACCTGGCACCGGCTGGTGCTGGTCATGCCGAGCGCGTTGGTCCCCGACCACGGCGCACGGCTCGCGGCGAGCTGCGCGATCAGGTAGTTCGCGCACTCGGTGGTGCTGGCGTACGTGCCGGGCACGATCGAGGAGTGGCTGAACCGGAAGTCGGTCGCGCCGGCCGCCGCGCTGCGCGCGAACGCGACGAAGTCGATCATCTGCGCGGGGTCCACCTGGTTGCCGTTGACGTAGCCGGTGTGCAGACCGTCGCCGAGCACGACGGAACGCACGCGGGCGCGATGCGCAGGCTGCGCGAGGATCTGGCGCACGCCCGCGTAGCCAGCGCTGAACGCGGTGAGCGCGAGGCGGCTGCTCGGCGTCGCGCTGCCGGCGACGCGCGCGGGCAATGCGGCGGCGGCGCGGTCGAGCAGGTTCTGCAGCGCGGTCGGGCTCGCGAAGTAGTTCGTGTAGACGGAGCTCAGCCCGTTGATGTGCACGGAGATCAGCGCGGCCTGCTTCCAGGTCGAGAAGTACGCGTCCTGGGCGAGCGCGTGATCGCCGTGCATGTGGATCACGAAGTCGAGCGGCGCGTCGCTGGCTGGCGGCAGCGGGGGCACGTAGAGGCGCGCCTCCGGCGTGAGCGTGATCCGGTCCCCGGGAGCCTGGCCGGGGAGGGCCAGGGAGAGGAGCGCGAGGAGGGTTGTGCGCGGGGCGGACGGCGGTCGCATGCGGGCGCGCATCATCTCCGACGCCTGCCCGCCAGGAACGGGGGGTTGGCTGCAACGATGGGAACGAGGTCCGCGCTAGGGGGCCGTCGGGCGACCGACGCCATTCTTCCTCGGAGCCGTAATCCCCATGCACAGTGTCAAGCTCAGTCTCCTGGCCGCCGTCCTGGCCGTGGTGCCGATGCGTTCGGCGTTCGGCCAGGTGGCATGGCGCACCGATCTCGAAGCTGCCCGGACGGAGGCGCTTCGCGCCAACAAGCTGATCCTCGTGGCCGTGCATGAGTCCGGCGAGGCGGGGAGCGAGGCGACCCGGACGAACGTGTGGGCCCACGCGCGCGCCGTGCGCGCCCTGGGCGCGGACGTGCTGCCGGTGATGGTTTGCGTCGGAGAGGGCGAGCACACCGCGAGCCTGCCCGGCGTCGAGCCGGGGACGATCCGGCGCGACGGACTCGTGGCGTTCCAGACCCTGTTCGGCTCCGGTGCCTCGATCGCCACGCCACAGATCCTCGTGATGTCGCCGTCGATGGGCGTGCTCTGGCACCACATCCGTGAGGCCGACCTCGGGCGCGTGACGCGCGGGCTCGATACGGCGCGGCAGGACAACAAGCGTCGTGGCGCCAGTCTGCTGAGCTGGCTCCGCAACCGCGTGGCGGCGCACGCCGCGAAGGCCGATCGCGATGAACTCGAGTACCAGAAGCTGACCGCCCTGGTGCGCAACGCCAACGTCGCGCACCTCGAGATGATCTTCGAGGTCCTGGCGAAGGACACCGCGCTGACGGAGCGGCTGCTCGGCGCCTGGTTCCCGGCTCAGCCCCAGACCCGGGCCCGTGATCTGGTCACTGCGCTCGAACGGAGCCGGGTGTGTCGTGCGTTCGCGACCTACGCGCGCGAATGTGAAGTGGCCATGTGCGTGGTCGACCCGGCGGCGAGGGTCGAGCCTGTGGCCGGTCCCCTTCCGGAGGTGCGCGCCGCGGAGTCGCTGGACAAGGTGCGGTTCCTCGACGGGAAGGCGCGGTCGCTGGTCGGCAAGCCCACCGTGCTGCTGTTCCTGCTCCCCGGCGCCGAGACTCTCGGCGCCGAACTCGCCGCGCTCAACCCGGTCATCCGCGAACTGGAGGCCGGCGGCGTGCAGTGCCTCGCGCTCTTCGCCAGCGTCGCGCCGGACGCCGACCGGGCCCGCATCGAAGCGCTGAACCTGCCGTGCGCAGCGGCGACCTACCGGTTCGACCAGAGCAAGCCCTTCTTCGGCGTCGTCTACTTCCCCGGCGTGCTCGTCCTCGACGAGAACGGTCGCGTCGTCCTCGCCGACGACGGCCCCGAGAACCGCACCTACACCGCGTTTGCGCCGACCGCGCGCGGCCTCGCGCGCTACGTCGCCCAGCGCCCGCGCCTCGTCGCGCAGGCGAACGCTAACGCGCGTCAGTGAGCAGCTCGTAGGCGGTCTGGATCTCGCGGAAGCGCGCGGCGGCCTCCTGCGCCGCAGTCGGGCCGAGATGGCGATGCCGGTCGGGATGATGCGCCTTGACCAGCTCGCGGTGCCGCTTGCGGATCTGCTCGCGCGTGGCGCCGGCCTCGAGGCCGAGGATCTCGAGGGCGCGCTCGTGCCGGCTGGCGGTGGCGCGAGGGCGTTCCGGCGGCGGGCCGCTTCCTCGGTGGTGCTCCTGCCCGAGGAAGGCGTGCTTGGCGTGCAGGAAGACCCGGCGAGCGTGCGCGCCGTCGATGCGCAGTCCCTTCGCCAGCGCCTGCAACGTGTCGTGCTCGAGGGCGTTGAACTGACCGTCCACGAACGCGACGAGGCACGCCCAGAAGAAGATCGTCTCCGCCTCCGCGGGGGAGACGACGGCGCGGATGCTCGCGGCGAGCAGCGGCACCTGCGCGGCTTCGAGCCGGGTCTCGGCCCAGTCGGCGAGTTCGCGCAAGTCGGCGCCGACGAAGCGCTCGAGCACGAAGCGACGCACGAGGTCGCGCTCGGCCGGCGTTGCCGGGCCGTCGATCTCGGCCACCGCGAGGAGCAGCCAGTACACCTGGCGCGGCAGCGTGCTGCGGCGGAACTCGCGGCTGAACTGCGCGCGCGCGGCCGCGAGGAGCTCGGTCTCGACGACGCGCAGGCGCATGAGGCGCGAGAACGCGTTGGTCGCGGCACACACGCCGGCCACGACGACGGGGAACGCGATCAGGGCCCAGCTCGAGCCGACGCTGCGCACGCCCAGGAAGACCACGAGCAGCCCCAGCGCCAGATGCCGCAGGCTCCGGTTCTTCTCCGCCTGGAGGGGGCTACCGCGCATCCGGGGTGAGCACCAGGCTGACCCTGCGACCGGGCGGCACCGTGCGGCGGACCTCGAACGAGCCCGTGCCTGCGCCGTACACCCGGAACGCGACCGCGCCGGGCGGCAGCTCGCCGAGATCGATGGCGCCACCCTCGGTCGGCGTCGCCTGCAGGAGCGACGCGGGAATCCACGGGCCCGTGCCGATGCGGACCGCGACCACTGCATCGCGCCAGGGCCGGCCGTCGGCGCCGGCGACCGTGACGTCGACCCGCGTGCCGTGTGCGAGACGGACGGTGAGTTCGGTCTCGGCGCCCGGTGCCACCTCGCGCACGTCGCTCACGCCCGGGGCGTGTCCGGCGCCGCGCGCGGCGATGCGGATCGCGCCCGCGGGGAGGCCGGAGAGGAACGCGCGGCCCTCGCCGTCGGCGAAGTTCACGCTGCGCGAGCCCACCACGTTGCCTTCGGCATCGGTGGCGATGAGGAACGCGTGCGGCACGCCGACCCCGCGATCGTCGATCACGCGGACCCGCACGCCGGCGGTGGGTCGCGCACGGAGGACGAGGTCGCCGCGGTGTTCGCCGTTGGCGAGCTGGATCCCCTCGAGGCGCCCGCCGGCGCGGCCGCCCTCCGGCTTGAGGCCGTCGTCGGCGACGAGCGAGTAGGCGCCCGCCGCGAGGCCGGTGATCGTGAAGTGTCCGAGCGCGTCGGTGAGGGCGAAGCCGATGTCGGGCTCGCGGTCCGTGGCGGCATTCGCACCGCGCACGCGCACCAGCGCGCCCCCGAGCGGGTCGCCGGTGGAATCGTGCACGACGCGACCGCTGAGGCGACCGCCGGCGAGGCGGAGCGTGGTCTTGTGTTCGTCCGCGCCGGCGGGGATCTCGATCCGCGTCGGTTCGCCGACCGGCGCCAGCGCCATGCCCTGGCGGACCTGCACGACGACCTGGCGCGCGTTCACGCTCTCCACGACGAAGCTGCCGTCGATCAGCACGGCCATCTGCATGCCGCCTCCCGCGGCGTCGGCGACCTCCACGAAGCCGTCGGTCAGCCGTTCGTCCCCCACGAAGACATCGACGACGAGGCGGGTTCCCGCGCTCGCGAGCGAACGTGCGTCGAGTTCGATCTCCGTCGTTTCGCCATCCTTCACGAGGCAGCGGGTCTGCACCATGGACTGCGTCATCGACTGCATCATCTTGCCGAAGTCCATCGGGCGACCCTCCGTGAGGTCGTCCGCGAAGGCTTCGCTGGCGGTGTTCACCGCCATCACGTCCATGGCCTGCACGTTGTAGCGACCCCCGAGCAGGTTCTCGACGCGGAAGGCGCCGTCGCCGCCGGGCTCGGTCTGCTTGGTGTCCGCGGCGCGGATCTCGCTGGCGATCACACGCCATCGCGTCGGGTCGGCGCCCGGCGGCAGGAGCACGCGGCCCGCGATCGCGCCGCCGTGGCCGAGCGTCAGCACGACGTCGCGCAACGGGCGATCGACCTCGACCGTCAGGCGGTCGGTCTGCGTCGGCGCGAAGCCGTCAGCAGTGGCCTGCAGGCGCACGCGGCCCGGCACGACATCATCGAGCACGAAGGCACCATCCGCACCGCTGAGCACGCCACGCTTGGCGCCGGTCATCGCCGCGAACATCTCGTTGTCCTGCACGCCGCCGCGCAGGACCCGGACCTTCGCGCGCGCGACGGGTTGGCCGCGCACGTCGAGCACCTTCCCCTCGATCCGCGCCGGCGGGCCGAGCCGGATCTCACCGAGATCCAAGGTCTTCTCTTCGCTCAGGCGGACGTCGGTCTCGTGCCACGCGAGCCCGTCGGCCTCGAGGCGGAGCTTCAGGCTCCCCGCCGGCAGCCTGTTCAGAGCCAGTCGACCTGCGGCGTCCGCGACGGTCTCGCTGCGCGTGGGCATCTCCATCATCCCCATCACCGTGCGCAGCAGCGTCGCGGTGAAGCGCGGCACCGGCTTGCCATCGCGGCCATCCAGCACGATGGCGCGCACGCCGGCGCCGCGACTCAGCACGATGGTGAGATCGTCGGCGCCGATCTTGCCCTCGGTGACGCTCGCGAGGTACTCGGCGTGTGCGACGACGAGCGTGAAGGCCTTCTCGTACGTGAGGCCGGCGAGGCGGAACCTGCCCTCGGCGTCGGATCTGGTGCGGGAGTCGAGTGCCAGGGAGGCGAACTGCTCGGCGCCGTACTGGCTCGCGAGGTTGCCGAGGAACGGCACGTCGAGCGAGGGCTGGTGCGCGATGCCGGCGCTCTCGACAGGCTTGCCTTCCGCATCCACGACCCGACCGCTGACCACGCCGCCCTCGCGGAGGACGAAGGCGAACACCTCGTCGGCGCGGCCGGTGATCTCGATCGGTTGCGTCGCTGGCGCGAGTGCCGGCGCCTCGACGCGCGCGAACCACGGACCAGGAGTGAGGCCGCTGGGGCTTGCGCGCCCGTCCGCAGCGGTCCTGGCGTCGCGCGTCCCGAGCGTGCGCGCCTGCGTGCCGTCGATCGCGCGGGGGAAGAGACGGACGTGGGCGTCGGCGAGCGGTGCGCCGTTCTCGGTGGCGACGGTGACGGTCACCCTGGCCGCCGAGTGCCCGACGACGAGGACTTCCCGGCGATCGCCGGGCATCAGGGTCATCGCTTCGCCGAACACGGCCTCGTTGGCGCCGGTGGCGAGGACACGGGCGCGCGCCGTCTGCGGTACGGCCTTGAAGGTGAATCTGGCGTCGGCACCGGCCGTTTGGACGAGGCGCTGGAAGCCCATGACCTGCAGGCGGAACAGGCTCGGGTCGCGCATCGCCGCCATCTGGTCGGCCTCGCACGCGAGGCGGACCTCCGTGCCCGCGACCGGCGAGAATCCCACCAACCGGCCGGACACGAAGGCGCCGAGGTAGGTGTCGAGTTCGCCGATGTCGATCTGACGGGTGGCGACGCCGGGCAGCGTGAGGGCGTGCGGCGACACCATCCCGTAGAGCTCGTGGCTGAGCGTGACGGCGAGTCGACTCCCCGGCAGACCCCGCACTTCGTCGATGACGAACGAACCGTCGTCGGCGACGGGGGCGTGGGCGACCAGCCCCGCTGTGTCGTCGAGCTGCACGAGGTCGGCCATCCACATGCGCCACATCTGCGCGCCGGGGACGTTGCCAGATACCGTCGTGGTCTTTTCCTCGAACACGAGCACGCGCGCGCCGAGCATCGGGGTCGCGGCGACGCGTCGCGCGCGGCCCACGACCCGGTACGCACTGCTGCCATCGGGGATCACCGCGCGCCGGGGTGCGAGGTCGCGGGCCGCCTCGTCTGCCGCGGCCGCCCCCTTCTCGTCTGCGGTCAGGGCGACCGGTGGCGGGCTCGCCGCGCCCGGTGATGGGGTCGCGACGGGCGTGATCGAGACCGGCGCCGACGGCCACCAGGACCAGATCGCCAGGCCCAGGATGGCGGCGAGCAGGATCGTGACGGGCTTCTTCATGGCAGGATCGATACGCCTGCCCCGGTGCGCGATTTCGCCGAGCGGCGCGTGCCGCGCGCGCTCACACCGTGGCGGTGGCGCTGTCGAGGACCTTCGACCAGCGGCGTTCGATGCGGCTGGCCCAGGCCTTCTGGTGGTAGGAGTAGCCGACGACGATCGGCATCAGCACGGTCGCTTCACCGAACACCATCTGCTCGAAGCTCGTCGAGACCTTGCCCCACGAGGAGGCTTCCTTCAGGGTCGAGCCGGAGAGCGCGCCGTCGCGCTCGTCGGCGACCGTGATCTGCACGGCGTACTTGTGCATGCTCGCCTCTTCGCCCAGCAGCTCCGCCGCGACGACGGTGTCCTGCGCGAAGTTCTTCGGCACGCCGCCGCCGATCATGAACAGGCCGGTCTCCTTGACCGCCAGCTTGAGCCTGGTCAGCTCGAGGAAGTCCTTGGCCGAGTCGATGGACACGGTGGGCTGGCCGGCGAGGAGCTTCTTGTGCTGGTGCATCACGAGGCCGAAGCCCGCGCTGCAGTCGCTGAACGCGGGACAGAAGATCGGGACATCCTTCTGCCACGCCTTGTAGACGATGGACTCCTTGTCCTTGCCGTTGTGGTCGAGCCACTCACCCATGTGGCCGATGAACTCGCGCGACGAGTACGGCTTCGGCGCCAACGAGTCGGCGATCTGGCCGATGGTGTCGTCGCACTCGCGCAGTTCGTCCTCGTCGATGTAGGTGTCGTAGATCCGGTCGATGTGCAGGTCGCGCAGCTCGTTGTCGTCGACGAACGGCGTGCCCTGGTAGTGACGGAACCCCATCGCCTCGAAGAAGTCCTGGTCGACGATGTTCGCGCCCGTGGAGACGATCGCGTCGACCATGTTGCGCTCGAGCATCTGCACGATGACCTTCTTCAGCCCGGCGCTGATGAGCGATCCCGCCAAGCACAACATGACGCCGCAGTCCTTCTCGCGGAGCATCATCTCGTAGATCTTGGCAGCGCGTGCCGCGTTGCGCGCCTGGAAGGCCATGTGCGTCCAGGCTTCGACGAGCGGGCGAGGATCGAAGGCGTCCAGCGAGACGTGTTGGACCTGATCCGAGAGGAGTCGGGACTTGTCAGCCTTCATCGTGGTTGCGGGGAGGGTGTCGTCGTGATCGGGGAGGAGTCGAACCGCGGGCGCTAGAAGCCGAGCTTGACGGTGACGCGCAGCTTGCCGTTCGTCTGGCCGAGGCTGATCTGCGCGGTCTGCGGCGCATCGTCGCCCATCTGCGCCATGCCGCCGGACATGCCTTCGACCAGTTCGGCGAGCCGCGCCGACACGGCCAGGATCGCGCCGCCAGACAGGGCCTTCCGCTCGAGCTTCTGGTCGAGGACCTGATCGGTGAGCGCCTTGACCACGGCCTCGTTGGGCCCGTTGATCTGGAACGACCCGGCGACGCCGGTGAGCGTCGTGGCCGTGCCGTTGGGGGTCATGGGGGTGTCCTGACCGGTCTCGACGACCTGCTTCGAGAAGGCGATCTCGCGGTGGACGAGGGCCTTCTCGGTGACTTCGACGTCCGCCATCGGATTCGCCTCGGCGGCCGCGCGGATGAACTTCTGGTAGTCGGCGTTGCCGAACAGGGCGATGGCCTTGGCTCCGTCGAGCAGGCCGCTGATGGAGCGCATGCCGCTGCCGTCCCGCTCGAGGACCATCGCCATCGTGCCGTCCATCAGGCCGGCGAACTGCTCCATCAGGCCCGTGTACTTCGCGCGCTCTTCCTTGTCGGTGGCTGCCGCGCCCACCGCGAAGCCGAGGAAGGGACGGAACGTCGCGAGGAGGAGGCTCGGGTCGCAGTCGAGGGCGAACGAGAGCAGGGCGTCCTTGCTGGCGAGCTGCGGGGCGCCGAGCGAGGTCGGCTTCATTCCCAGCAGGTACGTCGCGAACCAGCCCTTCTCGGCGGGGCCGAGGTCGAGGGTCGCATCGAAGCCGGCCTTCGGTGAGCCCGTGACGTCCAGGCTCAGCGTCTCCACTTGCGCGGGGAATGCGAAGAACGCGGTGACCAGATCGTTCAGCTCGTTCGGCGGCACCCCCATCTGACCTGCGGCCATGCCCGCGTACATCCCGATCTGCTGCTGGGTCTCCGCGATCTGCTCCGCGTATTGCTCCGCGAGCCGCGCCGGGCGCGCGCGGAGCTGGAACATCCCCACGTCGCCCTCGCCGGTGGCGACCGCCAGCTTGCCGTCCGCGCCGAGCGAGAACACGAAGTGCTTGCCCGCGGTGAGTTCGGGCAGCGACTTGCCATCGAAGGTGTCGAGCACTTGCTCGGCGATCTCTTCGTTCGCGGTCTTGATGACGAGGGCGTCCTGGGCGGTGACTGTGCCAGGCGTGCACAGGCAGGCGGCCAGGGAGAGGATGGACAGGTTGCGGGCGAGGCTCATGTTCGGAGGGGCGGGGATTGTAGGCGGAGCAGGGCCAGCGTCGATGCTTCCTTGCCGGGCGGGCGGCAAAGGCGCGCGCCTATCGCGCCGCGCCGAGCGCATTCAAGAGCGCGGTCCTACGAGCGCGGGGCGAAGAGCGTGACCTGCGTGCCGGGCGAGGCGGCGACGCCCGCGCGTGCGGCGGGATCCGCCACGAGCACCTGCAGGAAGAACGACACGCCGGCGAGGCCCGGGTCGGTCGGCAAGGCGACGAGGAGCGAGGCCCAGCCGTCGCCCGCGCCACTCCCGGCGAGGAGCCCTCCCAGGTCGAGCACGGTCAGTGCGGCCGAGCCGCGCACGTGCAGGGGGAAGCCGAGCGGGCTGTGGCCGCGACCCCGCTCCAGGTCGACGAGCAGCACCGCAGGCGCCGTCGCGCGCCCGTCGCGTACGGCCACGCGGAAGCTGCGGTTGCCGAGGACCGGAGGATCGATGGCGACGATCTCCGGCACGCGCCCGTCCGCGCCGCTCGCGCCACGCCCGAACGACGCTGGCACGCGCGCGGTGTCGCGGTAGAGGCGCGGATGGTCGAACGGCGGGCGGCCGTCGCCGGCGCGCGGGTCGGTGAGTGCGTGGGTCAGGAACGCGAGCAGGGCGTCGCGATCGCGGTCCGAGAGGACGAACGGTCGGATCAGCGCGGACTGGTCGGCATGGAAGTCGCCGCCGCGCATGTAGAACGCTAGCACCTCGTCGAGCGTGTCCATGTGCCCGTTGTGGAAGTACGGCGCACGTTGCGCGACGTTGCGCAGCGACGGGATCTTGAATGCGCCCAGGTCGGCCGGGTCGCGGGAGATGTCGAAGCGCCCGAAGTTCTCATCGCTCGGACGCAGTCCGACGTTCGCGAAGCCCGACGTCGTGAACAGCGGCGGTGGGTGGCAGCGATCGCAACCGACGCTGCGGAACACGGCGAACCCGCGCCGTTCCTGCGCCGACAACGCGTGCGTCGCACCGCGCAGCCAGGCATCGATCGGCGCCTGGTCGGGGATCAGCGTGCGCTGGTAGGTCGCCAGCGCCATGCCGATCCGCGGCGGCGTGATCTCCGGCGTGCCGAACGCGCGACGGAAGAGTTCGGCGTAGTCGGCGCCGCCGAGCCATTGCGCGAGCGGCGAAGGGATGTCGAGCGCCAGCGCCAGGGGGCGGCTCGCCTGCACGCGCGCCAGCACGTCGGGCCAGTCGACGCCGACGTTGCCCATCTCCACTTCGCTGACCAGGGGCACGAGGGCCTGTGCCTCGAGCGTCGCGCCGGCGGGGATGACGACGCGAGTGCTGATCGGGTCGTACAGCACGGGACCCGTTCGCCCGTTCCAGAACAGTTCGCGGTCGTACGCAGCGAGGAAGACCGACGGTGACTTGTAGGCCGTCACCTGTGGGCCGAGGCCGTAGAGGGGGTCGAAGATGTACGGGGCGTCGGCGTGATGGAGGATGACCCCGAAGGTGCCGCGCACGTCGTCGTCGGTGCCGAAGACCTTGTCGAACCCCGCGTTCAGCGCGTCGAACGTGCGCGCGTCGGCGCCGCCGGCCTCCGGGATGTGGCAGGTTGCGCACGCGACGGTCTTGGTCGACGACAACTGCTCATCCCAGAAGAGCGCCTTGCCGAGCAGGGCCTTGTCGAGGGTGATCGGGTTCTCCGGCGGGAAGGGCACCGGAGGCAGACCGCCGCCGCCTTGCGCCGCGACGGGGAGGGCGAGCGCGAGGATGGCCTGGGCGACGGCGGGCAGATGCATGCCGCGAAGTCTAGCCCGCGGACGCGGCAGCCGGGCCGCTGCATGCAGGCGGCTCTCGCCAGAAGCCCGTCAGCGTGGCGACGACGATCTCCGGTGCGAGCGCGCTCGGCGCGAGCTGGCGCGTGACCTCGCCGTATGCCTGCTCGCCCGGCACGCCGAAGTAGACCTCCGGGATGGGCTCCGTGGGATCGTCGGCACACCACTGTGCCCCCGGGTGCATCCGTCCGCTGGCTGCCTCCAGTTCCTGGAGGCGCGTTGCCAACGGGCGGAGATCGCGCCGGGGCGGCGGCGCGATCGTCACCATCTCGAACCAGCTCTCGGTCCGTTCGTGCAGGCGATACAGCCAGCCTCCCGTGGCCGCGGCGCGGACGTGCAGGACGCGATGGAGTGCGCCGAGAGTGTTCAGCACCATGCGCGGCACGTCGGCGTCCGTCGTGAGGATCGCCAGACCGACGTCGTGACGGAGCACGCGGCGGAGCCCGCCGCAGCGCGCCGCGTCGAGCGCGCGACGCATGGCGGTGAGTTCGGTCTCGAAGAGGGACGCCAGGCGCTCGGGTCGGTCGAGCACGTCCTCGGCGTGCTGAAGGAGCCATTGGTAGCGCAGGTGGTTGCGCATCGCAGTGGACCGTCCCTCGAGCGTGCCGGCGAGCGGTGAGCCTTCTTCGCGGCCCAGATTGAGCACGATGCGGTCGATCGCGAATGCGCGGTCCGTGGAGAACGCGCCGTAGTCGCCGGTGGCAGCCGCCAGCAGGCAGACCTCCTCGCGCGCTTGCGCGACCTCCGGGCGCAGGATCGCGAGCAACGAGAGGAATCCGTCGGTGTCGTAGTGATCGTTCAGGACCTGGTTCGCTCCCGCGAGCCAGCCCACGCGCTCGCTCTTCGGCGCGCGCGCGAACCGTAGGCAGATCCCCGTGCTCAGGTCGGCCTTGAGTTCGTGGGGAGTGCGATTCCCCGGCCAGTGTGAGAGGTTGGGGCCCTGCGGGCTCATGCCGTCCACCGAGAGGTGATGGGGACGCAGCGCGGGGTCGTCCGCAGCGGTGAGCGTGAGGTCTTGCATGAGCGTGCGCGGAAGGCCGCGAGCTTCGGGCGGCGTGGGCCGCGTCGCCAGCCGTGAGTTGCGATGCGCGCGGATAAAACCGGGGCTCCCGCTTGCGCGCCGGCGCGACCCGTCGCTAGGATCCCCGCCCCCCTGGGGGCGTAGCTCAATTGGTTAGAGTACCGGACTGTCGATCCGGTGGTTGCGGGTTCGAGTCCCGTCGCCCTCGCCAGCGGAAGCCGCAAGTTCGTCGAACCTGCGGCTTCTTTCACGTACCGGCCGCGCGTCGCGTGGCCTGACGCGGCGCGAGCCCATAATCCGCGCATGCCTGGCTGCGGTCCGATCCGCCCGTCGAAGCGCACGAAGTGGCGCGCCGCCGTCCTCATCCTCGTGCATGTGGCCATCGCCGCCCACGTGCTGCACTGGTTCTACGGGGGCGAGACCGTTACGCCGGTCGAACCGTCGGAGTCGATGCAGACCCTGGAGCTGGGGCGGGTGAACGCGGGGTTCCTGTTGTTCGTCGGGACTCTGCTCGCCACCGCCGTGTTCGGCCGCTTCTTCTGCGGCTGGGCGTGCCACCTGCTCGCGCTGCAGGACCTCTGCGCGTGGTTGCTCGCGAGGTTCGGCCTCAAGCCCAAGCCGGTGCGCTCGCGGCTCCTCGTCTTCATCCCCATCGGGGCGGCGCTCTACATGTTCGTGTGGCCGACGGTGCGCCGGTGGGTCGCCGGGCGGCCTGCGCCCGACCTCGAACTGCACCTCACCACGAACGACTTCTGGGCGACGTTTCCCGGGCCGGTGATCTCGGTGCTCACCTTCCTGGTGTGCGGCGGCCTGGTCGTGTGGTGGCTCGGCGCCAAGGGGTTCTGCACCTACGGCTGCCCGTACGGTGGGTTCTTCGCCCTCGCGGACCGGGTCGCGCCTGGCAGGATCCGCGTGAACGACGCGTGCGACGGATGCGCGCATTGCACCGCGGTGTGCACGAGCAACGTGCGGGTCCACGAGGAGGTGAAGCTCTTCGGGATGGTGGTCGACTCCGGCTGCATGAAGTGCATGGACTGTGTCAGCTCGTGCCCGAAGGACGCGCTCTCGTTCGCGTTCGGCAAGCCGGCACCGCTGCAACAGCCGCGACGCACCTACGGCTTCGCGTGGGGGGAGGAGGTCGCGATGGCGCTGGTGTTCCTGGGCGGCCTGTTCGCGTTCCGCGAGCTCTACGCCGCGGTGCCCTTCCTGTTGTCCATCGGGCTCTCTGTCGTGTTGGCGACGGCGACTGTCACTGCGGTTCGGCTATGGCGCCGCGCGCTGGTGGCCTGGCAGCACGTGACGCTCAAGAGGGACGGGGCGCTGACGCGTGCGGGGCGGATCGCCGCCGTGGTCGTCGCGGCGGCGGCAGTGTTCGCCGGGCACAGCGGCGTCGTGCAGTTCCTCACCCAACGCGGCAGCGCGCGCCTCGGCACTGCGATGCGCACGGCGCCCGGGCCGGAGCAGGATCAACTCGCACGCGGGAGTGAGGCCGACCTCGGCCTGGCCGCGACGCTGGGGCTCGCGTTCGATCCTCGTGTCGAGTACGGCCTGGCGCAGCTCACCAGCCGTCGCGGCGATCTGCCGGGGGCGGAGGCGCGGCTGCGGCGCGTCCTCTCCCACAACCCGCGCGACGTGTTGGCGTCGCTGACGCTGGCCAACATCGTCGCGGGGCAGGCTCGCTTGCGGGAAGCGGAGGCGATCCTCGTCGATCTCGTGGCCCGCGCGCCGGAGTTCCGGCAGGCGGGCATCCGCCTCGACGCGCTGCGCGCGGAGATCGCGGCGCGCGGGCGCTGATGGCACCCGCGCGCTCGTTGCGCCCGATCAGTTGCAGCCGGCGTTGCCGGTGCCGAGCTTGACCTTCAGGCCGCTCGACAGATCGATGACGCCGGCGAACGCACCGCCGACCTGGATCTCGAGCGCCTGCACCGCGAGGATGCCGTCGGTGAGGTTCGGGTCGTTCGGGACCGGCAGGCTCAGCGTGGCGATGCCGAGCAGGCTCGCGGTGGTCGACACCGTGAAGAACGGGAACGACGGGTTGAAGTACAGGTTGCAGCCGCCACCGAGGTTGAGAGCGCCTGGGACGCCGCTGAGCACGAACGCGCAGCTCGAGCCGTTCGCGACGCCACTGACGTTGAGCGCGAAGCCGGCGTTGCCGAGGCTCGCGGGGCCATTCGCACCGAGCAACGGCGCGGTCGGCGTGCCGCAGCCGGCACCCAGGAACAAGTTGCGCACGTCGAGCGGCGCCTGCGAGCCGACGTCGACGCTCGCGTTGCCGGCGCCGGCGAGGGCCTGATCGACCGAGACGTTGGCCGCCGCCGGCGAGGCGTCGCTGTCGAACGCGAAGTTGAACAGGTTGCCCCAGGTGATGTTGTTCGAGTTGCCGCTCGGCGCGGTGAACACGATCTCCGTGGCGTTGCGCGTCATCGTCCAGTCGTTCCCGGGGGTGTGGTCGGGGTCGCGGAAGAACAGGTTGCTCACGCTCGCCGCCGCGCACACCGGGATGCGGACTCGGCCACCCTCACGGTTGTTGTCGCGGTTGAAGACCGCGTACTCGTAGTGGTACACGCCAGCCACGGGGCCGGTCACCTTGACCGCCACGTAGAAGCGACCGTCAGCGCCGCCAGCGTTCGTTGCGGAGTTGACGCTCGCGCCCGACCATCGGTAGATCGCCGGCGTGTTGTACAGCGTGCCGCTCGTACCGTTCCAGGTCCACGAGGTGCCGTTCCAGCTTGCGGAGAAGGTCCGCGTGCCGAAGTTGTTCTCGCGGTTGGCGTCGGGTTCGCCGATCACGTTGTAGTAGCCGCTGGCCCAGTAGGTCGCCCCGGCCTGACCCAGCTCCGAGTCCCAGACGAGGTTGCGGTAGCCCTGATTCGGGGCGGTAAAGCTGATCGGGCTGCGTACGTTGTCGGTGTTCTGCGGCGGGCTCACCACCGGGTAGCCGCGGTCGAAGTGCGAGCCAACCGACGTCCACACGCCGGTCCACGGGTTGATCTCGCTCGGAGGCGCCATGTAGGTGTGGCTGTAGTTCAGGCTGGCCCCGTAGGTGTCGGTGCACCCGATCACGAGCGACGTGCCCGCGCCGCCCGGGCACGAGCCGCACCCAGGCGAGTTGGTGCTCGTGAAACCGTGCTTGACGCCGATGAACGTGGAGATCTGCTCGAGGCGCCCGTTGTACTCGCGGTACATCCACATCCCCATCTGGGGGTGGTCTACGTTCATGTCGCGGATCCAGGGCACGTTGATCGTGCCCACGTTGCACGACGTCGTCGAGACACCCCAGGACTGCTGGCCGGTGGGGTAGGTCCCGATCCGGGACGACGTCCCCGAGGGGGAACCGAGACCGCCGAGGGTGCTCAGCAGGACATCGGTGCCGGGCCGGACGTTGGGCTGGGCGACGACGGTCGCCGACAGCGCGAGGAAGGTGAGGGAGAACAGGGTACGCATCTTCGACTTGGGCTCGAGAATGGGGGAGAGAGACGGGGGAGGCCCAGCCATCCTAGCCGACGATTCGGGCTCTGGAACCACCGCGTCCACAAGTACGCCGCTGGATCCGGGACGGCGGCAGGCCCGCGTCGCGGCGGGGTCCGGGCTCAGACCCGTGGGATCAGGCCTTGAGTGCCTTGAGGATCTGCGCGTGCTCGGGGAACGCGTCGCCCATGGCACGCTTGTTCCAGACCGTCTTCCCGTCGACGGAAACGATGAAGTCGCCCCTGCCTCCTGGCTTCAACGCCACGTTGGCCTTGGGGAACGCCTTGGTGATGGCTGCGCCCAGACCGGACGCGCGCGGCTCGTAGTTTCAAACGACACAGTACTCGATCAGGATCTTCATCGCGGCAGGTTAGGCCTCGCGCGCCCCTCGCGCCAAGGACTCCTCGTCGTCACCCCTTCCCCCGGTGCAGGTCACCGAGGGGCGAAGAGAGGCGTCAGGCTCTCCATCATCCTTGCGCGGATCCTCGCCATCACCGGGCCCGCCGTGCTGGTGTTGAACGCACCGAGCCCAGCCGTCCTCGTCTCCTGGTGGACGAAGAAGAACGTGACGAACGACCTCTGTCCGCCGGTGTGACCCACGAACGTTCGCCCACCGCTCTCCGTCACGAAGAAGGTCAAGCCGATGGACTCCGTCGCACTCGCGCCCGCCGCGGTCGGGATCCTCGGCAGCCACATCTCCTCGAGCGACGATCGACGAAGGACTCCGGCGGCATCGGAGTCCGGCTCGACCGCGCCCAGCAGGAACGACACGTAGCGCGCCATGTCGGAGAGCGGCGCGTTGAGCCCACCGTTGGACACGGTGATGCCGGTGTCGAAGTCGAGACCGCCGGCGACCGGGCCTTCCTTCGTCACCGCGTAGCTGTTCGAGCGGTGGCGCAGCAGGTGGTAGGGCGTGAGATCGAAGTAGCTGTGCCGCATGCCCAGCGGACGGAGCACGTTCTTCTCGACGTAGGTCTCGTAGTCCTCCCCCGTGATCTGCTCGAGGATCCGGCCCAGGAAGACGATGCCTGGGTTCGAGTACCCGTAGCGGGTTCCCGGCGCGAACTCGATCTCCGTGTAGGGGAGCATCGCCAGCAACTGGGACCACTCGGTCGGCTCGTGGGGGTGCCAGTCCTTGCCACCCCACGGCCAGGTCGCACCGCGAAACCCCGCGGAGTGTGTGAGCAGATGCGTCAGCGTGATCGCGCGCATGGGGCCGAAGGGATTGCGCACGGTGCGCAGCTCCGGCAGATGTTCGATCAGGGGGTCCTCCAACCGAAGCCGCCCGCGGTCACGCAGCTGCATGATCGCGATTCCGGTCAGGGTCTTCGTGCACGAAGCCCAGTGGAAGATCGTGTCGGCGTCGACGGCGCGCTCGGTCTGCAGATCGGCGAAGCCGTGGGTCGCCTGCGCCAGGACCTCGTTGCCGCGCAGGTACGCGAGGCTGGCGCCGACGATTCCAGCCCGGGCGCAATCCGCCGCGAAGTCCGTCGCGATCGAATCCCAGGCCGTCTGGAACCCGGCTGGTGGCTGGGCGCGCCCAGGCGCCGGGAGGCTGGCGGCAAGGCCCACCGCCAAGAGACTCCGGAGCGGGAGACCGGCAGCGCCGGAGGCATGGCGGAGCATGGTCGCAAGTGTGACGCCGCCGCCGTCGCGAAGGAAGCGTCCGACGCGTGCCCGCGCGTGCGCGCGAAGTAACCCCCTGCTAACCTGCCCCCGCGTGCGGTCGGATCGAACCCCGGAACCCCTGGTGTACATCGACACCGAGGAAGCCCTGCGCAAGATGGCGGCGCGGCTGAGCCAGGAGAGCGTGGTCGCGGTCGATACCGAGTCGAACTCGCTCTTCGCGCATCGGGAGCGGGTGTGCCTCGTGCAGATGAGTACGGCCCGGCGCGACTACCTCATCGATCCGCTCGTGCCGCTCGATCTGTCGCCACTCGCACCCGTGTTCGCCGACGCGGCGATCGTGAAGGTGTTCCACGACGCCGAGAACGACGTGCAGGCGCTGAAGCGCGTCCATCCCTTCGAGTTCGCGGGTCTGTTCGACACGAAGGTCGCGTCGATGTCGCTGGGCAAGACCGCGGTCGGGCTGGCGGCAGTGCTCGCCGAGTACTTCTCCGTGAAGCTCGACAAGCGCTACCAGCGCAGCGATTGGGGGCAGCGCCCCCTCTCGCAGGCCCAGCTCGAGTACGCACGCCTCGACACGCACTATCTCCCGGAGCTGGCGCGCATCCTCCGCGCCGAACTGTTGGCGGCCGGTGAACCACACGTGCAGGAGGTCGCCTCGGAGTGCCTTCGCCTCGCGGCGCTGGTGCCTCCCACGCGACGCTTCGATCCGGAGGAGTTCGCGCGGTTGCGCGGCGCGGACCGCCTGGATCCGGTCGCCCGTCGCCGACTGCGGGAGCTGTTCATCGCACGCGAGCGCATCGCGCAGGCCCGTGACCTGCCGCCGTTCAAGGTCATCGGCCCGGACACGCTGGTCGCGATCGCGCGCCACACGCCTGCGGACGAGGTCGCACTGGCGGCGATCCCGGGCATGAGCGAGCGCCTCGTCGATCGTTGCGGCGCGGAGCTGCTGCGGGCGATCCGGCGCGCGGCGCGGCTGCGTCCCATCCCGACGCAGCCCGTGCGGGATCCGGACTCGCCGGCCTTGTCCCAGGCCCAACGGAGCGCGTACGACCGACTGCGCGCGTGGCGCAAGCAGGCTGCCCTGGCCCGGCGGGTCGATGCTTCCCTGATCCTGCCTCGGCCGGTGATGCAGCAGCTCGCGGAGCTGCGCTCGCCGCCCCGGGATCTGGATGCGCTCACGGCCAGTGGCTTGATCGAGACGTGGCGGTGCGCGCGCTACGGGGTCGGCATCCTGGCAGCGCTGCGCGGCGTCGCGGATGGTCGGGATCGCGACGCCCGGCCCACCCCCCCTCCCGTTGGATAGCGCGCAGGCGTTACCTTCTGGCCATCCCCCATGTCTCCCCGTCGTCCCCTGCTTCGTCCCGCCGTGTTCCTCGAGCGGGAGCTGCTGTGGTGTGGGCCCGACGCTGCCCAGGTCGTGCTCGCCCGATCCGCGGCGATAGCGCTCGCCGAGTTGCGTCGGTTGGGTTTCGTCTGTGTCCTGCTCGACCTCGAGCGCGGTGCGGTCCGCACCGCGGTCGAACTGATCCGCTTGCACGAGCGGATCGCGGCCGCGGTCCGGCACGCTGGCGGGAGCCTCGACGGCGTGTTCGCCTACCCGCGACCGGGTGTCGAGCTCGACCCTGGCGTGTCGCGCGCGAGTGCCTTCGGGCGATTGGTGCTCGAGGCGGCAGCGGCCTGCGCCATCGACCTCGCCCGCTCGACCGTCCTCGCCGCATCGTTCGACGCGGTGGAAGGCGCGCGCATTGCCGGGTCGCGCAGCGCCCTCGTCGGCGTCGCGGCGAGCGCAGTGCGTGAGGCGTTGCGCGACCGCCCCGCGGCGCGGCCCGACGAGACCTTCGCGGACTTCGGCAGCGCGCGTCTCGCGATCACGGCAGAGCGTCAGCGGAGCATCGCGCAGGGGTTTTGATCGGTGCGGCGGCGCTCGCCGCGGGCAGAATGAGCGCGGAGGACCCAAGTGATCCTGACTCGCGCTCCCTTTCGCGTCACGCTCGGCGGCGGCGGTACCGATGTTCCGTCGTACTACCAGAAGCACGGCGGGTTCGTCGTGGCGATGGGCCTCGACAAGTACATGTACATCTCGCTGAACGTGCCGCTCGTCGACCGCACGATTCGCGTCCAGTACATGAAGAGCGAGCAGGTCGAGCACCCGGACCAGCTCAAGCACGAACTCGCCCGTGAGGCGCTCAAGCAGCACGGGATCTTCTCGCAGATCGAGATCACCTCGACCGCCGACCTGCCCTCGGGCAGTGGGCTGGGATCGTCGAGCTGCTACCTGGTCGCGCTCCTCGCCGCCCTGCATGCGTACCGACGCCGGCCGTCCTCGCTCGCCGACCTGGCCGAGGAAGCGTCGGCCATCGAGCACGGCCTGCTGCGCTCGCCGATCGGCAAGGAGGACCAGTACATGGCTGCGTTCGGCGGTGTGAGCGTGCTCGAGATCGACCGCGACGGGCGCGTGCGGCACCGTTTCGCGGACATGGCGCTCTCGACGGTCCCCGACTTCGTCGCCAACACGCACCTCTACTGGACGGGCGTGCGCCGCAGCGGACCCGAGGTGCTGCGCGACCAGGACCAGGCGATGGCCGATCCGGCATCGCCGCAGCGCGCCGTGGTCGAAGAGTCCCTGCACGCGATCAAGGAGATCGGCTACCAGACGGTGGCAGCCGTGGAGAGCGGCAACCTCGACGAGTTCGGGCGCTTGATGGACCAGCACTGGACGCACAAGAAGCGGATGTCACCGCGCATCACGATTCCGGGGATCGATGAGCTGTACGGCGAACTCAAGAGCCGGTTCGGGGTGCTCGGTGCCAAGGTCGCCGGACCCGGCGGCGGTGGGTTCCTCATGGTCTACGCGCCCAGGAGTCACGCGGCGATCACGACCTTCATGGCGGAGCGTGGGCTGCGTCGCCTGCACTACGGCGTCGAGTTCGAGGGCGTGAAGGTCCTCTCCAACAACACGCACTACGCGGGCGGCTACACACCCGAGGTGGTGGGGCATCGAGCATCGAACTGACTTGGGAGCGTCGCGCGTCCCGGGTCGAGCGACCTTCGCAAGGCGTGGCGTCCGCCTGATCGGCGTGGTGCTGCTGGGCACGCACCTTCTGTGGTGTGTCGCGCGTGCGCCTGGCCGGGTCTTCGCCCGGCGGTTGGACGACGTGGCGCAGCACCGGGTGGCGGGGGCCGTGGGGTTCTTTCTCGACGGCCGACAACTCGGCGGGGCGGACGCGGTCTCCTGGATCCTCGAGCACGCTCCGCCCGACGCGGTGGTGCTGTGGCGAGGCGAGGTGCCGGGTGCGCTGGAATTCGTGCCTGCGATGTTGGCGCCACGCCTGGTGGTAGCCGAGAGCGCGTGTCCGGCTCCCGTTGCGAGCTATCTCGGTCGGCCGCTCGCTGTCCGTCGTGGGGCGGACGGCAGCGAGACGGTGGTCGTGATCCACGGGCTCGGCAAGTCCGTTCGTCTGGAGGCCCGATGAACCCGGTGGCACTGGGCGATCGTGTGGCCGGTGGGCTGCTCGTGGGCCTCGCAACGTTCGGCGTCGTGTCGTTGGGTCTGCTGCGAGCGGGATGCGCGGTGCCCGCGTTCGTGTTGCCGTTGTGTCTCGGCGTGGGCCTCTGCATGCGACCGGGGCGGACGATCGGCGTCGCCGGGGAACCGGCGCCGGCGCCGATCGCGATCGGGTTGGCCCTGCTGATCGTTGCCGTCGTCGGCGTCGTGGGCTTCGGAGCCCTCGCCACGACGTCGCGACACTGGGACGGAGCTGTGGCGTGGGACGTCAAGGCGCGCTTCCTGGCGGACTCGCCCACCCTGGAGCAGCCGTTCTTCTCGGATCCGAACGTCCTCGTCCACACCCGTGACTACCCGCTGTTGCAGCCGTTGGTCGTTGCCGCGGGGGACCGCCTGCTGGGACCTGGCATGGGCCGGCTCCTGTTTCCATCTTTGCTCCTCCTGCTGGCGTTGTTGATCGGCGTCGGGCTGCGCCGCGCAGGTGTGCATGGCACCGTTGTCTGGCTGACCGCGGCGGGCTGTGTGCTGGTCCCCCGTCTCGCCAATCCAACCAGTGGGGGGGCAGACTCCGGATACGCGGACACCTTCCTGCTCGTGGCCACGACCGCGCTCGCCTTGGGGACGATGACCATCGATCCGCGCCTCCTCGCGTCAGGGGCCGCGATCGCGGTGATGGTGAAGCCGGAGGGCATGGTCTACGCGGGGCTCGCGGTCGCCGTGTGCTGGTGTGCGGGGGAGCGGCGACGCACGACGCCGGTCACCTTCGGCTGGATGCTCGGCGCGCTGGCGTGGTTGCCGGTGCAGGACAGGCTTCTTCAGGCGACCGGTGGGGCGTGGGCGCGCTGGCCGGTCGTCGTCGTGATCGCAGTCGTCGTCCTGCTCGCCGACGTGGCGGCTCGCCGGATGTGTCTGCGTGTGTGCGGTCGCGCGTTCGCAGCGCTTGCGCTCATCGTCGTCGCTGCCGTCGCGGCGCGCTGGGTGCCCGTTGCCGGCGGGGGGAGCGATGCCGGGATCCTGGTGGGCCACATCGCCGATCCGGCACGTGCGTTGCGACGGCTCGAACGCTTGCCGGCGATCGTCTCCGGCGTCTTCAGCTACGCGCTCGCACCGAGCACCTTCGCGTTGGCGTTCGTCGTGCCCGTGGTGGCGGCGATCTCGCTCTGGTGGCAACGGCGTCGTCTCGGCGCGCCGGCGGTCGCGGTGTTCGTGATGTGTGGACTCGTCGTCGTCGTCGGTGCCTTCCTCCTGTCACCGGAGGACGATCTCGATCACCATCTGCGGTCGAGCATGTCCCGACTCCTGCTGCATTGGCTCGGCCCGGTCATGTTGCTCGCGGGCGTCTGGAGTCATGCACTCTGGGCGGGAGGCGATGGCGGGCGTGAGGCCAGCGGGGGAATCGCGTGACCGACGCGTCCACCATCCTGGTGGTGATCGGCACGCGGCCTGAGGCCATCAAGATGGCGCCGGTCGTGCACGCCTTGCGGCGGCGTCACCCAGGGCAGACGAGAGTGCTGGTCACGTCCCAGCACCGCGAGCTGCTGGAGCCTGCGCTGCGCTTCTTCGGGCTCGTCGCGGATCGCGACCTCGATGCGCTGCGACCAGGGCAGACTCTCGCCGAGCTGTCTGCGCGGGTCCTGGCGTCGTTCGATGCCGCGCTCGTTGCGGAAGCGCCGGCGCTGGTCATCGCACAGGGCGACACGACGACGGTGCTGATGGCGGCGCTCGGCGCCTTCTATCGCGGCATTCCCTTTGCACATGTCGAGGCCGGTCTGCGCGCGCCCGACGTGCTGGCGCCCTTCCCGGAGGAGATGAACCGGCGGCTCGTGTCGCAGCTCACCACGCTGCATCTCGCGCCGACCGAGCATGCCCGCGACAACCTGTTGGCGGAAGGCGTGCCGACTACCGCGGTCCACGCGACGGGCAACCCCGGCCTCGACGCCCTGGCGTTCGCGCGCGCCCGTCGCGCCCCACTGCCGTTCGTCCTGCCGCCCGGGAAGCGCCTCGTGCTCGTCACGGCGCACCGTCGGGAGAACGCCGGCGCCGGGATCGAAGGCGTGTGTCGCGCCGTGCTCGAACTCGGTCGCCGGCGCGACGTGGTGGTCGCGTTGCCCTGCCACAGCAACCCCAACGTGCGCGGGTGTATCGAGCAGATGCTCGCGGGGGCCGCCGGCGTCCTGCTCCTGCCGCCGCTCGACTACCCCGAGATGGTCGCCGCGCTGGAGGCGTCGACGCTCGTGCTGACCGACTCCGGGGGTCTGCAGGAGGAGGCGCCCGCCCTCGGGAAGCCGGTTCTGGTGCTGCGAGCGACCACGGAGCGCTGCGAAGGGGTGGCTGCCGGCGCGGCGATCCTGGTGGGGACGGATGCCGCGCGCATCGTGGCCGAGACGACGCGTTTGCTCGGCGATCCGGTCGCATACGCGCGGATGGCGGTCGTCCGCAACCCGTACGGCGACGGGCAGTCCGCCGACCGGATCGGCGTGCTGGTCGCGGACCTGGTCGCGAGGAGCGCGCCGCCCTTTTCGCGTTGAGCGCGTCGAATCCACCTGCTGAGATGCCCGCGATGCAGACTCGCAGTTCCCACGCGCAGCGTCTCGAGCAGCGTCTCGGCGACCGCTCCGCCGTGGTTGGTGTCGTCGGGCTCGGATACGTCGGACTCCCACTGACCCGGGCGATGCACGATGCCGGGTTCGGCGTCATCGGCTACGACCGTGACGAGGGCAAGATCGAGCAACTGAAGGCAGGCAAGAGCTACCTCAAGCATCTCGGGCCGGATCTCGTCTCGACGCTGGCCGCATCGAGCCGGTTCGAGCCCACGCACGATCCAGACGCACTCCGGCGAGCCGATGCCGTGATCCTGTGCGTGCCGTCCCCCCTGGGGCGCCACGGCGAGCCGGACATGAGCTACATCCACGACTCGACACGGATGGTGAAGGAGCGGCTCCGCGCAGGGCAACTGGTGAGCCTCGAATCGACCACGTACCCCGGAACGACCCGTGGGGAGTGTCTGCCGATCCTCGCCGAGAGTGGGCTTTCATGCGGCGAGGACTTCTTCTTGGCGTTCAGCCCGGAGCGCGAGGATCCGGGTCGGAAGGACCACGACACCCGCACCATCCCCAAGCTGGTCGGTGGCGTGGACCCGGTCAGCGGGCACCTAGCCCACATGCTGTACCAGGCGGCAGTCAAGCAGGCGATCCTCGTGGAGTCCGCGGAGGTGGCGGAGGCGGCCAAGATCCTCGAGAACGTGTACCGCGCGGTGAACATCGCGCTCGTCAACGAGCTCAAGCCGGTGTTGGCGTCGATGGACATCGACATCTGGCAGGTGATCGCGGCGGCGGCGACCAAGCCGTTCGGCTTCCAGGCCTTCTACCCGGGCCCCGGCCTCGGCGGGCACTGCATCCCCATCGACCCCTTCTACCTGACGTGGAAGGCGAAGGAGTTCGGCCACCACACCCGGTTCATCGAGCTGGCGGGCGAGATCAACAGTGCGATGCCCGGCCAGGTGGTGCGCCGGACCGTCGAGGCACTGAACGAGTTCGGCAAGGCCGCACGCGGCGCCAAGGTCCTGGTGATCGGCCTCGCCTACAAGCCGGACGTCGACGACGTGCGCGAGACGCCGGCGGCCGAGATCGTGAACCACCTCCGTGAGCTGGGTGCGGAGGTCTCCTACCATGACCCCCACGTCCCTTCCTTCCCCCTCCTGCGGCGCTTCGCGTTCGACTTCGAGCTGACCTCGCAGCCGCTGACGGCCGCAACGCTCCGCGCGGCGGACGCGGTACTGATCGTGACGAACCACACCGCGGTGGACTGGAGCCTGATCGGTGCGGAGGCGAGCCTGATCGTCGACACGCGCAACGCCATGCACGGCCGGAAGGTGCGCGGCACCCTCGTGAAGGCGTAGCGGACCCTGGCCGGGGAAGATGGCGTAAGCGTCTATGGAAGACCGGCTTACGCAGGTCTCCAGAAAAAACAGCCGCAACGCTTGCGGAACGAGCGGGGCCCGCTACCCTGCCCCGCCCCCCAGATGCGCGACGCCCGCGGCCTCGAGCCGCGCCGGAGCGGAGGGGTGATCTTTGACATTCTGGGTGTAACGAACGATTCGTGTGTGAGCGCTTGTTCCGAGCGGCAGCCAGCCGTCGGGACGAGTTCAGTACCCTGCTTCAAAGAACAAGAAGTGAAGGGTTTGATCCTGGCTCAGAACGAACGTTGGCGGCGTGGATGAGGCATGCAAGTCGAACGCGAAAGCCGCAAGGTGAGTAGAGTGGCGGACGGGCGAGTAACACGTAATCAAGCTGCCTGCGAGACGGGGATAACCTCGGGAAACCGAGGCTAAGACCCGATGGTCTTCCTGGACTGCATGGTTTGGGAAGTAAATGGGCGGGATCCTTCGGGATCGCCTGCTCGCAGAGGTGATTGCGGCCCATCAGCTAGTTGGTAGGGTAACGGCCTACCAAGGCAACGACGGGTAGCCGGCCTTAGAGGGTGGTCGGCCGCACTGGGACTGAGACACTGCCCAGACTCCTACGGGAGGCTGCAGTCGAGAATCTTCCGCAATGGGCGAAAGCCTGACGGAGCGACGCCGCGTGGAGGATGAAGGCCTTCGGGTTGTAAACTCCTGTCACGGGTTATGAACCGGTATGGATGAACATTCCATGCCCTGACGTAAGCCCGGAAGGAAGCACCGGCTAACTCTGTGCCAGCAGCCGCGGTAATACAGAGGGTGCGAACGTTGTTCGGAATTACTGGGCATAAAGCGCGCGTAGGCGGCCACGTAAGTGTCTTGTGAAATCCCACGGCTCACCCGTGTGAAGCGTGAGGCATACTGCGTGGCTAGAGTGTGGTAGGGGAGAGCGGAACTCCTGGTGGAGCGGTGAAATGCGTAGATATCAGGAGGAACACCGGCGGCGAAGGCGGCTCTCTGGTCCACTACTGACGCTGAGGTGCGAAAGCTAGGGTAGCGAACGGGATTAGATACCCCGGTAGTCCTAGCCGTAAACGATGGGCACTGACTTGAGGTCTCCCTGTGGGATCTCAGGTGTAGCAAATGTGATAAGTGCCCCGCCTGGGGAGTATGGTCGCAAGGCTAAAACTCAAAGGAATTGACGGGGGCTCACACAAGCGGTGGAGCATGTGGTTCAATTCGATGCAACGCGAAGAACCTTACCCAGGCTTGACATGCTGGGATTACCTCGGCGAAAGTCGAGGGATTACCTTCGGGTGTAACCAGCACAGGTGTTGCATGGCTGTCGTCAGCTCGTGTCGTGAGATGTCGGGTTAAGTC
>CAYQMF010000021.1:0-65133 GCA_964418595.1 uncultured candidatus Brocadiaceae bacterium
GGATGCCCGGCGTGACCGGACTGCCGGCCGCGGGCCCGCGCGGCCCGCCGGTGCCGGGAGTCGGGGTCGCGGCGCCGCCGCCGCCGCCGGTGCCGCGACCGCCGGCCGGGTCGGGAGGGACGAGGTCGCCGGGGCCGCGGTACTGACCGCCGTGCGCCGAAGCGGAGGCGGTGAAGCAGAGGAGGCTCGCGGTCGCGAGCAGCGCAGGAATCAGGAGTCGCATCGTGTTCTCGGTCCGAAGGTGGCGACCGGACTGGCGCGATGCCTCGCAAGCTGCGTTCCACGCCGCGCGCTCATGGCTCTCCGAAAACACGAAGGCCCGCGACGCGCGCGCCGCGGGCCTCTTCCAGCGTGTCGCAGGTCGCCCGCCCCGAAGGGCGCGCGACTGCGCGGCTCAGCTCACAGGATGTCGAGGATGCCCGACACCTGGTTGGTCAGGGTCTCCACCGCCGCGCGGTAGTTGATGTCGACCGCGATCTTCGAGTTCCACGGCAGGTCTTCCTTGTCGGAGACGCCGCCCAGTGCCACGGCCGCGAAGGCGCGCGACAGCTCGGTGATCGAGGAGTCGAACAACATGTTCTTCAGCGGCGAGATGCTGCGGCGATCGCCGATGAAGCCCAGCGCCGACGCGATGGCGGAGAGCTTGGCGACGTTCTTGTCGGGCGCGGCGAGCAACTCAGTCAGGTCGGTCGCGACCTGCTTGTCGCCCATCTTGCCGAGCGCGATCGCCGCCTGCTTGAGCAGGTCGGGCCGGCGCACCGAGTCCTTGACGATCTGGCGGATCGTCTCGGTCGAGTGCGTGTCGTTCATCAGCGCCAGGCCGATGCACAGGTAGCCGGCGAGTTCGTCGCGCTTCTTGTACTTCTCGAGGAGCTTGCGCAGGTCATCGGCGCTGTCGCCGTACTTCGCGAGGCCCAGGGCCACGGCGACGGCGGACAGCACTTCGTCGTTCTTCTCGTTGTTGAGCACGTCCTGGAGGGCCCGGCCGATGGTCGTGTCGACCACCGCGCCCTTGCCGGCGGCCTTGGCCGCGTTGAAGGCCACGACGCCCAGCGAGATCGCCGCCCACGACTTCTCGAGGTCACGGCCCTTGTCGAGCCGCTTCATCAGGAGGTTGCGGTTGTCGTTCCCACCGATCTGGGCCAGCGCCATCATCGAGAAGTTGCGCGCCTGCTCGTCCTTGCCCTTGCCGACGTAGTCGTCGAGGGCCTTGGAGTACTTCTGGTCGTCCTTGTTGCTCGTGCAGAGCTGACCGAGCGCCAGGGCGGCCGACTGGTAGATGGAGATGCTGCGCTTGCCGAACTTGTCTTCGAGCTCGCCCGCGAAGCGGTCCTTGTAGGTGCCCTTGACGTCGCCGCCGCGGCCCAGGAGGGTCGCGATGGCCGGCGGCACGTGCGCCTGCAGCTGCTGGTCGCCCTGGCCGAGGTCGCGTGTGTAGAACGACCACAGCGTGTCGACGATGTCGTCACGGAGCTTGGCGTCCTTCTCGCCGCCTTCCCGGTTGGGGCGGATCAGGCGCATCGCGTTGATCGCGCCAATCGTCAGGTTGCGGCTCGAAGCCTTGTCGTCGAGCAGCAGCGGCTTGAGGGCCTCGAATGCGCTGCGCTTGAGGTCGGTGTTGCTGCTGGCCCACGCGATGAGACCGATGCCGTACGCCGCGAAGGTGCGGGTGCGGTCGTCGACCTGGCTGCTCTCGACGAGCTTGCGTCCGTCCTGCGTGTCACCCGCGAGGTGGATCAGGTTCGGCAGCGCTTCGGCCATCTGCGAGATGCCCATGGAGAGGGCCGCGGTCTCGCGGATCTCCTGGCTCGCCGACTTCAGCCGCTGCTCCATGAGGGGCAGGATCTTGAAGTTCGGGTGGTCCTTGCCGACCTTGGCCATCGCCACGAGACACGACGACGTGATGTCGTTGTTGTCCGTCGAGTCGAGGGCCTGCTTCAGCGCGGGAAGGACCTCGCTGATGATCTGGCTCTCGCTGGGCTTGAGGGTGTCCTTCGCCTCTTCGCGACGCGAGCCACCCATGAAGAACTCATCCGAGCCCGTCGTGACGTTGCCCGTGTTGATGGCGTCCTTGAGGCGGATGAAGGGATCCTTGTTGAACTCCCACCAGAACGCCCAGCGCGTGAGGTCGTCGCCGACTTCCACGCCGCGGGGGCCGGTGGTCGCGGCGCGCGGACCAGCAGCCGGAGCGGGGCCGCCCGTCGCAGGGCCAGCCGGGCCAGGAGTGCTCGGGCCGGCGGGGCCAGGCGTGTTCGGGCCACCGGGGCCAGGGGTCGCGGGGCCTGCGCCGGGGCCAGTGCCACGGCCGCCACCGGGGTTCGGCGGAACGACGTCGCCAGGGCCGCGGTACTGACCGCCGTGGGCGTAGAGATCGGGCGCGAGCGCGAGCGCGGACGCGAGTGCGAAGCCCGTGAGGATCAACTTCTTCATCTTCTGCTCCTTGGGTGGAGGGTGCTTGGAAAGGTCGCGAGGCGACAGGCTGGAACTAGCCGACGGTCACCGTCAGCAAGACTCAGGCCGATGTGCGAGAAAACTCGGATCGCGACCGGATGGGGGCGTCCAGTCGCGGTGGACCAGCGTGCGAGGCGGCCAGGATACTCGATCCAAACCCAGTTGGCCAAGCGATAGGACCCGCCGGGGGGGTCCGATACGGCGAGAACAGATCCGTCTCGCGCGGGCCGCGGGAGGGGCGGGGAGCGCCGTTACGCAAGCGGAACAGCTAGCGGGACGCCGCGGAGAAGGCGCGCGACCTGGCGCACGATCGATGGCGCGCCCGCGATCGTCGGGTGGTGACCTTCGAGCGCGAGCGTGGGGCGCGGGAAGAGCGGATGGCCTCGCCAGTCGGTGACCTCGCCCCCAGCCTCGATCACGATGAGCGCGGGTGCCGCGATGTCCCAGAGGCGACCCTGGGCCTGGACGTTGGCGTGCAGCCTGCCGGCGGCAACGTCGCACATCTGTGCGACCGTCGAACCGAGCACGCGGATGCGCGCCCCGGTCGAGAGCAGGCGGGGCAAGAACGGCAGCTCCGTCGCGCCGCGGAACCACTGCGTGCCGATCAGGCTGTCCACGCCGAGGCGCGCGCCGTCGCGGAGGTGGATCCGCTCGCCGTCGACGCGCGCGCCGCGGCCGGTCGCGGCGACAGTCGTCGTGCCTCGGGGCGCGGTGAACACCGCGGCGGCGACGGGCGTGCCGTGGGCGAGGCACGCCACTGCCACACCCCACGGCGTGAGGTCGGCGGCGAAGTTGGCGGTCCCGTCGATGGGGTCGACGACCCACACGTACTCGCGATCGAGCCCGACCGCGCCGGTCTCTTCGCCCACGAACCCGTGCGTTGGCCACGCATCGGTGATGGCAGCGCGCAGGCTCTGCTCCGCCTCGAGGTCGAGGGCAGTGACGGGGTCGCCCACCGCCTTCGTCATGCGCACCACGGGGCCGTGGCGCCGAGCTCGTGCGATCCGCCGGCCGATGCGCGTGGCGAGGCGCGCCGCGAAGGCCGCGAGGTCATCGACCGAGGGCCGTGCACGACGGACGGGTTTCGGCTTCGGTCGTGGCACGGGGCGATGATACGCTCTGCGCACGCACCGGCGACCTGACTTCGGTGCGATGAACGTGCGACTGATTCCGTCGACAGCGAGCCTCTTGTCCGTCCTGGCAGCCGCCTGCGCGGGAGGGCCGGCGCGCCGAGTCGAGACGTCGGGTGTCCCGTTGGCGGGGACGGCGGCGCCGACCGCGACCGGTGCGGCGACGCGTCGCACCGCGGCGGACGCGCCCATGGGTGCCACCGCGGCAACCCTCGATCACGGCTTCGAACGCCGCCTGCGCGTGGAACTGGGCGAACAGCTCGCCGCGGCAGGACGACCCGCGCTCGAACTCATCGACGCCGGGACATCCGTCGAGTCGCGGCTCCGGTTCGCGGTGAGTCGGATCCTGCTCGACCGGTTCCAGGAGGCCGAGATCGCGCTGACCGCCGTCGTCCGCGACGTTCCGGATTGCGCCCTCGCGTCCTTCATGCTCGGTCAGCTCCGGCGCCGGCAGGGCAACGGCGGCGGCGCAGTCGAGGCGCTGCAGCGCGCCAGGGCGATGGAGGTGGAGCGGCATCTGACGCCGCATCCCGATCTCGGCATCGAACTCGCGCTGTCCACCCTGCTGGCCGGCGACAGCGACGAAGGCCTGCGGTTGCTGCGCGCCGAACTCGCGGGCGGCGCCAACCGCGTGCGTGCCGCGGAGACGCTGGCACGCATCGCGGCCGACGGCGGGGAATTCGAGGATGCGTTGGCGGCCGTGGATGCTGTGCTCGACGACGAGCCGGATCAGCCCGCGCTCGCGGTCGCGAAGGTGGATGTGCTGGTCGATCAGCTCCGTTTCGACGAGGCCATGGCCGCCATCGATCGGCACGGCGGGCGCCTCGCGCCGGCGGAGCGCATGCACTTGCGCGCGCTGGTCGCTTGGCGGCGCGGCGATCTCACTGGCGCCGCGGCGCAGGCCCGCGACGCGGTCGCCTCTTTGGCGGGAACGCCGGAAGAACAAAGCGAGCTCGGGGTGGAACTGCGGCGTCGGGTCAGCGCGTTGGAGGCAGACGTGGCCAAGGGCGGGCGCCAGAACGCCACGTATCGCGAACTGCTGGGCCGCCTGCGCTACTCGGAACGCGAGGTGGACAGGGTCACCTCACTCCGCCTGCTGTGCGAGCGCGGCTCCGCCCTCGCCGCGCGGGCCGCGGTCCATTGGGCGATGGCCGACACGTCGGTGACGGTGCGCGCGATGGTCTTCCGCGTCAGCCTCGCGCGCGTGCCGGACCACGAGCAGCTGATCGCCCGCGGCCTGAGCGATCCAGATGTCGCGGTGCGGTCGGCGGCCGCCGGCGCGGTGACCTCGGTGCCCGCGCAGCGTCCCGCCCTCGTCGAGGCTCTGGCACGCGAGGCCGACGCGGAGACGTACCTGACCATGCACCGGGTGCTGCGCCGCATGACCGACACAATCGAGTTCCTGCCGTACGGCGGCGAGAAGGATGCCGCGACCCGGGCGCGGATCGCCGAGCGCTGGCGCCAGGAACTCGCAACCCAGGGCGAGAAGCGGTCGAAGACGTGATCCTGGTCGCGGGGGGGGCGGGGTACATCGGCTCGCACACGGTGCTCGCGCTGCGCGCGCGAGGCGACGAGGTGCTCGTGCTCGACGACTTCAGCGAAGGACACCGCGCCGCGCTGCTCGGCGCGCCAGTGGTCGAGGGGGATCTGCTGGATCCCGCGTTCGTAACCCAGGTGTTCGCCTCGCACGCGATCGACGCCGTCGTGCACTTCGCGGCGCGCTGCTACGTTGGTGAATCGGTGCGCGACCCGGGCAAGTACTATCGCGCCAACCTTCTCGGCACGCTCAACCTGCTGGACGCCATGGTCGAGCACGGCTGCCGGCGGATCGTGTTCAGTTCGACCTGCGCGACCTACGGCGAGCCCACCACGCTGCCGATCACCGAGGATCAGCCGCAGAACCCGATCAATCCGTACGGTGCGTCCAAGCTCATGTGCGAGCGGATGCTGCAGGACTTCGTACGTGCGCACGGAGTGAGCGCCATCGCGCTGCGCTACTTCAATGCGGCGGGCGCCGATCCCGAGGGTCGCCTCGGTGAGGATCACGATCCCGAGACCCATCTGATTCCGTTGGTGATCGGCGCGGCGCAGGGGCGTCGCGGCGAGGTGTCCGTGTTCGGCGACGACTACGACACGCCCGACGGCACCTGCATCCGCGACTACATCCATGTCGTCGACCTCGCCGACGCGCACATGCGCGGTCTCGACGCCATGGCGGGCACGCGGGACGCGGGCTTTCGCGCCTACAACCTCGGCAACGAGCAGGGCACCTCCGTGCTCGAGGTCATCCGCGCCGTCGGCGCGGTGGCGGGTCGGCCGGTCCCGTACCGGATCGCCGCACGTCGACCGGGAGACCCGCCGCGCCTCGTCGGCAGCAGCCGGAAGATCCGCGCCGAGCTGGGCTGGCGCCCGACCCTTGGCTCGATCGGCGCGATCGTCCGCACTGCGTACGCGTGGCACGAGCGCCATCCGGAGGGGTACCCGGAAAAGGCAGGCGACCGTGCCGGTTGACCGCCTCGTCTGGTGCGTCTGCCTGGCGGCGACGGCGTGCACGCCGACCTTCTCGATCGCCGTCGCGGAGTTCGACGCGGTTGCCGGGTGGCGCCCCGGCCGGGGTGAACCCGAGGTCGTGTCGTACCTCGCCGACACGGAGCGCTTGCCACCGTTCGCGCGGTTCCTGAACAACAGCGGCCTCGATCTCGGCCTCGTGGAGATGACCGGCGTGGAGTTCGCGAAGACCACGGTCATGAATCCGTCCGGCTACGCGCGACAGCGCCTGACCTGGATGGCCGAAGGCGCGGTCGGGGATCTCGATCGGATGGCGCTCACGGTTGCTCGCCTCGGCTGGGCCCTGGATGGCGACCCGCAGGCTCTCAACCAGATCGTCGCGCTGGCGGGCCTCGTGGCGATCGCGCGCACGCTCGGCGTCGACCCGTTGCGCGACGACGCTGTGCCGCGCGCGGGTGGCACGGACGAGCGACTGGCGGTCGAGTGGCATCCGCCGATGGCGGCGTTGCGCGCGGTGGCCCAGAGCGTCTCCGACGGCGGTGCGGTCACGCCGGCGGAGGTCGAAACGACCCTCGCCGCACTCGCGCGCGCCACGTCGCTGCCGCCGCCCACGCCCCGCGACCGGCGGGCGCAGGTGTTGCTGCTCGGTTTCCTCGGCAAGCGCAGCACGAACGCCGAGATCCGAGCCGCGGCGACGGCTCGGCTCGGCGTGGTGCTGGCGTGGACGGTGGCGGACGCCCTGCAGCGTGCGGTCTTCGAGCCGCGCGAGGGGCTGGTGCGTGCCTACGCCGCCCGCGCGTGCTTCGCGCTCGGCGGTGCCGACGCCGGCGCGCGCGTCCTGCGTCTGAGTTCGGCGCCCGCCGATCCGCGGACCGGGATCGGGCATCGCTACGACCCGGATCCCGACGTCCGACTCGGCCTCGTGCGCCTGTGCTCCCAGGTGACGAAGGAACACGCGTTCACCGGCTACCGCGGCGGGCCGTCGGTGGTCGAGTTCCTCTACGACATCATTGCCGACAACAGCGCCGGGCGCGGCCTGCGCGCCGCGGCGTTGGACGGTCTCGCCCTCGCCCTCGGCCAGCCGATGGTCGCGGACCGGGCCTGGGCCGATCGTTGGTACGGCGAGTTCGTCAAGACCCGGGGAGCCGCCCGATGAAGGCGCGCTGGATCGGTCGGCGCATGGACTACGACGGTTCGCAACTGCGACCGCATTGGATCCTGCGCACGACCGGCATCGTTGGCGATGCGATCGTGGCGTTCCGTGGGGCGTGTCGCCTGCCGCGCGAGGAGTTCGCCGATCTCGAAGACGCGCTCGCGGGCGCGCGCATCGCCGGCGACGACATGGTGCACTTCATCGTCGAACGGTTCGACGACGGTGATCTGGATCGGGCCACGGTCCGCCAGCGTCTGCTCGCCGCGCGGGCCCTGGAGGTCGTGCGCGATCTCGGGCCGCGGACCGCGCGGGTCGGGTTGCGCCGCGACGGGGACGACCTCTTCGCCGGCGCGGGCAAACTCTCGATCTCGGTCGCGACCCGCAGCGCCGTCTCCACGCTCATCCATCTGGGGGTGAACGTCACGACCGCGGGCACGCCGGTGCGGACCGCGTCGTTGGAGGGCTTGGGTGTGGACCCCGTGCGGTTCGCGCGTGAGGTCTTGGCGCGCACCGCGCGCGAGGAAGCGTCGATGGCGAAGGCGAAGTGCAAGGTGGCGTCGAGGTCCCCGAGTTGAAGCGCTCCACGATCATCAATGTCGTCAAGCTGATGGCGGTGGCGGCGCTGCTCTGGTTCGTGCTCGCCAGCATCCGCTGGCGCGACGAGATCATCACGACGCGCGGTGAGCAGACGGTCGCCACGGTGCACGGCAAGATCGAGGGTCCCTGGGACGAGGCCTCGGTCCGGTTCCGCGCGCGCGACGCGGAGGTCGTCACGACGGTGGTGCCCGGCGATCAGGCCGACGGCACCCGCATCGAGGTGGCCGCGGGATTCCTCACCTACGTGCGCAACCTCGACTGGTGGCTGTTCGCGCTCGGTGCGCTCTGCTACTTCGTCAGCGCTTCGTTCTCGGCCATCCGCTGGTGGTGGCTGCTGCGCGTGAACAACCTGCCGGTGACCATGTTCGAGGCCTGGCGCTTCACGTGGATCGGCGTGTTCTTCAACAACGTGGTGCCCGGCCAGACCGGCGGCGACGTCATCAAGGCCGTCTACATCGTCAAGCACTGCAAGAATGGCAATCGGGTCGCCGCCGGCGTGTCGGTGATCGTCGATCGCATCCTGGGGCTCGGGTCGCTGGCGATGCTCGCCGCCATCGCCGTGCTGTTCGCGCTCGATCGCTTCGGCACGCTCGCGCTCGGCATCTGGGGCGTGCTGACCGGGGTGTTCGCGATCGGGATCGTGGCGTTCAGTCGTCGGATCCGGCGCACCATCCGCCTCGACGCGATCCTCAAGCTCCTGCCGCTCTCCGGCCTCCTGCGCAAGGTCGACCACGCGATCTACCACTACCGCGGCCACACGCTCGGCATCGGGGTGTGGATGGTCGCTGGCATGGCCAGCCATGTGCTGAGCGTGCTCTCGGTCGCATTGATCGGCGAGGCCCTCTCCGTCGGCATGCCGATGTTCGAGTACTTCGTTCTCGTGCCGATCATCAACATCGCCTCGGCGGTGCCGGTGGGGCCGAACGGCTGGGGGATCGGCGAGGCGATGTTCGGCTATCTCTTCGGCGCCTACGGTGCTCCGTTCATCACCGCGTTCGATCCGGTCGCGGTGATGCGCACCCGCGGTGTCGCCCTTTCCCTCGTCTACCGCATCCACCTCACCCTCTGGTCGCTCCTCGGCGGCCTGCTCGCCATGGTCGAGAAGGACAAGGTCACGCAGGCCGACATGGAGCAGGAACTGGCCGAGCCACCGTTGGCCGCGGACCGCTGACCGTTGACGGCGGGGTGCGGCCCCGCTCCCGTAGCCCAACCACATCTCGCAAGCCCGCTCGCATCCCCATGACCGTTCTCGTCGTCGGCTCCGTCGCGTTCGATTCCATCGAGACCCCGCTCGCGAAGCGCCAGCAGCTACTGGGCGGGTCGGCGTCCTACTTCGGTCTCGCCGCGCGGCTGTTCACGCCGGTGAAGCTGGTGAGTGTCGTGGGTGAGGACTTCCCCGCGGCGCATCGCAGCCTGCTCGCGCAGGCGGGCGTGGACCTGCACGGGCTCGAGACGAAGCAGGGCAAGACGTTCGCGTGGTCGGGCCGCTACTCGGCCGACATGAACTCGCGCACGACGCTCTCGGTCGACCTCAACACGTTCGGCGGGTTCGCGCCCAGGATCCCCGCGAGCTATGCGGACGCGCGCTTCGTGTTCCTCGCCAACGGCTCGCCGGGAACCCAGGCGTCGGTGCTCGACCAGGTGAAGGCGGCGCAGTTCGTCGTGGCCGACACGATGAACCTCTGGATCGAGAACGACCGCGCCGCTCTGCTCGCGTTGTTGCGCCGCATCGACGGCCTGATCCTCAACGACGAGGAGGCCCGCATGCTGACCGGGGAGACGAATCTCATTCGTGCCGGTCGTCGCGTGTTGGGCATGGGGCCCAAGCTGGTCATCGTGAAGAAGGGCGAACACGGTGCGTTCCTGTTCAGCACGTTCTTTCAGTTCGCACTGCCGGCCTATCCCACGGAGACCGTGATCGACCCCACTGGCGCGGGGGACAGCTTCGCCGGCGGGTTCATGGGCTACCTCGCGGGACAGGAGAGCCTGAACCTCTGGCACATGAAACGGGCGATGGCCTACGGCACGGTGACCGCGAGCATCACGGTGGAGGGGTTCGGCGTCGATGCGATCGCCCGCGCCGAGCGCTCGGCGCTGGAGCGGCGGTTCCAAGACCTGATGCAGTTCGTCGCCCTGTAGGGCGAGCGCTGTTTTCTGCGTCACCGATCGGCCGTCTGCGGACACAGGAACGCCGCGCGTCGCGCTCGAAAAACCGAGCCGATGTTTGGCTTTTGTAAGGGCTCTTGCTAGAAGGGTCCGAACCAACCTGGCGAGGGTGCTCCTCGCCGGCAGAGCACCCCGGGAGGGTACCGAACATGCAGCGAGTGACCGACGACAGCAAGGGCGGCAAGGCCGCGAGCGAGGCCCTGGACGACGCCATCCTCAACATCGAGAAGGCCTACGGGAAGGGGGCGATCATGCGCATGGGGCAACAGCCCGTGGTGTCGATCGCCGGCATCCCCACCGGGTCGCTCGCCCTCGACGTGGCGATCGGCGGCGTGGGTCTGCCGCGCGGCCGCATCGTCGAGATCTTCGGCCCTGAGTCCTCCGGCAAGACCACGCTCACGCTGCACGTCGTGGCGAACGCCCAGCGCGAAGGGGGCACCGCCGCGTTCATCGACGCCGAACACGCGCTCGATCCGCAGTACGCCCGCCGGCTCGGCGTCGACCTCGACTCGCTGCTGATCTCCCAGCCGGACCACGGTGAGCAGGCGCTGGACATCTGCGAGACCCTGGTGCGCTCAGGTGCCCTCGACATCATCGTGATCGACTCGGTGGCGGCCCTCGTGCCGAAGGCGGAGATCGAGGGCGAGATGGGGGACAGTTTCGTGGGCCTGCATGCGCGCCTGATGAGTCAGGCTCTGCGCAAGTTGACTGCCCTGGTCGCCAAGAGCCGCACCTGCCTGGTCTTCATCAACCAGATCCGCGAGAAGATCGGCGTCATGTTCGGGAGCCCCGAGACCACCACCGGCGGTCGCGCCCTCAAGTTCTATTCGTCGGTGCGGCTCGACATCCGCCGCATCGGACAGATCAAGGACGGCGAGGAGGCGATCGGCAACCGGACCAAGGTCACGGTGGTCAAGAACAAGATCGCGCCGCCGTTCCGCAAGGTCGAGTTCGACATCCTCTTCAACCGTGGGATCGACCAGGTCGGTGAGGTGATCGACATGGGCGTGGACCGCAGCGTGCTCAAGCGCAGCGGCACCTGGTTGAGCCTGGGCGATACCCGCCTGGGGCAGGGTCGCGACCGCGCGCGCGAGTTCCTGGAGCAGAATCCGGAGGTGCTGACGCAACTGCGCCAATCGGTCGCCCAGGCCAGCATGCCGGCACCGTTGGCTAGCTCAACGGCGGCCAGCTCGACGGCGGCCAGCTCAACGGCGGCTTCGCAGGGCGCGGCGAAGGGTAGCAGTGCCCAGGGTAGCAGTGCCCAGGGTAGCAGTGGGCAGGGTAGCAGTGGGCAGGGGAACGGCGCGAGGGCGGCCGACCGGTCGACCGAGAAGGCATCCGAGCGCAACTCGGACAAGGTCGTCGCCCGCGGCAAGTAGCTGAACGCTTGCGGCCGCGGCGTCGACGCCGCAGCATTCCGCGGATGAAGTCACTGACCGTCGCGGAGATCCGGACGCGCTACCTCGAGTTCTTCGTGGCGCACGGCCACGCCCACCTGCCGTCCGACTCCCTGGTTCCCGCCAACGACCCGACACTGCTGTTCACGGGTGCGGGCATGAACCAGTTCAAGGACATGTTCCTCGGGCGCGGGACGCTGCCGCACAAGCGGGTGACCACGGCGCAGAAGTGTCTGCGCGTACCGGATCTCGAGCGCGTCGGGGCCACGCCCCGGCATCACACCTTCTTCGAGATGCTGGGCAACTTCTCGTTCGGTGACTACTTCAAGCGCGAGTGCATCGAGTGGGAGTGGGAGTTCTTCACCGGCGTGCTGGGCCTGCCGAAGGACCGCCTCGTGGTGACCGTGTACCTCGACGACGACGAGGCCTTCGAGGTCTGGCACAAGCGCATCGGTCTGGCGAAGGATCGCATCTACCGGTTCGGCGAGAAGGAGAACTTCTGGCCGGCGGAGGCGCCGAGCAAGGGGCCGAACGGGCCGTGCGGACCGTGCTCGGAGATCTACTTCGATGCGATGCCAGACCAGCCGCGTCCGGCGAATGCGGGGCTCGACTCGCTTCCCGACGGCCGCTTCACCGAGATCGGCAACTGCGTGTTCACCCAGTTCGATCGCCGGGAGGACGGCAGCCTGCCGCAACTCCCGCAAAAGAACATCGACGTCGGTCTGGGCCTCGAACGGGTCGGCGCGGTCCTGCAGGGCGTGCCCAACAACTACGAGACCGACCTCTTCCTTCCGTACCTCGACTTCGTCGCCAGGCGCAGTGGGCGTCCGTATCGCCGCGACAGTACCGACGGCGTGCGCATGCGGCGGATCAGCGATCACATCCGCGCCACGACGTTCGCGATCGCCGATGGTGCGCTGCCGGGCAACGAGGGGCGCGGCTACGTGGTGCGCAAGATCCTGCGGCGTGCGGTGCGCGACGGCTACGACCTCGGGATCACCGAGCCGTTCCTGTGCGACATGGTGGACGTGGTCGGCGCGACGATGGGTGACGCGTATCCCGAAGTCCGCCAGCACGCGGGCCAGTGCCGCACGGTCCTGTGCGCGGAGGAGCAGTCGTTCGTGGGGGTCTACAAGCAGGGCAAGGCGCGGCTCGAAGAGTTCCTCGCCGGCCAGGCCCAGGCGCCGGCAGGCAACGTGCTCGCGGGCTCCGGCGAGTTCTCCTTCGAACTGCACGACACGTTCGGCTTCCCGGTCGACATCACGCGGGCCGTGATGGCCGATCGGGGCTTCGTCCTCGACGAGGCTGCCTTCGACGCGGCCATGGAGGAGCAGCGACGCCGCGCACGCGCGGCGATGACCATCAGCGGCGCGGTGTTCGCCGAGAGCGCGGCGGCAGTGTTGCGCAAGGTCGGCGTGCCCGCGACGGAGTTCGTCGGCTACACGGGCCTCGCGGCGAGCACCGCGATCGGCGCGATGCTCGACGGGGGCAACGCGGTGCGAGCGACGGTGGGCACGGGAGACGAGGTCTCGATCGCGCTGGCGAAGACGCCCTTCTACGCGCAGGGCGGTGGCCAGGTCGGCGACCGTGGCTCGATTGCCACGCCGACCGGCCGCGTCGAGGTCTCGACCACGGTGGGGCTAGAGGGCTACCACCTGCACCGCGGCAAGGTCGTCGAGGGAACGGTCTCGGCCGGCCAACCGTGCGACGCGGTGGTCGAAGCGAGCGCGCGCCGCGACACGGAGCGCAACCACACCGCGACCCACCTCCTGCACGCCGCGCTCAAGCGCACGCTGGGCACGCACGTGAGCCAGGCCGGATCGGAGGTGTCGCCGGATCGCCTCCGCTTCGACTTCACCCACGGCGAGAAGGTGAGCGACGAGCAGATCGCGCGCCTGGAGGATCAAGTCAACGAGGCGATCCTGTCGGCCCTGCCGGTGGAGCCGAAGCACATGCCGCTCGCGCAGGCGCGGCAGGCCGGCTTCGTCGCGATGTTCGGCGAGAAGTACGGCGACGTGGTCCGAACCCTGACGGTGGGCGACGTCTCCCGCGAGCTGTGCGGTGGCACGCACGTCGCCAACACCGGCGCGATCGGCCAGTTCCGGATCACGTCGGAGGCGGCGGTGAGCGCGGGCACGCGCCGCATCGAAGCGGTCACGGGTCGGCAGGCGCTGCTGGTGGCGCGCGTCGAGCGTGGAACCCTGGCTCGACTCTCGGCGCAGCTCAAGGTGCCGGGTACCGAGGTGCAGGAACGCGTGACGGCGATCCTGGAGGAGGTCAAGCAACTGCGGAAGGCGCTCGAGAAGGCCACCGCCGCCGACCTCGACAAGCTGACGGCAGAGCTCCGTGCGGCGGCGGTCACCTCCGGCGAGCGGCGCTACGCCGTGTTCACCGCGCCGGTGACGATGACCATGAAGGAGGTGCAGGACCTCCTCGGTCGCGCGCGTCAGGCGCTCGCCCCGTTCGCCGGCGTGGTCCTGGCGCCGGGCGGCGAAGACGTGCTGGTCGGAGCGGTGGTGAGCCCGGAGCTCACCCGCACGATCGCGGCCGGCGATCTGGTCAAGGCGGCGACGGACGTCCTCGGCGGCGGGGGCGGCGGCAGGCCGGAGATGGCGCAGGGCAAGGGCAAGGATCGCAGCAAGGTCGCGGCCGCCGCGCAGCGGGCGACGGAGGTGCTCCGCCAGGCCTTGGCCCCGGGCGGCTGACGGCCTGGTCGATTCCACCTCCGCGTTTGACTTCACCCTGTGCGACCGTATCTTGCCGCCCCTTCTCATGGTGCGGCGCTCCGCCGACCCGCGCGCCCGCATCCAACCGCAACTCCTCCCATGGCAAATCCCAAGCGTAGGCACAGCCCGTCGCGGCGCGACAAGCGGCGTGCCAACCAGCGCCTCGTCGCTGCCCAGCTCGTGCGCTGCAAGAACTGCGGCGCCTCCATCCGGCCGCATCACATCTGCGCGGCGTGCGGGCACTATCGCTCCCGGCAGATGATCGTCACCGGCGGCGCGTGATCGCCGTGCGGGGAAGCCACCGGGTTCCCCGCCGCGCGTGTGCGTTGCCTTCGCGCCTCGCCCCATGTTCGGCTCACTCAGCGTTCGGCTCATTCCGCGTTCGGCTCATTCAGCCAAGCCTCGGCCTAGCCTAGCCACGTGAACAAGGTCGTCCTGGACGCCATGGGTGGCGACTTCGCCCCGCGCTGCAACCTGGCGGGCGCGAAGCTGGCGGTGGAACGGGGCTTTGCGAGCCCGGAGCAGATCCTGCTCGTCGGACCGACGCAGGCGATCGCCACCGACTGGGCGGCCTTCGGCCCAGGCAGCGTGCCGTTCGTGGTGGAGGACGCGCCCGACGTCCTCACCTGCGACGAGTCCCCGGTCGATGGCCTGCGTCGCAAGCCGCGCAATTCGATCTCCGTCGGCATGCAATTCGTCGCCGACCGACGCGCCGCGGCGTTCGTGAGCGCTGGCAGCACCGGCGCCGTAGCGGCGGTGGCCGGGCTGAGCCTGCCGCGCCTCGAGGGCATCCGTCGCCCGGGCATCGCGGTGACCATCAACGGTGAAGGCGGCGCGCCGTTCGTGGTGCTCGACGTCGGTGCGAACCCGCAGCCCAAGGCCGTCGATCTCGTGCATTACGGGATCATGGGTTCGGCGTACGCCAAGGGCGTGTTGCGCATCGCCGCGCCTCGAGTCGGTGTGCTGAGCATCGGCTCGGAGGAGAGCAAGGGCAATCCGCTGACGCGCGAGGCCGCACAGCTCTTGCGCCACTCGCCGGTGAACTTCATCGGCAACGTCGAGGGCACCGACCTCTTCAGTGGTCGCTGCGACGTGATCGTGTGCGACGGATTCACCGGCAACGTCCTGCTGAAGGTGAGCGAGGGCGTGGCGGAGTATGTCATGCGCACCGCCTTCGGGTTCATGAAGGAGGCGGCGCTCGACCCGGCGGGCATGAAGACCGTGATGGGGCGTCTGCAGCAGCGCGTCGACTACGCCGAGTACGGCGGCGCGCAGCTCCTGGGCGTCGACGGCGTCGTGACCATCTGTCACGGGCGGTCGGACGCGAACGCCATCTGCAACGCCATCCGCTTCGCGCTGCGCTGTGCGGACGCGAAGGTCAACGACCACATCGTCGCCGCCGCGCGCGCGTCGACCTCACCTTCTTGACCGCCGCGTCTCCGAGAGAGGTCCAACCAGTGGCAAACACCATCCGCGTCGGGATCAAGGGTCTCGGGAGGTACGTGCCCGAGCGGCGCCTGACCAACCACGATCTCGAGAAGATGGTGGACACGTCGGACGACTGGATCGTGCAGCGCACCGGGATCCGGGAGCGCCGCATCGCGGCCGACGACGAGGTGTGCAGCTCGGTCGCGCTGCGCGCCGCGCGCGCGGCCATCGCCGACGCCCGGATCGATCCGGCCGAGATCGACCTGATCATCTGCTGCACGGTCACCGGCGATCAGCCGTTCCCGGCGACTGCCTGCCGAGTGGGCGCCGACCTCGGCGCGACGCGGGCCGGCGGGTTCGACATCGCCGCCGCGTGCAGCGGTTTCCTGTACGGCTTCCAGGTCGGCGCGCAGTTCGTCGCGACCGGCGCCGCCAAGACCGTGCTCGTCATCGGCGCCGAGACGCTCAGTCGGATCCTCGACTACACCGATCGCAACACCTGCGTCCTGTTCGGCGATGGCGCAGGCGCGGTGGTGCTCACATCGCTCGAGCGCGCCGGCCGGGGCGAGTTCCTCGGCGGTTCGATGGGCATGGAGGGCGGACAGGAGGACGTCTTGTCCGTGCCCGCCGGCGGCAGTCGCCATCCGGTGAGCCAGGCCACGCTCGACCAGCACCTGCACTTCATGAAGATGGGCGGAACCAAGGTGTTCCGCTTCGCGGTCAAGGTCTTCGCGGAGCTGGTCGAGGAGTCGCTGAAGCCGTACGGGTACGAACAGCTCGGGCTCGTGGTGCCACATCAGGTGAACCAGCGCATCATCGAGGCCGCCGCGGAGCGCACCGGACTGCCGGCGAGTCTGTTCTTCACGAACATCGAGCGCTACGGCAACACCTCGGCCGCCTCGGTGCCGATCGCGCTGTCCGAGGCGCGAGACGAAGGCCGGATGCAAACGGGAAAGATCGTCTGTCTCGTGGCGTTCGGCGCCGGCATGGCCTGGGGTCACGTCTTGCTGCGGTGGTGAGATGAATCCCGATCGCTCCTCGCTCACCGATCGCTTCTCGTTGGCCGGAAAGACCTCGCTCGTCACCGGCGCATCGCGTGGGATCGGGCGCGCGATCGCGGTCGACCTGGCCGCTGCCGGGTCGCGCGTGTTCTGTGTCTCCACGCGCGCAGGGGGCTGCGACGAGACCGTGGCCGCGTGTGCCGCGGCGGGCGGCGAGGCGGTCGCCCTGGTGGCGGACGTCGGCGACGCGGCACAGGTCGAGGCGATGGCCAAACGCGTGCTGGATGCCGCGCCCAACCTCGACGTGCTCGTCAACAACGCGGGCGTGACCAAGGACGGCCTGTTCCTGCGCATGACCGACGCCGACTTCGACCAGGTGCTGGGCGTGAACCTGCGTGGCACCTTCCTCGTGTGCCGAGCGTTCGCGCGCGCGATGACGAAGGCGCGCACGGGCCGGATCGTCAACGTCGGTTCGATCGTCGGCCTCACCGGCAACGCCGGACAGACGAACTACGCCGCCAGCAAGGCCGGGGTCGTTGGGCTCACCAAGTCGCTGGCGAAGGAACTCGGCGGGCGTGGGATCACCGTGAACGTCGTGGCGCCCGGGTTCATCACGACCGACATGACGGCAGGCCTGCCTGAGCCCGTGAAGGCGGGCGCCCTGGCCCAGATCCCGCTGGCGCGCTTCGGTGTGCCCGAAGACATCGCCGCCGCGGTCCGCTTCCTCGCTTCCGACGCTGCCACGTACATCACCGGTCAGGTTCTGGTGGTAGACGGCGGCATGGCCATGTAAGACTTTCCCCGCGCTGCCGGCCGGCTCAGGCCACGGTGGCGCCCAACCCTCAGAATGCCTCCGCACGGAGTGAACAACGTGACCGAGAAAGACGACATCGAAGAGAAGGTCTGCAACATCGTCTGCGAGCAACTTGGAACGAGCCGCGACAAGATCGCGCCGGAGACCTCCTTCATCAACGACCTCGGCGCCGACTCCCTCGACACGGTCGAGCTGGTGATGGAGTTCGAGGACGAGTTCGAGATCAACATCCCCGACGAGGACGCCGAGAAGATCCAGACCGTCGGCGACGCGATCACCTACATCAAGTCGAAGCTGTAAGCCCCCGCCAAAGGCACTCGCCCGCGGCGAGCCGCGGGTCTGCCGCTCCCCGTCATGTCCAGACGCCGCGTCGTCATCACCGGTCTCGGGGCCGTGTCGCCCTTGGGGTTGGACGTCGAGACCACCTGGGCGGGTCTGGTCGCCGGGCGCTCCGGCGCCGGTCCCATCACCCGGTTCGACACCAAGGACTTCGCCACCACGTTCGCGTGCGAGCTGAAGGGCTTCGATCCGGAGAGCTTCCTCGAGAAGACCGAGGCCCGGAAGCTCGACCCCTACACGCACTACATGCTGGCTGCGGCCGACGAGGCCATGAAGTCGTGCGGGATCGACATGGAGCGCGTGGACCGCGACCGTTTCGGCTGCATCCTCGGCACCGGGATCGGCGGCATCCTCGAACTCGAGCTGACCGCACGGGTCCTGGAGGAGCGCGGGCCGCGCCGGATCAGTCCGTTCTTCATCACGAAGATGATCGTGAACTCGTCGGCGGGCTACGCGGCGATCCGCTACGGCCTGCGCGGTACGTCGTTCGCCACGGTCTCGGCCTGTGCCAGCGCGAGCCATGCGCTCGGCACCGCCGCGCGTGCGATCCAGTACGGCGATGCCGACGTCATGCTCAGCGGTGGTTCGGAGGCGGCGGTGACCCGCGTGGGGATCGGCGCGTTCTGCGCCAACCGCGCCCTGTCCGCCCGCAACGACGATCCGACCCATGCGTCGCGGCCGTTCGACCGCGATCGCGACGGGTTCGTGATGGGTGAAGGCGGCGCGGCGCTGGTCCTCGAGGAATACGAGCACGCGAAGCGGCGCGGAGCGCACATCCACGCCGAGTTCCTGGGCTTCGGGTCCACCGACGATGCCTTCCACATCACCGCGCCCAAGGACGATGGCGATGGGCTCGTGCGCGCCATGCGTGTGGCGGCGCGCGACGCCGGCATCACCCCGGAGCAGATCGGCTACATCAACGCGCACGGCACGAGCACCCCGCTCAACGACAAGATCGAGACCAACGCCATCAAGGTTGCGTTCGGTGACCATGCCCGGCGCATGCCGATCAGCTCCACCAAGTCGATGGTCGGCCACATGCTCGGGGGCGCCGGCGCGATCGAAGCCATCGCCTGCGTCCTTACGCTCGAGCGTGGAATCGTGCATCCGACCATCAACCTGGAGAACCCCGACCCCGAATGCGACCTCGACTACGTGCCCGGCGAAGCACGGCAAGTTCCGGTCCGCGTGTGCATGAGCAATTCACTCGGATTCGGCGGTCACAACACCAGCCTCGTACTGGGTAGATTGGACCGGTGAGCTGCGCGTCGAGACGCACTGCGCGTCGGCGTGGCGAACCGAGCCCTCATCGAAACGGAGACCCATCGTGAAGAAGGCGTTCCACGACTTGCTCCACCGCTACAAGGTGGACTCGTTCAAGATCTCTCACAACCACGACAGCGTTGAGGAGATCACGCAGGAGATCCTGTCGTTCACGGGCCAGACCCTCGACAACGCCTACCACTTCCACTTCCACAAGGACCCCGACGCCAACCGCATCGAGGTCTTCAACATGATCAAGCAGTACACCCTGGAAGCGCTGATGCCGCCGGTGGTGGAGAAGGTGACCCGGCGCCTCGTCACGCTGGAGAAGCAGCACCAGGCCCTGGTGAAGCTGGTCGGCGAGCTGCTCGAAGTCCTGTCCTCGACGACCGAAGAGTCACAGCAGGACGCCTGCGCAGGCTGACGCGCGGGCGCGCGCCCGTCGCTGACGTTCACCGACTGAAAACGAAAGCCACGGAGCGATCGCGGTGAAGAGCGTGCTGGCTGCCGACCTCGGCGGCACGAAGTGCCGGTTCGCGGTGGTGACGGAGGACCTGCGCGTGCTCGGGGCGCGACGCTTCGCGACCACACTCGATCGCGTGCGCCTGCTCGGGGACATGGAGCGGGAGCTCTCCGACCTCGCCGCGACGCGCTGGCCCGGAGTGGACCCGCCCTGCGCGCTCGGGATCGGGACGGCCGGGGTCGTCGATCACGCCGGCGCGCGCGTCCACTACGCGCCGAACCTGCCCATCGCCCAGCTCGACCTCGCGGCGCACTTCCGCGGGGTGCTGGGCGTGCCAACCGTGGTCATGAACGATGGGCGTTGCAGCGCGCTCGGCGAGTTCAAACACGGCCATGCCGCCGGCGCCGACCCGCTGCTCGTGCTCTTCTTCGGCACTGGGGTGGGCATCGGCCTGATCGTCGGCGGCCGTCCGTACGCCGGCGCGAGCAACGCGGCGGGCGAGATCGGCCACACCATCCACCTCCCGGGCGGGCGCGTCGGCCCGAGCGGCAACCATGGCTCGTTCGAGGCCTACTGCGGTGGCGGTCCCATCGGTCGCCGGGCGCGCGACGAACTCGGCCCGCCGCCGGACGGTGGGGATCGCTGGCGGATCCACGACGTGGTCGCGCTGCGCGACCGCGATCCGCGCGCCGCCGCGATCCTTGCCGGCGCGGAGGTGGCGGCCGCGACGCTGGTGGCGAACGCGTGCACGCTGCTGAACCCGGCCGCCGTCGTGCTGGGTGGCGGACTGCTCGCCGGGTGGCCTGACCTGCGCACCCACATCGAGGCCTCGGTGCGGACGACGTGCTCGCCGGTGATCACGAAAGACCTGCGGATCGTGCCCAGTCGCGGCGAATCGGACGCGATCCTGTGGGGCGCGGCGGAGGCCACCGGCCGTCTCTGGTGACGGATCGCGCCCGGCGTCGGGGTCCAGACCTGCTTCGCAGCGCGTGGCGCGCTAGCATGCTTCGCGTCACAAGCCCTGGGAGGGGCGAACATGATCGACGTCGCTGTTCTCGCAGGCGGACGCTCGGCGGAGCATGACATCTCGCTGAAGTCCGCGTCTCAGGTGATCCATCATCTTCCGCGTGCCCGCTATCGGCCGTGGCCGGTTCGTCTCGACCGGGAAGGCAGATGGTGGGTGGCCGACGCACCCCTGGGCGATCGTGAGGACATGCCCGAGGACTTCGTGCGCGTCGGCATGCGCCCGCTGCGTCCCGGGGCGGCGCTCGACGTGCTGCTCGAACACGGGATCCGCGTGGTCTTCCCCGTCCTGCACGGCGCGTTCGGCGAGGACGGCACGGTGCAGGGGCTGTGCGAGTTGCACGACGTGCCCGTGGTCGGGTCCGGTACGGCCGCCTCGGCGGTCGCGATGGACAAGATCCGCACGCGCGAGTGTCTCACCTGGTGGGGCATCCCGATGCCGAAGGCCTACGTCGCCGAGACACCCGCAGCGGTCGCCGATCCGGCGCGGGAGGCGCAGCGTATCGACGCGAGCATCGGATTCCCGTGCTTCCTCAAGATGGACATGTCGGGGTCGACGACGGGGGTGTCGCTCGCGGCGGGTCCGAGCGACGTCGCCGCGTTTCTCGCGTCCGGGCGCGACATCGGGTACCGGTTCCTCGCCGAGGCGCCGGTGCGGGGTGAGGAGATCAGCGTCGGCGTGCTCGGCAACTGCGACGGCGAGCTGACCGCTCTGCCGCCGATCGGCATCTATCCCAAGCGCGCGGCGTACTTCACCCGCGAGGCGAAGTACGAGAAGGGCGCGTCGGAGGAGTTGATCCCGCCACGGCACGCGTCGCTCGCACAGCTGGACGAGGCCCGCGACCTCGCGACGCGCTGCCATCGGGCGCTGCAGTGCGATGGGATGTCCCGCACGGACATCATCCTCGGCGCCGATGGCCCCCGGGTGCTCGAGGTCAACACGATCCCGGGGATGACGGAGACGAGCCTCCTGCCGCAGTGTGCGAAGGCGTTCGGCCTGTCGTTCCCGGCGTTGCTGACCCGCCTGATCGAGCTGGCGTTGGTGCGGCGCCCGCATCCGCTCGCCCGGACGCGCGTCCGCATGGAGCCGGCGGGGTGACGCGGGTCCACGTCCATGGCGCCGGCGGACGCATGGGTCAGACCTGTGTCGGGGCGCTGCGCGGCGCGTCGGACCTCGAACTCGTGTCGACCTCGGGCCGGAACGACGACCTTGCCGCCGTGTTGCGCAGGTCGAGCCCGGACGTGGTGGTCGAGTTCACGGTGCCGCAGGCCGTCGAGGCCAACCTGCGGACGATCGCCGCCGCCGGCTGCCACGCCGTCAGCGGCACCACGGGGCTCCTGCCCGCGGCGTTGCGCGACCTCGGCGCGCTGTTCGCTGCGCGTGCGCGCGGTCTCGTCGTTGCGGCGAACTTCTCGATCGGTGTCGTGCTGCTGCAGCGCTTCGCGCGCGAGGCGGTGCGCTGGTTCAGCGACGTCGAACTCATCGAGCTGCACCACGAGCAGAAGCTCGACGCGCCGTCGGGCACGGCGCTGACGATCGCCCGGCAGCTCGCCGGCGCAGCCCGGGGACCGCTCAACGGCGGCCGGCCCATCGAGCACTGCTCCCTGCCCGGCGCGCGCGGCGGCGTCGAGGCCGGGATTCCGATCCACGCGGTCCGGCTGCCCGGGCTGCTCGCGCACCAGCAGGTCCTGTTCGGCGGCGTCGGGCAGCTCCTGACCCTGAAGCACGATGCCAGCGACCGGCGCGCGTACATGCCAGGCGTCCTGCTCGCCGTGCGGTCCGTGCGCGCGCACCGAGGCCTCGTCGACGGCCTCGAGCCCCTGCTCGCCTGACCGGCTGCCGCGGTCCCTGCGCGGCGCACACTACACTTGCCACGGATCATGCCGATCGAGACCCTGAGCGCGCGCGTTGCCGGCGACCTGCCGCAGGTCCTCGCAGAGCCGGCCCTGGTCTTCCTGGGCTGCGTGGGGGTCGCGGCGGCCGTGGTGGTCGTCGTGTTGTGGCGCTGGCATCGGGCGGTCGCCACCATGCCGGCGCGCGGAGTGATCGAAGACCTCCTCGCGGGCGTCGAGGAGGCCTTCGCCCTGGATCACGCGGCTGCGCGCGTGCGCTTCGAGCGGGTCCTGCGCATCGAGCCGGAGAATCCCATCGCGCGTCTCCTGCTCGCCCAGGCCCTCCTCGGCCAGGGGGAGGTCGACCGCGCGCACGAGGAGCAGCGCGTGGTCCGCTCGTCGTTGGGCTTCGCGCCGCGACGCTGCGACGCGATCGGGGCCACGGCGTTGCTGGCGGCCGGTCGCGCCGGCGAAGCCGCAAGGCTTCTGGCCGGACAGAACACCGACAGCGCGCTGCTCCGCCTGCGTCTGCGCGCGGAGCTGGCCGCGGGTGACCGGGCTGCCGCGGTAGCCACTGCGGCGCGCGTCGCGGCGCTGGCCACGCCGGGGGAGCGCGCGGAGGCCGAACGGGTCCTCGGCCAACTCCGCCGCCTGGCGAAAGGAGAGGATCCCGACCCCTCGCTCGGCTTCGCGTGTCGGCAGTGCGCGCTGGCTGTCCGCAGGCCGAGCCTCGCCTGTCCGTACTGCGGTGCGCAGGACGGCATCCACGCGCGCGAGGCGGAACTGGGTGCGCCGTTGGTCGGCGCCAGCGTCGTGGCTGACGAGATCGAAGAGACTCCGGCGCACCTGCAGCGCCTGCTCGGCGCGGCGCTCCGCGGTGACGCTGGCGCGCGCGCGGATCTCGTCGCGCTCGGTCCGGTAGCGGTGCCCTTGGCATGGCGCTGTGCACTGGCGCAGCCTGACGCGCGCCCGGCGGTGGTCGGACTGTTCGTGGCCATGGGGCCCGACGTGCTCCCGGCGTTGCTGCGCGAGTTCGCTTCCGTCCGTGGCGACGCAGGAGCGATGCCGCCGGGCCCGGGCGACGCGCTCGAGGTGCTCGGGGAGATCGCCGCGCGTCTGGGACGCGCCGCGCTGCCGACCTTTGCAGAGCTTGTGCCGAGCGACGTGCCCGCCCTGCGCAAGCTGGTGATCGACTACTTCATCGGCCTTGCAGACCCCGCCGAACTCGTCGCCGTGTTCGAGCACTATCCGCCAGTCGAGGTCCTGCATCGGTTGAACGCTGCGCCGCGCGCCCGCCTGCAGCGATTCCTCGCCGCACTGCCCGCGGCGGGCTTCGTCGTCGACGTGCTGCTCGTGCACCCGATGTTCCATCGCGACGAGGACCTGTTGCTCGCCGCGGCGGAGGTTCCCGCGAAGGACGCGCTGCTCGCGATCCTGCTGCGCCGCGGCGCGCACGCCCAGCTCGCGCAGCGTGCGCTGCAGATGCTCGACGATCCGGCGTCGGCCACGACGGCCGAGCGGTTCCTGGCCGCGGCGGGGGCGGTGGTCACCGAGCCGTTGCTGGCGGCCTACCTGGATCTGGATCGTGCGCCTGCAGCGCGCGCCCGCATGCGCCTCCTGCTGTCTGCCCTGGGCCCGGCGTTGGTCCCTTCACTCTGCCAGTGTTTCGGCGGCGCGCCGGCGCGCCTCGACCAGGAGGTCGTCGAACTGCTGGTCGCCTTGGGCGTGCCTGCGATCGGCGCGGTGCGCAGCGCGTACGAGCGGCGAAACTTGTTCGAGCGCGTCGGGGGCCGGCTGGTGCGCCGCTACAACCACCCGCGCAACCTGCTCATCAAAGTGCTGGCGCGGATCGGTGGACCGGTGGCGCGGCGGACGTTGCAGGAGCTGCGCGCGGACGAGGTGGATGCCAACCTCAAGCTCCGCCTCGAACAGGCCCTGCACACTCTCGCCGACGGAACACGGGATTCCGCGGGCGGTGCGCGGGCCGATCGCGCTGGCGAGGGGATGGTCGGGTGAACAGGTCGCGACGCGGGTTCCTGCCGCGGCTCGGCCGCCTGCTCCCCAAGAGCCGGTGGCTGCGGCTCGCGCTCATCGCGGTGCCGATCGTGTTCCTGCTTGCCGCGGTGGATCCGCTGCTCGGGCTCGTCGCGATGGGCGGGAGTGGGCTCGGCGCCGTGTTCGGTCCGCTGCTCGACGCACCGTACGGGCGCCTCGCGCTCGCCATCGCCGCGGTGGGCACCACAATGTGGATCGTGGCGCGGACCTGGGGCGCGCCGCTCCGGACACTCCGCGCGCGCGCCCTCTTGCACCGGCATCTCGCGGGCATCGCTGCCGTCTTGCAGGACGATCCCCGCCGTGCCCAGCGGCTACTCGAGGGTGTCGCGTGCGCGCGCGGACCGTTCCCCACGGAGTTCCCGAGCCTGCGCGAGGACGCGTGCCTGAAGCTGGCGCGGCTGGCTCTCGACGCCGGTGCGCCGGCGCGCGCGCAGGCGTGGCTGCTACGAGTGCCCGAGGCCGACCTCTCGCCGGCGCTGGCCCGGAGCCACGCGCAACTGCGCGCGCTCATCGAGCTGGCCACGCCGGGCGCGCTCCCCGCGTCGGTGGACCGCGTCGTGCGGGAAGCGCTGGCGCGGTTCCCTGACGACCTCGTGTTGCTCGGCGCGCTCCGCGACGTGCGCACGGCGCAGGGCGCGACCGCCGAAGCCGCCACCGTGCAGGACCGCGTTGCGCGCGCCTGCCGGGATCCCGCCGCGCGCACACGGCTGGCCTCCCTCTGGCTCGAAGCGGCGGCCAAGGCGTGGGCCGCCAGCGACGAGGCGGCGACGCACGCACACCTTGCTGCGGCGCGCACGGCCGACCCGATGCTCGCGGCGGAGGACCTGCTGGCGGTCGAGATCTGCGTGCGCCAGGGCGACGTGCGCGGCGCGCTGCGCGGCTCATGCCGCGTCCCCGGCCCGCGTGGACTCACGCGCGCTGCAGAGCTGCTTGCCGCGATGCCGCACGACCTGACGCCACGCGAGGTCCTCGAGATCTGTCCGACGCAGGGCGGGCTGCTGCTCGCCGCGCAGGTCTATGCGCAGCGAGGCGACGCGGCCCGCGCGCATCGCGCCACGCGGCTCGCGGCACGCGCCATGCCGGACTCGCCGACCGCCGCCGCCGCGATCGCTGCGGTGCAGCGACGGATCGAGGCCCTCGCGTCGAACGACCACGGACGCGCCGCAACGCCTTGAGCGGTCAGGCGCGGCCGTGGTCGCGCCGCCTCACATCCCGTCGATCGTGAACGGGAAGTTCATCCAGGTCCGGCCGCCGCTCATCCACGAGCGGACCCCGGCGCTGATGCCGTCCGGCGTGCCGAGGCGTCGCGCTTGGACCACGCCCGGACGGACGAGCCAGAGTTCCAGCACGTGCGAGGCCTGCTCGGGGTTGTTGGGGAACATGGCCGGGTTCCACATGAACAGCTGCGCCGTGCCGAGGAACGCTGGCTCCCCGGAGAACTTGGCGATCGGCAGCAGCTCCGGCGTCGCCAGGATGGTCGGCAGCGACTCACGCGTGATCGGATGGATGGCGGTGATCGCGCCGAGACCGGTCTGGAAGGTGTGCGTGCCGGCCCGGATGCGGCTGTTGCCGGTCGTGCCACCCATCATCAGGAAGCACTCGGCAACTTCGATCTCGAACGAGCAGTCGGTCCGGAGCGTGGTGTTGTCGATGGCGGAGAAGGTCACCCGCACGCGACCGACCTGGTTGATCCCCGGCGTCCACTTGAGCGTCGAGCACACCGGGTTGCCCTGCACGGGCAGCACGGGGTCCATTCGCGCCCCTGCGGGCAGCGACCCGACGACGTCGAGGGTCACGATGTCGTTGACGTTGCGATCCATCGCGCACACGCGGATCTCGAGCGGCACGCCGGCCGTGGCCATGACCCGGCCGCCACAGGGCGTGGGCGCGACGAAGTCCGGCGGGTACAGGGGACACGCGCTCGTGGAGTACACGGTCACCGTCGTGAAGTCGGTGTCCTCGAGTCCGTTGTTGTCGCGCACCCGCAGACCGACGTCGTAGCGACCCGGCGGCAGGGTGGAGAAGTACGCGGTGACGTCGACGGTCGACCCGAAGGCATCGTTGAAGGACAGATCGAGCGGCTGCGGCTGGTAGTCCCAGGCCCAGCGAACGATCGTGCCATCGGGGTCGGACGAGCGGCGACCGTCGAGGATCAGTCGCTGCGACGTGCCGAGGCAGAAGTCGTACGGGCCGCCTGGGTTCGAGTTGGGCGGATATGGAGGCGGCGTGATGTGGATCGTGCAGTCGTCACGGCCTCGCTGGTTCGCGTCGTCGATGACCCACAACCGCACGCACTTGTCGCCCTGGGTCGGATAGCCAGGGTGCCGGGCCCGGACCCCGGTGGCGTCGATCGTGCCGTCGCAGTCGAAGTCCCATTCGTAGCTCATGATGCGGCGGTTCGGATCGGGGTGATGCGAGCGCAGGGCATCCAGATCGATCGGCGTGTTCGGAGCCGTGGTCTGCGGGTCCGCGTGGCACACTGCGACCGGCGGCACCTGGATGATGGTGGGCGACAGGATCACGATGGCCCAGGCCGTGGCGAGATCGTCGGTGACCCAACGGCCGTCCCAAGAGCCGTCGCTCTGCTGGTTCCGCACCAGATGCTGGGCGAGGCCGACGGTGCCGTCGCCGTACCAGTCCAGGGTGCCGTCCATGAGCTGGACGGCGTTCGGTTGCGCGAGGCGCATCGCCTTCGCGACCGCGAACATCCCGTAGATCCGATTGTTGGCGGTGAGCTGCGTCCAGTTGCGCACGGCGAACCGCTCGGCCGCGATCCAGCGCGGATCAGCGGTGGTGCGGTCGTCGGCGATCATCTCCACGAGGCCGGAGGCCGTCGTGTTCATGCAGTTGATCTCCACGCAACTGTTGGCCGCCGTGTAACCCCAGCGGCCGTCATCGCCGCTGTTCGAGCCGGTGAACACCTGCGAAGTCTGCAGCCACAGCAGATTCTCGTCCTTGACGAACTGCGGGATCATCTGGGCAAACCCGTTGGGATCCCTGACCACGGCGAGGGCGCCGATCGCGTACCACTGGGAGACCGAGTTGTCCGAGGACCCGTAGTTCCACGCGTAGCGCCAGCCGCCGCGTGCAGAGCCGCTCTCGGACTGGCCGAAGTAGTAGGCCTCGAGGAGATCCGTGGTGATGTCCCGGTAGGTACGCCCCAGCACGTTGTTAGGTCCGGTCACGGTCACCTTGTTCGGCGTGCGCGTGCCGACGATGGCGTCGACGACCTGCCCGACGACATACGGGGGATACGAGCCCGCGCACTCGAGGGCGAATCCATTGCCGTTGGTGTCGGGATTGCCGTAGGTCTGCGCGCTGATGGGGAAGGACGACAGGTCGGTCATCAAGCCGGCGAGGCCGCGCGCCACGTCGTCGACGTACGGATCCTCCGCGCGGTCCCCTGACTCGAAGTGGGCGTTGGCCTGCATGGCCAGCAGGCCGGAGGCGGTGGCGGCTGGACGACTGCTGCTGTTGGTCCAGTAACCCACGTCGACCCCGTTGCTGGTGCCGAGACTCAGACGCTTGTGCAGGTTCCACAGCCCGCGATCGATCGCCATGTTGACGTCGACGGCCAGGGTCCGTGGCAGGATCCTGACGCGGAACGTGTCGCTCGCGCGGTTGTTGTTGGCGTCGACCACCTCGAGCCGGGCGACGTATGGCGTACCCGACGAGCCGCGATAGACGTGCACCCGCTCGAGCGCGCGCGGGTTCGTGACCGGGATGCTCACCGGGCCCGAGCCGTCGCCCGGATCCCAGGTGCCCGAGACCAGCGCCACGCCCGTGTCGGGGTAGGCGACGCCGTGCAGCAGCACGCTTGCCCCGTCGAACGTGACGTGGTCGTTGGCGGGGTTCCCCAGCCAGGGCACCGTCACGACCCGGGGTGCGAGCGCGGGGGTGGGCGCCTGGACGGCGGCCGTGGGAACGGGACTCTGGGCGGCGACTCCTGCCGTCCAGACCGAGAGAGCGAGCGCGAGCGAACGCATGGTATTCCTCCGTGCGAAAGGTTCTCTGCAGGCGGGTTCCTCCGCCCGAGGGGATTGTGCACGGGGGGTCCGCCGTGGCAAGGGGGGTTCCGCTCGGCGCGATCGGCGGTTCGCGTGACGAAGAGCGGCGCGCGAAGCTGGCGACGCCGCGCCGCGCAGCTATGGTTCCGCATCCGCACGCCGGAGTGGCGGAATGGCAGACGCAGCGGATTCAAAATCCGCCGTGGGTAATACCACTTGTGGGTTCAAGTCCCACCTCCGGCACCATGTTCTTCAACCGACGCAAGTTCTTGCCGATCGCGCACCAAGCGCGAACCTGCCCGACGGGCGGCGCGGCGCTGCATTCCTCGAACGGTTGCACGTGCAACCCAAGGAGCGCCAGATGCCACGTTCACGCAAGGTTCGCGCCCCCAAGCGGGGCTCTCGCAAGGAAGGCCCCGCGCTGCTGACGCGGCGCACCCGGGCCGGCACCGAGATCACCTACGCCAAGTTCAACGGCCGCATCCTGAGCTTCGGCCGCGCCGACGACCCGAGCGCCCGGATCCGCTTCGCCGACGTCAAGGCGAGGTGGGAGAAGCACGGTCGCCAGCTTCCGGCCGATCCCGACGTGCTTGCGGCCTGGGTCGACGGGCGCCCGGACCCGGCGCCGGCGGCGAGTGTCGTCGTCACCGTCGAGGATCTCGCCGACGCGTTCGTCGAACACGCGGAGCAGCACTACCGGCGTGCGGACGGCTCGCCCACGGGGCGGATCGGAGTGGTTCGACAGGCGCTTCGGCCCCTGCTCGAGCTGTGCCGCGACGTGCCGGTGATCAGGTTCGACGCGGTGGACCTGGGCCGGGTGCGCGAACACATGGTCGCGGCGAAGCGCGTGTCGAGGGCGAAGGGGGCGTCGAAGGAGCCTCTCCCCGGCGCGCCTCCGCGCTTCGCCCGCAAGACGATCAACGGGCTGATCAGCACCATGCGGACCATGTTCCGGTGGGGTGCGTCACCGGAGGGAGGTCGCCGCGTTCCGCCGGCCGTCGTCGCCGACCTGGACAACCTGCGCGACTTGCAGGTCGGTCGGACCGCTGCGCGCGAGACCAAGCCGCGTGAGCCCGTGCTCGACGCCGACGTGGAGGCCACGTTGCCGCACCTGCCGCGGCGCATCGTCGCCATCGTGCAGGTGCTGCAGGCGACGGCTGCGCGCTGCGGCGAGATCGTCCAGCTCCGCACGCGCGACGTCGACATGACGGGGGCGATGTGGGTCTTCCGGCCCCCGCGTCACAAGTCGGCCCACCTCGGCCGCGCCCGGGAGATCGACCTCGGCAAGGCCGCGCAGGAGATCCTTCGGCCCTGGATCAAGCTGGACCCCGACGCCTACTGGTTCTCCCCGCGCGAGGAGGTGGCCGAGTTGCTGGCCGAGCGATCGAGGAACCGGCAGACCCCGCCCTGGCCCAGCCACATGCGACGCAACATCGAGAGTCGGGTCTCGGACCCGGCGCGGCCGCCGCGCGAGCGCTACGACAGCAACGTCGTCGGCAAGGCGGTCCTGCGCGCGTGCCGCGCGGCCGGCATCCCGCCGTGGTCGCCGCATCGACTCCGGCACGCGGCGCTGACCGCGATCCGCAAGCGGTTCGGCCTGGAGGCGGCGCAGGCCGTCGGTGGGCACGCGTGCTTGCCCATGACGGAGGTCTACACGCACACCGCGGCGCGGCAGTTGGCGCGGTCGATCGCCGAGCAGGGCTGGGAGGAGGCGCGGGCGAGCGGATAGGCTCACGCCTGCAAGGACAACGGCAACGCCCGCCCGCTGTGGGCGGGCGCCTTGCGTCGCACGGAGCCAGATGGCAGACGAGGAGGGTGACTTGGGAAACGGTCGTAGCGAGGTGGTCCCCGGCGCCGGAGTGCGCCACGGGTCGGCAGGCACGATCTCGGACATCGACGTCCTGACGAAGTTGCGGAGCTTGCTCCGAGCGGTGCCCGACGTGTCGCTCGCAGATCTCGAGCCGGTGCCCGCGTCCGAGGTAAAGTGCGAGCATCTCGCGAAGGCGATCGAGGCCCACTGGCGGTTTGGGCAGCCGCCGTTCTCGATCGCGGTCGAGATCGCGCCGGGCGTCAGCATCGGCGGTTTCGATCCGGACTCGATCCTGGAACCGCGCTTCAAGGCACTCGTGGCCGACCGGGTGGCGCGCCTCCGAGCGGACTCTCCGAAGACCCGGATTCCCAAGCAGCCGAAGATCCTCTGGCCTGGCGCCCTCCTGCTGCGAGCACAGGTGGCGCCGCAGCGTGAGGCCATTCTTCGAGCCCACGCTGAGCACCGGGCGATCCTTCATCGGTTGGTCGCGCAACACCGAGCCGATGGGGGATGGCGGGAGCGTTACGACGTACCCTGGCGACCGGGCGGCGAGTGCGCCGGCGCTGGGACCCTCAAGGGAGCGCGGGATCTGAATCACCTGTGCACGACGCAGGCCAGCATCGTCGGCTCGTACCTCAAGGACGAGACAACCGGCCCCGGGGGCGAACGCCTCGACGGCCTCGAGGCGGCGCTGCTCTGCGACTACTGCTGCGCGGGATGCAAGGGCGAGGCGCTCGGGATGATCGACGCCATCTTCGCGAACGTCACCGCGGGGGACCGACGAACCGGCGCGGGTCGAAAGCCCCCCAGAATCAGTCGTGACACCATCAAGCACCGGATTCTGTTCGAGGCGGAGGCCCGGTTCCCCAAGCCTGTGGACGTGAACGCCGACTCACTCTCGGCTACGTGGCGGAACTCTGGCTTCCACGCAGCCGGCCACAAGATCGCCGAGGCGCGGGCCAGGCTGCGGGAGTCCGAGTTGCTGGGGGACGACGACGTGTTGACCGACGCAGGGCGGGAAGTGTGCCGGAAGCTCGGGGGGTTGCCGGAGTACCCCGCCCCCATGGATCGGCTCGCCGCCAAGGCTGCGCCCAGCTCGCCAGCACTTGGCAGGAAGCGCGCAACCCGTTCCGCGAAGCAGAAGCGATAGAGGTCCCACTTAGGTCCCGGGACCAAGTGGGACCTCGTCATCGTCTCGTTGGATCGCACGCTGCCCCACGCTGTCGCGCACTTCGCCGAGGTGGCGAGTGCGACGATATGCGACCCAACGATCACGACGACGATTCCTTCATCCCACTCGAAGAGTGGTGCCCGCGTTGGCCCGGCCTCTCCGGTGGCCGCAGGCTGCATCGATCGAGTCTCTACCGGTGGTATCTGCACGGCGTTGCGGGCGTGCGCCTCGAGACGCAGGTCGTCCCGGGGGTGGGTCGGTGTGCCACGCCCCGTGCCGTTCGCGAGTTCATCGCTGCGGTCAGCGCTGCACGCGACGGCGATCGGCATCTGCCACCCCGCCGGCGTGGTTCGCGCGCGTCGGCGCGCGCTCCTCGCCAGCACCGCGCTCTCGAGCGGCATGGACTCGAACGATCCCCCGACGCGAACGGACACGGATGAGGCACAACAGCGCTTCCAGGAAGACCAGGCACACGGCAGGTCGCCCGTGCGGGGTCTGCGGCGGCCACGACGGTCTGCCCCGAGGTCAAGGCAAGCGGTGCTCCGGCTGGACGACGGCGGACGGCTACGCGCACTGCAGCCGCGAGGAGCACGCGCGCGGGCTGCCGCAGGAAGGCGGAGGCACATACGCGCACCGGCTGAACGGCGCGTGCAGGTGCGGCGTGTTCCATAGTGGCGCGGGCGCCGCCACCGATTCGCCCGCAAGGCGGACGTCGTCTGGCGTCCGGACTCCGCCCAAGATCACCCGCTACGAGATCCGCGACGCCGAGGGCAAGGTCGTGGCCGTGCACGTGCGCCGCGACCTTGAGGGAGGGAAGCGGATCACGTGGGAGCAGCCGAACGGGCACCGCGGGCTCCGCGGGCAGCCTGTCGCCAACCTGCCCCTGTACCGACTGCCCGAGATGCTGAGCGCACCGAACGGCGAGACGGTGATCGTGGTGGAGGGCGAGAAGGCAACCGACGCGCTCCACCGCGCTGGGCTCGTCGCCGTTGGCACCGTGACCGGGGCGACGGGCACGCCGAGCGACTCCAGCTTGCGGCCGCTGGTCGGCCGGGACGTCGTCCTGTGGCCGGATCACGATGAGGTTGGTCGCGACCACATGAGGCGCATCGGTGCGGCGCTGGTCAGGCTCGGCGGCAAGCCGCGGTTGCTGAACTGGCCCGAAGCCCGCGATCCTGGCGACGATGCTGCGGACTTCCTCGCCCGCGGGGGAACCGCGCCCGACGTGCGCCTCCTGATCGCGGATGCGCAACCGGTCTCCGCCGAGGCGGAGCCGACCGACGCTGCTGTTGAGCGGCGGCCCAGCCGCAGCCAGTCCTCGGAGTTGGTCGACCTCGTCCATCAACGCGACGCGGAGCTGTGGCACCACCGCGGCGAGGCTTTCGCGACGGTCCTCGCGGACGCGGGGCACCGCGAGCACTGGCCACTCCGTTCAGCGCCGTTGCGAGACTTGCTGGCCCGGACCTACTTCGACGCCAGTGGCCGCGTTCCTTCCAGCCAAGCGCTCACGGATGCCCTGAACGTGCTCGTTTGTCAGGCGCGCTACCGCGGACCTGAGCATGAGACTGCCGTTCGCGTCGCCCAACATGGCGATCGCATCTACCTCGACCTCTGCGACGCCGCCTGGCGCGTCGTGGACATCTCGAACAACCGCTGGCGCGTCATCGAGAACTCGCCGGTCCGATTCACCCGCCGGAATGGGATGCAGGCACTGCCGGAGCCGGTCCGCGGTGGGAGCCTGGACGACCTACGCAAGATCACGAACGTCCCCGAGGACGACGACTGGCGCTTGGTCGTGGCGTGGGTGGTGGCCACGCTGTTTCGCGGGCCGTATTGCATCCTCGCGTTGCAAGGGGAACAAGGCTCGGCCAAGAGCACGTTCGCCAAGATGCTCCGTAGCGTCGTCGATCCCCACGATGTCCCGCTCCGTCGGCCGCCGCGCGACGAGCGCGACTTGATGATCGCGGCGACGAACAACTTGTTGGTCGGATACGACAACCTCAGCGGCTTGCGGACAGACCTCGCCGACGCTCTCTGCTCGCTCGCGACGGGAGCCGGCTTCGGCACGAGGCGCCTGTTCAGCGACGGCGACGAACACCTCTGCGCCGCGATGCGTCCGATGCTGATCAACGGCATCGACGACATCTGCGTCCGCGGCGACCTCGCTGACCGAGCCGTGATCCTGACCCTGCCGCCCATCCCGGACACGAAGAGGCGGGCCGAGTCCGAGTTGTGGGAGCAGTACCACGCGATCAGGCCTGCGGTCCTTGGCGCGCTTCTTGACATCGCTTCTGGGGTGCTGCGGGAGCGGCCTGAGGTGAAGCTGACCCGGATGCCTCGCATGGCTGACTTCGCACGTATCGGCGCGGCCGTCGAGCGCGTGCTCGGGTGGGGTGAAGGGGCGTTTCTGGCCGCGTACGACCGAAACCGCACTGGCGGTGCGGTGGCCGTCATCGAGGGTTCTGTCGTGGGGGCGGCGCTGCTTGGTTGGTTGGAGGGTCGGGACTCGTGGTCCGGGACGCCCGCTGACCTGCTCAGGGAACTGAACGCGGTGGCGTCCGAGGAGGAGCGGGCGACTCGCGGTTGGCCAGATTCCGCACGCGGCATGACCGCAGCGGTGATCCGACTGGCGCCCGCGCTTCGCGGACACGGCGTCGGCGTCGAGCGGGTGCGGAAAGGCCACAAGTCGTCCCGGGTCACCCGGTTCTACCGGCTGGGAGGTGAACTCGCGGAGTCGGGTCGGCAACCGTCGGCATCGTCGGCACCGGCGGCATCTTCGGCGTCCGCCCGAGGACCGGCGCCTGATCCGACGCCGAGACGTGCCGACGGTGGTGCCGACGGAGGCGCGTCCGCTTCAGCCACACCGTCGGCAGACCGTCGGCAAGGCCGTGAGCGGGGAGGCGCCAAGCGGTGCGGAGTCCCTGCCTCCGCCGACGATGCCGACGGTGCCGACGGTCGTCCGCGGGTCTCGTCCCGCCCTTCGCCTCCGGCGCCGGTCGTCGGCCCCGGGGATCGGAGCCGGGACAAGAACGTTGTCGAGGCTGGCGGTCTCACCTGGGAATGGGAGGGTGAGCTGTGAGCCTCAAGCTCCTCGACGTGCTCGACGCCCTGCGGCGCCTTGACGTGCGTCTGGTCACCCGACGCGGCAGACCGCCTCGGCTCCGGGCACCGAGGGTTCCGCCCCTCAGCTTGATGACCGCGGCGCGAACGCACCGAGACGTCCTGCCGGCCGTCCTGCGGCTCACCCCGGCGCTGGGGATCGCGGTGGTCCGCCTGCTCGCCGAACTGGTCGACGATCGCAGATCCCGTCCGCCGGAGATCCTCGAAGGGCTTGGGTTGCTCGACCCCTTCGGCCTTGCCTGCCGGGTCGAGGACGAGCTGTCGCGTCGCGGGGCCGCCGCGGCGGTGGAGCTCGTCGAGTCGCTGTTCGAGGCCGAGACCCGGTGCGACGCGCTCGCGCTGGCCCGCATCGAGGGCGGCGTCCCGTGAGGCGCACGGCCGTCGGGTCCTTCCACCGGGGGGCACATGCCACTCGGGCGGCAGCGCGTGCTTTTTCTCTGGGAACTACCGCATGACTTCCGCTAACTCTTTGGGGGACCCCAAACCGGCCCCGTCTTCGCAGGGGAGGGGGGCGTTGCGCGTGGAGCGCCGCCCCATCTCCTCGCTCCACACGGACCCGGACAACGCGCGCCGGCACGACGAGGCCAACCTCGCGGCGATCCGGGCGAGCCTCGCGCAGTTCGGCCAGCAGAAGCCGATCGTCGTGGCGCCGGACGGCCGCGTGGTAGCCGGCAACGGGACGCTCGACGCTGCGCGCGCGCTCGGCTGGACGGAGATCGACGTGGTCGAGACGCAGCTCGAGGCCGCGGCCGCGACCGCCTACGCCATCGCGGACAACCGGACGGCCGAACTCGCCGCGTGGGACGACGCGAAGCTCTCGGCCGAGCTGGCGAAGCTGGTCGACGATCCGGACCTCCAGGCCGCCACGGGGTTCGATCCGGCCGCGGTCGACCTGCTGCTCTCCAGGGTCGCCCAGGACTCGGGGTCGACGGAGGTTCAGAGTGCCGAGCAGAGCTGGCAGGGGATGCCGACCTTCGACACCCAGGACAAGACCGCGTTCCGCCAGTTCACCGTCCACTGCCCCGACCACGCCGCGGTCGAGCTGCTCGCCGAGCGGCTCGGGATCAAGCTCACCGAGCGGACGCGCGCGTTCTGGTTCCCGCCAGTCGAGATCGAGACCTACGCCGACAAGCGCTACACGACATGAACCCGCAGTTCCCGATCTTCATCCCGTCGAAGGGCCGCTTCGACAGCCGCATCACCATGCGGGCGTTCGACGCGATGGGTGTCCCGTTCCGCGTGATCGTCGAGGCGCAGGAGTTCGACAGCTACGCCGCGGTCCTCGGGCGCGAGCGGCTCCTCATGCTCGACCCGGCGTTCCAGCGCGACTACGACACCTGCGACGAGCACGGCGGCACGAAGAGCAGGGGCAGCGGGCCGGCCCGCAACTTCGCGTGGCACGTCGCCGCGAGCGAAGGCGCGCCGTGGCACTGGGTCGTCGACGACAACATCAAGGGGTTCTTCCGCTTCAACCGCAACCTGAAGGTGCCCGTCGCCGACGGCACGGTCTTCCGCTGCATGGAGGACTTCTGCCTCCGCTACCGCAACATCGCGATGGCGGGGCCGCAGTACTTCATGTTCGTCGTGCGGAAGACCAAGCTCCCGCCGCTCGTGCTCAACACGCGCGTCTACTCCTGCAACCTGATCCGGACCGACGCGCCCTTCCGCTGGCGCGCCCGCTACAACGAGGACGTCGACCTGTCGCTGCGGATGCTCAAGGCCGGCTGGGTGACGGTGCTCTTCAACGCCTTCCTGCAATACAAGCTCACGACGCAGACCGTCGCGGGCGGCAACACGGATGCGTTCTACGCGCGCGAGGGGACGGCGCCGAAGTCGGAGATGATCGCCCGGCTCCACCCCGACGTCGCGCGCGTCGCGTGGCGGTTCGGTCGCGTGCACCATCACGTCGACTACCGGCCGTTCCGCCGGAACCGGCTCGTGCTCCGGCAGGGTGTCGCGCCGCCGGTCGGCGTGGACGACTACGGGATGCGACTCGTCGAGGTGAGCCCGTGAGCGAGCGCGGCGACCTGCGCATCCTGCTCAAGCTGGCCCGCCAGCCGGGGTGGTTCTCGGAGTTGCCGGACGGCATCCGGAAGGCCGTGGTCTCGAAGCTGGTGGGGGTGCTCAACAACGAGAAGGCGCGCCCGCGCGAGATCCTCGGCGTGGCGAAGGTCCTGGCCGTGCTCGAGCGGGCCGACATGGAGCGCGCGAAGCTCGCGTTGCAGGTGGTGGTGGAGGAGGACGACGAGGAGGAATTCGATGGGGATCAAGGTTCGACGACGTCGGCGGAGTGATGCCTTCGGCCCGGAGGAGTCCGACGAGAAGGTCGCGCAGTGGCGTGCCCACCGCGCGGAGATCGAGCGGCTCAAGCTGGAGAAGATGCGCGGCGAGATGTTGGACCGCGCGACCGCGATGGCGATGTTCGCAGGCTGGGTGCGGACGTTCGCGCGGGGCGTGATGGCGGTGGAGGGGCGCATGGCTCACCTGCTGACGGACGAGCAGCGCCGGACGCTGAAGGAGGAGCACCGGCTGCTGCTCGAGGCGTTGAGCAGGTCGGGGGAGAAGTTGAAGGACAAGGACACAAACGGTTGATCTGACCCACGAATGCGCCGGGGCAGCGTCCATGGGCCTGACCGTTCTCCGGACGTCGGCGTCGGGTTCTTCCGCGGGCCTCAGGCGGACGAGGGCGTGGGCGGCAGCGGCTGGCTGGCACTCGCGGGCGACTCGGGACCAAGGCCGAGAAGGGGGTCTGTTCATCCTTCATTGACCGCGGCGGGTCCGCCGCAGAGACTTCCTCGTCCAGGGGCGCCACCAGGGGCGGCCGCACCCACACGCCTGGAAGCGGTGGGACGGGCATGCTCGAGGCGTCGATCGGCGCGAGAGTGACAAGGGAAAGAATCCTGGCCGTTCTCAATAAGTTGGCCCTTGCACGGTACGAAGGACGCTGCGTACCGTTCCTAGTCTATGGGACACACAGCGCTGCTCTCGTTCCTCCTCGGCACGGCGACTGGACTGGCGGCGGTGTCCGCAAAACCGGCGACTTCGCGATCAGGAGACTGCCCGTGCCCTCACCTGGAGTCGATCGTCTCGGATGTCGGAGACTGTTTCATCGTGACGCAAGCGATCATTAGCTCGCCCACGGCCGGCAAGTGTAAGTACGACGACCCGTTTTGCCAAGACAGCACTCTGCTGAAGTGCGGTTGGATCGTCCAATTCAACGTGCAGCAGCTGGCCCAGCCACCAGGGTGCTGTACAGGCAGCGGGCTATTGCTCTCGCACCAGAATAACACGCTCGACAGCGCGTGCGCGCCGGTAGACGAGGGCGCGGTCAACGGGGCGGTAGGACCGCTCTGTTCGTAGCTTTTCTCTTAGGTCTTCTGTGTTCCGGAACCGTGGCCTTGGCAGTCTCGCATTCTTGGAGCCCGCAGGGTCGTCAGGCGCCCTCCGATGCAGCGCCCCTAAGAGAGCATGTTGCAGTGGACTCCGTCACCGCTACAGGACCGGTCGAGATTGCGGGGGAGCGCCACGCGACACTTCAGGCGACAGAAGACGTCGTGAGTCGTCAGCTGCTTGTCGACCATTCTGATTACGCTGGGGCGGATCTTGGATTGGCCGAATGCGATCGTGTGATCTCTCGCCTCGGAAGCAATCCTTCTCCCTCACCCGAGTTTCTGCGGACATTCAACGTCGAGGCGCTGCAGCGCAACCCAGAGTTCAATCCGGCGCGGCGGTCCTTGTCCGACGTCGAGCGAGAAGCGCTGCGAGCGATCATCGAAGAAGGCGCTCACAGAATCGCCGAGCTACAGCTTGGATACGGATTGGAAATGCAACTGGCCATCAAGAGGTACATCATAGAATGCAACCCGCCGGCGCTCGAGGGCCGAGTCCGGAGTAGCCTAGGAGACTTGCCGTCTGCCGAAGGGGTCATTTCCATCGCGGTGATCGCGGGGCCGGGGCCTAGACAGCGTCGCAAAGTGGTATTGACAAGACAGAACTCGCCGGAGTTGGCGAAGGCCATCGGACAGTTGGGCGAAGAGCAAGTCTTGCTCAGGAGACGGGTTTCTCACTTCTTCTCTAGGAAGTGACCTTGGCAACGCTGGAGAATCAGCGGGCCGGATCAAGTCGTTACGCTCCGGCGGGGTTGTCAGCCTGGATGCTTGGGATTGTGATGCCTTCCGTCTTGGTTGCGCAAGTGTCTGGCGGCGTAGATCCAATCCCTCATCTCGAAGCTTGGACGAAAGCCTACCAGAAGGACGAGATCGACCTGGTAGACGTTGGAAGTGCTGGACGGGCGCGGTGGCGAGTCCCGGTCGAAATGCGGGTTGGCATGACGTCCCCGCCGGGAGAGCTGAACCAGCTGAAGGATCTGGTTGGATGCGCACTCGCGTCCAGTGGCCGCGCCGGCGTCGAGGCAGTTTTAGGTCTATTGTATGCGTCCAGTGTAAGAGGGAATACTTGGCGGTGGGACTATCCAGTGCTCCGGGGAGTGGTGGAATCGTCTTTCGAGTCCCCAACGCCCGAAACATGCAAGTACCTCCTGGCCATCGCGAATGGCAGTGATATCAAGGACTTGCCGCTTAGAATCGGGGCCGTCGACATGATGGCAAGCTGTGCTACTCATTACGCACCTTCAAGTATCGCCCCACTACTGTGGGATGGTTGCGCGAGCGTTCGGGCTTCCGCGGTCCATGTGCTGGAGCGCATACGTGGTGACGCGGCCGTTGATCTTCTATGTATGGCGCTGCGCAGCGAAAGGGACGCCGAGGTCATCGACGCAGCCACCAGAACGCTTGTCAGCTTGCTCAAGCCCCCATATGGCTCTCCACCCAACAAGCAAAGGGTCCTGATTCAATCTGCGGCATTGTCGGCTTTAGAGAGGATTGATCCGTCGTCACACAGGACGGTGGCACGACTGGCTCAGTTGCTCCAGGAGCACGGAGATCGCGACGTAGTTGTTGGCCTGATCAAGTTCCTGGGCGGGCTGAGAAATGCCGACCCTCGTCGGCTTGTGGAAGTGCGGCATATCAAAGAGTGTCGAGGGGTGGTTCTGGATGCTCTGAACGACATTACCGGCGCGGGACTTCGAGACGGGAGCGCAGCGGCATGGGCGGATTGGTGGAATCGCCACGGCGACGGCCCCCTGAGGACTCGCGAGCGAGAATACCGTGGACCATCAGCAACCGCCGCTGTGCGCAGGCGGGATGGGACCTTCTTTGGCGTGCCCGTAACCGCGCGGCAGGTGGTCTTTGTTGTGGATGCATCCGGGAGCATGGGCGAGTCGGCGCTTCGGAATCCAGACGGACGTTGGTCGAGTCCGACGCGATTCGATATCGCCAGGCGAGAGGTAGCTTCGGCGATTGAGGGCTTGGACTCGAACGATATGTTTGGATTGGTGGTCTTCTCAGCGAAGGCACGAGTCTGGAGGTCGCGCCTGGCTCTAGCTTCTCCTGGTAATAGGGAGGAGGCCATCAGATTCCTTGGAGCCTTCAGAACGGGTGGATCGACTGCCTTGTGGGATGCACTGGAGTCGGGGATGATGATTACCGCGAGCGGGGGCGGTGTAGAGGTGGATCCGGTCGATGAGTTGTTGATCGTCAGCGATGGACGAGAGATCCAACAGAGCGAAACCAGTAGGAACCTAGTCAACGTAGCACGAAGAGTGGGTCTTCGCGTGCGGGCAGTCGCCGTTGGGCGGGCCCTTGAGGGGAACCATCTTGCAGTACTTGCTCGGGCAACCGGCGGGAGTTTCTTGACGTTTGCCACGCAGTAGAGGGTGTGAACTCTGGCAAACAGCAACCAGGGACTGAGCGAGCACATTCCGGGAACTGGAGTGGCGGCACAACCCCGAGATGGAGCGTCACCCGCTCGTGCTGGCACTCTCCTCGGTGCGCGAGGTGTACAGGTTCAGTGTTTCTCCGACACCTGGTGCTCCTATGTCATGCGGCGTCGCTCGGGTCTTGGGTCTGGGTCTGAGGTAGTTCCGGCACCTCCCAGGACAGCCTGGGCAGGTCGCGGAGTTCGAGCAGCTCCTTGAGCGCCGCCGCCGGCGTCCGGCGGTTGAGGCGGTAGCCCCGGTGGCTGCGCTGGAGGTTGTAGTAGGCGAGGAAGCGGTCGAGGTCGCGCTGGATCTCGTCGGGCTCGAGATACCAGGTCTGCCGGCCTGCGACGCGGAAGCACTGGTCGAGCAGCGTCCGGTTCATCCGCTCGACAAAGCCGTTGGTCCGCGGCGACCGCACCTTGGTCGTGCGATGCTCGATGCCGTGGAGGGCGAGCAGCAGTTCGTACGGATGCGACTCCGCCTTGCCGCAGAACTCGCGGCCGTTGTCGGTGAGGATGGCCTTCACGTCCACGCCGAGATCCTCATAGAAGGGCAGCACGCGCTCGTGCAGCAGTTCGCACGCGGTGATGGGCATCTTCGAGGTGTACACCTTGGCGAAGGCGAACGAGCAGGACACGTCGATCGCGACCTGGACGTAGACCTTGCCGACGCCCTTGAGCGAGCCCCAGTAGAAGGTGTCCTGGTTGAGGAGATCGCCGGGTTTCTCGGCCTCGCCGTGGCGGCAGCGGAACTCCGTACTGTGCTTCTCGAGGAGCTCGATCTGCCTCGGCGAAAGCTGGAACGTCGTGTCGCGCGCGTGGTGCTCGAGGCGGAGCAGCCGCTTGTGGCGGGACTCGATGTCGTGACGGAGCCAGACGTCGCGCACGCCGGTCGGGCTGACCTGGATGCCCTGCAGGCGGAGTTCGTTCGATACGCGCTGGGCGCCGTGCGTCGGGAAGGTGAGCGCGTACTGGAGGATGCGCTCCTCGATCTCGGGAGCGACGCGGTTGGGATGCGGAGTCCGGGGGCCCCGCTTCTGCTCGACGAGGGCATCGACGCCGCCGGTCTGGAAGGCGCGTCGGATCTCGTAGAAGGAGTTGCGGTGGTAGCCCATCACGCGGCAGGCCTTGGAGACGTTGCCGAGTTCCTCGGCGAGCTGGAGTAGCGAGAGCTTGCGTCGGGTAGCTTGGGAAGCAGCGGTCATTTGGTGCTCTGGTCTTCGGGGTTTTCGTCAACACCGAATCTACCTAGAGGCACCAGGTGGCCGCGCTCGTGTACGGACACTTGCGGCGGCCGACTGTCGGGGAAACACCAATCCAGCACACGCGAGGAGCAGGTTCCTTGCTATCGGTTCAGATCGCCCTGACCGAGGCTGACCGCGTCGCACTTCCCGACCCAGTGCTGCGGGCGTGGGGATCGAGTCCACCGGCCCGTCAGGTTGCACGTGCAACCCAAAGCCGCGAAACCGGTCGATTCACAGCGACAACCCGCGACCCGCAGAGACCCCTTGCGAACCCCGTCCTCGGCCTCTAACCTGCCGTTTGTCCTGTTCTTCCCAGCTTCCGCGTCCGCGCCCCGGCTACCACTTGTGGGTTCAAGTCCCACCTCCGGCACCAACCGCCTGGCCATCGCGCCCGGGATCGCGGCCCGGTTCGGCGGCAACGGCGCCGACGGTTGCCTCGTGGTGACGCAGGGCACGGTGACCGTAGACACCTCGGCGCGCCGTGGTGGCTTCGACGACACGTCGATCACCATCGCCGCCGGCACCGAGCTGCGCCTCCTGGGCGCGTGGCGGAGGCCTGCATGGGGATCGATCCCCTTTTCGTACTGCACGGAGTGCTGCGCAACGCCGACGAGTACCGTGACCACGCGTGCGCTCGCCGATCGTCACGGCATGCTCGTCGTTGCGCCGCGCTTCGTGAGCCCCGACGACGTCCAACTTGTAGTGCTCGACGCGGGCTCGGCGACCTGGCCGATGCCGATCTCTGTCAGCTCGCTGCTCGGCCTCGCCTTCTACCAGCAGATGGCGATCGTCGAGCCCGGTGCCAGCCCGGCCGGAATGATCCTCAGCGACGGCCTGGCCAACGTGATCGGCGCGCAGCGCGCCCGCTCACCGGCCGTTCGCCACCGACGCCCCGACGCTCGGCGACGACGACCGCATGGCCCGGGCAACCGCCAACGCATGGCAGCCGAGGCGCTCACGTCGTGCGCCTCACCCCGTGACCGGCGCCCCGACGCCGGCGGAATTCGGATGGTGCCTACTGGTTGCCGCCGATCGTCATCTCCATGCCGTTCGTGGTGACCACCTTGAGCGGGTGTGCGGCGCCGAAGTCGACCACGGCCATCTGCGAGTGCACGAGGCCGCCCACGGCACCGACCGCGCTGCACGGAATCGTCACGGGCATCACGAGGCGACCGGTCCCGTCCGTGAGCCCACCGATGGACAGGAGCTGCGTCAAGTGCAAGAAGCACCCCGTCATGCCGATCGCGTCGAGCGGGATGTTCTGGCGGCCCGCACCGATCAGCACTGCCGCGGGTGCGGATGCCCGCGCGTTGCTCAGCTCCCAGCTGATCTGGTAGCCGATCTCCGCGGTGCCGCCGATCGTGTGTACCGGCCGCAGGCCGCCGGTCCCCTGGCAGCTGGTGCCGTAGCTGACATAGCCGCCGCCGGTCCGCGGGCCACCGAGGTAGAAGCCGTACGCCGGCGTTGGGTCGGATGCGAGGCACCCGCCCGCGAGAACGACCAGCGGTCCCGACATCGCGACGCTGAATGGGATGGAGCAGGCCGTTCCCGGAACGGGCAGCGTGCGCATCGTCCACGCGTCGAGGCGCGTGCGATCCACCGGGTCGTAGACGAATCCTGTCCGGAGACCGGCGCCGTCCACTGCGAGGACCACCACGCGTCCCTCCGTCGCCGGATCGCGCGAGAGGGCCGCGTCCGCTCCGAAGTAGGCCTCGCCCCGTTGGAAGACCCAACGTTCGTTCCAGTTGCCGATCATGTCGCGAACGAACACCCAACACTTCTGGGCCCTGTGATGTCCGAACACCGCGACGTCGCCGTGCAGGTCCACCCGCCCACTCATGCTGTTGCCCAGCGGGAAGCTCAACGAGAACGACCCCGACGGGATCCATTGGCCGAGGAAGAGGTCGTAGAAGTAGACGCGGGATCCCGTGAACCCGGTGAGGTCGCACGCCACTGCGAGCCGCGGGCCCAGCGTCGGTCCCACGCCCAGCGCGACGTGGTACCCGAAGTTCCCGGCGTCTCCGGCGGGTGCGTTCAACGACACGCCCGGCGCATGGCTGGCGACGCTGGTCCAGCCGGCGATCGGCCTGCCGTAGAGACACACGCGGCCTCCTCCGCCGAGCCCGATGGCGATGATGTCGTCGGAGATCGCGATGGACGTCGAGGAGAATCCGCCAGGCAGAGTGAGCCTGGCTGATTGCCACGTCGAGCCCACCTTGACCAGGACCCAAGCAATCTCGGGAATGCCATCCCTGCCGATGCCGAGGGCGGCGAGGGTGTTGCCGCGGATGGCAACCTTGGTTCCGAAACGGTGTCGGTCGCCGCCGATGGGATTCGCGATCTCGTCGGTCAACGTCCAGGTGCCTGGCGTGGGATTCCGCCGGAACAAGAACACCCGCCCGGACTCGGTGACGCCACACGTGGTCCCGGGACCCTCGGAAGCGTAGGGAGCCCCGACCGCGGCGGTGTCGCCATCGATCGCGATGGACGCCCCGAAGCCCGTCGTGGCGCAGGCTGGCAGCGTCGGGGTGAGCACCTCGGGAGTGAGGCACTGCGCGCCGAGAAAAGACGTCAATGAGAGCGGCAGCAGGACACGGGACAGGAGACTCATCGGGTTACTCCGGGCAGCGAGGGAAGGTCCAGCTTGCGATGACCACGCCGGCCAGCGCGCGCGGGGCGTGCCCGGAGGGCGCAAGGCATGCCGCCGATCCGTCGGCCGGATCCAGAAACATGGGCGCGCGCCGGCGGCCGCCGTCCGTCAGTGCGGCAGGGCGTCCGCGACCGGAACCGTCAGGCACATCACTTCGCCGCTGAGGCCGGCCGCCACGAAACGGCGGCCGTCGGCCGAGAGATCGGCGGTCTGGAAGCCACGTGGGTCGAGCAGGAATCGCAGGATCGTCGAGCCGCCGGACGGATCCAGCACCACGATGTGTCCGTCTCTGGTCGCGGCCACCAGCCGGTTCCCTTCCGGCAGGAACCCTCCTTGGGCGAAGCTTGCGTGTGGGATCTCCAGCGCGGTGGCGAAGGTGTCGAGATCGAGCAGGACCACGCGCTGGTTGGCTGCGACGGCCAGCGTGCCCCCATCCGGCGCGACCGTCACGTGGTCGACACCCGGCAGCGCAGCGCTCGCGCTGCGCTGCAGGCTGTGCGCATCGAAGCGGTGCAGAGCCTTGGGGTCGTTGGCGTAGAACTCGCGGCCGTCGGGGTGCCAGGCCATCCCACAGAGACGCCCGTGCAGGTCGACGCGCCGCACGACCTGGGTGGCGAGATCGACGAGGACGACCTGGTTGGTACGGTCGACGGTGAGCGCGCGCGTCCCGTCCGGGGACAGCGCCAGCGGCGAGGCCCAACCGACCGCCAGATCGAACCGGCGCAGCACCTCGCCCGTGCGCGCGTCCCACTCCGTCAGGTGGCGGTCAGGGCCTACGCCCAGGATCGCGGTCCCGTCGCGCGTCCACGCGACTGCCCGCATCGGATCGGGAGAAGCCGGAATGCACAGGGCACGGCGGCCCGACGCCACCTCCCAGATCCACAGCGACCGGTCCCAGCCCGCGCCGGCGACGCGTGCGCCGTCGGGCGACAGCTCGACGCGCAGGATCTCGCGGCCGGAGCCCCGGAGCACGCGCCTCGTGGCAGGCAGGTCGGGAGCCCAACGGCGCACCTCGCCATCGACCTCGCCCGACAGCAGCCACTGCGGTGCCACGTGCGTGGCGTGCGTCGTCTGCATCGTCCGATGCCCGACCAGCAGGGTAGGGGGTACGTCGGTGACCGCGAGCCACATCGAGTGCCGGCCAAGCAGTTGCCCTCGCCACATGCTCCGGTTGGAGACGCGCCGGCCGCGGCGCGGCCAGTGCTGCGTCGAGCGCACGTTGCCGGTCCGGATGTCGACGTGCTGCACCTGCTCGCTCTCCACCCCAACGTACAGGACCTGTCCGTGGATCTCGAACTGGACGAAGTCGCTGTCCCCCGCTGCATGCGGCGCTGTCCAGCGCTCCGCCAACGTGCGCGCGTCGAGCAGTCTCGTTCCCGCGGCGGTCACGGCGGCCACCGAGTCACCGAGCGGCGATGCCGCGAGCTGCTGGATCGGCTCATCCGACGGCGCCGTCGCCAGGATCGCCCCGCTTGCGGCGTCGCGCGCGGCGAGTCCGCCCTCGCGCAGCGCGGCATACACCCGCCGGCCGTCGATGCTGAACGCCACGGGCGACCTGGTCTGCGCTTCCGCATTCCAGCGGGGAGTCCCATCCGGAAGATCCCAGACGTGCAGGAAGCCGTTCGCCGTGGTCGCCGCGAACACTTCCGCACCCGCGTGGAGGGACACGAACTGCACCCAACCCGGTGTGCTGCACACGAAGCGCCGGGCTCGCGGTTCGAGGTCCCAAACCTGGACCTCGTTCGGTCCACCCGCCACGAAGTAGCTGCCGTCGGGGGCCAGCGCGAGCGCAGTCACCGACGAGCCGCATTGTGCTACCGGTTCACCGCCGGTTGCCATCGCCGCCAGCAGCCGCCACTCCCAACCGCGCAGGTCGCGCGGGCACTCGTCGAGAGCGGCGCGGATTGCGACGGTGCTGTCGCCGTCTTCGTACAGGCGGAGTGCCGCCGCGAGCTGCTGGCGGTAGAGGTTGCGTTCCAGGCCGGCGAGGTTGTCGACCGCTTCGCGCCGCGCAGCGTCGAGGGCCTCGTTGGTCGTCCGGAGACGCGATCGGTTGGCTGCTTGCAGGAGGTTCAGCGTGACGAGGGCGGCGACCACCGTGGCCATGGTGCCCGCGATCCCGATCGCGAGCCCCCGGTTGCGGCGCACCCACTGCCGCAGCGTCTGCCAGGGCCCGCGGCCGTAGGCGGCGACCACCCGCGTCTCGAGGAAGGCGCGCAGGTCCTCGACCATGGCCGCGACGGTCGGATAGCGGTCGCTCGGGGACCGCGCGATCGACTTGCTGACGATGGCGGCCAGCTCCGGCGGCACGTTTGGCGCGAGCCGATGCAACGGCGTCGGCAGCGAGTGGCGGATCGCGGCGAGGACGGCCAGCGTCGTCGTCTCGGTGAGCTGGTCCGCGAACGGTCGCCGCCCGGTCAGGCCCTCGTACAGGATCGCACCGAGCGCGTACTGGTCCGTGTGCGCGCCGACGGCGTCGCGGTCGCCGCTCGCCTGCTCCGGCGCCATGTACGCTGGTGTGCCAATCTGGTCGCCGGTGCGGGTCCACGTCGACGGATTGGCATCGCCGTCGCTCGGCGTGCGCCGGTCGGGCTCGCCGATCCGCTTGGCGAGCCCCCAGTCCATCACCCGCACCTCGCCGAAGCGGCCGACCATGATGTTGCTCGGCTTGAGGTCACGGTGGACGACGCCGCAGGCGTGCGCGTAGGCGACCGCCTCGCACGCCGGCAGGAGGGTCTGCACGACCTGCACCATCGCGGTGCCCGCACCATGCCCGCCGCGCAGGTCGGCGAATACCGCGTCGAGCGTCCGGCCCTCGACCTCGGGCATCACCAGGAATGGCCGGCCCTGCTCGTCGACGCCGAAGTCGACGACGGTCAGGATCGCGGGATGCTGCAGGCCGCTCATCACGCGGGCCTCGCCGAGGAACCGGGCGAGCCGGCGGACGAGCCGGGCGTCGAGCGGCGTCGCGTGGACCGCGACGGGCAGGATCTTCTTCACCAGCGTCCGGTCGAGGCGCACGTCGCGCACGCGGCGGATCTCGGCCATGCCGCCGCGCGCCAGCAGACCGAGGTCTTGGTACTCCTGGCGCGGCGCGGCGGCCCGCGTCAACTCGTCGAGGACGCTCGCTTGCCGGCCGGCCGCGACCCCGTGGCCGACGAGGCTCTGCGCGAGCTGGTAGTCGGCGTGCAGCGCGAGGAGCCGTTCGCGGTCCTGCGGATGGTCGCCCAGCAGGTCGTCGATGTCGCCGCGCGACGGATCGCTGAGGTGCGTGTGCAGCAGCGCGAACAGCCGATCGTCGTCGGCCTCGGCCACGTCCGAGGACGACGGATGCTCGCGGGATGGGTGCGGCTCCACCATCGTGCCGGCAAGCCTAGCGGGGCGTGGCGACGGCCGGGGGAATGCGCAGACAGAACACTTCCCCGTACGTCCCACCGAGCACGAGCAGGCATCCGTCCGGACTCAGCTCGACCGAGTGCAAGGGACAGGCGTCGGGCAGCATGCGGAGCAAAGTGCAGCCGTTGTCCGGATCGAGCACGAACAACTGCCGGTCGTAGCCGACCGTGATCAAACGCCGTTCGCCGGGAACGAAAACCATGCCGGTCACGGCGCCGAAGTGTGGCGCGACCGAGTGAAGCACCTCGAGTCGACTGGGGTGCAGCAAGTGGGCGCGGCCGAACTTGTCTCCGCACGCCAGAATACCGTCGCTTGATGCCGCGACGCAGCAGGCGCCCGCCAGACGGATCGCCGCTGCGCGGGTCGCGGTGTCCGCATCGAAGCGGTACAGGGTGTCAGCGTCGCTGCAGAAGAACGACCTGTCATCCGGAGTCCACGCCAAGACCGAGTTGCGGCCGAAGACGCCCACCTTGCGAGACAGCCCCGAGACCACGTCGACCAGGATCACCTCGTTGGCTTGATCGACGGTGAGAAACCGGTGGCGGGAGGGCGACATCGCGAGTGGGGACGCCCAGCCGATGGTGAGGTCGAAGCGGCGGCGCAGCTCGCCGGTGCGGCTGTCCCACTCACACAGACGGTTGTCCGAAGCGACGCCGAGGATGCCGTCGCCGCCGCCGGTCCAACCGACAGCCCGCTTCGCCTGGGCGCGCTGCGGGATCTTGAGCAGCAGTCGTCCGGACGCGACATCCCACATCCACAGGTCCGGATCCCATCCGACTGCGGCAACGCGCGCGCCGTCGGGCGACAGGGCCACTCGCAGCATCTCCTTGTCGAGAGCGCGCAGCGCCCGCCACGCCTGTGTCTCCAGGCTCCAGCGCCGGACTTCCCCATCGCTGCCCGCCGAGAGGCCCCACGCATGATCGAAAGCAAGGGCATGCGCCGTGATGTCGGCACGATGGCCCGCCAACATCCGCGTCGGCCACGCGCGCGCCGAGGTCGGTCGCAGCCCGAGCCAATTCCGGATCGGCAGCAGGAACCGGTCGTGCAGGACGGCCCGGCCACCGTTCGCCGCCGGCATCGCTCCCCAGTCCTCCGTCTGGCTCGCGCCACCGTCTTCCACCCGCAACCGCCATCGCCAGCGGTATTCGAGGCCGAGGTGCAGGCTGCGTGCGTCGCCGTCGAACTGCAACATGTCGACCCGGCCCGGCCCGTGGCGTTTGGTCCAGCGCGGGGCGAGCGTTCCCGCATCGGCGAGCACGCACTGCTCCGGACCGGCAGCCGCGAGCAGCGCGTCCCGCGGCGCCAGTGCGAGCGTCGATACACCTGCGCCGAGTGCCGCCTGCCGGACCACGGTGCCGTGTTGGGCAGCGAGCACTCCGACTGCTCCGTCTGCCAGCACGGTGAACACGACGTGCCCATCCGCGCTGATCACGACGGGGGCACGCGGGGCCGCTTCCCGAGCCCATCGGGGCTCGCCCGACGCCAGCGTGAAGGTCTGCAGCCGTCCGTCGACCGTCGTGACGGCGAGCAGGTCCGCCGCCGCGTTCATGGCGGCGCCGTACACCGGCCCCGCTGTCGGGCGCTGGAAGCGTCGAGCCGGCGGGGCGACTTCCCAGACTTCGATCCCCTCCGGTCCACCTGCGACGAACGTCCGGCCGTCGGCAGCGATCGCGAGCGCGGTGACTCCAACCTGGCACTGGCCCATCGGTTCGCCGGCGACGCTCAGCGCCTGGAGCATCCGCCACTCGAAGCCGCGCAGCGGCTCGGGGCACGCCTGCAGTGCTTCGCCGATGGCGAACGTCGACTCACCGTCCTCGTACAGCCGCAACGCCGCGGCAAGCTGTTGCCGGTAGAGATGCCCCTGCAGCCGGGCGAGATGGTCGACGGCCTCCTGCCGGGCGACGTCGAGGTCGCGGTTGGTCGCCTGCAGGGACGTGCGGTGCGAGGACTGCAGAAGGTTGAGCGTCACGAGCGCGCCGATCACCGTCACCAGGACGCCGGCGATCCCGATGGCAAGCCCCCGGTTGCGGCGCACCCACTGCCGCAGCGTCTGCCAGGGCCCGCGGCCGTAGGCGGCGACCACCCGCGTCTCGAGGAAGGCGCGCAGGTCCTCGACCATGGCCGCGACGGTCGGATAGCGGTCGCTCGGGGACCGCGCGATCGACTTGCTGACGATGGCGGCCAGCTCCGGCGGCACGTTTGGCGCGAGCCGATGCAACGGCGTCGGCAGCGAGTGGCGGATCGCGGCGAGGACGGCCAGCGTCGTCGTCTCGGTGAGCTGGTCCGCGAACGGTCGCCGCCCGGTCAGGCCCTCGTACAGGATCGCACCGAGCGCGTACTGGTCCGTGTGCGCGCCGACGGCGTCGCGGTCGCCGCTCGCCTGCTCCGGCGCCATGTACGCTGGTGTGCCAATCTGGTCGCCGGTGCGGGTCCACGTCGACGGATTGGCATCGCCGTCGCTCGGCGTGCGCCGGTCGGGCTCGCCGATCCGCTTGGCGAGCCCCCAGTCCATCACCCGCACCTCGCCGAAGCGGCCGACCATGATGTTGCTCGGCTTGAGGTCACGGTGGACGACGCCGCAGGCGTGCGCGTAGGCGACCGCCTCGCACGCCGGCAGGAGGGTCTGCACGACCTGCACCATCGCGGTGCCCGCACCATGCCCGCCGCGCAGGTCGGCGAATACCGCGTCGAGCGTCCGGCCCTCGACCTCGGGCATCACCAGGAATGGCCGGCCCTGCTCGTCGACGCCGAAGTCGACGACGGTCAGGATCGCGGGATGCTGCAGGCCGCTCATCACGCGGGCCTCGCCGAGGAACCGGGCGAGCCGGCGGACGAGCCGGGCGTCGAGCGGCGTCGCGTGGACCGCGACGGGCAGGATCTTCTTCACCAGCGTCCGGTCGAGGCGCACGTCGCGCACGCGGCGGATCTCGGCCATGCCGCCGCGCGCGAGCAGACCGAGGTCGCGATACTCGTGGCCTGGTGCGGCCGTGCGGTTCAACTCGTCGAGGACGCTCGCGTGCCTGCCGGCCGCCACCCCGCGACCGACGAGGCTCTGCGCGAGCTGGTAGTCGGCGTGCAGCGTGAGAAGCCGCTCGCGCTGCTCCGGATGGTCGCGCAACAGGTCGTCGATGCCGCCGCGCGAGGGGTCGCTGAGGTGCGCGTGCAGGATCTCGAACAGACGATCGTCGTCGACCTCGGCCACGTCCGAGGACGACGGGTGCTCGCGGGATGGGTGCGGCTCCACCATCGTGCCGGCAAGCGTAGCGGCGTGCGGCGTGAGTGGGCCGGCCGCGCGCTTTCCGCGACGGATCGGGGAGTCCGCGTGCGCCCTCGGGGCGTCCAAACAACCCCATCCGTCGAGGAGCGATCCGATGCGTCTGACGAAGGCCTTCTCCCTCATTCTCCTTGTCCCCCTGCTGGCCGACCTGCCTGCGCAAACGCCGACCCGGTTGACCACGGGCGGCCTCGTCTCGTCCTCCAACGACAGCCGCATCGTCGATGTTGGTGGCGTGGCGTTCTTCGGCGACTCGTCCGCCAACCCGTTGCTGTGGAAGAGCGCCGGCACGGTCGCGAGCACGGCGAGCGTGCGCTCATTCGCCTGGGGATTGTGGGGCGACCGGATGCGCGGCGGCGAGTGGCACGGAGAGCTGCTGTTCGGTGCCAACGATGGTCCCATCGAGTACCTGGGTCAGCTCTGGCGCAGCAACGGCACCGCGGCGGGCACGACGCTGGTGGCCCAGGTGGGGCCATCGCTCGCCGAGATGGGCAGTCGACCTCAACTTCCTACGTTCGTGCGCCTGGGCAGCGCGCTGTGCTTCTATGGCTCGGACGAGACCACGGGGGGCGAACCCTGGCGCACCGACGGCACGACCGCCGGCACCTACCGCCTCCGTGACATCAATCCGGGGCCGGTCAGTTCGGGGGCGGGGAACTTCACGGCCTTCAAGGGCCACATCTACTTCAGCGCGTACAACGGGTCCACTGGAGCGACCTGGCGCACCGACGGAACGATCGCCGGCACGCAGGTCTTCTCGTCCATCAGTAGCGGCGGGAGCATCAGCAACTTCGCCGTCCTGGGCGACTACCTGCTGCTCCCGTCGACGAGATTCCTCTACCGCACCGACGGGACGACGGCCGGAACGGTCCTGGTCGCGACCGTGTCGCCGACGACGGCGTACTCGCTCGGCGACCTGACCGTGGTGGGCAACCAGGTCTTCTTCAGCGCTTACACCACCGCCACGGGCCGGGAGCTGTGGAAGACCGACGGCACCACCGCCGGCACCGTGCTGGTCCGCGACATCAACCCGGGCTCGGCGAACTCGAATCCCGTCGAACTGACGGCGCTCAATGGCAGGCTGTTGTTCCAGGCGACGAGTGCGGCGAACGGCAGGGAGCTGTGGCAGAGCGACGGCACGGCGGCGGGCACCTTCATCCTGAAGGAGTTCAACCCCGGCACCGCGTCGGGCGATCCGGGCAACCTCGTCGCGGTGGGGTCGCGCCGCGTCTACTTCAGTGCCAACGATGGTGCGACGGGGAACGAGCTGTGGCGCACCGACGGGACCGCAGCGGGGACCATCCGCTTGGCCGACACCTACCCGGGACCGGGGGGCGGGGGCGCCACTTGCATCGCCCTCGCGGGCGGGCAGATGTACTTCAAAGCCTTCACGCCTGCCGGCGGTCCCGGCATGGAACTGTTCGTGTTCGATCCTGGCGCCACGTCGCAGGCCTACGGCTACGGCTGCGCCGCGACGTCCGCACAACCGACGCTCGCCTGCACCGACCCGGTGCTCGGCGCCGCCATGACGCTGTCGGGCACGGACGCGCCGGCGCCGCTCGGCTTGCTGATGCTGGGCGCCCCGACGCGCGCGGGCCTGCCGTACGGCCCCGGGTGCCGGTTCTGGATCGACCTGTCGCTGGGCTTCGTCGACCTGTTCGTGTTCCCGGTGGGCGGCACGTGGTCGCTGACCGTGACGGTCCCCAACGACAGCGGGCTCACCGGCCTGCAACTCGGCGCGCAGGTCGGGTTCCCGCAGAGCGGTGCACCGCTGAACATCGCCGTCTCGAACGGCGTCGTGCTGCGCTTCGGTACGTAGCCGCGAGCGCTACGCCTCGCCCAGCGTCGCGCGCAGCACCTGCCCCAGGCGGGTCATCGCCCGCGTGTGCAGGATCTGTACCGCGTTGGCCGTGCGGCGCATGCGCTCGGCGATCACGTCGAACGAGAGCTGCTGCACGTCGCGCAACTCGATGACCTCGCCATAGTCGGCGGGCATGGACTCGATGGCGCGACGCACGACGTCGTCGAGGTCGCGCCGGCTCGCGTCGCGCGAGGGGGTGTTCGTGTCCAGGCAGCCCGACACGCTGTCCAGCAGCGCCATGCGCCGCCTCCGGAGCTGGTCGCGCAGGTTGTTCTGGGCGATGGACGAGGCCCAGCGCAGGAACCGCTCCTCATCGCCGGGCCCGAACGCCGAGATGCCCTGGACGATGTCGGTGAACGTGTCCTGCAGCACGTCGCTCGATTCCAGGACGGCGCGCGCGTGGTCGCCCATCATGCCGCGGATGCGGTCGAGCAGCCCGGCCTGATGGTCGCGCAGGAGCCGGTCCAGGCTTGCTGCATCGCCGGAGCGGGCGGCGCGCAACAGGGCTGGCGTTGGATCATCCTGGAGAGGTGACGGCATGACTTGGCCAGTCTAGCGACGCGCCAGGACGGCGCACGGGCGGCACGCGGCTGCCCTCATCGCAGCGGCGCGCCGCGGGTGTGCCAGAACCGGATCGCATCCGGGACACGCCCCGGGCACTCACCTGCCATCCACGAGCGGCGCCATTCCGGTGTCGACTACAGCAAGCCCCCGGTATCGGTGGCGAGCACGAGCGTGCTGCCGTCGCTGGTGATCTGCATGTCGTTGAGGCCTCCGGTCACGACCCGTCGAGTGCGTCACTCTGGCTCCGACGAGCCCGGCGCGAGGGCCTGCACGGTCGCGTCGGCATGCGCAAGGAACACCCGGTTCTGGCCGGGTGCACCGAGGCATCGCGGAGCGCCACGCCCGGGAAATGGTACTGCGCCAGCAGCTGTCCGTTCGTGAGGTCGTACACGTCGGCCCGTCCACTCCTGTCCGTCATCGCGAGCCAGACGCCGTCGGGCGCGACGTCCGTCTCGTCGACGGAGGCGTGGACCCGGAACTGGCGCTTGAGGGCCCTGCGATTCCTTCCCTCCGTCTCAAGTCGCGCGGCAGCAGCGGCCGACCCCATCCGCAAGGGATCGAAGGATGGAAGACACCGGGACCGTCGTGGACATGGAAGTCGAGGAGCTCGCGGCTCCCGTGGTGATCAGGTCACTCGCCGACCTGGATCCGGACGCGACGGCGGTGCAGGTGATCGACTACCTGCTGGGTCACGCGACCGAGTTCGGCGCCAGCGACATCCACGTGGATCCGACCGCGCACGGCCTCGACGTGCGGATGCGAACCAACGGGACCCTGGTGCCGATCGGCGTCCTGCCCACGGAGTTGGCGAGCACCTTGCTGGGCCGGCTGAAGACCATGGCCGAGCTGCAGGCCTACCGGAAGGACGTGCCGCAGGAAGGCTGCATCCAGCCCGCGGTGAGCGGTCTGCCCGGCTGGGTGCGGGTGACGACCTACCCGACCGTGTGCGGGGAACGGATCTCGCTGCGCCTCGACAGCGCGCGGGGCACGCCGCGGTCGCTCGAGTCCCTCGGGCATGCGCCGGCCGTGCGCGACAGCCTCGCCGCCGCATTCGAGGCGCCGCACGGCGTCGTGCTGGTCGCGGGTCCGGCGGGCAGCGGCAAGACCACCACGCTGTACGCGTGCATCCAGCACGTCGTCGCGCAGCCGATCATGCGCACGATCGTCACGATCGAGGATCCCGTGGAGCGGCAGATGCGGGGCGCGACGCAGACGCAGATCAACCCGACGGCGGGGCTGACCTTCGCGCGCGCGCTGCGCTCCGTGCTGCGCCAGGACCCGGACGTGATCCTGGTCGGCGAGGTGCGCGACCTCGAGACCGCACGCATCGCGCTCGAGGCGGGGCTCACCGGGCACCTGGTGGCGAGCACCGTGCACGCGGGCTCCGCGCTGCAGGTGTTCCCGCGCCTGCTCGACCTCGGGGTCGAGCCATTCGCGCTCACCGCCAGCGTCACCGGGATCGCGGCGCAGCGTCTGCTGCGCCGTTGCTGCACGGAGTGCCAGGGCTCCGACACGGCGATGATCTGCCTGCGCTGCCAGGGCAGCGGCTACGCGGACAGTTGCCTCGTCTCCGAGTGGCTGCCGATGTCGCGCCGGCTGCGCGAGCTGATCAATGCGCACGCGGACAGCTACGCGCTCGAGGCCGCGGCGCGCGCCGCCGGCTTCCGGTCGATGCACGAGCAGGCGGCGCGCTACGTCGCCGAGGGCATCACCACCGCCGCCGAGGTCCGGAGGGTCCTCGGCGAGGCCTGACCGGGCCGCGCTGCGGGCGCCGCACGTTCCTTGCCCTGGCCGGGCGGGCCCGGTTTGATGGCGGGGATGCAGACCCTGCAGAGCTACGTCGTTGGCCGTTGGCACGAAGGCCAGGGCGATACCCAACCCCTGCACGATCCGACCACGGAGTCGGTGATCGGTCGCTGCGGCTCCGGCGGCATCGACTTCGCCGCCGTGGTCGCGCACGCGCGCCAGCTCGGCGGGCCGGCTTTGCGCGCCATGACCTTCGGCCAGCGCGCCGCGGCGCTGAAGACCCTGTCGGCGGCGATCCACGCGATCCGCGACGAGCTGCTCGACCTGTCGAGTCGCAACGGCGGCAGCACGCGCAGCGACGGCAAGTTCGACGTCGACGGCGCCACGGGCACCCTCGCCGCGTATGCCGCGCTCGGCGCGTCCCTTGGCACCGGCAGCCATCTGGCCGATGGCGACGGCGTGCAGCTCGGGCGCTCGCCGCGCTACTGGGGCCAGCACATCTGGGTCACCCGGCCGGGCGTGGCGGTGCACATCAATGCCTTCAACTTCCCGGCGTGGGGCATGGGCGAGAAGCTCGCCTGCGCGATCCTCGCCGGCGTGCCGGTCATCGAGAAGGCCGGCACGCCGAGCGCGATGGTCGCGTGGCGCATGGCCAAGGCCTGCGTGGACAGCGGGGCACTGCCGGAGGGAGCGTTCCAATTCGTGGTCGGCTCGACCGGCAACCTTCTCGACCTGCTCGGCCCCATGGACTGCGTCGCGTTCACCGGCAGCTCGAAGACCGGCCGGACGCTGAAGGGCAACGCGAACCTGCTCGCCACGAACGCGCGCATCAACATCGAGGCCGACTCGGTCAACGCGGCGATCCTCGGGCCCGATGTCGAGGTCGGCAGCGACACGTTCCAGGCCTTCCTCACCAACGTGGCTCTCGACATGACCCAGAAGACCGGACAGAAGTGCACCGCCGTGCGGCGGGTCTTCGTACCGGAAGGCATGGTCGAAGAGGTCCAGGGAGCGCTGCGCGAGCGCGTCGGCGCCGTGCGCATCGGTGATCCCGCCCTCGCCGAGACGCGGATGGGGCCGCTGGCGAGCGCGCGGCAACTGCAGGACGTGCGGGCCGGCATCGCGCGGCTCGCCGCTGCGGGTCGCATCGCCTGCGGTGGCGCCGACCGGATCCGCGACGCCGGTTACTTCGTGGCGCCGACGCTGGTCGTGATGCCTGACGGCAACGTCGACACGGCGCACGAAGAGGAGGTGTTCGGGCCGGTGGCGTCGCTCCTGCCGTACTCCGGCGATGCCGCGGAGGTGGTGGCCCTCACCAATCGCGGGGGCGGTGGCCTCGTCGCGAGCCTCTACAGCAACGACCGCGCGTTCACCGACGCGGTGACCTTCGGCATCGCGCCCTGGCACGGGCGCGTGTGGATCGGCTCGGATCGCGTCGCCGATCAGGCCCTGCCGCCGGGGCTCGTGCTCCCGCTCAGCGTGCACGGCGGGCCCGGGCGCGCCGGCGGCGGCGAGGAGCTGGGCGGCCTGCGCGGGCTGCAGCTCTACATGCAGCGCACGGCGATCCAGGGCTTCCAGGGCGCGGTGGCCAAGAGCTTCGGCGCTGGCGAGGCCGCCGCCGCCAAGGCGTGACGCGCATGGGGCAGGGGACACTCTCGCGCCCGGCGCGGCCACCGCACGCGTTCCGGCGCGTCGCGCTCGTGTTTGCCGGCGGGCCCGCGCCGGCGGCCAACGCGGTGATCTCGACGGCAGCGGTGTCGTTCCTGCGCAACGGCATCGAGGTGCTCGGGATCCGCTACGGATACTCGAACCTCATGCGCTTCGACCCGGCGCGCCCGCTGCAGGCGGGGAAGGACTACCTCGTCCTCGATCACGCCGCGCTCGCGCGGTCGCGCAACAAGCAGGGCATCCTCATCGGCACCGCGCGCGCCAACCCGGGCGCGCAGGTGGGCGAGCCGGCGCATCTGAACGACCCGGAGCGCACGGCCCCGCTGCGCCGCGTGTACGACGGGCTCTGTGCGCTGGGCGTCGATGCGCTGGTGTCGATCGGCGGCGACGACACGCTCAAGACCGCGAACAAGCTCACGCTCTTCCAGTCGCGGCTGCCGGCCGGTGGCAAGCGGATCCCGGTGGTGCACGTGCCCAAGACGATCGACAACGACTATGCGGGCATCGACTTCACCTTCGGCTACTTCACCGCGGTCGATCACCTCGCCGTCGAGATCCGCAACCTGCTCCACGATGCCGAGGCCACGCGCGCCTACTTCGTCGTCGAGTGCATGGGGCGGAGCGCGGGGTGGCTCGCGTACGGCGCGGCGATCGCCGGCGAGGCCAGTCTCGTGGTCAGCGTCGAGGACATCACCGGCGATTTCGCACAGGACGAGCCGGTGGCCGCGGCGGAAGGCACGGCCGCGGGCTCGCGCCGGGTGATGAACGTCGACGCCGTGGTGACGCGGATCGTCAAGACCATGCTCGCCCGCGAGGCGGAGGGCAAGGAGTTCGGGGTCGTGGTCCTTGCGGAAGGGCTCGCCGAGCTGCTGCCTGCCGCGGCGCTGCAGGGCGTGCCGCGCGACGACCACGGCCACATCTCGGTCGCGCATCTCGACCTCGGCAAGCGCTTCGCGAAGCTCATCGAGAAGGCCTACGCGGCGCGGACCGGGAGGTCGCGCAAGCTGCGTGGCCTGCAGCTCGGTTACGAGGCGCGGTGCGCCCAGCCGCACGCCTTCGACGTGATGCTCGGCAGCCAGCTCGGCGTCGGCGCGTACCGTGCGTTGGTCGAGGATGGCCGCGACGCGGTGATGATCTCGGTCAAGGGGCAGCTCGAACTGCACTACGTGCCGTTTGCGGAGCTGATCGATCAGGACACGCTGGTGACGCGGATCCGCTACGTCGACCCGCGCAGCGACTTCCACCAGCTCGCGCGCTTCCTCGAGACCTACGTGAACGAGTGAGCCAGCGCGGGCGTCGCTCGCCGCTGACCGGCCGCTTGGCAGGAATGCACGTGACCCGCACACTGAACCGCATGGGTTGTGAACCGGTTCGCAGCGGCGCGCGCGCCCGAGGCATGGCGAGGCCGCTGCGCTGGCTGCCTCTGTGGGCGCTGGCGCCGGCGATCACGGCGCAGGTGACGGAGTACCCGCGGGCCGTGCGCACGGTCCTCGCAGACCACTGCTTCGACTGTCACGCGGGTCGGGATGTCGAGGGGGACCTCGACCTCGAGCGCTTGCCGGCGACCAGCGAGGCGGCGTTCCTCGCGCGCCTGCTGCGCGTGCGCGACAAGGTGCGCACCGCGGCCATGCCGCCGGCGTCGCAACCTGCGCTTTCGATGGAGGAACGCGACGGTCTGGTGCGGTGGATCGAGACCACCGTCGCCACCCGGGCGGCGGCGCTGCCGGTCGAGCACAAGGGACCGACCATCCGCCGGCTGAGCCGGGGCCAGCTCGTGGCGGCGCTGCGCGATCTGTTCGGCGTGAGCTCGCCGGCGGTGGACGGCCTCCCCGCCGACGACCTGGGCCACGGCTTCGACACCGTCGCCGACGCGCTGTCGTTCTCGACGCTGCACCTCGAGAAGTACCTCGCGGTGGCGCGCGAGGTCGCGGCGCAGGTGATCGACAGCGAGGATCCGGGTGCACCGACCGTGCGGCGGACGGAGGCGGAGGCGGTGGCCGAGAACGTCGATGGCGTGAGCGTCGCGGGCGACTTCGCGAACTTCTACACGAACGCGGAACTCGGCTGGACGGTGGACCTGCCGCGCGCCGGACGCTACGCGCTGCGGGCGCGCGCGTTCGGCGATCAGGCGGGCGATGCTGCACCGCGCATGGAGCTGAGTGTGGACCGCGTCGTCGCCGGTGGCTTCGCCGTGCCGGAGGAAGCCGACGCGCCGACGGTGAAGGAAGCGACCGTGGCGCTGGAGGCGGGCGTGCGGCGCATCGCCGTGCGCTTCACCAACGACTACTACGCGCCCGAGCATCCCGATCCGTCCCGTCGCGACCGCAACCTGCGCGTCGACTGGGTGGATGTCGTGGGGCCGCTCGATGCTCGCCTGCCACCGGCGGGCAACGCGTGGTGGTTGGCGGACGCCGACACCTCGCTCGAGCCGACGGAGCGGGCGCGCCGGTTGCTGGCTCCCTTGCTCGAGCGCGCGTGGCGCCGGCCGGTCGACGCTGCGGCCCTCGACGACATGGTCGCGGTGGTGACCGCGGCCCTCGCCCGCGGCGAGACCTGGGCGACCGCGCTGCGCTCGGCCACGGTGGCGGTGCTGTGCGCGCCGAGCTTCTTGTTCCGTGTCGACGGTGCGGGTGCGGACGCGACGCGGCAGTACGAGCTGGCGGCGCGCCTGTCCTTCTTCCTGTGGAGCAGCGTGCCCGACGCGGCGCTCCTCGAGCACGCGCGCGCCGGACGTCTCGACGATCCCGGCGTGTGGCGCGGAGAGGTGGCGCGGCTCCTGCGCGATGCGCGTGCGTCGGCGCTGGCCACGGAGTTCGCCGCCCAGTGGCTGGAGCTACGTTCCCTCCGCGACATGGCCCCCGATCCGGGCCGCTTCGGCGCCATCGCCCCGGTGCTTCTGGCCGACATGCAGCGCGAAACGGAGCTGCTCTTCGAGGCGATCCTGCGCGAAGGGCGCGACGTGCGCGAGTTGCTCACCGCCGACTTCACGTTCCTCAACCGTCGGCTCGCCGAGCACTACGGACTCTGGGGCATCGACTCCGAAGACCTGCGGCGCGTGCGCGTGCCCGACGCCCGCCGCGCTGGCATCCTCGGCCACGCCGGCATCCTCACGCTCACCTCCAACCCGACGCGGACCTCCGTGGTCAAGCGCGGCAAGTGGGTCCTCGAGAACCTGCTGGCCGACCCTCCGCCGCCGCCGCCGCCGGGCACCGCGACGCTCGAAGGCGCGCGCATCGATTCGGCGGCCGACCTGCGCACCCAGATGGCGAGGCACAGCGCCGACGAGACCTGCGCCGTCTGTCACTCGCGCATGGATGGTCTGGGCTTCGCTCTCGAAAGCCTGGACGCGGTCGGGCGCTGGCGCACCGCCGCCGAGCCGATCGACGATCGGGGCTCGTTGCCGGGGGGGCGGACGGTGCATGGCGTGAACGGGCTGCGCGCGCACCTCGCTGCCGAGCCGGCCTTCCCACGCGCGCTGGCGACGCGGTTGTTCGTGTACGCCGTGGGGCGGCTCCCCGACGCGGCCGATCGCGTGCAGATCGAGGCGATGGTGCAGGCCTGCGAGACACACCCGGTCGTGACCGTGGGCGACCTGATCCTCGGCGTCACCACCTTGCCGGGGTTCCGCGGCGACGGGCTGCTGCGTTGAGCTGCAAGGGCCGCGAATGCTCGCGCGGCGCGCAGGATTCACAGCGAAGCTTCCTTGCCGTGGGCTCTTCCACCTGCAAGATCCGAGCGGCCCTGGAAGCCCCGGACGATGCCATCGCCGTCGGCCCTGTCTGGTCGTCGCGCCAGCGACGACATCGACCCTTTGGGTTGCGGCCGCCGGCTTCTGCGATGAGTGGCGCGCCGCTGCGAAGTCTGAAGAATGCCCACCGCATGACCGTCCGCACGCGCCGCGCGTCCCTCGCGAGCCTGACCCTCGTCGTCCTGTCGGCGTGCGCGAGCGGCCGTCTGTCCCTGCCGACGGAACTGGTCGCGGTGCCGGGCGACGCGACGGAGGCCGATCGGGCGGTGGCATTCGCGCGCACCCGCCTCGAGCACGCCGACGCGGCGGGCGCCCTGCAGGCCGTGACCACCGCGCTCGAACTCGCGCCGGAACACACCGATGCGCATCGTCTCCGCCAGGATCTGCTGCGCGAGCGCGGCCGCCGCGGCATCCTCGCCGTCGAGGCCGCGGCACGCCTCGAGGCGCGGCCGACCGATCCCGCGGCGCACTACCTCGCCGGGCGCCTGCAGCGGCCGGCAGCGGCGCAGCGGCCGTACTTCGAGCGCGCGCTCGCGCTCGACCATCGCTTCTACTGGGGCTGGGTGGGTCTCGCGTCGGCCATCCGCAACGAGGACCCCGCGCGTTCGCTGGGCATCTACAAGCGTCTGCACGAACTCGCCGAGGACACCGTGATGAACGCCGTGAACCTCGCCAACGCGCTGGTGGAGCATGGCCGGGTCGATGCGGCGGCGGAGGTGTTCCTCCGCCTCCGCAAGCGGAAGGATCTCGACGGGCTGGGAGACCTCGGCGTCGCGCGCGTGCGGGCGATGCAGGTTCCGCGCCACGAGGCGTGGGCGCCGCTGCTCGCCGCGCTGCAGCAGCGGCCCTGGGACGTCGCGGTGCGGCAGGTGCTCGAGGCGCTCCTCCGCGACGGCCTGGGCCACGACCGGCTGGCGCAGTTGCGCGAGGTCCTGTTCCAGGACGGGGCGCGCCTCGATGCGTTCGTGCGGGCCGGCGGTGGCGTGATCGTCGCGGAGGCACTCAAGGCCCTGGGCCAGACCAACGCCGCGCGCGAGGCGCTCGCGCCGACCGGCCAGCCGCCGGTGGACCCGCGCGTGCGTCGGGCGTGGCGGCGCCTGCTGATCGAGGCCGGCGACGTGCGCGAGTTCCTCGCCGACCTGCGTCGGACGTTCCCCGACGTGCTGCTCGACGACGAGCGCAACCAGGTGCGCGGCCGTTGGCTCACGGTGTTCCAGGGGCCGTGGCGGCAGGCGCAGGATCCGATCGCGACCGCCGTGGGAGCGACGGAGCTGGCGGAGGCCCTGCGCGACATCGGTCTGCTCGCCGAGGCGGAGGCCGTCGCGACGCTCGCGCTCGGACGCCATCGCGAGGCGGACGGAGCCGGCCTGCTGCGCGAGCGGCGCGACGAGATCCGCCGGCTGCTCGCCTTCGAGGCCGCGGTGCGGCGCGTGCTGTACTCCGGCTACGGTCAGGCGGAGGAGCGGGACCTCGCGGGGACGCTGGACGAAGTGCGCCGCGTGTCGCGCGAGATCCTCGGGCGGGACGTGGTCGGCGAACCGCGCGTGTTCGCGATCCCGTTCGTGGGCGAGATCGTCGATCCGTTCGGACCAGGCCTGCCGCAGCACTTCGCCAGCGTGAACCAGCATCTGGTCCTCGGCCACCGCCTGGGCCTGCCGGCGGAGGGCATGCTGCTCACGCGGTTGTCGTTGCGCGATCTCGAGCCCTCCGCGGAGATCCAAGTCCCGGTGCGCGCGCGCGAGGTGGTGGGCGAGAACCGCTCGATCGAGGCGCGCACGTCGCTCGTGGGTGGCGACATCGCGGGCGTCGCCCTCGTCGACAACTACCTGGTGGACATGGACGCGGTGCGCGACTGGGCCGCGTCGCTGCTGCGGATGCGCCGGATCGCCCGCGAGGACGGGATGCAGCTCCTGCGCGACGCCTTGCCCGTGGTGGACGACCCGCTCGAACCCCTCGACGCCGAGTGGCGGCTCGCCGTGCTCGCACCGGAGTCGGACGCGGATCTCGAGGCCGGCGTGCTCGACGTGATCCGGTGGCATGAGCGCACGCACTTGACCGACACGTTTCACTTCCTGCCGCCGGAGAAGAACTTCTGGCGGGTGCTCGGCCTCCTGCTGCGCAACGGACTGCGCGCGACCTCGGTCGAGGCCGACCTCGAGGGCCGTGCCGAGCTGGGCGCGCTCGCGATGAGCCCCCACACGCATCTGGTCCTCGCTCACATCGCGGGTTTCTGCCGCCAGGACCTCAGCGGGTTCTCCCCGCACGCCCAGGGCTTCGAGGCGCTGGCCGAGGCCCTGCAGGCGCGCCTGATCGAGGGTGGATTGCCTGCCGCGCAGGCGGCGGTCAGCCGGTGGCATGAGCTCGATCCTGCGCGCGCGCGGGCCGCGGCGCGGAGCCTGCTGCGGGGGCTCTGGTAGGGTCATGCCCGGGGGTCGGAACGGCCGATCCTGAGGACGGCGCGCCGGCGCCGGTGCATCCGTCGCTACACTGCGCTCTGCCGCTGCCAAGGAGGCCAACATGAACCGATTCCCCTGGACCAAGCTGATCCCGATCGCCCTGTTCGCCGCCGGCGCGCTGCCGGCGCAAGACGAAGGTGGCCCGGAGGTCGCCAAGGCGCCCGACCCGCAGATCAGCAAGGAGATCGATCAGTTCGAGGACGCGATCAACGATCGCAAGATGGAGAAGGACCTGGAGGCACGGGCCTTCCTGAGCAAGTGGGTCGGAGCCTTCGAGACGATGCACCCGAAGGACAAGACATCGGTCGTCAAGGCGCTCGACCAGGTCTACAGCCGGGCCAAGGTGCGGCCGCCGGAGACCCAGGAGCTGTACGAGGCGGCGGCGGTGGCGCTCAGCCGCATGGAGAAGCCCGGCGCCGACGTCCTCAAGAAGGCGTTCAGCAACGCCCGCTTCCGCAAGAGCGAGTGGGTCTCGTTGCGCGCCCGCCTGATCAACAGCCTCGGGGTCGCGAAGGAACCGTCGCACCTGAACTTCATCCTCGACGTGGCGCTGCGCGACCCGGAGGACCAGATCATCGCCGCCGCCGGCCAGGCGCTGGGCAACTACGAGAAGTCCGAGCTGAACGTCCGCCGCGAGGTGGTGAAGAAGCTGGTCAAGCGGTTCAACGAGATCCACGACGCGTCGCGGAGCGACTCGCTCGACGACCCCGTCGCGCAGACCAAGCAGCGAACCTACGCGGCCATCTCGGATCCGTGGAACACCTCGCTGGGCAAGCTCACCGGTCAGGCCTTCCGCACGCCGCAGGACTGGCAGCGCTGGTGGAACAAGAGCAAGGACGAGGACTGGGACGCCGGGAAGGGGTCGTAGGTCGCAAGGTCCTGACGTCCAGCGCGTCTACGCGGCCGCGATGACCGGACGACCTCGCTCTTCCTCCGCCCTCGGTCTGCTCGCCCTGTTCGGCCTCGGGGCGGGGTGTGTCTTTTCGGTCTGGTTGTCGACCGCCGACGCGGAGCGCGAGCGCGTGCGCCGCGCCACCGCCGAAGACCTCGCCACGGCCCGCGCGGCTCGCGTCGCCGCTCTCGAGGCCGAACTGGCGGCCGCGCTCGTCGGGCAGCGCGAACTGCGCGACCTGCTCGTCGAGCGCCGGCAGGCCGAAGACGCCGTGCGGCAGGCCAGCGACGCGCGCACCCAGGCGGTGCTCACGCCCATGCCGGAGGGGGTTCTGCTCGCGTTGCAGGCCCTGCGCGGCCTGCTGCAGCGCAGCGGGCACGACCTGCGCTTCCTCCGTGTGCGCGCAGTCGGGGATCACGTGCTGCACGACGTCGAGATGTTCGAGCCCGGCTCGGCGGCGACTGGCGGCGGCGGCGTGCTGTGGCTCGCAGCACGCGCCGACTTCAAGCTCGATCGGGCGAGCAGTTCGCTCACGATCCTGTTCCACGAGGGCACGGTCACGCGGTTCGGCGAGCGTGCTGCCCTGCGCGACGGGGGCGAGCCCCTGGTGCTCGAGGGCGTCGCGGCGCGGGACCTCGAAGCGCGGCTGCCGTACCTCGTCGAGTGCGTGGGTGAGTACCCCACGGCGACTTCCGCGCTGCCGGCCCACGCTCGCCTGGACCCGTACAGCGCGGAGGCGTGGCGCGGCCGGCTGAACGACCTGCTCGCCGCCGCGACCACGCCTACCCGCTACCGGGTGAGCGAGGTGTCCGGGCTCGACGACGCGCGCTTCCGCGACGTCGTCCTGCTCGGTCATGCCGAGAGCAACCTCCTGGTCGAGGCGGCCGAGGTCGCGCACCTCGCCGTGGTGGTGGACGAAGGCGCGGGCACCGTGGAGTTGGAGCTGCAAGGCGGCAAGCGTCGGCGCGCGGGTGGCGAGGCGCCGATCCCCGACGCGCCCGACGCGCACCGCATCCTGCTGCTCGGCGTCACCCCGCAGGCTGCGATGCGCACCATGACCGGTATGGTTGTGCGGCGATGACCGCAGCTCCCCGCGCCGACGCCGGCGCGTTGTTTCGCGCCTACGCCAAGGACTTGCTCCCGCAGGTGGAGCGCGCGCTCGAGGCGATGCTGCCGGAGGCCGCACCGGCCGGTCCGGATGGCCTGGCCGGCGACCTGTGGCGCGCGATGCGACACGCCATGTTTCCCGGCGGCAAGCGCCTGCGCCCGCTGCTCGGCCTGCTGGGCTGCGCGGTCACCGGCGGCGATCGTGCGCGCGCGCTGCGACCCGCGGCCGCGCTCGAACTGTTGCACACCTACAGC
>CAYQMF010000021.1:65143-65434 GCA_964418595.1 uncultured candidatus Brocadiaceae bacterium
CTCGTGCACGACGACCTGCCGTGCATGGACGACGACGATCTGCGGCGCGGTCGGCCGACCGTGCACAAGGTGTTCGGTGACGCGACTGCCGTCCTCGCCGGCGATGCGCTGCAGACGCTGGCCTTCGAAGTCGTCGCGGAAGGCGGCGCCGAGGCCGTGCGTGCGCTGGCGCGGGCCGCGGGCGCCGCCGGCATGGTCGGTGGCCAGCAGGCCGACATGGCGGCGGAGCGAGGCCGCGGCGGGCGTGACCTCGCGCGGCTGCAGTGGATCCACGACCACAAGACCGGTGCG
>CAYQMF010000022.1:0-64535 GCA_964418595.1 uncultured candidatus Brocadiaceae bacterium
GCCGCCGGACCAGCCGGAGCTTACGCTCCGACTGGCGCTTCCCTGGTACAGGGGGGGGGCTATGGTCCCTCGCGCACTGGACGGCGATGGTCGCCGTCGCGCGGAGGTAGAACATGCTTCGCTTGCTTCTCGCCGGGGTGCTGGGTGCCGGGACCACCATGCTGGTGGTCTCCCAGGGCACGTTCGTCTACAGCCCGTTCCAGTATCAGTTGCCGTTCCGGAGCGCGGTGAAGGTCACGCCGGACCCGGCGAACATCTGGTCGTGGCATGGGAGGATCTTTGCGCAGAGCCCAGTCCGCGAAGCCGTCCCGGTCGATCTTGATGGAAACGGGCGGAGTGACACGGAAAACCCTCACTGGCGGGTGGTTGTGACTGATGTGCAGGTAGAAGGGAGTGGAGCAAGAGTGTATCTGAGCGACGCGTCCACGAGGCGGTGGCTCGTTCATCCGGTGACTCTCACGGATCAGTATCTATCCACCACGCATTTCTCCACTCCGCTCGTCTTCCCAGTTGGTTCGGTCTTGACCATCGAGGCCGAGAGTGGCAGCTCGGCGGTGCAGATATCCGTCAACATCATCGGTCGTGTCGTAACATTGTGATGCTTGAACCGAAGGCAGAGAAACAGAACCGGAGGTCATGTTCATGCTGGTAACTCTTGCGACTCACCTCGGTCTCACCACCGTGGCGAAGTACTATTCCGACATCGTCTCGATGGTCGGCGCGAACGCAGTTCTCATTCAGGGGATCACGATCGGAAATGCGGGAAGTGGCGCCGCCAACTTCCTCGTGCAGGGCAGTTGCGACAAGGAGACATGGGTTCCGGCGGCGACGACCCCTACCGCGAAGTCGTTCAGCAGCTCACTCGGTGGCGAAGCCCATGAGACCTGGGGTCCTCTTGGATGGCCATACATCCGTGTCCAGATCGACTCCACCACGGCTGGGCTGGTCGTAGCCGTCGTTGCGAATACGTTCTCGACATAGCCGCGAACTCCACACCGAAGCCCTGCCCTCCCCATCGGATGAACGCACTGTGTTGGTGATCTTGGAGCGGCAAACACTGGAAGGCTGGGTCCTCCCAGATCCTCCGCCTCCACCTCCGATCCCAGCCCCCGCGCTGCCGCTCGATCTCCCACGAGGCCTCGGCCTCGTCCTGGGGTCCGACAACGCGTTCGTGGTGAGCGTGACCCTGATCGCGATCCGCGAGATGAGCGTGCCGCTCGAGGTGCGGCTCATCGCGTTCATGCCCGGCGGCGTGCCCGTGGTCGTAGCCGGGCCCGAGGAACTCGCGGAGATCGGCGAGACGGTCGCCCTCGACTCCGGGCTTGTCAGCCGCCCGTTCGGCCGTGTGCGCTTGCAGAGCACTGCCGGGCGGTACGTCTTCTCCGTGGCCCTGCGGACCTACCGGCGATGAGGGGCCGAGGCTCATGCGCGTGAGCTTTCGCCATCTGTCCGTCGGTCCGGACCTTCCGCGCCTGCACAGCGTGGCGTTCCGCATGGCGAAGCAGGACGCCGCGAGCGCGGAGATCACGGTGGTCGGCGTCACCAAGGAAGGCCGGATGCGGTTCAGTTTCCTGGGCAGCAACGGCGGGGAGTTCGTGGCGACGGGGCCGGAGCCGGTGGAGGTCGACAACACGGTGGCGACGGCCCAGCTCGACTACACCGGAGTGCCGTGGGCGTACCTGCTGGTGCTGTTCGAGGCGATGAGCGAGAGCATGGTCTTCGACGTGAAGCTCGCGACCTATCGGAGCTGAGCAGGATGGCCCCCGCCACGTCGCCGCCGATCGTGATGGAACTGGCGCCGTTCCTGGTGCTGGACGCGCGGACCGCGACGTCGCTGGAGCTGACCCTCGAAGGCGCGACCGGCGTCGAGATCGCGGTCGAGCCGGTGCCCACGGGCGTCGACCGCGCGATGCTGGTGGGCCTGGAGGTGGCACCGGGCCCGGCGGCCCGGACGGACCCGGCGTTCGAACTGCACGACGAGGTGCCGCTCGTCCCCGGCGCCCATGGGTTCTGCCTCGCGATCCCGCTGAGCCCGGACGCCTGCTGTCTCCGCCTCGTCGCGCGCATCGACGGCGAACCCGATGCCGCGCGTCCGGCGCGCGCACTGGTGCGTGCGCGCTGGGTCATCGCCGGGAACCGCGAGGTCGAGGCGCGGGCGAGCGTGCGGGTCCACGGCTGGACCGTGCCGATGGGGCCGTGGCCGCGCGTGGAACCGGGGCCGCCTCCGGCTCCGGAGCACGCGCTGGTCTTTGGCGGCGCGCTCGGCGCGGCTCTCCACCGCGTGCGAACAGGGCGATGAGCACGCGCCCCTTCGAGTTCGGCGCCCGCTACCCGCTGCCTCCGGAGGTCTCGATTCTCTCGCAGCTCGACCTGCCGGCGACGCTGGCCGGCGACAAGCTCGCGTTGCACTTCGAACGCGACGCGACGGTCGGCGTGGCACTCGCGGGGATCGAGCGTCGCGACGAGGCCGGCAGCTTCACCTTCCGCTGCGGCTTGCCACGCGATGGCGTGGTGGTGGTGAGCTCCGGCGAAGTGACCGACCGTGGCCTGTGGGCGATGCGCCTGACGACGCAGCGGGGGGAGAAGGTCGCGCTTGCGGCGCGCGACGCGCAGGAGTTCGCGGCGTACGCGGCCACGGGCCTCGAGGGCGAGCCGGCGTTCCTGCTGGTGTGGGGCGGCCTGCACGTGCCAGGCGCTCCGGACTATGACCAGCTCGGCGTCATGGTGCTGGTGTCGCTCGCCCCGGCCGACGAGGTGTCGCGGTGGCGGGCGTGGGTCGCGCGCTCGCGGGGTGGGTCGGCCAGCATCGACGCCTTCGACTTGCCCATCCTCGCGGTGCGCGCGCCGATGGAGCCAGGGCCAGGGGAGACCCACTTCGATGCGCAGGCGCGTGCGCGCTTCCTGCTGCCTTCCCTGCTGGGTCCCTTGTCCGGGTTCCCGTCGACGAACCTGCCACTGTGGGTGTGGCTGCTGCTGACGACCCAGGCGGGCCGCGGGACGTATCGCGCGCGACATTCCAACCCGGAACAGATCTTCCAGTTCGCCGCGGTCTACGCGGCCGATCCCGGTGAGCCCGCCAGCTACCGGCGGATGCTCTACTGCGGGAGCGAGGACCGCTCCGGCTTCTACAAGGAGTTCCGCTACGGCGGCGCGCTGATCGTGGTCGGCACCGACCTGGAGGCCTACTGGACGTGGTCGGCGACCTTCGTGCCGGGCTTCACCGACCCCATCGGCGACCTCGCCGACCCGCCGGCGACGGAGTGGGCGAACACGCTGGTCACGCCATACCCCGCGGTCGTGGGCGCGCTGCGCGCGCGGAGCGACGCGTACTGGTACGACGCGTGCGCCTTCTACCGCGCGTTCGTCGAGCGGAGCGGGATCGGCGGGCCGCGGGTGATCGACCGTGCGCAGTCGAGCCTCGCCGGCAGCACGGAGCTGTTCTACGGCACGATCCAGTTCGGGCCGCCGCGTCTGCGCGGGGCGGAGCTGTACCGTCGGATCCTCACGTTGCATCGGCTGCTGCTCCGCATGGTGGAAAACCCGTTCGTGTCGACGGCGACCTCGCACCTGCACCTGCAGACGTACACGAGCGCCGACGTGTACGTGGGCGACGTGGCGGAGTACCCGCTCGAGCTGTCGATCGGAGTCGGTCTGCGCGAGATGCTGGCGGACGCGCTGCAGTCAGGTGTGCGCGCGTCGTGCTACGTGTTCCCCGGCGATCTGCAGGCCGGCTCGACGTGGGAGCCGTTCCTGCCGCCGGAGGCCATCGCCTACGACCGCGACGGGCGACGGCAGGGCTTCGCGGCAGTGCCAGTGCTGGCGACACAGGCACAGGGGCGCGGGCCCCGCATCGACTACGGCAGCGAGGCCGGGCAACGGTTCTTCGGGGAGCGCATCGTGCGCGGACTCACGGAGATCGGGGGCTTCAGCGGGATCTACGACGATGTGTTCGCGGGCTCCGGGCCGTCGATGGCGTACGACCCTCCGCAGCCGTACGCGCCCCAGCATCCTGCGCACGGCGGCGACTACTGGGTGCACGGGAAGAGCCGCACGATCCGGCTACAGCGGGCCGTGCTGCGTGAGTTCGGGCCCGGCGAAGGAGCGGACCGTCAACGTCGCTCGCGACCGGCGACACGGAGATCGGCGAACCCGGCGAGTCCGCGACGGTCGGGGTCGCGCCGGTCGGCACGCGGTACGTGCAGCTCCGCTTCGTCCCCGGCGGTTCGGGCAAGGGGGAGCGCATCGTGGTGACGGCGACGGTGCGGCCGTACCGCGGCTAGCTAGCTAATACACCCAGGGCCGCGCCTGCTTGATCGCGAGCGCGCCGTCGGCCGTCACCTTGAACTCGATCTCGATGGCGAACGGGGCCGTGGGCTTCACGCCGTACAGCCGGCGGAACTCGCGGTGCAGCGTCCCGATCGCGGCGCGCAGTTCGTCGACGCGCTCGCTGGTCATCACCTGCGCGTCGCCCGCGACGCGGCTCGACGTGCGCACCACGCGGTCGAAGCGGCCGTTGCTCGGGTGCAACAGCATCTCCTCCGGTGCGGAGGCGGCCTTGGGGTTCGTCACCAGGTCGTCGCCGACCTGCGTGTTCACGTAGAAGCGCCGGCCGACCTGCTCGCGGGTCTGGTACACCGGATCGTCCGAGACCGCGACGCCGTTGGCCTTCTCGCCGGCGTAGTTGGGATGCACGAGTACACCCATCGCGGCCGCGAGGTGGTCGATGCGGTAGAACTCGCGCTCCTCGTAGGCGCGGAAGTTCCACAGGCTCGCGTACACCTGCTTGATGGTCTTGGCGAGCGGGCCCTCGTCGGCGCGGTGCGTGAACGAGTCGTAGAGTCCAGCGCCGCTGAAGCCCTCGAGGTCTTCGGTGTTGGTGCTCGAACGGCAGCGGATCGCGGTCTTGGCCGGGAAGCGCTTCTGCAGCGCGTCGAGGCTCGCGGCCATGCCCGGCGGGATCTTGCCCGCAAGCACCTGCTTGCGCAGCGCGGCGAGTGCCTTCTCGCGCACCTTCGCGTCCGTCGCGAAGTCCGGCGTGCCGCGCATGGCGGTCGCGGCGGCGTAGAGCCCGTTGTGCTGCATGAACTCGTCGTAGATCGCGAACGGGACGCCGAAGCCGTCGGGGGCCATGCCCGCGGGCAGGTCCATGCGGCGCAGGCTCGCGAGGTTGGCGACCTTCACGCCGAAGCTCGCGGCGTCGGTGAACGCGATGTCGGCGAGCGGGCGCACGTCCTTCACCGTGAGGTCGCGGGCGAGCGCCGGCGGGGTCTTGGGCCGCAGCGCCTCGAAGTGCGCGTCGACGTCCGCCGCGCTCACCTCGCGCAGGGTGTAGCCCTTGGCGGTCACCTCGTAGCGCACGTACTTGCCGAGCAGCGCCGTGATCGCGCTCGCCTCCGCCGCGCCCTTGACGAACGCGTTGGGTACGTCGTCCTGCACTGCGCGCAGGTTGACGTGCGAGAGCGGCGTCTGCCGCACCGCGGTGATCACGCCGGCGACGCGCGGCATCTCGTTGGGCAGGTCGCGGTACACGACCACGTCCCGCACGCCCGGACGCTCGCCGGCCTTCATCAGGCGCAGGCGGCCGAAACCCGTGGCCTCGTGCAGCGGCAGGAACGCGATGTCGGCGTACACCTGCTCGGCGTGGAACACGGGGAGCTTCGCGGTCTCGTACTCCGCCTTCTCGCGCTCGTAGCGCGCCATCGCCGCGGGCAGCGGGTAGTAGGCGACGCGGCCGCGCACGACCGGTGCGAACTCTTCGAGCAGGCGGAACGCGACGGAGGTCATCTCGAACGGGTACGAGTCGTTGGGCTCGAACTCGTACGTGAAGAGCCCGGTCCGCCCGTCGGGCGTCGCGAGGAGCGGGCGATACACGAGCACGCCCATCATCGAGCGGCCGCCGCCCTGGCCACCGCCACGGCCGCCGAACGGCAGGCCGACCACGCGCACGAACATCGGGTGGGCGCGGTGCGTCTTGGTGTTCATGAAGTAGATGCACTCGTCGGGCGTGCCGACGTCGGCGACCACGAACTTCACGAACTCGAGGCCGGTGAGCGGCGTGTCGATCGCCACCTCGGCGCCCTGGTAGGAGAGGCGGTGGAAGGTGTCGAGGTCGTCGATCCTGGCGGTCCCGTCGTTGAACTCGATCTCCGTGGGTCGCTTGCGTGCGGCCGAGGCTTCGCCGAACCCGCCGCGCCCGCCGGGGCCACCCGGCCCGCGCATCCCGGGGAAGCCGCCGCCGCTGCTGCGCAGCTCCTCGGCGGCGAGCGTGCCATCGTCGTCCTTGTCGAGGGTCAGGAGCGTGTCGGGCGCGTCCTTGCACTCGAGCGTCGACAGTTCGCCGTCGCGGTCGGTGTCGAGCGCGCTCATCAGCGGCGAGCCGCCCATCCCCATCATGCCGGGGCCGCCGAAGCCGCCGGGCGGACCGAAGCCACCCGCGCTAGGCGGACCACCCGCGCCGCCAGGCGGACCACCGGCTCCGCCGGGAGGGCCGAAGCCACCCGCTCCGCCAGGCGGGCCGCCCGCGCCATCCCCAGGGCCGCGCCGCCCGCGGCCACCGCGCCCGCCGCCGCGCCCGACCTCCAACCCGGCGAGCTTGCCGTCACCGTCCTTGTCGAGGGCGAGCAGCTTCGCCGTCGCGTCGGCGATCTCCGCGGGCGACAGGGTGCCGTCCCCGTCCGCGTCCAGCGCGGTCATCAGCGGGTTCGCCGGCTCCTGCCGCGCGCCGCGCGCGCCTTCGGGCGGCTGTGCCGCCAGGGTGGAAGCGAGGAGGAACGAGAGCGCGAAGGCGCGGGGCGGCAGGGGCATGGGTTCGGTGCGCGAGGGCCTTGGGGGGAGAACAGCGAGCGCCGCTCTTACGGACACTCCGGGTCCGCCGCGGCTTCCGCAGCCGAAATGTCAGCGCAACCTGCGGCCGCAACCAGAGGTTGCGCGGTGCTTCGCACCGCCAGAAGGGGCGGCAGGCGCTGTTGTTTCTGCAGGCGACTCTTGCTCCCGCTCACAACGGCAGGATCCTCGCGCCACGCGAGGATTCGCGGGAGCAGTAGATCAGTGGATGACGGTGTCGGACGAAACCCCGGTGAGTCGCCACGCGCCGGGCGCGGCGCCGTGCGAGCAGAGAGCCTGCGCGTGGAGGGCGAGGCCCTGGATCGGCACCACGGGGATCGTGAGGTCGACGCGCACCGCGCCGCTGGCCACGGGCACGGTCAGCGGCGGCAACTGCACCATCAACCCCGGGTGGAGGCCGAACGCGCCGAACGGCGGGACGACGACCGGCGGGGCGAGGCGCGCGACCGCGAGCCACGGGATCACGGTGCGCGGGGCGGGCGCGAAGCCGGGCTCGACCGCGAAGTCGAGGGCGAACGGCGCGCCGCGCCGGGCGACGAGCGGCGTGTGCTGGTGGCGGAGCCGGTTCTGCAGCAGCGTCGTCGGCGACCGGCCGAACACGAGGTCGAGGTCGGCGTCGCCATCGACGTCGCCGGCGCGCAGCGCACTCGGCGTCTCCATCGACGGCAACCGCTGCGCGGTCACGTCCGTGAAGCGACCCGTCCCGTCGTTCACTAACATCCGCCGCCCGAGCACGAGATCGACGTCGCCGTCGTCGTCGAGGTCGCCGGCGATGCCGTCGTACTCGGAGGTGGTGGTCGGTGGCAGACGCCCCGCCGTCGCGTCGGTGAAGTGGCCGCTGCCGTCGTTGGCGAACAGCTGCGCCGGCCCGTAGTTGACCACGACGAGGTCGATGTCGCCGTCGCCGTCGAGGTCGGCGGCAACGAGGCCTTCGGTCGGCGCCGACAGCCCGGGCATGTGCGTCGCCGTGCGATCGGTGAACCGGCCGCTGCCGTCGTTGAGCCACAGGCGGCACGGCTCCATGTGGTTGGCGAGGACGAGGTCGAGATCGTTGTCGGCGTCGACATCGACGGCGGCGAGCGCGGCGGTCGCGGCCGTGACCACTGGCAGGCGGGTCGCCGTCGCGTCGGTGAAGTTGCCTGCGCCGTCGTTGAGGTACAGCCGGCTCTGGTCGCCGCGGATCCCGAGCACCGCGTCCAGATCGCCGTCGCGGTCCACATCGACGAGCAGCACCGCGAAGGTCGAGTCCGTGCGCACCGGCAGGCGCGCGGTGGCGTCGGTGAAGCGGCCGCGCGCGTCGTTGAGGTACAGCCGCGCCTGGCCGCCGGCGCTGCCGAGCAGGAGGTCTGGATCGCCATCGCCGTCGACGTCGCCGCTGGCGATGGCGTAGGTCGTGTCGCGATCCGGGGGCAGCGCGGTGGGGTCGGCGACGAACTGGCCTTCGCCATCGTTGAAGAAGACGGTGTTGAGGCCTTCGTTGCCGACGACCAGATCGAGGTCGCCGTCGGCGTCCAGATCGGTCAGCGGCGCGAGCGAGTACGTCTCGCCGCAGGGCCCCGAAAGCGGCGTGCTGGCCGCGGGGGTGAACCAGCCGTTGCCGTCGTTGAGGTGCAGGGTGCTCTGGCCGACGCTGCAGTCGGCGCCGCCGAACACGAGATCGGCGCGCGCGTCGCCGTCGAGGTCGACGAACGCCGTGCAGGTGGCCCAGAGTGCATCGAGGCGCAGGCGCGCGGGGCCGGCTTCGACGAAGCGACCGCTGCCGTCGTTCAGGAACAGGCGGTTGCCGCCGTAGCTGCTCGCCACTGCCACGTCCAAGTCGCCGTCGTGGTCGACATCGGCGGCGGCGAGGTCGTGCGTGCCGAGCTGCGTCTGCGGCATCGTCGTCGCGGTCAGGTCCGCGAAGCGACCCGTGCCGTCGTTGCGCAGCAGCCGGACGATCTCGCCTTCGTCGCCGACCAACAGGTCGAGGTCGCGGTCGCCGTCCACGTCGACGAAGAGCAGCGCGCGGGTCCACCCTGCCACGGTCGGCAGGCGACCGGCGGTCGCGTCGCTGAACCGGCCGGTGCCGTCGTTGAGGAAGAGCTGGTTGGTCGTGCGCAGGTTGCCGACCACGAGGTCGAGGTCGCCGTCGCCGTCGACGTCGCCGAGCGCCAGCGAGCCGGTCGAAGCGCTGCCCGGGGGCAGCCGGCCGGCGAGCGCCTCCGTGAACCTGCCCGTGCCGTCGTTGAGGTTGAGGCGGTTCGCCGAGTCGTTGCCGAAGACGAGGTCCAGGTCGCCGTCGCGGTCGACGTCGCCGATGGCGATCGACAGCGTCACGTCGGCGGTCAGCGGCATCTGCGTGCTCGTCACGTCGGTGAAGGCACCGGTGCCGTCGTTGCGCAGCAGGCCGTTGCGCACGCCGGTGATCCCGCTGGCGCGGCCGAGGATGAGGTCTTGGTCGCCGTCGTTGTCGACGTCGGCGAACGCCACCGTCATCGCCGAACCGCCCGGCAGCGGGCTGCCGGCGCCGAACACCGCGTGGCCATCGTTGCGATGCAGCGCGCAGCCGGTCTCGCTGGCGAGCACGAGGTCTGAGTCGCCGTCGCCGTCGACGTCGGCGGCGGCGAGGTCCGTGCTGTTGCGGGTGTCCCGCGGAAAGTGGCCGCCGTGCTGTTCGACGAACTGCAGCGGCGGCGTCTGCGCCGCGGCCGGCGCGGCACACCACACGACGACAACGACGAGGATGCGCATGGGCCTAGACTAGGGAAGGTAGCCGGCGACGTCGGCGCGCAGGCCTTCGCTGAACACGAACCCCAGGGTGTTGGCGGGGCTCGGGTGCGCGGCCTGGTGGAAGATCGACGACCCCAGCAGGCTCACGAGGTTCGGCACCTGCACCGAGAGCACGGCGCGGTTGTTCTGCACCGCGAGCGGCACGAACACGTCCGGGCTGACGAACAGCGTGCATGCTCCGCCGCCGAACGGCGCGAGCGACAGCGGCAGCGGGACGCTGCCCCACATGCTGGCCGACGCGCCGAGCATCGCCACGGCGGTGGTGGTCGGCGTCGAGACGAGCACGTCCGCCTGGTACTGCTGCCCGAGGCTAGGCACGCTGATCGGCGTGAGCTGCGGCCCGCAGCGGGTGCCGAAGGTGCGCGCCGAGCCTTCCAGGTACCCAGGCCCGCTCCTGCTCGCGACGATGCCGACGGCGACCGCGGGCTGCTCGAGGAACACCGCGGTCACCTCGAGGTCGACGCTGCCGGTGGACGGCGCCTTGAACACGACCTTCTCGTGCACGTTGCGCGGGGTGCTGCCGTCGCCCAGCACCGTGTTGCCCATGCGCACGCGCAGGTCGAGGTTGCTCCACTGCAGGTTGTTGGCGTCCTGGCGATTCCATGCGATCGCCACCGCGTACCACTGGCCGGCGACCACCGGGAAGGGATAGGTGAGCACGCGTTGCGTCGCGGTCGCCACGCCGACCGTGCTCAGGGTCGCAGGGTCGAGGCCGAGGCGCAGGAGCTGGTCGGTGCGCAGGTAGCCGAGGCCGTACGCGTTGCGCGTGTGGTCGGCCACCGGCAGGTTGCGATCGCCGACGGTCTCCGTGGTCGCGAGCACCGCCGCGCGTGTCTCGAGCGACGTGGCCGCAGGGCGCAGGCTGCGGTAGAGCGCCATCGCGCCGGCGACGTAGGCACTGGCATACGACGTGCCGGTGCCGACGCGGTCGGCGAGTTCGCGGTCGGCCCAGGGCATCGACTGCGTGCGGCCGTTGGCGATCAGGTCGGGGAAGAAGCGCGCGCGGTCGTCTTCGAGCGGTCCGTGGCTGGAGAAGTCGGAGACGGCGCGCGTGCCGGTCTCCGCCGACCCCACCGCCAGCACGTTGAGCGCGCCGTGGCTGTAGTGCGTGCTCGCAAAGCCGTTGCCGCCCATCACCGCCACCGCGAGGTCGGCGACGTGCGCGGCGGTGTCCATGGCCTTCTGCTCCGGCCACGACACCGGCGTGCTGCCCTCGTACGACAGGTTCGCGACCTTGATGCGCAGGCTCGCCGCGTCGACGACCACGCGCTGCCACGCGCTCACCATCGTGCTCAGCAGCGCGTAGCCGTTCGACACGTCGCACATCGAGTAGCTGGCGATGCTCGCCGCGGGCGCCTGCCCGGCGTCGCCGCGCGGGCCGGGCCACACCTCGCCGGCGGCGCACCCGGTCACCGACGTGCCGTGCGCGATGATGTCGTCGGGCGACAGCGCGCCGATCCGGCGGTTGACGAGGAGACGCGAGCCGCCGATGCCGCCGCCGGTGCGGTTGTTGACGTCGCCGTTCACGAAGAACGTCGCGTGCGGGCGCCCCGACCCGGCCATGTTCTCGTCGCAGCCGGAGTCGAGCACCGCGACGGTGACGCCCTGGCCGCGGAAGCCCAGCGCGTTCGCCGCGTCGGAGTTGTGGTTGCGCGCGTCGGTGGCGTCGCGGATGAGGTCGACGCCGGCCGGCCGCCGCAGCGAGTCGGCGTGCACGCTTGCGACGGCGGCGTCGGCGCGCAGCGCGTCGACGTGCCGCGCCTCGATCTCCACCACGCACCCCGTGCCCGGCAGGATCCACCACTGCGCGACCGTCGTGCCGCCGAGGCTCGCGACGCGAGTCACGAAGTCGCGCTGCAGGTCGCGCGTGCGCGCATCGAGGTCGGCGACGAGCGCGTCGGTCCGAGCGGCCGCGTCGCCGGTCGGTCCTGCCGCTGCGATCGCCGCGCGCAACGGCTCGAGGCTCAGCTCGTGCCGCAGGGTCACGATCCACCGTGTGGTGCCGGCGCGCGCCCCGGGAGCGGCGACCTCGCGCGCTTCTCCGGGCGCCCGCGCCTCGGTCATGGTCTGCGCGGGGAGGGACGCGGCGAGGGCGAGGGCGGTGGCGCACGCGAAGTGGAAAGGCGTGGTCGACATGACGGGGGACCATCATGCCGCAAGACCCAGACGCGTCGACACCGCACGGGCTTGCCGGACACGATGGGAACCCGCATGCTTCCGGGGTCGCGGGCACGCCGCCTGCGACAGGCCCTTTCAGGAGATGCTCATGCGGCCAGCGACCGGACTTGGTTTCGCGAGAGTGGGAACGGGGTTTGCTGACTCACTTTTCGACGAGGTCGCGTTCGCGCCGGTGTACTGCCCGATCGCCCACACTGGCGCCTGCGGGATCGCGGCGCTCGTGCTGCCCAACTCGACCAGCAGGTCCATCCTCGTCACTACGCTCAATGGCGAGCTGGTTGTGTTCGCGCAGACCAACGGGGTCGTGGATCCCAACCCGGTGTTCCGGCGCGTCGTGGAGGGATCGATCGGCGCATACAACTCGATCGTGTTGGCGAACCTGGATCCGGTGGATGCCAAGCCCGAGCTGTATCTCGGAGGTTCGTCGGGGATCCGGAGGTTCGACGTGCAATGAGAGCCTCTCGCTTCTCGATGCCGTGCGTCGGCCTCGTCGTCATATACGCGTCGTTGGGCGCGGTTCTATCCGCCCAGCACGCTCCGGCGCGGCAACTGGTGAGCTTTGGCGATCGGGTCCTGGACGATCGGATCCGCGACAGCGCGTACACTGCGATCGCCGCCGGCGATAGTCACACCGTGGCGCAGGCGGCTGACGGCTCACTGGTGGTCTGGGGGAAGAACCTGTCCGGGCAGTGCTTCGTGCCCGCCCTTCCGCCGGGCCTGCGGTACGGCTCGTTCGCCGCGGGCAGCAGCCACAACCTCGCGCTGAGGAGCGATGGGACCATCGCAGCCTGGGGCTGGAACACGACGGGGCAGTGCAACGTGCCTCCGCTCCCACAGGGCCTGACCTACGTCCAGGTTGCGGGCGGGTCAAGGCACAGCCTTGCGGTGCGGAGCGATGGGTCTGCCGTGGGCTGGGGGCTCGATCACATGGGGCAGGCCACGCCACCGCCGCTGCCGGCTGGCGTGACGTACGATAGGATCGTGGCGAGCTTCGATTGGTCGATGGCGCTGCGGAGCGACGGGTCGGTAGTCGCGTGGGGGGATACGGCACAGTACGGTCAGCACCGCGTGCCGGCCCTGCCGTCGGGCGTGCGATACACCCAGATCGCCGCCGGGTACTACCACGCCATCGCGTTGCGCAGCGATGGTGCTGTGGTGGCCTGGGGCCAGGGGGGCTTTGGCCAGACGGCGGTTCCGTCCCTTCCCCCGGGGCTGTCGTACGTGGCCATCACCGCCGGAGGTCGCCACAGCGTTGCGCTTCGCAGTGACGGCATCTGGGTGCCGTGGGGTTGGGATGCCTATGGGCAACTCCAGATCCCCGCTCCACCGTCTGGCATTACGTACAGCGCCATGTCTGCGGGGCTCGGCCACACCGTGGCGCTGCGCAGCGATGGGATGGTGGTGGCGTGGGGCCTGAACGACTACGGCCAGTGCCAGTTCGTGGGTGTGCCGCCTGGAGTCAGATACGAGCAGCTCGCCGCGGGGCACCTGTTCATCCTGGCCTTGCTGAGCGACGGGAACGCCGTCGCGGCCGGCTACAACAGCAGCCGCCAATGCAACGTGCCACCACTCCCGCCCGGGCTCCGGTACGTGCAGGTCTCGGCGGCGATGCAGTCGGGCCTCGCGCTGCGCAGCGATGGCTCGGCGATCGGCTGGGGCGAGAACATGTCGGGTCAGATCAACGTGCCGCCCTTGCCGAGCGGGGTGACCTATGTGCAGGTGTCGATGGGTGAGCAGATCAGCGGGGCGGTGCGCAGCGACGGTGCGGCGCTCGAGTGGGGTGCGCGCAACTACCTGTACCGGCCGACCAACGGAGTCGGCTACTCGCGGGTGGCAGCCAGTGGATACGTCGTCCTTGCGCTGCGCACGGACGGTTCGCTGGAGTTGTTCGGGACCCTGAACCTCGTTCCTCGCGGCAACGACTTCGTCGCGATCGCGACCAATCGCTCGCACAACCTGGCGCTGCGGAGCGACGGCACGATCGCCGCGTGGGGCGACAACTCGTGGGGGCAGACCGACGTACCGGCGCTGCCGGCCGGCGTCCGCTACGTGGAGATCAGCGCTGGCTGGAACCACAGCGTCGCCCGGCGCAGCGACGGTGCGATCGTGGTGTGGGGTGACAACCGCTACCACCAGAACCGCCTGCCAGTGCTGGCACCCGGCCAGACGCTCACGCAGGTGACCGCCGGTGGCAACTTCACCGTGGCGCTCTATGGGTCTGGCGGCTTCGAGACGTTCGGGCGGGGCTGCGCCGGGAGCAGCGGGCTCATCGGTCTGCGCGCCGCCGAGCCGCCGCAGGTGGGGCAGTCGCTGACGGTGACCTTCGCGCCGCCGCCGGCGTCGAGCGCGATCCTGCTCGTGGGCGTCAGCAACACCACGTCCACGCTCGGGCCGTTGCCGCGCGATCTGGCTTCGATCGGGATGCCGGGGTGCGCGCTGCGCGTGAGCACGGACCTGCTGCTCCCCGTGGCTGGCAGCCCGGCGCGCGCCACGCTACCGCTGCCCAAAGACCCGACGCTGGCCGGCGTGCGACTGCACGCTCAGGCGGTGATCCTCGACGCGGCGGCGAACGCGCTGGGCCTCGTGTTGTCCGATGCCGCGACCGCGGTGGTGGGAGGGTGAGGACGGGGTCGACCCGCCGCACCAGACGCGCGTCCGGAGTCAGTCGGAGGCCTCCTCGCCCCCCGCTCCCGTCGCCGCGCGCGCCGTGAGCAGCACCGCCACCAGCAACAGCAGCGCTCCCGGCGGCACGAGCACGATGCCCAGCCCCGGGTCACCGCCGTGGATGAAGAAGCCGCCGAGGAAGAACCCGCCGGGCAGAAGGACCAGGGCGCCGAGCAGGCAGCGCGAGGCGAGGGTGCGGGGTTTGTCGTTCCACGCGGGGAGATGACGGAGCGTGAGCGCGAAGGCGAGGTTGACGAGCGCGAGCAGTGCGCCGTGGCTGTGCGCGAGGGTGAACATGAGCCGGCGCGTGGCGTGGTTCTCGTCGAGGTACCACAGCACCTTCAACCCGTGCAGGGTCTCGAGCCCGATGCCGAGAGTCAGGAACACGAGCAGCGCCCACCAGCCGACGCGGAGGTGCTTGCGCACGAGGGCGGACGGCAGGGGTGCCGGTGCGGTCGAGGGCTCGCTCATTCGATGATGCTCATCTCGGTGTTGTCGCGCTGCGACAGCAGGCGGGTGTGGGTCGCGACGTCGAAGTTGCCCTGCGCGTCGAGCAGCAGGTGTTTGCCGCTGCGGTCGAGGCCGGTCCTCGCGGTGGCGATCCAGCGCCGCAGGGCGACCTGCGCTTGTTCGTGCTGGGTCTGCGGCGGCGCGAGGAAGTCGAACGCGAAGTCCGAGAACCCCGGCAGCGCGCGCAGCGAGCGGTACGCGACCTGACGCGTGACCACGTACGGATCGCGCAGCAGCTCCGTGAGGAACGCACCCTGCCAGCGGCGGCCGGAGGCCTCGAGCGCGGGTTCCCACCCCGCGGCCCACGTGGTCACCGCGCGCTGCGCGGCATCGCCGCGCGTCAGCCACAGGACGGAGGCGGCGATGTCGGTCTGGTCGGCACTCATCGCGACGGCGGGCTGGCCGTACCACTGCGACAGCGTGTTCGCGGTCCAGGCCAGCGTGCGGTCGAGGTGGCAGAGGTTGCAGGCGTTGGGGCGGCCGGTGGCGACGGAGACCTTCGCACTCGGGCTGTCGATGCGGTGGCTGCGGATCGCCGTCATGAGGCCGAAGCTCGTGTGCGGCATGTGGCAGTTCATGCAGCGCGCGCCCGCGGAGGCGGACGGATGGTGCGTGTGCGCTTCGATCCTGCCCGCGTAGTCGGCGTGGCACTGCAGGCACGTCGCGTCGTCGCGCCGGTCGCGCGCCAACTGGTCGGACGGCTCGTCGTAGCGGTGCATCGAGTGGCACGACAGGCAGGTCATCGCTCCGTGCGTGTGGCACCTCGATTCGAGGAGGCCGTTGTACTCGCGCCCCGCGACGCGCATCGTGCCGTCCTTCCAGAAGCGGCCGACCAGCGCCTGCGGTTCGGACGCGAGGTGTTCGAGGAGGCGCGGGTGCGTGGGGTTCTCCGTGTAGCGGAAGACCGCGATCGACGCGTCGAGATCGCCACCCGCGCGGTAGGCGACGCCGGTCCGGGCCCAGCGCCCCATGTCGAGTTCCTTGTGGAAGCTGTGGCACTGGCCGCACACCTGCGTCGAGCGCTGCTTGTCGAGGCGCGCGGGGTTCGTGATGGTGGGGTCGCCGGTGTCTCGATCGGACAGGTGCAGGCGATAGCGCCGCCACGGGAGCTGGTTCTGGCGGACGTGTTCTTCGCCCGGGCCGTGGCACGCCTCGCAGGCGATGCCCAGCTCCGCGGTCTGCGCGGAGGCACCGTCGTCGGCGAGGTGCGGTTCCGTCGCGACGGAGTGGCACATGTTGCACGACGTGATCCACGGCAGGAGCTGCGAGTGGTGCGCACGCCGTGGCGTGAGGAACGAGTCCTGGTTCGGCGCCCAGCGCTGCTCGGAGATGAGCCAGATCCACGGCGCCTGTTGCAGCACGTGGCCTTCGGACTCGTCCGACAGCACCCAGTAGACCTGCATGTGGTGGGACCCGGTGACCATGCGCACGCGCGCCTCGTGGGGCTCCGGCCGCGCCGGTCGCTGCTCCGGCGGCGCGGCGAACCAGTTCGCGCTCGGCATGGTGAAGAAGAACGCGTCGCCGCGACGATGGAGGCGCGCGGTGACGCCGCGGTCGGTGAGCGTGACGTCGTCGAAGTCGCCGCGCACGCTCTGCGGCGTGGCGGGCTGGGTCATGGTGCGGTGGAAGGAGCGGTGCCAGCTCGCGTGCTCACCGGGGTGGCACGACCGGCAGGTCGACGACGAGACGAACCCGCCCTCCGTCCGCGGGGCGGGGAGCGGTGCGGGAGGGACGGGTGCCGTGCCGACGCCGCGGCTGAGTGCCGTGGCGAGGGCGGCGAGCCCGCACAGCAGGGCGAGGCCGAACGCTGCGCCGCGCATCTCCTTCGCCCGTCCCGTGAGCACGGCGAGTGCGATGGTGAGCGCGACGAGCAGGAGGAGGACTTCCATCGTCAGGGGCGGCGCGACCGCGGTCACGAGCGCGCGGTGGCTTGCGCCAACGCTAGCCATGCGGTCGCGGCCGACAACAGATAGGCACCTGCGATGGCCGAGCAAGCCCGGCCATCACTCGCCTAGTTGAACCCCATGGCCTGGGAGAACTTGAAGGTCGTCGGCGAGCAGGTGTCGATCATCACGGCCTGCACGTAGAGCGGCGGGATCGGCCAGGTGAGGTTGAAGGTCCAGTAGCCGATGGTGCCCGGAACGGAGGGGAGGAGGATCGGAAACGGGCCGCCGACCACGAGCGAGTACCACAGGTTGGTGAGGGGCGTGCCGGCCAACGGGCCGGCGCAGCCCACCGGCGCGGCGGGCAGGAACGGAACGTAGGCCGGGATGCAGCCGAGCGGGCTCACGAACAGGAACGCGGCCGTCGCGGTGGGGGCGTCGACGCTGAAGAAGACCGGATTCGGACCGACGGCGCCGGTGGTCACGAAGGTCGAGCAGGAGACCGTGCCGCTGCCCGTCGAGACGTAGCTCGGCGGCAGCTTCATGGTCAGGTCGTTGACACCGACGACGCCGGTGGTCTGGGCGGCGAGGGTGATGGCGGTGAAGAGGACGGAAGCGGCGAGCTTGGTGAGGTTGTTCATGGTGGTTCCTGGAAGGGGTTTCCCGAGCAGTCCCGCGTGGCGCGCGCAGATTACAGCGCGCACCAGGATCCGCGAACGGCGTCGGCGCTGGCCCGCAACGCCGCGTTCCGGCCGGCGCTGATGGGGTGTCCCTCCACCCTGGATTCCTCCATGACGCAATCGCTCGCTGCCTCCGTTTTCCGCTTGGCCATCGCCGGCCTCCCTGTCTTCGCTCTCATCGGCTTCGCGCTCCCGCTTCGCAGCCCAGGCCGATGACAGCAACCCCGAACTCGTCAAGCGCACGGGCGCCCGCGCCACGCTGGCGGTCGCCGAGAGTGCCTTCGACAACAAGAGCGCGAGCGCGCCCCGCGCCGCGCCGAAGGCAGAGGAATCTTCGGGTGGGCCACGCTCGGCGTTGTTGCCGCAGCCCGCGGGGTGAGCCCGCGTGTTGCGTCTCCCCTGCGTGCCGTCGACGCTACGCTCCGCGAGCGCGACCCTGGATCCGGTGCGCGAGCCACGCCTGACCTCCGCGTGCAGGAAGCCGCGACCGATTCCTTCGCGACCCGCAACGCCGCGGACCCCACCACCAACGTCGGGCATGTAGAGTGCCCGTCATGATGGCAAGGCTCATGAATGCGATCCTCGTCGGCGGGGTGGCGTCGGCGACGGTGCAAGGCCAGCGCATGAATTGGTTTCCACTGACGACCACCGGGGGGCCCACGATCACATCCGGGTCGACGTTGGCCTACGACTCCGCGCGACGGACGTCGGTCCACTTCGGAGGCTGGTCGTCGACGGTGATGTCCGACCAGACCTGGGAGTACGACCGCGCGTGGAGTCAGCGTCAACCCGCCAACCGCCCCGCGGCCCGCGAACGGGCCGCGATGTGCTACGACTCCGCGCGCCAGCGAACTGTGCTCTTCGGCGGCATCGACGCAAGCCGTTCGATCCTGCGCGACACCTGGGAGTGGGATGGCAACGACTGGCTCCGGCGCACACCTTCGAGCGGCCCTCCCGCGCTCACGGGTTTCGCCATGGCCTACGATTCGGCGCGGTCACGTTGCGTCTGTTTCGGCGGGTACGGCTCGACTGGTTACTCGAGCGACACCTGGGAGTGGGACGGCACCAACTGGACACGCCGCACACCAACGACGTCGCCCCCGGGGCGCGAAAACCACGCGCTGGCGTTCGACTCGACGCGCGGAAAGACAGTGCTCTTCGGCGGAGTCGCGAACACGGCAGACCTCGACGACACCTGGGAGTGGGACGGCACGACATGGACCCGCGCGCTACCTGCGGTGCGGCCGCCGGCGCGCCGATCGCACGCGATGGTCTATGACACTGCGCGCGCGCGCACGGTGATGACCAGCGGGCGGTTCGGACTCGGAACCACACCGATCTACGACACGTGGGTGTGGGACGGGTCGACCTGGGCACTGTCGAGCTTGAATGCGGCGAGCCCGGGCCTGTTCTCGAGCCCGGCGGCCTATGACTCCACGCGGCGCCGCACGGTGTTGATCGGGCCAAGCACGATCGCGTCGGTCATCTGGGAGTACGGGGACACGACGTGGTCCTACTCCACTTTCGGCTTGGGTTGTCCTGGGACCAACGGTACGCCCACGCTCGGACTCGCCGCCGGTTCCTACCCGGCCATCGGGCAGAACTTGATCTTTGATCTGCGGAACCTGCCCATCGTGGTGCGCCCACTGGCCGGCATCCTCGGCACTTCGAACACGAGGCTGCGCGGCAGCACACCGCTGCCGATCGACCTGGGCTTCCTCGGAATGACCGCCTGCCAGCTTCTGGTGTCGGACGACGCAATGATGCCGGTGCCGGGAGGCAGCGGCGCCTCGCAATGGCGCATGTGGTTCCCCTTCGATCCGAACTTCCTGGGAGCGTCCGCGTTCCTGCAGGTCCTGGTCTTCGATCCCGCCGCCAACTCGCTGGGGGCCACGCTGACGAACGGCGCGACAGTGACCGTCGGGCTCTGAATGCGGGACAAGGAAGCTCGTTCATCGACATCGTCGCGCACCGGCTCGCCGAACCCGCAGCCCCACCCGATCCCCTCCGCCACGGCGCCGGCGGGAGTCGCGTAGGCTGATGCACGTAATGAACCACGCCACGCTGCATCGCGGCCAGGTCGTCGGGATGATCCGCCAGCTCGGGATCACGCCACCGTCGACGGATCTGGCGCGGTACTACGGGCAGCGGCGCGGGCGGATCGGGGCGCAAGGGGTGGCGCGCGCCGCGCTATGTTGCCTCGCGCACTCCGTCGCTCGAGGTAACCGATGCTCGCAACTCTCACCGCGCTCTGCGCCCTGCTCGTGGCGCAGGCGACCACGTCGCCGACCCCCGCGCACCCCAACATCCTCCTCATCCTCGCCGACGACCTCGGCTACGGCGACGTGGGTTGCTACAACCCCGAGGCGAAGGTCGCCACGCCCAGCCTCGACCGGCTCGCGGCGCAGGGGATGCTGTTCACCGATGCGCACAGTCCGTGCACGGTGTGCACGCCGACGCGCTACGGGCTGATGACCGGGCAGATGCCGTTCCGCGTCGAGCGCGGCGGCAGCGTGTTCGCCGGCGTCGGCGGGCCTTCGCTGATCGCGGCGGGGCGGCTGACCCTGCCGGCGATGCTGCGCCAGCATGGCTACCGCACGGCCGCGGTGGGCAAGTGGCACGTGGGGCTGTCGTTCTTCGACAGCCAGGGGGTCCGCATCACCAGGAGCGGCAACGAGGGCGTGGCAGCGATCGACTACACGCGGCGCATCGAAGGAGGCCCGCTCGACCACGGCTTCGATTCCTTCTTCGGGACCGCGTGCTGCCCGACCACCGACTGGCTGTATGCCTTCATCGAGGGCGATCGCATCCCCGTGCCGCCCACGCAGCGCATCGACAAGAGCACGCTGCCGAGGCACCCCTACGCTGACGACTGCCGGCCGGGGTGGATCGCCCCCGACTTCCCGATGGAGGAGGTCGACCTGCGCTTCCTCGAGCGGAGCAAGCGTTTCCTGACCGAGCACGTGCGGTCGACGCCGGATCGGCCGTTCTTCCTCTACCACGCGACGCAGGCGGTGCACCTGCCGTCGTTCGCCGCGCGGCAGTTCCAGGGGAAGAGCAAGGCCGGGCCGCACGGCGACTTCCTGCTCGAACTGGACCACGTCGTCGGCGAGCTGCTGCGCACGCTCGACGACCTCGGCGTCGCCGACGAGACGCTCGTGATCTTCACCAGCGACAACGGGCCGGAGACGACTGCGGCGATCCACATGCGAGAGGACCACGGGCACGACGGCGCCCGCCCGTGGCGCGGCGTCAAGCGCGACCAGTGGGAAGGCGGGCATCGGGTGCCCTTCCTCGCACGGTGGCCGGGGCGGATCCCCGCGGGCTCGACCAGCGACCAGCTCCTCAGCCTCACCGACGTGATGGCGACGTGCGCGGCGATCGTCGGTGCAGAGCTGCCCGACGACGCCGCCGAGGACAGCTTCGACCTGTGGCCGGCGCTGCGCGGCGACGCGGCCGGACCGATCCGCCCCTATCTCCTGCAGCAGGCGTTCAGCGCGCGGGCGCTGTCGATCCGCCAGGGGAGATGGAAGTACCTCGATCACCGCGGCTCCGGCGGCAACCGCTACGACGCGGGTGAGCTGCAGAGATACGCGCTGCCGGAGCGCGCGCCCGATGCCCCGGGCCAGCTCTACGACCTGCAGCGCGATCCGGGCGAGACGACGAACGTCTACTTCGAGCAGCCCGAGATCGTGCTCGAGCTGTCGACGTTGCTGACCGCCACGAAGGCCGCGGGTCGGAGCCGCCCGGTCCGTGCCCAGGCGACGCAACCCGTGGCGCCCGCGCCGCAGCCACTGCGCCCGCACGTCGTCTTCCTGCTCGCCGACGACCTCGGCTACGCCGACTGTGGCTTCAACGGCGGCACGCAGATCGCCACCCCGCATCTCGACGCGTTGGCGCGGGCGGGGACCGTGCTCGCTTCGTTCTACGCGCAACCGCTCTGCTCGCCGACGCGCGCGGCGTTGTTGACCGGGCGCTATCCGATGCGGCACGGCCTGCAGGTGGGAGTGGTGCGGCCCGGGGCGAACTTCGGCCTGCCGCTCGACGAGCGCACGCTGCCGCAGGCTCTGCGCGCGGCGGGCTACGTCACCGCGATGACGGGCAAGTGGCACCTCGGTGAGTTCGAGCCCGCCTATCTGCCGCAGCGCCGCGGCTTCGATCACGTGTACGGCCACTACTTCGGCGCGCTCGACTACTTCTCGCACGTGCGCAACGGCATCGTCGACTGGCATCGCAACGGCGAGCGGGTCGAGGAGGAGGGCTACACGACGCACCTGCTCGCGCGCGAGGCCGTGCGCATCGTCGAGGGCCACGATGCCGCCCAGCCCTTGTTTCTGTACGTACCGTTCAACGCCGTGCACACGCCCCTGCAGGTGCCCGACGCCTACCTCGCGCCCTACGCGAAGCTGCCGGAGCCGCGCCGCAAGCTCGCCGGCATGCTCGCCGCCATGGACGAGGCGGTCGGCCAGATCGTGGCGGCGATCGAGGCGAAGGGCATGCGCGGGAGCACGCTGTTCGTGTTCGCGAGCGACAACGGCGGCCCCAGCCCCGGGCGCCTGACCGACAACGGGCCACTACGCGGCGGCAAGGCCGGGCTGTACGAGGGCGGCGTGCGGGTCTGCGCCTTCGCCACCTTCGATGGCGTGATCCCCGCCGGCGAGCGCGTGGCGGAGCCGCTGCACATGGTCGACTGGTATCCGACCCTGCTGCGCCTCGCCGGCGCGTCGCTCGGGAAGGACGCGCAGCCGCTACCGATCGACGGGCTCGACCTGTGGCCGACGCTCGTCTCGGGCGCCCCGTCGCCGCACGCGGAGATCTTGCTCAACGCCGCGCCGCACGAGGGTGCGATCCGGGTCGGCCGCTGGAAGCTCAAGCTGCGCTCGGCCGGGGAGGGCCAGCAGGTCGAGTTGTTCGATGTGGTGGCCGACCGGGGCGAGACGCAGGATCTGGCCGGGACCCAGCCGGAACGGGTGGCGGACCTGCGCGCCCGCTACGACCGCCTCGCGGCGCAGGCGGTGCCGCCGAAGAACAAGTCGTAGGTCGCGACCGACTCGAACCGGCCCGCGCCATCGGCGGGATCCGGCGGAGACCCCGCCGACGCGGCCGGCGCCACGAGCGCCAAGGTTCGGGCAGTGGAGTAGCGTTTTGGGGGGGGGAACTGTGCAGGGCGACCGCGCCGCTCTACCTTCCCGCCATCCTGCCATCCACCTCTCCCCGTACACCCATGCGTAACCGTTCCCTCTCGACCCTGGGACTCGGCCTGTGCGGCCTGTTCCCCTCTCTCCTCCCCGCTCAGGAAGTCGCCACGCCGGCTCCCGAGTGGCGCCTCGGCACCGAACCCGTTGACGGCGCCCTGCCCGGCACCAAGCGCTACAACGTCACGTTCCACGACCGTTCTTTCACTCTCGATGACTTGAGCGTCGCGATCCGGAGCGGCGCCACCGCCGATCAGGTCGAGCGGATCATCGCCGGCTTGCAGTACCAGGCCGACGCGCAGCGCGACGGCTTCCGCCGCGCGATCGAGGCGATGGGCGGCCGCGTGTTCCTCAACTTCTGGCTCATCGACGCCTGCTCCGTCGAGATCCCCCCGGCGCGCCTCGCCGACGTGAGCGCCATGCCCGGCGTGGCGTTCGTGCATCCGGACCTGCCGACGCAGCCGGGGATCCTCACCGCCACCAACATCGGCAACCATGCGACCGACGGCGTGCAGTCCGCCGGCAACCGCGCGCGCGGCTTCGCCGTCGCGGTCATCGACACCGGCCAGGACCAGAACATGGGCGGCAGCGGGCGCCCGCAGCGCACCTACTTCCGTAGCGGCAACATCGCGAACAACAACACCGGGGGCATCGGCGGCAGCCTGCTGCTCAAGAACGTCGCCGTTCCCGGCGCCTGCGCGGGTTGCGAAGACGACACGAACAACCATGGCACCGGCGTGATGGGCATCGCCGCGGGCTCGCTCTGGGGCGGCGCTGGCGCCGACGACGGTCACGCCAACGACGCGTACAAGGTCGGCTACTCGATCTGCGTGACGTCGGGCGGCTGCGGCTCGAGCCTCGCCGTCGAGGCGGCCGGCTGGCAGGCGGCCACGACCGACAAGGTCCGCTACAACATCGTCTCGGCCAACATGTCGTACTCGTCGACGTCGAACATGCTCGACGTCAGCCAGCAGGCGATCGACAACGCGGCCCTGATCGGTGACATCGTCGCCTGCACCGCGGCCGGCAACTCGGGCACGGGTGGGTCGACCGGTAGCGCCGCGACTGCCAACGGTCTGGCCGTGGCCGCCGCCACCGGCAACACCAAGGCGATCGCGAGCTTCTCGACGCGCGGTCCGCAGGGCTCGCGCACCTTCCCGGACATCGCCGCCAACGGCGTCAGCACGGTGATGCCGCTGAACAACAACGACAACGGCAACTACACCGCCAGCGGCACCTCGATGGCCTCGCCGCAGGTGTGCGGTGTCGCGGCCCTGGTCAAGCATGCCCGCCCCAACGCCTCCGCGCGTGAGATCAAGGCGATCCTGCTCGCCAGCTCCGAGAACGTCGCCGGCTACACGGAGAACGCGGCGGGCCAGGGTTACCTGCGCACCGACCGTGCCGTGGCCACTGCCGCCTCGCGCGACTCGGTGATCACGTCCTCGATCGCGTCCACCGTGACGCCCAACAACCACACGGTCAGCGTGATCTCGGGCCAGGTGGTCAAGATCGCCCTCACCTGGTACCGGCACAACGTCGCGTCGGCGAGCTACTCGAACCTCGGCCTGACGGTCCTCAACGGCGCGACCACCGTCGCCGCCAAGGACTCGACTGCCAACCTGTACGAAGTGGTGACGTTCACGGCGCCGATCACGGGCAACCTGACGGTCCGCGTCAACGCGACGAGCCTCGTGGCCAACCCGCAGCCGTACTCGCTCGCGGCCAACGTCGGGACCGGCGTGCAGCCGCAGTTCCAGGGCGGGCCCACCGGGCAGACATCGATCGGCGGCGCCGGTTGCATCGGCACCGGCGGCATCCCGTCGCTGCACCCGTCCGGCAACCCGGCGATCGGCGCGCCGTTCTCGTTCAACCTGACCTACGCGCGGCCGTCGACGTCGGCGTTCCTGTTCCTCGGCGCGTCGAACACGTCGTGGCTCAGCGTGCCGCTGCCGCTCGACCTGGCACCGTGGGGCGGGCCGACGTGCTTCGTCCGGGTCTCCGGCGACGTGATCCTCAGCACGGCGGTCGGCGCCACGGGCACCGGCACGACGTCGCTCGTCATCCCGAACAACGTCGGGCTGGTCGACGCGGTGGTGCACGCGCAGTACTTCCCCCTCGACCCGCCGATCAACGCGCTCGACCTCGTCGCGTCGAACTCGCTGCGCATCGTGATCGGCCGCCGCTGATCGCGGCCCCGCACGTGATCGCGTTCACCCCGGGGAAGCCGACCGCTTCCCGGGGTGAGCCGGTGATCCCCGCGCGCGTCGGATGCGCAGTTCGGCGGTCGCTCGCTTAGAACCTGCATCCCCGTCGCAGGGCGACGGGCTCGCAGCCCATGCCGCCTCGCGTTCCCATCCTGTCGCTCGCCCTGCTCGCGTCGGCGGCGCTCTGCCCGGCGCAGGATGCCCGCTACGTCGACTACGAACTCGTCATTGCCGCGAGCGCCGCTGCGCCGGCTGGCCGCGCGGTCGAGGTGCTGACCGTCAACGGCGACTCGCCCGGGCCGGTCCTGCGCTTCCACGAAGGCGATGTGGCGCGGATCACGGTGCGGAACCACCTGCGCTCCGAAGAGGCGTCGATCCACTGGCACGGCCTGCTCGTGCCCAACGCGATGGATGGCGTGCCGTACCTCACCACGCCGCCGATCCCGCCCGGCGGCGAACATCGCTTCGAGTTCCCGCTGCGGCAGTCGGGCACCTACTGGTACCACTCGCACACGGGTCTGCAGGAACAGCGCGGCGTGCACGGGGCGATCGTCATCGAGCCGCGGGAACCGGACCTCGCCTTCGACCGCGAGCACGTGGTCGTGCTGTCCGACTGGACCGACGAGAACCCCACGCACGTCATGCGCTGGCTGATGCGTGGCAGCGAGTGGTACTCGATCAAGAAGGGTTCGCAGCAGACGCTGTGGGGTGCGTACCAGGCCGGCGCGCTGGGCGAGTATTTCCGGCGCGAGGGCGACCGGATGTCGGCGATGGACATCTCCGACGTCGGCTACGACGCGTTCCTCGCCAACGGCCGCCGTGAGCTGCCACTGCCAGCCGCGCCGGGGGAACGCGTCCTGCTGCGCATCATCAACGCCGGGGCCTCGACCTACTTCTATCTGGGCTCCGGCGACGGCGATCTGATCGTGGTCGGCGCCGACGGCCAGCGCGTGGAGCCTCTCGGCCTGCGCCGGCTTCTCGTCGGCATGGCCGAGACCTACGACCTGCTCGTCACCATGCCTGCGGAACCGGCGACGGTCGAACTGCGGGCGACGGCGCAGGATGGCAGCGGGCACGCCTCGATCCGGCTCGGTGAAGGGCCCCTTCGCCTGGCCACCGATCCGCCGCGAGCCAACCTCTACGTGATGGACGAGATGCTCGAGGCCGGCCTCGCCAGCGCGATGCCGCGCCGCGCGCGGGAGGCGGTCAGCGCCGAGCGCCCGTTCGCCCCCTACGGTCTGCTGCGCGCCACCCGCGCCACCGGGTTCCACGTGCCGCCGGAGCGCGTGCGCAAGATGACCATGCGGCTGACCGGCGACATGCGCCGCTACCTGTGGAGCTTCGACGGTGAGACGCTCGCCGAGAACCCCACGATCCGCGTCCGGCGCGACGAGGTGCTGCACATCGAGCTGATCAACGACACGATGATGCACCACCCGCTGCATCTGCACGGCCACTTCTTCCGCGTGGTCAACGGGCAGGGCGAACGCGCCCCGCTCAAGCACACGATCGACGTGCCGCCGATGGGCAAGCGCACCATCGAGTGGCTGGCCGACGAGGAGGGCGGCGACTGGTTCTTCCACTGCCACCTGCTCTACCACATGGATGCGGGGATGGCGCGCGTGTTCAGCTACGCGCAAGATCCGGCGCACGCGCCCGCGCTCGATCCCAAGCTGGTCGACCCGGCCTACGTGTTCTTCGACGCGATGGTGCAGAACAACATGACCATGGGCGACGTGATGGTGATGCAGGGGCGCAACGACTGGTTTGCGCGGTGGGACGTCGGCCTGCGCTGGGGCTTCGACGCTCCGCACATGCATCACGAGAACGACATCGAGGTCGACGTGGGCTGGTCGCGCTACATCCACGAGAACCTCGCGACCGAGGTCGGCTGGCGTTACGCGGACACGCCCGACGCCACGAGTCGCGCCTTTGCGGGTGTGCGCTACCGGTTGCCGTGGCTGGTCACGTCGAACATCAGCGTCGACACGCGCGGCGACTTCCGCCTCACGCTCGACAAGGAGTATCCGCTGTTCGATCGGTTCTCCGTGTTCGGGGCCGGCGAGTACGACACCAACTCGCGCTTCGAGTGGCACGTCGGCACGCGGTACGTCCTGAGCCAGCGGCTCGGCCTGAGCGCATCCTTCCACTCGGATCATGGCTACGGCCTCGGCATGATGTTCACCTTCTGACCATGAAGCACATCCTGCGCCTGTCCCCCGCCCTGCTGTCCCTGCTGGCCGGCTCGGTCTCCTGCGCCGGCGGCCCCGCCGCCGACGTCATCCCCTACACGAGCGACATGTGCGCCATCACCGACAACAAGCTCGGCTCGATGGGCGACCCTGTGGTGAAGGTGTACGGCAGCCAGGAGGTCAAGTTCTGCTGCCGCCCCTGCGTCAAGGAGTTCGAGGCCGACCTCGAGAACAACCTGGCGAAACTGCGCAAGTAGGCCGTTCGCGCGGACACGCGGAAACGCCCGCCGGTTGCGGCCGCCGGTCGCGGTGGCAGTTTGTGCGCCCGCGCCGCCTGGTCCGCCGCCAGAATGTGCCCGCACCCCATGCTCGCCCTCGCCTCGCTGTGCACTCCTCTGGTCCTCGTCGCCGCGGCCTTGGCCCAGCACGAGGCGCCTGCCCCACAGGGCCATTCGCGCCACGGGGCGGCGTTCGACGAAGGCCCACGCCAGGCCGCGTACCTCATGCCCTCGATGTCGAAGGAGGTACACATGGCGATCGCGGGGCTGTCGGAAACCGCGCAGGCGTTCTTCGATCAGGGTCTGACCCAACTGCACGGGTTCTGGTACTTCGAGTCCGAGCGCAGCTTCCGCCAGGTTGCGATGCTGCACCCCGACTGCGCGATGGCGTACTGGGGCATGACGATGTGCAACCCCGAGAGCCCGGAGCGGGCCGCGGGCTTCATCGCCGGGGCCGTGCAGCGCAGCACGGACGCGCCGCGCTTCGACCAGCTCTGGATCGATGCGTGGGCCGCCTACTACCAGATCGACGACGCAGCGCGCGCGGAGCTGCGCTCCGGGGATGCGGCGCGGGTGAAGGCGGTGACCGAGGCGTTGGCGAAGAAGAACAAGGTCCGCGAGCAGGCGACCAAGGAGAAGCTCGACCGCCAGCTCCTCAAGGACATGGGGACGATCGTGTACGAGTTCCCCGCCGACACCGAGGCGAAGGCCCTGCTCGCCGTGCAGATCTGGCATGCGTACGCCTGGGGCTCGGGCATCGGAATCGTGTCGCACGCCGCGGTCGATGCGCTGCTCGACCAGGTGTTCACGAAGGCACCGGGCCATCCGGCGCACCACTACCGCGTGCACCTGTGGGACCGCGAGGACGCACAGCGGGCGCTGCGCTCGGCGGCGGCGCTGGGCGACAGCGCTCAGGGCATCGCGCACCAGTGGCACATGGCCGGCCACATCTACGCCAAGCTGCACCGGCACGCGGAGGCGGCGTGGCAGCAGATGGCAAGCGGGCGCGTCGATCACGCACACATGCGGCGCGACCGCGTGATGCCGTTCCTCATCCACAACTACGGCCACAACCAGGAGTGGCTCAGTCGCAGCCTGTCGTACCAGGGCCGCGTGAGCGAGGCGTTGGCCGTCGCGCGCAACCTCGCCGAGTTGCCGCGGCACCCGAAGTGGAGCAACGTGAAGACCGGCGACGACATCGCGGGCTACGCGCGCGAGCGACTGGTGACGCTGTGCGAGGACTTCGGCCTGTGGGCGACCGCGCTCGAACTCGCCGATGCGGGCGTGCTCGATGTGACGGAGGGAGCGAAGCCCGAGGTCGCGCGCCTGGGGTTGCTCGCGCGCGCCCTGTTCCGGCTGGGGCGCGTGCCGGAGGCCGAGCAGCTCGTGGCGCAGGTCGACGCGCTGCTGCCCAAGGCGCGGGCCGAGCGCGCACGCGCGCTGGACGAGGCCGAGGACAAGGCGCGCGCCGCGGGCGACGACCGCAAGAAGACCGACGACGCGCTCGGCGTGGCGAGCCGTACTTCGACCGACGTAGTGCGTGCGGTGTTCGACGTGCAGCGGGAGCTGAAGGGCGAGCACCTGCTCGCGCAGGGTGACGCCAAGGCCGCGCTCGCCGAGTTCGCCGCGCTGCCGTCGTTCCCCAAGACCCTGCTCGCCGATGCACACCTCGCCGCGGGCGAGGCCGACAAGGCGGTCGAGGTTCTCGCCAAGGAGGTGGAGAGGGAGCCGCACCGGTTGCAGACGACGGCGCGGCTTTTGATCGCGTATCGCGCCACCGGCAAGCCCGAGCACGCCGAGAAGGCCAAGGCGCTGAGCCAGGAGGTGGCGGATGCGCTCGCCTGGCCGGGCTGCGCGACGAGCGACCTCGGCCAGCGTGTGATGCCGAAGATCGAGGCGGGTGTGACGGCGCGGCCGTTGCCCACGGGTGAGACCGCGGGGTTCGGCGCCGACTTCGGCACCCGTCCACCGCTTGCCTCGCTCGGGCCGGCGGGCTGGAGCCCGATGCGCGCGGTCGGCTTCGACCTGCCGGTGGCCGGCGGCGGCCGGCGCACGCTCGCGCCCGGCAAGCCGACGCTGGTCGTCTTCTACCTGGGCTTCGGTTGCCTGCACTGCGTCGAGCAACTGCAGGCGATCGCGCCGAAGGCGGCGGCGTTCGCCGATGCCGGCATCGACATCGTCGCGATCGGCACCGACACCGCCGACAAGGCGGCGGAGTCGCTGGCGGCGCTGCCGGCGCCGGCGCGGTTCGGCTTCCCGCTGCTCGCCGATCCGGACCTCGCGACCTTCAAGGCCTGGCGCTGCTACGACGACTTCGAGGGCATGCCGTTGCACGGCACGTTCCTGGTCGACGCCGCCGGCGACGTGCGCTGGCAGGACATCTCGTTTCAGCCGTTCACGGAGATCGACTGGCTGGTGGCGGAGAGCCGCCGTCTGCTGGCGTTGCCGGCGCACGCGGGGGCCGGGGCCAAGTAGGGTCGAAAGCCTGCGACTGCCCGATTCCGCCGTGCGCCGCCGGCGGGATCTTGCTTCACGCCCCGGGACCGGTACCCAAGCGCACCGATGGTCCGCTGGCTCGTCGTGGTCGTCGTTGTTGCGCTCGCTGCGCTCGGTGTGTTCGCCCTCACCCGCGGTGATGGCTCCGACGCGCCCGCCGCGACCGTGTCCGTGGTGCGCGGCACCGTGATCCGCAAGGCCGTCGCGACCGGCGTCGTCGAGCCATTGCAGGAGACGCAGGTGAACACGCGGCTCGCGGGGTTCGTGCGCAAGGTGAACGTGCAGCTCGGCCAGAAGGTCGAGGTCGGCGCGCCGCTGCTCGAAGTGTGGCCCACGCTGACCGACGAGGATCTCTTGCGCGCGGAACGTGCCGTGGAAGCCGCGCGCGAGGGGCGCGAAGCGGCAGCCGAGTTCGCCGGCGGCGACCACATGCTGGCGCACATCACCCGCTTCCTGCAGGGCGATCGCAACCTGGAGCGCATGCAGAAGGCTGCCGACCGCGGCGTCGCCGCCTCGGAGCAGACGCTGCGCTTGCTGCGCGAGGGTCGCGTCGAAGTGGATGGGCGCGTGCTGGACTTCGTCGTGCGCGCACCGGTTGCGGGCCACGTGTTGAGCCTCGCTCGTCAGGGCGACCCGGTCACGCCGGCGAGCACCTACGGGCTCGGCACGGTGCTCGTGGTGCTGGGGGACCTCGACCGCCCGGTGTTCCGGGGCGCCGTCGACGAGATCGACGTGGGCCGGTTGCAGCCGGGCATGGGCGCGCGCATCACGCTGGGTGCCCTGCCGGACGTGCAGCTCACCGGCAAGGTCACGGAGCTGGGCCTGCGCGCGCGCAACCGCGAGGGCGCCACCGTGTTCGACGTGCGCATCGAGGTGGCCGGTCGCGGCGAGGTGCCGCTGCGCGCCGGCTACTCCGCGGTGGCCGAGATCGAGCTGGAGCGCGCCGACGACGTGCTGGTCGTGCCGGAGCGTGTCGTCGCGTTCCGCGGCGCGGCGGCGTCCGTGCTCGTGCGCGGGGCGGACGGGGTCGCGCAGGAACGTGCCGTCGAGACCGGCATCGGCGACGGGCTGCAGGTCGTCGTGCGCGGTGGGTTGCGCGAAGGCGACGTGGTGGTCGAGCGCAGCGCGGCGCGGCGATGAGCATGCGGGCGACCGGCGTGCTCGGCGATCTCTGGCGCGAGCTGCGCGGTCAGCGCACGCGCGCCGTGCTGTCGCTGCTGTCGGTCGCCTGGGGCACGCTCGCGATCCTGTGCCTGCTGGCGTTCAGCTTCGGCTTCGAGAGCCTGTTCCACAAGCGCCAGCGCGGCATCGGCGAGGGAGTCGCGATCGCGTGGCCGCAGCGGACGACGATCGCGTGGCGTGGCTTTCCGCCGGGCCGTCCGGTGCGCCTGTTCCGCGAAGACGCGCTGGCGTTGGCGGCGAACGTGCCGGGCCTGCGCGGGCTGAGCGGCGAGACCATCGTGAACATCGCCCTGCGCACGCGCGAACGCGTGCTGCGTGTGTCCCTCGCCGGCGTCGAGGTCGCCTACGGCGAGTTGCGGGCGCTGACTCCGGCACCGGGGGGGCGCTGGCTGAACGAGCCCGACATCGCGGGCCGCCGGCGCGTGATCTTCCTGGGCGACGGCTTCGCGGCGCAGTTGTTCGGCACGCGCGACGCAGTAGGCCGCAGCGTCATCATCCGCGGCCAGCCGTTTCTCGTCGTCGGCGTGCTGCAGCCGAAGCAGCAGGACAGCGATTACTCCGGCCGGGATGCGAACCGCGCCTTCGTGCCGGCCCCGGCCCTCGACGACCTGCTCGGCCGGCGGCCGCTCGACGACCTCGTGTATCGCGCCGCCGACGCGCGGCAGCACGAAACCGTGACTGCCGCACTGGTGCGTGCTTGCGCCGCGCGCCACGGCTTCGATCCGGACGACACGCGCGCGCTCGGAGTCTGGAACACTGCCGAGGAGCAGCGCATGCTCGGGTTCATCTTCCTCGGCTTCCACGTCGTCCTCGGCATCGCCGGGCTGGTGACCGTGACGCTGGGTGGCGTGGCCGTGGCCCACCTGATGGCGTTCCTCGTGCGCCGGCGGCGCGCCGAGATCGGCCTCAAGCTCGCCGTCGGCGCGACGCCCACGACCGTTCGCCGCGAGGTCCTCGGCCAGGCGCTGGTCCTCGCCGGGGGCGGCGCGCTGTTGGGGCTGGGTGCCGCCGGCCTCGTGGTGACCGCGGTGGCTGCCTCGCCGCTCGCTGCCCAGGTCGGCGTGCCGCACCTTCCGCCGTTGGTCACGGCTGCCGGCACGCTCGTGCTGGTCGCAGTCGGGTTCCTCGCCGGGTGGTACCCCGCCAGGGCTGCGGCCCGCCTCGATCCGGTCGAGGCGTTGCGTGGAGGTGGCCGGTGAGCTTTGGCGCGGAACTGCGCGAGGTCACCGCCGAACTCTGGGCGGACCGCGGCGAGTTGCGCGCCGTCTTCGCCGTGCTGCTGCTGGCCACGCTCGGCCTCGTGATCCTGATGGGCTTCGGCGAGGGGATGCACGTGGCGATGCGCGCGGCGCTGTCGCGTTCCGGCGCCGAGATGCTGCGCTACTCGGCCGGGAGCACGACCGTGCCTTGGCGTGGGCTCGCCGCCGGCCGCACGATGCCGCTCGCGCAGGTGCACGCCGATGCGATGCGGGCTCTGCCCGGTGTGCGCGACGTCACTGCGGAGTTCCGCACGACCCTGCCGCTGCAGGTCGACGGCCGCGCGACGTCGGCGGCGGTGCTCGGGGTCGAGCCCGGATACCCGCGCATCCGCGGGATGACCGTGCGCGAGGGTGGACGCTTCCTGTCGCCGCAGGACCTGAGCGAACGCCGGCGCGTGGCGTGCCTGGGCGAAGACCTCGCGCACGATCTGTTCGGCGCCGCCGAGCCGATCGGGGCGAGCGTGCGCATCGGCGGCACACCGTTCCTCGTGGTCGGCGTCGTGCCACGGCGCCTCATGCTGATGCAGTACGGCGGCGACGACGCGACCAAGGCCTTCGTGCCGGCGACGGTGGCCACGGCGACGTTCGGCCTGCGCCAGGTGCACCACGTGCTCGTGCATCCCGTCGACCCCGCGGCGCACCGCGCCATCGATGCGGCCGTGCGCGCGCGGCTCTCGCCGCAGCTCGGGTTCGACCCGACCGACCGTGGGGCGCTGCGCGTCGTCGACCACATCGCCAACGCGTCCGAGATCGGCGTGATCCTGATCGGCGTGCGCACCTTCCTCGCGCTCATGGGCATCCTCGGACTGCTGGTCGCGGCGCTCGGAGTGGGCAACGCCATGTTCGCCCGCGTCGAGGCGAAGCGGCGTGAGATCGGGCTGCGCCGGGCGCTGGGCGCGACGCGCAGGGTCATCCTCCTCCGCCATCTGCTCGAGGGCGCGTGCGTCGTCGGCGCTGGCGGCGCTGCCGGGTCCGTCCTCGCGGTGGCCCTGCTCGCCGGGCTCGACGCGATCCCGTTCGACGCCATGGCCAAGGCCTACCTCGGCAGCCCCGTACCGTCTGCCGGCACGGCGCTGGTCGTCGGCGGTCTGCTCGGCACCGTCGCGCTGCTGGCCGGGCTCCAGCCCGCGCGCGCTGCGGCAGGCGTGCCTCCGGTCGAGGCCCTGCGCCATGAGTGACCCGTCGCCGCTGGTCGAGCTGCGCGGGGTGACCAAGGTCTACGCGCGCGCTGGCGCACCGGTGCAGGCGTTGGCCGGCGTCGACTTCGACCTCGCGCGTGGCGACCACGTTGCCATCCTCGGCCCATCGGGCTCGGGCAAGTCGACCCTGCTGCACGTGCTCGGGTGCCTCGACCAGCCCACCGAGGGCAGTCACCGGTTCGAGCAACGCGAGGTCGCGCGACTCGACGACTTGGCGCTGGCCCGGGTTCGACGCCGCATCGGGTTCGTGTTCCAGGCCTTCCACCTGCTGTCGCACGCCGACGCGGTCGAGAACGTGGCGCTGCCGCTGCGCTATGCCGGGGTCCCTCGCGCGGAGCGTGAGGCCCGCGCCGCCGAAGCGCTGCGCGTGGTGGGCCTCGGCGACCGCCTCACGCATCGCCCGTCCGAACTCTCCGGCGGCCAGCAGCAGCGCGTCGCCATCGCCCGCGCGCTCGTGGCCGACCCGCCGCTCCTGCTGTGCGACGAGCCGACCGGCAACCTCGATTCGGCCGCGGGCAACGACGTGGTGGCCCTGCTCGACGACCTGGTGGCCGCCGGTCGGACTCTCGTCGTCGTCACCCACGACGAAAGCGTGGCCGCGCACGCGCGGCGCGTCGTGCGCATGCGCGACGGTCGCATCGAGGCGGAGTCCAGCGACGCCTGAGCCGCCTCACGAGCCGAAGGCTCGCGGCATGGTCCTGCGCGCGTTTGCCCGCGGAGCGGCAGCCTCGCCTGCTCAGAACCAAAGCGGCGAGCCGAAGGCTCGCGGCGTGGTCCTGAGCACGTTTGCCCGCGGAGCGGGCAACCGCTGCTCAGAACGGCGCCGGCTTCCCCGCGACCATCCAGCCGCGGCTCTCGATCGAGGCGAAGGACGACGCGTCGAAGAAGATGCGCAGCGCGGGCTCGTGCTTGGGACCGGGCGCGTGTCCGTCGTAGGCGACGAAGTCGGGGCCGCCGCGAAACTTCTTGCGCGCCGCGGCCACGACGTTCTTGAGGCTCGCGTGCGCCTTGCTGCCGTCGTGCAGCGTCACGATCGCGTCGCGCACCGTGTGCTGGTTCGCCATCCCGCCGCCCCACTCGGCGATCGACAGTTTGACCTGGTTGGTGCCCACCGGCTCGGCCTTCTGCACGACGGCGATGTGACGCCAGCAGATGCCGCGGTGGTCGGCGGTCGACAGCGTCAGCAGCAGGTCGCCCTCGGCGATGTCCTCGCGCCGGCGGCGCGGCGGGATGTGCACGATGTCGGCGCTGAGGCGGACGTCGGGGGCCACGCCCTTTGCGCCGAGGTACCGCTCGGCGATTCCTTCGGCGTACGCGAACACCGGGGTCGACGGCGACACGCCGGTGTAGTTCGCGGCGAACGACACGCAGTCGTTGGTGAACCACTTCTTCGCATACTGCTCCGGGCTGAGCGTGCCCTTGGCGCCACAGCGGCCGGCGAGGAAGGCGAGGCGCAGCGCGTGCGTGAACTCGTACGGCGAGCCGCGGCTCTGGAACACGCGGTTGAGGCTGCCGATGGAGAAGTGCTGGTTGGCATCGATGCGCGGCTCGTTGCGCACGCTGAACACTTGCGGCACCTGCTTCTTGCCGAAGTACTTCTGCGACAGGTTCCAGAGCAGCGCCGACAGTTCCTTCGAGCCGGCGACGGAGTAGAGGTTGTTGTAGCCGGCGATCTGGGTGGTCACCCGCAGCCCGAGGCGGGGGTCGGAGACGGCGAAGGAGTGGTACTGCTCGACATATTCGAATGGGTTCATGCCCGCCGAGGGGCAGGACGGGCCGCGAGCGAACGCGCGATTCGCGGACCCGAGATGGCGAGGAGCCTCCCATGGTGCGGTCCAAACACAGGCGGCGGTCCGGTTCGGCCAGGGGATGCCTGCTTGTCGCGTGTTCGTCACCGGGGAAGCTCGAGGGCGACGGCGGTCTAGGCTCGTCACTCCTGCCGCATGCCCACCATGCTCGCCAGCCACTCTCCCGCGGTCTTCCTCGCCTTCGCCCTCGCCGCACCGCTCGCTGCCCAGGCCTGCACGCAGGGGCCGCCGACCACGCTCGGCACCGCGACGATCGTGTCGACCGCCTGCAGTGCGGGGTCGCTGCCCCGCACGACCTGCCGCACCCTGCGCATCGATTGCGCCGGCCTGCAGCCGATGGAGGTGCGCGTGCGCGTGACCGAGCCCGACCCCACGGTGCCCGTGCGCGGTACGGTCGTGCTCGGCACCGGCGGCGGCGGCACCGACTTCTACGGCGAACGCCCTGGCGGGCCGGAGCTGTTCACCGCGCTGGTCGCGCGCGGCTTCCGCTGCGTGGATCGCGCGTGGGTGGGCGGCGGCTGGTTCAGCGAAGTCGCGAGCATGCGCAAGCAGAGCTGCCGCTACGCGACGCTGCTGACCTGGGTGCACCAGAACGTGCACATAGGCGGCGTGTTCGTGGCTACCGGCAACTCGGGTGGTTCGGCCGAGATCGGCTACGCGCTCACCGCGTGGGGGCGCGGCGACATCCTCGACGTCGCGGTGCCTTCGGGCGGGCCGCCGATGGCGCGGCTCGACTACCTGTGCGGCCTGTCTTCGACGTGGAACAACCTGTGCCGGACCGTCACGCCGCGCGCCTTCTTCGAGTGCGGCCAGCCGGTGTGCACGATCGGCGGCACGGGGCAGGTCTGCACCAATTGCACGCCGACGCCCACGGCCGCCGATCTCGAAGCCGACAGCATCCTCTTCCCGGGGGCGAGGCTGGCGTTCCCGCGCACGCGCGTGCACGTGGTGCTCGGCGGGCGGGACTGCTCGTCGGCGGTGCCGGCCGGGTTCCTGTTCTTCGCCGCCATCACGACCGAGAAGGCGTTGGACGTGGCTGCGGGCACGCCGCACTGGACGCCGGAGACGGCCGCAGGACGCGACGCGATCCTGCGCGCGATCCTCGGTGGCACGGCGTGTCGCGGCGTGCCGGCGACCGTACACGTGCCGGCGTGGCCTTCGATCGGCGGCAGCCTCGGGTTCTCGGTGCACGGGCCGGCGGGTGGCTCGTACGCGATGCTCATGGGCGTGGGCCCGGCGCTGTTCGAGTTCCCGCCGTTCGGGTTCGTGTTCCTCGACCTCAGCGTGGTCGTGATGGTGGGTGGGGGCGCCCTCGATCCGGCGACCGGTCGCGCGACGCTGTCGCTGGCCGTGCCCAACGACCCCGCGCTCGTCGGCGCCACCGTGTGGGACCAGGCCCTCGCCGGGCTGTGTCTCACCAACCTCGTCCGCGTCCAGATCCAGCCCTGACGCGTCGGGCGGCGAACGCCGCCTGACCTCGTGCCGCGGCCATGCTGCGCGCCCATGCGTGGACTCCTCGCGATCGCGGTCCTCGGGCTCGACGGTTGGCTTCCGGCCCAGGTGTTCGTGGTGGATGCCAGCAACGGGCCAGGGACCCATTTCCTCGACCTGCCGCCGGCCGTTGCCGCCGTGCCGGATGGCGCGATGCTGCGCGTGCGTGCGGGCGAGTACACGCCGTTCGCGCGCACGGGCCGCGGCCTGCGCGTCATCGGCGAAGGCCTCGCGCGGCTCACGCTCTCGGCCGGCGACGTCGACCTGCGCGGCACGGCGGCGGGGCAGGTGATCGTGCTGCGCGGCAGGTGATCGCGCTGCGCGGCCTGCAACTGCCGCACGGTGCGGTGCGCGTCACCGACTGCGTCGGCCCCGTCGTCCTCGATGGCTGCGGCGTGCCCGACCCGCGCGTCTCGCTCGGCGCACCCTACGTCGAGGTCACGCGGTGCGCGGACGTGCAGATCCACGACTGCTCGTTTCCCGGCGGACCTGCGTTCTTCGGCCCGCCGCGGAGCGGCGTCATCGCCACCGACAGCACGCTGCACGGGCACCGCCGCGCCCGGCTGCAGCGGCACGTTCGGCCCACCGGCGAGCCTCACCGGCACCAACGTCGTCCTGCTTCCGGGCACGCAGCCGCCGCGCGGGCGGATCAGCGGTACCCAGACCATCGGCTCGGCGGTGGACTTCGTGCTCGACGCGCCGCCTGGCTCGAGCGGCGTCTTCCTCGCGGGTCTCGCCGGCGCGCTCGTGCCCTTCGAGCCGTTCGGCATCGGCTCGATCCTGTTGCCGCACGAGCTGGCCGTGCCCCTCACCGTGCCGGCGAGCGGCACCGCGCGCATCGCGTGGACGGTGCCGGCAGCCTTCACGCCGGGCACCGTCGTGTTCTCGCAGTTCCTCACCGTGCAGCCGCCGTGGCGGTGGGCGAGCAGCCCCTCCGTGCTCACCGTCAGCCACTGACCGGCGGCAGGGTCGCGGCTTACCGCTCCGGCAGAACGAACTGCTCCAGTGCTCGCTGCGGTGAGTCCGGCGCGAGCGCGTAGATCACGAGTCCGTCGAGCTCGCGGCGCGCGAGGCGCAAGCCGCAGTCCGGCGGCAGCTCGACGCGCGGGTCCTGCGCAGTGCGCACGATGCAGACCTGCACCGGCTCGTCGCCGCGGCGCGCCAGCATGGCCATGCAGCCGCCGGTCGACAGGCCGCAGTATTCGCCGAGCACGGCGAGGTCGGTGGCCGCGGCCAGTTCGAGAGGTCGCGCGAACACGCGCTCGCAGTCGGCGGCGAGATCGAAGTCGCCCTGGCAGCAACTGCGCTGCGAGAAGCCGCGCGCCACGGCGTCGTGGTACGCGGCCGCCCACATCGCGCCGAGCGTGCGACCGTCGTGGCCTTCGGGGCCGCGGCGCGGTGCCGATGCAAGGAACAGCGCGAGAACGAGGGCGGCCGCGGCTGCGGTGGCAGCCCACCACGGCCAGCGCCGCGGTGCGCGGCCGTGCGCAGCGCGCGTCGCGGCTGCGGCGAACGTCGCCGCCGACGGCGGCGCGAACGCGGCGCGCAGCCGGGCGTCGAGGTCGCGGTCCTGATCGGCTTCGTTCATGGGGTCTCCGGGGCGGGCATCGTCGCCAGGCCCGTCGGCTCGAGCGCCGCGCGGAGTGCGAGGCGCGCGCGGCGTGCGTGGCTGGCAGCGGTGTTCTCGTTGAGGTCGAGCATCGTCGCGATCTCGGCGAAGGGCAGGTCCATCACGACCTGCAACAGCAGGCAGGCGCGCGCGACCGCCGGCAGGGCGGCGAGGGCGCGGGCGAGTTCGTCGGTGAGGCCGAGCGCATCGGCATCGAAGGCGGCGACGGGGGCGGGCTCGAGGTTGGCGATCGGCTCGGGCAGGTCGTCGGGCGCGCGTACGTCGGGGGCGCGGCGACGCCGCCAGTTGGATCCCACGTTCCGCACGATCTGCGCGAGCCAGGCGCGCAGGTCGCTGCCGGGCGTGAACGTCGCTCGCCGCCGCCAGGCGACGAGCGCGGTTTCCTGCACGAGGTCGGCGGCCTCGGTGCGCCCCACCCACGCGGCGGCGACGACCCACAGCGCGCGCCCGTGCCAGGCGAACGCATGGACGAAGGCGTCGGCGTCGAGCGTGGCGACATCCATGGGTCGCGCGAGCGTAGCGGCAGGCGCGATCGGCTCAGCGCCGGCTCGTGCAGCAACCTGGCGGGCAGCAAGCCGGGGGGCACGGCGGGCAGCAGTCGGGTGGGCAGCAGCTCTCGGCGGCCGGGACGGGCGCTTGGGTCTTGGCCGGCGTCGCGGCACCGAACTGAAGGGCGAGGAACCAGGGGAGGATCGTGGACAGGATCGCGGTCATGTGTGGTCTCCGGTTTGGGACTGCCCTCCTGATGTCGGTGCGGGGCTGGTGGCGTGCAGCAACGTGGGAATCTCCGTCCCGAGCGGGTCAAGCCGCCGGTGGTCTCGACCCGAAGGACCGCCCGCATGGAGACCGTCGCCGAGCGCGACCCGCGCGAGGACGAGGAGTGGTTCGGCCGCCTGCCGCCGGCGGTGCAGACGAGGTTTCGAGCCGCCTGGGCGCGCGACCGCGACGCGGTGTCCGCCGACGCCGCGAAGACCCGCCGTCGCGTGCGACGCTGCGCGCGGGACTCGGCGATCCTGATGCCAGCGTTGGCACTGCTGGTCAACCTGTTCCAGTTGCCGTCGTTCTTCGCGACGCTCGGGCTGCTCGCGACTGCGGCCATCGCCGGTGCGGCGGTCGGAGCCCTCCTCGGCGCCGGCACGCATGGCCGCTTCCGCGCCGGGATGCTGGGTATGGCGGCGTTCGTGCCCCTGCAGCTCAGCGTCGCGTCGATCGGGGGCGGCGGGATGCTCGCGTTGATCTGCTTCTTCTACGGCGCCCTGTTGGTGATGTGTTCGTACGGCGTGTTCGGGCTGTGCATGGAGGTGCGGGCGCGGCCCGGCAGTGGGATGGAGTGAGAGATCGGCAGCCCGCGATCGCGCACACACCCGCGATTCCGAGGTTTTCCGCGTCCGTTCCCCCCGTCGCGATCCGCTGGAGCCTCCGAGCCGCCCATTGCGGCCCGACCACTCCCGAGATCCCGACCATGATCCACCGCATCCCGTTCGCCGCCGCCGCCTTCCTGCTGGCCGCCGCGCTCTCCGCCCAGACGACGCTGACGCCGAGCCTCGCCTTCCTCCCCGGCACGGCGACCGCCGAATTGCGCTGCACCCTGATCGGCGCCACTCCGAGCGGCGTCGGCGCGCTCTTCTGGGCGCCGGTGCGCTCCGGCCCGATCGCCACGACCTGGGGTTCGCTCTACCTGTTGCCGCCGACGCAGCTCGCGATCGTCCCGCTCGCGCCGACCGGGACGGTCGTGGTCCCGATCCCGCTGTCGATGCCGCCGTTCGCGCTCGCCCTGCAAGGCGCGACCTTCGACCCGGGCAGCCTCGCCGGCCGCCTGCAGCTCACCAACTACGGCCTCGTCGCCTACGAACCCGTCGGCGTGGCGCTGCAGGATCCGGGTGTCGCCGGCGCGTGGAACGACAAGACGAAGCAGTGGTGCATCTCTGCCGTCGGCGCGCCGGGCACGACCGTCGAGGTGCTCGTGTACGAGGCCAACGGCCACGCGATCTCGATCTGGAGCGGCGCCATCGGCCGCAACGGCGAACTGAACCAGTGCGGCAACTACGCGCCCGGGCTGCGCCAGGGCGACAAGATCGTCGTCAAGCTCGCCAACCAGCCGAAGATCGAGATGAAGTAGTCCTCCGCGCGCTGCTACCCGCGCCCCAGCGCCCGCAGCGCGGCAACCTCGGCGTGCACGAAGCCGCCCAGCTCGCGGCCGACGGTGCGGTTCATGCCGTGGTAGCAGGTGACGGTCGTCGCGGCGAGGCTACATCGTGCCGCCGATCAGCGTGTCGAGCCCATTGGTGTGCACGACCGGTACGGTCGAGCCCGCGCCCAGGTCCACGACTGCCGCCTGCGTGTACAGGTGCGAATCGATCAGCGCCGTGCTCGTCGGCAGGGTGAGTGCGACCCCACCCGCACCACCGACGTTCGTCGCGAACGGTAGCGACACGTCGGGACTCACACACAGGAGACAGCTCGGCCCCATGCCGATGACCCCGAGGTTCAGCGGCAGCGGCAGACCGTTGTAGAGGGTGCGGGACGCGCCCAGGTAGACCGTTCCCGCGGCGTTGGCGACGGCGTTGGTCACGCGCCACGTGATGGCCTGACCGATCTCGGGTGTTCCGAGTCCCGAGTGCGCGGGCACGCGGCCGTTCGTCCCGGGGCAGCCGGAGCAGAACTGCGTGAACGCGCCGCTCACGTGCGTGAAGTAGACCGCCGTCACCGTCTCGTTGGCGTCCATCGTCACGGGCAGCGCGCGTTGCCCGTCCGGGAGCACGGTACGGTTGTGGACCCAGTGCCGGAACGGGTGGATGCCGTTCCAGGCCGGCGCGGTGACGGTCACGACCGTGCCGTCCTTGTAGAGGCGGTCGAACGCCGTGGTCCCGTTCTGGGCGCCGTTGATGTCGACCACCGACACGGTGACGGCGATGCCCGTGGTCGGGTTGCTCGAACGCACCTGCAGCGTGCGGCGGGCGAGGTACAGCGCCTCCGCCGTGTCGTCGGCCGTGCCGATGTCGTCGACGTCGAGTACGGTCTGGTCGATGGCCTGCGATGCCCCGAGCAGCACCCAACGGTGGAACAGGTATGTCGTCGTGCCCGACACGAAGGTCGCTGGCGCGGTGAGGGCGTAGCCCTGCCGCGCGTTGTAGACGCGCGTGAAGTTCGTCGAGCCGTCCCTGAGGCTCGAGCGATCCGTGGCGTCGACGCCGATCGGCACGCCCGTCACCGGAGTCGACGTCACGACGAGCTGCACGGTTGGCGGCATGTCGGCCTCGCGGCAGAACCACACGTAGTGCGGCTCGCTCCTGTCGCTGGTACCTCCGTTCCGGCACGTCATGCCCGTACCGACGAACGTGGACGGGTAGTGCGAGTGTCGCTGCAGACTGAAATAGTCGCCCCACGTGTTGGGCGTTGCTGGGCTGCTGCCACCGGTGAACCATGCGACGGCCTGGCCACTGAAGGACGGCTGACAGGCGTCGACCATGAAGAAGCACGTCGTCGGATGCAGAGAGATCGAGTTCGCGATGGCTGCGCAGCAGCCGATCTCGAGGTCGGCGTTGACCGCAGCGGCCGGGTACAGGAACTGGTAGGTATCGCTCCAGGTGTCCTGGGTGCTGAGCAAGGTGTTCGTCGCAGTCGCGATGCGGATCGTGCGGAGGTAGACCTGCGGTCGACCGCCGCGTGGTGGGCAGCCCCACATGAACCCGTACTCGGAACCCTTGTACCACGCACCCGTGATCCGGCTGTCGGCCCGCCCACCCCAGTTGACTCCGTTCGGTGCCAGCGCCTGGAAGCCGATCACGCCACTCGAGTCCGACACGGTGAGATCCGTCCAGGCGACCGTGTTGGAGCCGTCCGTCCAACGATAGACGCGAGTCAGCGTCGTGGTACGGTGGCAGGCGAAGTACATGATGCCGGCGGCGTTCTGCGTGAGTCGGTAGCTCGAACCGCCCGCGAGCGCGTTGTCGGAACTCGCAAAGCCGACCTGCAGGCCGCCGCCCGCAGCCAACTGCGCGAGCGGCATTCGCCAGACGATGGCGTCCGTGAACACGTTGGCTGCGTTGTAGACGTTGGCCGACGCGTAGAGGTGGCCGTTGCTGTACGCGATGTCCGGGAAGTCCAGCCATTCGGCGACCGGGCGACCGAAGTCCTGCGGCGTGAAGTACCAACTGTGCCACGATCCGGTGGTGCCGGCCCGGAGATCGGCGCGGCCGTTCGCGATGGCGATGCGCTGCCCGCCGCGCAGGGTCGTCGCGCTGTAGTTGTACTGCAGGAGCCAGACGGTGATGTCGGCGGACGGGATGTAGAGCACGCGCTGGTCGCAGCAGAAGGCTCCATCAGGAGCGGGAAACGTCGTGTGCGGGCTGATGAAGCTCCACGTCTGGCCGCTGTCCATCGACCGGGCCGCATACCAGTTGCCGGTGAAGAGGGAGGTGTCGCGCACCTGCGCGACGGAGGGCTCGCCGATCAGGGACGTGACGGCCCCGGTGGGCTTGACCACGCGGTCGACCTGGAAGCGCAGGTCGCAGGGTGCCTCCGGCGGCTGCGCGATGTCGTACCCGCGGGTGGGCGGGCTGTCGGGTAACGGCAGGGTGCCGGTTCCCACGGGAATGGGGGGCAGGCCCTTGCGATGGTCATGGGGCGTCGCCGCCTCGCCGAGAGCCCGGGGTGGTGGCGGTACGGCGGGTGCGCCATCGTGGATGGGCGGCTCGGGTGCCTTCACGAAGGAACTGGTCGGTCCGCTGCCGTCCTGGGCGACCAGACCCACGGCGGCAAACAGAGGGAGCAGGGACGGGATCGCGGTTGGGAGTAGGCGCATTGGCAGGCCGTGGACAGAGATGGTGCCCGACCACTCAGATCCGCCGGCCGGTCGCGATGTGGCGCGGAATCTGGATCCCCCGCGCCGGAGCGGCGGCGGCCGGGAGCGCGCCTAGCCTAGCGAAGCTCCGCGGCCATCTCGTACGCTGGAATCACGTCCTGCTTGCCGCGCGAACAGCGCAGGGTTGCGCTTCGGCTGGCGAGGCGGAGCGCTGTGAACCGCTCGTGCTCGAGGTCGAAGGCGAACTCACCGAACAGCTCGACCTCGAGCCCGCGGAACGGCCGGTAGCTTTCGCGCCGGCCGCGCTCGGCCGGGTCGTTCGCGGTCATCGCGATGCGACCAGCGATGCGACCACGCGCAGTCCGACCGTCGCGTTCGAGCACGGTCGTCGTGATCTCGCCTTCGATCGAGTGGTCGGCCAGCTCGAGGAGCACGCCGGCGCCGCGCGGGTAGGCGGCGCGGGCGAGTGCCAGCACCGATGCGCGGGGCCACGTGGTGGCTCCGCCGTCGCTCGGCACGAGGGCCGATGCCTCGACGGGCGTGAGCGAGAACCAGCTCGCGCCGACGAGCGCGGTGTACATGACGAGATCGTTGCGCACGTACACACGCACGTGCTGGTGGCCGTCGGCCGGTGGCGAGTCGTCCGGTGCGGTCGCCGCGGCGAAGCGTGCGACATCCTCGTGCGTGCCATCCCGAAGCGCGGCGAAGTCCTCTGGCACACCGTCGTCGCTGCGGCGTAACGCGCGCTCCGCGCCCGCGAAGAAGCGGCGCACGGCGACCTCGGGGTTCCTGCGCGCCTGCGGCGTGTACTGCCGTTCGTCCTTGCTGCCCACGTTGAGCGACAGGAACACGTCGAGCAGTTCGCCGTCGGGAGCGAGGAAGACCTCGCGCTCACCGCCAGCCAGCCCGGCCCAGTCGCGCCGCTCGCGACACTGGCGGTCGTATTCCTCGAGGAGACGCAGCTCTTCCGGGTCCTCGATCAGATGCTTCGTCACCAGCTCCGGCATGTGCACGGACAGGAAGTAGCGGTGCAGCAGCGCCAGCACACGAGCGTCGGAGAGCGTCCCGGCCCTCACCGCGAGCGAACCGGGTCAACAGTTGCCGTCGTCGAGCGTGCCGTCGTAGCCGAACAAGAACACCGGCTTGCCGCTCGCCTTGGCCTCGGCCAGAGTCGAGGTGAGCGAGCGATGCCAGTCGATGCTGCGCCAGCGCTCCTCCGCGGCGGTGGGGCGCACGCGCGCAAGCGCCGCAGCCAGTTCAGCGGAGGGGGTCTGCGGAGCCGCCGGAGCGAGGGGGGGCAGGAGGCACGACGCGAGCAGGGCGAGGAACACGCGACGCAGGATAGCGCGGGTACGGCGGCCAACGGATGTCGGGCTCGCGGCCGCAGCCGCGACGTGGTCGCCCTCGCATCGCCTCAGTCCGAGCGTCGGAGGAGATCCCTGACCACGCGGCCGAGACCAGCGTCCCAGAGGGTCTCGAAGCCACGACGCAACGCCGCGCTGTCGGCATCCTCTCCGCGCAGATCAGCGAACAGGGGCTGCAGTTCGGGTTGCTCTCGCCAGAAGGCGCCGAGCTGCTGCAGTTGGTCGCGCAACGACAGGGCGTCGGCGACGTCGAGCACGTCGCGCCAGAAGGCGGCGAACTCACAGGCCTGCAGCGCCGACTCGCGCATCTGCGATGCGGGGATCGCCAACCCCGCCAGACGGAACTCGGCAGCGATCGCGGCGCGGGCCAGCGGACCCGTGTCCGCGGCGAGGGTGCGCATCCGGATCGCGGCGGCTCGGCGGTGCGCGCCGCCGAGAAGCAGGGATGGCAGGGCCTGCAGCGTGAGACAGGGCCAGCCATCGCCGGTGAGTGTCGTCGCCAGCGACGCCGCAAGCATCGCCATCGCCAGGGAATCTGCGCCTTGCGCGGGGACCGCTGGGATGCGGAAGGCTCGCTTGGTCGCGGATCCGCCGCCAGCGACGACCCGATCGGCCGTGAATCGCGCGGTTGCATTCGCCAGCGTGGCCGCGTGCCGCACTTCGTCTGGTGCGGACGCGAGCAGCGCGGCGGTGCATTCGGCCACCACCGAGGTCAGCTCGTCCAATGGCGGGTGTGGTATCCCAGCGGTCTGCCTGAGGGTGGCCATGACCGATCCGATTCCACCTTCGACCAGGCTCCCCACGAGCCTGCCACCGCCCTCGAGGTCGCTCACGATACGGCCGCTCACGCTGCCGTCCGCGGCGACGCGCACGAGTTCGCTGCCGTCCGAGCGCTGCTCGGCAACGAGCGTGCTGCCGTCGCGATGCCAGCGCACGTCGTCGAGCCCCAGCAGATATGTAGCCGTGGCCGGGTGAACTTCGATCGCGAGCCCGGCCCTCCTGGCGTTCAGGGCCCAGCCGTATCGGAGTTCCAGCTGATCGTCGACCACGGCGGTGTGCATCGCGAATTCGATGGGTAACCGGCCGTCGGCGTTCGCCCAGCCATGGTGTCCCTGTCGTAACGCCAACAGCACCCCGTCGCGGGACAGCACCATTCGCGGAGAGCCGAGCGTTTCCCGTCCCAGCGCACGTCGTCCCAACCGACGGACGCTCCATCCGCGGCGAGGTGCAGGACGCCCCGGCCAAACGTGATGTGCTGCCCAATCTCGAAGTCGCGGCCATCGCCCATCGTCAATCCGATGCCCATGGCGTGGCCCCGGAGCAAGGCTGTCTCGAGCCAGGCGAGGCCGCGCTGCAACTGCGCCAGAGCGTCCCACGGGGTCGCGGCGATCGCAGGTGCGAACGACGCAATCTCGACCTTCACGCGGAACGGATCGAGTCGGCCACCCCGCGCGTCTTCCGGCCGCGTTAGCCGCACGCGGCTGTAGCGGCCGAGCGATTCGATGCGCGCCCGCAGGTCGCGAGCGCAGTCGTCGGTGTACAGCGCACCCTCCTGAAACGTCACGCGACGCATCACCTCGTCGTGATCCTCTGAACGTTCTCCGGTGATCTCGAGCCGACCGACGCGGATCTCGTGGCCTGCGTCGGTCACGGTCACGCGCAGATCGACCGTAGTGCCGTCCGGCGTCCAATCCACGGAGCAGCGCGCGCCGTGACGACCGACGCGGAGGTGGCAGGTCTGTACCGTCGTCGCGTAGAGGGCGCGTGTCACGCGGTCAAGCCTCGTGACAAGGCCCTGGCAGGCGGTGCCGACCGGATTGGCGGCGGCGACGGGGACGGCCTGGTACTCGCAGGTGGCGGTGGTGGTGCCGGTCCCCGACGGGTTCTGGCCGCTCACCTTGTAGACCTTGCCAAGCGACGGGACGAACGCGCCGAAGTAGCGGCTGATGCGGCCGATCACCGGGTGGACCGTGCCGAACGCCGCGGCACCGTAGAGGTACCACTGCTCGTCGACGCAGTCGAACTCGCTGCACCAGGTCGACGGCGAGCCGCCGTAGAGATCGCCATAGCCGCCGCCGCCGGCGGTGTTCGGCACGCTGATGCCGTTGCCGCCCGGGATGTTCGGCGGTCCTGGCTGGCGGCGCCGGGGTTGTCGCGGCGCTGCGTCGGGGTGCCCGTGACGCCTGGCGTCAGCCGCCAGTCGGCGCGGGGGGCGCCCATCGGTGTGGGGTTGGGAGTGGGGAGCAGGCGCCGAGCGTCAGGGTCGCGAAGGCGTGGGAGATCGACATGGGAGTTTGCTTGGGGCGTGACGGGTCGCCGGAAGGTCCCCCGGCGTCTCGCTGTCTGCCGCTGCCCTCGGTTCCTGGGGCGTGGAGGGAGCCTTTCTCTTGATCCCGCGGGTCGCTGGCCATGCCGCGAGGCCATACGCCTCCGCGCATCTCAGCTCCGGTGATCGACATCGACGACGAGTCGTCCAGGCGCCACCACCCACCCCGTCCAGAAGTCCCTCCACGACACAACGAAAGACGGGGGGAGGCCACGGGGTTTTCGGGTCAAGAGCGACGCCTCGAGGCGGCGCGCCGGTCCCGGAAAGCTCCGGGCGCTGTCGTGGGCTCTGCGTGTCCAGGGTCACTCGGGGTCGCTCCCGTGCGGTGATCTACAACCGCATGAACCTCTCCGTATGGCAATCCGCAAGGAGCGGCGAAGATGAGGCGCGTCGGACTGGTGGCGATGTTCCTGGTGGCAACGGTCATGTTCGGTCCGATCGGTTGCCGTGGTGACACGGGCCCGGCCGGAGCAGCTGCCCCCCCTGCGGGCTCGACCGGCCTGGTTGGCGATGTCGTCGTCTCGACGCCCGCCAACGGCAAGTACTACGCCACGGGCGAGAAGATCACGGTCACCGTGACCACGAAGGACAGTTCCGGCACACCCGTGGGCCTGACGCCGAGCATCTTCTCGCAGGCCCGGCTCCACATCTACGGTCCGCTGGATCAGTCCAAGACCAGGACCGCCGTCGGCCTCATGGGCGTCAGCGGCGACCCGAACGCGTCGGTTCACGACTACGTCAAGCTGACGGATGCCGCCCCGGCCGGTACCACCATCAATCTGTCCAACAACGTTGCCGTGTTCACGAGCAACGCCGTGAGCAGCGAGGAGGCCGGAACCTACCGGGCAGCGGTCTGGCTCGTCGCGAACGACCTGGCCGACTACGACCGGGCCTTCCCGGTCGCCGAATTCCAGATCAAGACGGACACGGTGGAGACCGAGTCGGTCGACGGCACCCAGTGCGCCAAGTGTCACAAGGGAGCCGACAACGGCCAGTTCTACTTCCACCACGTGGACTCGGGTACCTACGGCAATCCGTCCATCGACAACGGTGCGATCAAGACCTGCAAGGCCTGCCACAACCAGGACGGCTACGCAAACACGACGGACGACTGGGTTGCCGGCCGGACCCGCGCCGCGGATCCGCTCGTTCGGCGTGTCCACGGCATCCACATGGGAGCAGAGCTCAGGACTCCCAGGAACACACACCGGATGGCCCTCGCGAGCGCGACCCCGGACGTAGTGGGCGGCTTCAACCCGACCACGGCCGGGGATCCGACCACCACGCCCGTCCGCCTTCTCCATGGCGTGACCAGTGGGGCCGAAGCGCGCGTCCATGGGTCGGACGGTTCCGGCTGGTTCGCGCTCGGTCATGTGACCGGTGAGTTCGTGGTCGGCGAGACGGTGCAGGTGATGAAGATCACCGACCTGACGCGCTGGTCCCATGGCAACAACTGGCCGTCCAACAGGCTCGGTACCGCGGTCATCGCTGCCAGCACGATCCACGGCCGGAGCGGGACGACGAGTGTGGCCGTTGCGGAGGGCTACTTTGCGGAGTACACGCCCGTGGAGTTCCCGCCCGATGTGCGGCACTGCACCACGTGCCACACGGACGACAACTGGAAGACCAGGCCGAGTCAGGCTTCGTGCACTTCCTGCCACGATCAGGTCTGGTTGGGTAGCGTCGGTGCGACGCCCGAGGGCTTCAACAACCACCCAGGCGGCGAGATCGGGGACATCAAGAACGGAGTGGCCGGAGCCGAGCACAACGTGGCACTCTGCACGACGTGCCACAGTGAGTCGGGTACCGAACCGATCTCGGCAGCCCACATGGTGCCGGAGTTCGTCGCAGTGGATCAGCACACGCCGGCGACGCAGGCACACACGGTCGAGCTGGCGATGGATCCGCCGCAGCCGGCCGCGGGCTACGTCGCGGGCCAGACGCCCAAGGTGTACGTCACCGTGAAGGATGCCAACGGCGTGAAGGTGGATCCGGCGACCATCACCCAGGCGGCGTGGCAAGGCATGACGCTCTTCGTGTCCGGTCCCCGCACCGGCCTCGCAACGCCGGTGCTGACCACCGCCGCCAAGGGCGCGCAGGCCTCTGTCACCAACGGGGCCGCCGGGCCCTGGAACCTCTCGGGCAACCCCACCTTCTCCTTGGTCATCAATGGAGTGGCGCCGATCGTGCTCACTGCCGCCGGCGGGAACTTCGCGAACCCGGCGGCGGCCACCGCGACCGAGGTCGTCACCTGGCTGAACGGCCAGGCGGCCTTCAACACCCTCGCCAAGGCGCGAGTCAGTTCGGGCAGGGTCAACATCCGGAACAAGCCAGGGGCTCTCAACTCGCGGTTCGAGATCCTGCCCAGCGCCGTGACGACCGCGATGTCGTGGTCCGTGGAGGTCACCCTCGGCTCCGGCTTCACTCCGGGCAACAACCTGCGCATTCCGACGGATGCGTGGGACACCGACCCGAAGGTGGCGTGGAACTCCGTCGCCCAGAGGATCGAGTACCAGCTCGATGACGTCGCCGGCCTGAAGACGGGCACCTATGCCATCTATGCGAACGGCTACAAGACCGTGCGCCCCGAGGGATTCGCCCTGCTCACCTTCCGGGTGGGCACCGCCACCGACGACAAGTTCGTCGCCACCAACTGCGCAGACTGCCACGGGACCAAGCACATGCACCTCGACGCCGGCGGCCGTCACCCCGCGGACTTCACGACCGACTGGTGCAAGAACTGCCACGACTATCAGCTGGAAGGTCCCAACAGCGATGTCTGGGCGGCGTACGGAGCCGACCCCATCGTCAAGAAGGTCCACGGCGTCCATCGAGGGAAGTACCTCGCCTACCCCGACAAGATCTACCCCAGCAACCCGAAGTGGAGTGGGATCGTCTTCCCGCAGGACATCCGCAACTGCACGAAGTGCCACTCGAGCGACACCACGGGTTCGTGGGACACGGCGCCTTCCCGGATGGCGTGCGGTTCCTGTCACGACAGCGACGCGGCGGAGGCCCACATGGCCACGCAGACCAATGATCCCACGCCTGTCTACGATCCTGTCACGAAGACCGGTGGTGCGTGGAGCGGCGACGAGGTCGAAGCCTGCAACATCTGCCACGGCGAGGGCAAGCAGTACTCGGCCAGGACGGTCCACAACATCACTTCCCCCTACGTCCCGCCGTACCTGCGCTGATCCCCGGCCTTGTCCAACCGGGCGCAACGGACTCGCTCACGCAGACCCGGGCGCTCGCGCGCGGCACGACGGTGGCGGTCGAGCCGCGGGCAGGCCGGCCGCGAGTTCGTCGGGGATGACACTCACTCGCCTGGCAGGCGGTAGGTCAGCAGCGTGCGCAGGTAGTTGGCGCGCTCGAAGGCGACCGGGTCGGGGCAGCGCTGCTGCGACATGCTGCCCTGGAGTTGCGCGAGCGCTTCGTACTCATGCTCCTCGAGCCAGCGCGTGAGGTCGCTCTCGATCAAGCGCAGGTGGTCGGGGCCGTGGCGCAGGAGGGCGGAGGCGAGCATGGTCACGCGCGCGCCCGCGGCGAGGAGCTTGGTCACCTCGGTGACCGATTGCACTCCCGTGGTGGCGGCGAGGTCGGCGCGCACGCGCCCGTGCAGGATCGCGATCCACCGGGCGGAGAGCCGCGCCTCGGCCGGCGTGGACAGCTCGAGCGAGGGTACGACCTCCAGTTTCTCGAGGTCGATGTCGGGCTGGTAGAAGCGATTGAAGAGCACGAGCCCGTTCACGCCGAGCTCGTCGAGGCGCGCAGCCATCGCCGCCACCGAGCTGAAGAAGGGGTGCAGCTTGACCGCGAGCGGGATCGACACCGCCTCGCGCACGGCGCTGACCGCGGCGAGGTACTCGGCCTCGATCTCGGCGCCATCGACGCTCGGGTCGGCGGCGACGGAGTAGATGTTGAGTTCGAGTGCGCGCGCGCCGGCGCGCTCGATCTGGGCGGCGTAGTCGGCCCAGGCGCCGGGGCGCGAGGCATTGAGGCTGGCGATCACCGGCACCGCCACCGCCTCGCGCGTGCGGCGCACGACATCCAGGTACTCGTCTGCACCAAACGCCTGCTCCGGCGGCTCCGGCAGATAGCCCGCGGCGTCGGGCGACAGGAAGCGGTGGTCTTCGAGGTGGGCGTGGAACGACAGGCGGTCGTGCTCGATCTGCTCGGCGAAGAGCGAGTGCAGCACGATCGCTGCCGCGCCAGCGTCCTCGAGGCGGCGCACCCCGTCGAAGTCGCGCGACAGCGGCGAGGCCGACGCCACGAGCGGTGTGCGCAGGTGGTAACCGAGGTACTGGGTGGCGAGGCGACTCACGGGAGGACCTCCTTGGCGAAGTGGATCTGCGCCATCTGTTCGAGCAGATGCCAGCGGGCATCGATATCCTGCTGTGCGAGCGCGCGGAGGCGGCGGGCGTGCTCGGGGTCGGTGCGCGCCAGCATCTGGAAGCGGCTCTCGGTCTCGGCAAAACGCACGAAGGGCAGGCTCGGCTTGCGTGAGTCGAGCTGCAGGGGGTTCTCGCCCCGGCGCAGGCGGCGGGGGTCGTAGCGGTAGAGCGGCCAGTGGCCGCTGTTCACCGCCGCGGTCTGGTGCTCCTGCGCGCGCGCGAGGTCGAAGCCGTGCGCGATGCAATGCGAGTAGGCCAGGATCAGCGACGGGCCGTCGTAGCTCTCGGCCTCGAGGAAGGCGCGCACCGCCTGCTTGTCGTTGGCGGCGAGCGCGATCTGCGCCACGTAAACATGGCTGTGCGCCATTGCGATCATGCCGATGTCCTTCTTCGGGTTGGGCTTGCCCATCGCCGAGAACTTGGCGACTGCGGCGCGCGGCGTCGCCTTCGACGTCTGGCCGCCGGTGTTGGAGTAGACCTCGGTGTCGAGCACGAGCACGTTCACGTTCCGGCCCGAGGCGAGCACGTGGTCGAGTCCAGCGAAGCCGATGTCGTAGGCCCATCCGTCGCCGCCCACGACCCACACGCTGCGGTCGGTGAGCGCGTCGGCGAGCGAGAGCAGGCGCATGGCAGCGTCGCCATCGCCGCGGGCCAGCGCCGCGCGCAAACGCGAGACGGCCTCGCGCTGCGCCCGGAGCGCGGTCTCGCCGCCGTGGGGCAGCGTCGCGAGTTCATCGGTAAGCGCGTCGCCGAGGCTTGGCCGCAGCTTCTCCAGCAGGGCGCGCGCCTCGGCCCGCTGCTGGTCGAACGTGAGGCGGAACCCGAGTCCGAACTCGGCGGCGTCCTCGAACAGCGAGTTGCTCCACGCCGGCCCGCGTCCGTCGGCGTTGGTCGACCACGGCGTCGTCGGCAGGTTGCCGCCGTAGATCGACGAACAGCCGGTGGCGTTGGCGATCACGGCGCGGTCGCCGAAGAGCTGGCTCAGCAGCTTGAGGTACGGGGTCTCTCCGCAGCCGGCGCAGGCACCGGAGAACTCGAAGAGCGGCTGCAGGAGCTGTGAGCCGCGCACGGTGGCGAGGTCGACCGCGGTGCGGTCGGCCTCGGGCAGGTCGAGGAAGAAGCGGAACGCGGCGCGCTCGTCGTCCACGATCGGCGCGAGGTCGGCCATGCCCAACGCCTTGCGCGCCGGGTGGGTCCTGTCCTTGGCCGGGCACACGTGCACGCACAGCTCGCAGCCGGTGCAGTCGTCGGGCGCGAGCTGGATGGTCATGGTCTGGCCGCGCTGCTCCGTGGCCTTCACCTTGCGGGTCTTGAACCCGTCCGGCGCGCCGGCGACCAAGGCCGAATCATAGGCCTTGATGCGGATCGCCGCGTGCGGGCACACGAGCGCGCAGCGTGCGCATTCGATGCAGAGGTCGGGTTCCCACACCGGCACGCGATCGGTGATGCCGCGCTTCTCGAGGCGCGCGGTGTTGGTGGGAAACGTGCCGTCGACCGGCATGCGGCTCGTCGGCAAGGCGTCGCCGTGGCCGGCGAGCAGCGGCAGCGTGACGTCGCGCTCGAACGTGGCGGCCTCGCTCGCCACCACGGTCGCCGCGATGACGTCGGCGTCCGCGTCGGGCACGACCTCGAACAGACCGGCCACGGCCTCGTCGACCGCGCGGAAGTTGCGGGCGACCACCTCCTCGCCGCGTTTGCCGAAGCTCTCCTCGATCGCCGCCTTGATCGCCGCCAGCGCCTCGCCGAAGGGCAGGATCGGACACAGGCGGAAGAAGCACGCCTGCATCACCGTGCTGATGCGCGAGCCGAGCCCGGCGGCGCGCGCCACCGCCAACGCATCGACCGCCCACACGCGGAGATCCTTGTCGCGCACGGCGGCGCGCACGTGCGCTGGCAGGCGTGCCCACACCTCGCGGCGCGGCCAGGGGACGTTGAGCAGGAGCGTGGCCTTCTCCGCCGCGTGCTTCACGACGTCCTCGCGCCGCAGCAGACGCGGGTGGTGGCAGGCGACGAATCGCGCCGTGCCTGGTTCGATCAGGTAGCTGGAGTGGATCGGCGGGTCGCCGAAGCGCAGGTGCGACACGGTGACGGCGCCGGCCTTCTTCGAGTCGTACACGAAGTAGGCCTGGACGCGCTGGCCGGTGTGTTCGCCGATGATCTTGACCGAGTTCTTGTTGGCGCCGACGGTGCCGTCGCTGCCGAGGCCGACGAACACGGCGCGCGTCACTGCGGGGTCGCGGTCGAGCACGAAGTCGGTGGGGATCGCGAGGCTCAGGTGCGTGACGTCGTCGTCGATGCCGACGGTGAAGTGCTTCCGCGCCTCGGGGCGCCCGAGTTCGTCGAGCGCGGCCTTCGCCATCGCCGGTGTGAACTCCTTGGACGCGAGCCCGAAGCGGCCGCCGAGCACGAGCGGCCGCCGACCACCGGTCCAGCCCTCGGCCAACGCCGTGACCACCTCCTGGTACAGCGGTTCGCCCTGCGCGCCCGGCTCCTTGCAACGGTCGAGGACGGCGATGCCCTCGACGCTCACCGGCATGGCAGCGAGGAACTCCGCGGCCGGAAACGGCCGGAACAGCCGCACGCGCACCAGGCCGACGCGTTCGCCGCGCGCGACCAGCGCCTGGACTGCCTCCGCCGCGACCTCGCAGCCCGAGCCCATGGCTACCAGCACGCGCTGCGCGTGGAGGGATCCGACGTAGTCGACCAGCCCGTAGTGGCGGCCGGTGATCTCGGCGAGGCGCGCGAGCGCCGCGCGCAGGTGGCCCTGGAACTCGGCGTAGTGCCGGTTCTGCGCCTCGCGCGCCTGGAAGAACACGTCGGGGTTCTGCGCCGTCCCACGCAGGACCGGCGCGTCCGGGGTGAGCCCGCGGGCGCGATGGGCGAGCACCGCGTCCTCGTCGACCAGCGCACGCAGGTCGTCGTCGTCGAGCGGGGCGACGCTGGCGATCTCGTGCGAGGTGCGGAACCCGTCGAAGAAGTGCAGCACGGGGACTCGCGCGCGCAGCGTCGTCGCATGCGCCACCGCGGCCAGGTCGTGCGCCTCCTGCACCGAACCTGCGCACAGGAGCGCGAAGCCGGTGCTGCGCGCGGCCATCACGTCGCTGTGGTCACCGAAGATCGACAGCGCGTGCGTCGCGACGGCGCGCGAGGCGACGTGGATCACCGCGGGAGTGAGTTCCCCGGCGATCTTGAACATGTTGGGCAGCATCAGCAGCAGGCCTTGCGACGCGGTGAAGGTCGTCGCCAGCGCTCCCGTCTGCACTGCGCCGTGCACCGTGCCCGCGGCGCCGGCCTCGCTCTGCATCTCGATCACCGCCGGCACGCTGCCCCAGAGGTTGGTGTGTCCCTGCGCAGCCCAGGCATCGGCCTGCTCGCCCATCGCCGTGGCCGGCGTGATGGGGTAGATCGCGATCACCTCACTGAGGCGGTAGGCGACCGACGCGACGGCCTCGTTGCCGTCGAGGATGGCGAACGGATTGGCGGCGCGCACCCAGGGACAACGCCGCCCCGGCCCGGGGCTTTTCAGTCCGCCCTTCCCTCGATCGCTGCGCCGTCGGCGCGCTACGTGTCCCCGTTCGCCCTGCAGGACCGGGGGCACGATCTCTTGATCACGCGGTGAGCGGGATCTCCGCCGTCGCCGGCGCCGCTGCCGCATTGCTGCGGAAGTCGCCCAGCAGGATCGGGATGGTCACCTTCACCATCAGGGTGAACGCCAGGAATCCCACCGCGAAGATCCCCATCGAGATCATCAGCTCATCGCGCGAGGGGAAGTACTCGTAGATCTCACCCAGAGTGTCGGGCGTGAAGCCCGGGATCACGAGGCCCATGCCCTTCTCGATGTAGACACCGAGGTAGATCAGCACGCAGCCGAGGTTGAGGGTCAGCGGGTGTCGCCGCGTGCGGGGGATGACGAACAGCACCACCGCCACCAGTGACGCGGCCACCGAGGCCCACATGTACGGGACGATCGCGCGGTGCTCACCGAGACCAGCGAAGGCGTAGTGCAGATGCGAGGCGTGCTCCTTGTTGGAGTACACGTCGACGAACACCTCGGCCCCGAGCAGGAAGAGGTTGATCACCATCGCGTAGGCCATCAGCTCCGCGAGCTTGTGGATGGCCGCGTCGCGCACCCGCAGACCGCTGTAGCGGCGCAGGAACTGCAACGCGATGAGGAGGATGGCCGGGCCGGAGCAGAACGCCGACGCGATGAAGCGCGGGGCCAGGATCGCCGAGTTCCAGTACGGGCGGGCTACCAGCCCGTTGTAGAGGAACGCCGTGACGGTGTGGATGCCGATGGCCCAGGGGATGGACAGCAACACCAGCGGCAGCAGGATGGCCTTGCGCGGCTTCCGGCCGGCGAACGCCGAGAACAGGACGTAGCCCGCGGCGGCGGCGTTCAGCACCAGGTAGCCGTTGAGGACGATGACGTCCCAGGCCAGCAACGACGACGGCAGGTTGAGCAGCCCCAGCCCGGGGACGAGGTGCAGGAGCCGGTCGGGCCGACCGATGTCGACGAACACGAAGAGGCCGCACATGGTCACCGCCGCGATCGCGAGCAGTTCGCCCAGTACGACGATCTCCTTGATCGGGCCCCACTGATAGAGGTAGGTGGGGATCACGAGCAGGACCGCGGCGGCGGCGACGCCCACCAGGAACGTGAAGTTGCCGATGTAGAAGGCCCACGACACCTGGTCGCGCATGCCGGTCGTGCCGAGCCCCTCCGAGAGCTGCCGCCAGTATGCGACCCCGCCGCCGACGATCAGGGCGAGGAGGATGCTGATCCAGATCCAGTAGGCGGCGTTGCCGCGCAGCACGAGGCGCAGGCTGCCTGCCACGAAGCTCCGCAGGTTCTGGAAGCGGCGCATGTCGCGGTCAACCGAAGTAGTAGTAGAAGCGCGGGCGCGTGTTCAGCTCACTCTTGAGCACGAACACGCGCTTGTTCTCGAGCACGTAGCGGATCTCGCTCTTGGGGTCGCGCATGTTGCCGAACTTGCGCGCCCCTACCGGGCAGGCCTCGACGCACGCTGGGTAGCGGCCGTCGCGCACACGATGGATGCAGAAGGTGCACTTCTCGACCACACCGGCGGGCCGCGGCCGGTTGCCCAGCAGGTGGGTGTTCGGATTGACTTCCGCGGCCGGCACGGCGGGCTCGCGCCAGTTGAAACGCCGCGCGCCGTACGGGCACGAGGCCATGCAGCAGCGGCAGCCGATGCACCAGTCGTAGTCGATCACCACGATCCCGTCCGGCTCCTGCCAGGTCGCGCCCACCGGGCACGACTTGACGCACGGCGCGTCGCGGCAGTGCATGCACGCCATCGGAAGGTAGAAGTGATCGTCGTCCGGGACCTTGGCGTGTTCGTAGTAGGGATCGGCGTGCGCGAAGTCGATGCCGCGCTTCTTGTCCATCTCGAGCACCCGGATCCACTGGACCTCGGGGCTGCGGCTCTGGTTGTTCTCCGCCACGCAGGCGTGCACGCACTCGCGGCAACCGATGCAACGACCGATGTCGAGCGCATAGCCGAACTCGACTCCCGGCTGCGCCGGCTTCGAGCCCACGCTCACCGGCACACCGAGCCTGGTCTGGTAGTCCTTCTCGAGGTCAGCCAGCAGCTCCTTGATCTCGGTCGAGGTCATCTCGCGCAGGTGCTTGCGGAAGAACGCGGAGTGCGTCGGATCCGTGCAGCTTCCGGTCATGGCGGCCGCACAGGTGCCCAGCGCACACAGCAGGTCCCGTCGCGTGACGGTGGGTTCGGCGGGTTCGTTCACCGGGTCCTCCTCGGCCGCGCCGGAGCCGGCTTGGGCTCGCGTTGGCCGAACGCCGGCGCGTGCGCCGCGTGACACTCCGAGCAGCGAGCCGCGATGCGTTCGCCATTCCAGTTTCCGGTGCGCCTACCGTGCGCGCCGGCCTCCCAGTCGGCGTACTCGCGGCTGTGACACTGCCGGCACAGCTCGTGCGAGCGCTCGTATCCGATCAGGACACCGCCCGCCGTCTTCAGTTGGTCGCGATCCTTCACGTCGTGGCAGTCCCAGCACCACATCTGCTGACCGCCGTGATGCAAGGCGATCTCCTGGTGCGCCTTGGTGAGCTCGCGCTGCGTGAGACGCACCGGCAGCTCGGGGTCGTGGCAGTCGGTGCACGGGAATGCCCCGTCCGGCATCGGGCGCGGGTCGCCGAGGGTCACGACCGGGTCGGCGCCGACGATGTCAGGAGCCTCCGCGGGGCCGTGCGCCGGTTGACCACAAGCGGCGACCGACACGAGCGCCAGCAGAGCGGCCGGCGCGCGGCGGCAGGAGACGAGGCGAAGGACTCGCACGCATCCGGACAACGCGCCGCCGCGCCGCAGGGTTTCGGAGGCGCTACTTGTCCTTGTCGGCACCCTTCGGCGGGACGCCGCACTTGCCGTCGACGCAGCCATCCTTGCACGCGCACGCGTCGACGCAGCCACAGACCAGGAGGGCGGCCTTCTCCGCCGCCGTCCGCGGCTTGAGCGGATTGAGATGGCGGATGTCGGCCTTGAACTTGTGGAAGCAGAATGGCTTGAACCCCGGGCTCTCGTCGTTGTGACAGCCGAGGCAGGTCTTCATGGCCGGCGACTTGATGACCTCGTCATCCGGGATCGCGGTGTAGGCTGCCGGCTTGGTCCCCTCCTCCTGGGCAGCGGCGGTCATGCGAGCCTTCACGTGGTTCTCGCCCGGCCCGTGGCAGGTCTCGCACTGCACGCCCAGCTTGGGATCGAAGCTGCGGTGCAGGTTCTCCTTGGGTTCGCCGAACGCGGTGGAGTGGCACTTGAGGCACTTGTCGCTCTTCTGGGCGTCGGCGACGCCGGCGGCCTTCGCGTACTCCTTGGCCTTGTCGCTGGCCAGGTTCTCGTACGCGTGCGCGTGTTTCTCCTTCTGCCATGCGCCGTACTGGTCGCCGGACTCGCTCGACTGGTGGCAGGTCTTGCAGCGCTGCGCACCGACGTAGCGGTTGGGCGCGCCCGCGCCGCCGCCCGTGGTCGCGGGCGAACTCGCCAGGAAGGGGAGTGCGATCAGCAGGAGCAGGCTGGCGCCCAGGACGCGTGAGTGGCGGAATCGTCGGTCGTCGTTCATGAGGAGCATCCGGGTCTGTGGAGTGGTCCCGACATCGGGTCACTCACCGGTGACAGGAGGAGCAGGAGTCCCCGTTGTCGACGTGGCGCAGCGGGGCGGTGAGGCCGTGGCACTGGCGGCAGTTCATGCCGGGCACGTGGCCTTGAGGCATCGGGGGGGCGAGGTCGTGGCTCGGCGTCGCCTTGTGGCAGGTGGCGCAGTCGCTCGCAGCCAGGGGCTGATGGCAGGAGATGCAGTGCTGACTGCGCCCGCCGCCGAAGCTGCCGATGTGGTTGACCGGCCGCGCCTGCTCGTGGCAGCTGCTGCACGAATCGGTCCGATGGCAGGTCGTGCAGGATTGCCGGTCGAGGCGGGCGATCAGGCCATGGCCCCGCCGTCGGAAGAACTGGTTGTGACTGGCCGGCAGGGCGTCTTGGTGGCAGGTCTGACACGAGGTCTTCTCGTGGCAGAGATCGCAGCGGTCGGCGGTCGCTCCCGTCGCCGCGTGCACGGTGCTGCCGTGGAAGCGCAGCCAGGAGCCGTCGTGGCTGTTCGGTGGGACATCGCTGCGGATCTCGGCGTGGCAGGTGGCACAGCCCGGGTCGACCTTGCCCTCGTGACACGCCTGGCAGGCGGCCTTGGTGCCCGGCGCGTGCCCGGCCGGCTCGGCCGTACCGACGAGTCCGCCATGGCAGCCGTCGCAGCTCGCCAGGGACCCGATGTGCGCAACGTGCGAGAAGTGCACCTCGTCCGGCAGCCGCCGGCGCGGCGTGGTCTTGTAGGCCTTGCCGTCGAACAGGGCCTCGACCTTGCGCTCCGACGGCTTGTTGGCGTCGAGTTCTTCGTGGCAGAGCTGGCACTGCCGCAGCGCGGGCATGCCCGGGTCCTCACCGGTCTCGGCGGTCCGGTGGCAGTCGGTGCAGTCGAGGCCCTGGTCCACCACGTGGACCCGGTGCGGGAAGGCGTAGGGCCGCGCCCCACGCACACCGCCAAACATCACGCACGCGGTCGCGACGAGGAAGACCCCGACGAAGACCCCCGCGGCGGTTCCTCGGGCTAGAAGCGCCATGTTGCCTCCAATCGCAGGAAGTAGAACGTGTCGAGGTCGCTGTCCTCGAGTTCGAACCCGAGCGACGAGGTGAGGCGGTCCCCGGCCTTGTGCCGCATGCGGGCGTACCAGGTCCGGACGTCGTCGCTCTCCCGGTTCAGGAAGAGGTCGTACTTGTAGAGCGAGTAGTACGTGCCTGCCGACGCGGTCCACGCGGTGCCGAGTCGCTTCGTGACGTCGAGCCCGAACCCGGTCGAGTCCTGCCCGGCGCTCTGCCAGAGGTCGCCGGTGAGCTGGAGGTCGAGGCCGTCGAGCAGGTCCGAGAGCCCCAGGGTCAGGAAGTACCGCTCGTAGTCGCGGTTGAAGATGCCGATGTGGCCGGCGTCGGTCACGCGCCGCACGTCGGCACCGCCGTCGACGCGCATGCACTCTCCGAAACCCTTCGACGCCGACAGGTGCGCCTGCCAGAAGGGAAAGTACTCGCGCAGCGCGCTGTAGAGCGGGTCGGCCTCCAGGACCAGATCGCGCTGCGTCGCCAGCATCTGGTAGTACGTGGCCCGCAACGACAGGTCGGGAGCAGGCAGCGTGTAGAACGCCGACGCCCGCACGTCGCGGTCACGGTCGGCGAAGCGCGAGTACTGTCCCTCGACGCGCAGGCCGTCGGCGAGTTGTTGCCAGATGCCGGCGGCGAACAGATCGTCGTCCCGCGCCTGCAGCAACCGCTCGTCCTCCAGGTGCATCCAGTCCAGACGCACTCGACCCTTGGTCCAGGGCCGGAGCTGGGTGAACACGCCCGCCGTCCAGTCCCCGCTGTGCGACTCCTCGTACAGGTGTGCGGAGACTCCCCCGTAGGCGCCGGCCTCGAACTCTGCCGGGCCGAGCTTGCCGGTCTCGATGCGCAGGCCGTCGAAGAACCCCAACTCCGGGGTGTCCACGATCGTCTGGCGGCCGACTCGGACCATGGCGAGGTGGGGGACGCGGTTCAGGTCGACATACGCCTCGTAGAGGAGCCCCTCGAGGTCGTGGTCGCTGGTGTCGCTGAGCGAGTAGAAGGGCGAACCCGCGGATTCGGCGCCGTCGACGTCCCACGCCAGCCGGCCCACGAATCGCCCGCTGACCGGATGCACGTCGGCGTCGCCGACGTCCAGCGTGAGTGTTCCGTACAGGTCGTGGTCGCTGGCGTCGCTGGTCCAGCGCCCCCAGTAGCGGCTGGCGAGACTCCCGCGCAGCCAAGGCGGCGCCGCAGCCGGCGCGTCGCGGATCTGGGTGGCCGCCGGGTTCGGCGGTGGGGCCTGGGCTCCGACTCGGCCACTCAGCAGGAGTACGGCTGCGGACGTCCACCAAGCCCCACGGATCAGGTCCGCCGGATGCACGGGACGAGCCATGTGAGTCGAACCCGCGCAGCCACGGCAGGCTTTCGTACGGGCTGCGAGGGCCGCAAATCCTCGCCCCGAGCGCTGACCTGGCGGGGTCCTTGCGCGTCACGCCGGGTTTCTCGGGATCGGAGCGGCGAAGACGAATGCCGGTGCGCGTTCGTGACGTTGCCAAGACAAAGACAACTCCTCTCCCCAGAGGCTCCCATGGTCACCCCGCCTCTCACGCGCCGGCGGTTGTCCGACCGACGCGCCATCCCGAGCCTGTTCGTCACGCTCGGTCTCACGGCAGCCATCGTCGTCGTGTCCTGCAAGGGCGACACCGGCGCTCCTGGCACGCCGAGGAGCACTCCTGTCACCGGTCTGCCCGGGGTCGTGGTGACCATCCGCGGACTCAGCGGTGCCAGCGGCACTTCCGGTGCATTCCGGGTCGGCGACACGATCGCCGTTCGCTACACGCTGGCGACCGACGACGGGCAGGCTCTAGGGTCGACCGACCTCGCCCGCGGCGCGATCATGGTGTCCGGGCCGACCTTCAACTACCAGCGGGTCATCGCGAGCCAGTCCGACCTCGCCACTCGGTCGACCGCCAACGGGGACGGCTCCTTCACCTACCGCTTCGCGACCCCGATCCCGGCCACGTACCTCGCTCCGCTCAACGACACCTCTGATCTCACCGATGGCGAGTTGACCGGTCGGGCGCTGCTCGCTGGCACCTACACCGTGGGGATCGAGGCGCGTCGCGACATCGAGATCGAGGGCGAGGTATTCCGGGACGTGGGCAACGGCACGCTCGACTTCCTCTTCGGTTCTGCGTCGACGATCGAGCCGCGGCGCGTGGTGTCCAACGAGAACTGCAACCAGTGCCACGTGAGCCTGCAGGCGCACGGCGGCAACCGGACCCGGATCGAGAACTGCCTGCTCTGCCACACTTCGGGCGCCGAGGACCGCAACGTGGCCAGCGTGGAGGACGGCACCCCGGGGGTCAGCATCGACTTCCGCGTCATGATCCACCGCATCCACGCCGGCGCCACCTTGCCATCGGTGGTCGGCATGACCACCAAGAGCGACGGCACCCGCGACTTCGCGGTGGCCGGCAAGCCGTACAAGGTCGTCGGGTTCGGCAACAGCGTGCACGACTTCTCGCACGTCCGCTTCCCAGGCTGGCCGAGCCTCGTGTCGCCGATGCCGCGCGACGTCGGCTACACAAGCAGCGACACAGCCAAGGAGGACCTCGTGCGTTCCGGGCCGGTCGACTGCGCCAAGTGCCACGGTGATCCGGACGACACCGGTCCGTTGGCTGCCCCCGCCCAGGGTGGCGTTGCCTACAGTCAGCCCTCGCGGCGCGCGTGCGCGTCCTGCCACGACGACTGGATCAGCGACCATCCGTATACGGCGAACAACCAGACCATGCCGGTGCAGCGCGACGACAGCGCGTGCATCCTCTGCCACAGGGTCAGCGGTACCCCGCTCGATGTGATCGACGCGCACCGGCATCCGCTGCGCGACCCCGCCATCGTCAAGGGCATCAACATCAGCCTCACCGGCCCGACCGCCAACCTGAACCCGGGCGACCGGCTGCTGGTCACCTTCAACGTGAAGGACGACACCGGCGCCGCCATCCCGCTGGGCAACCTGGCGCGCATCGAGGTCGGCGTGAACGGCCCCACGACCAACCCCAACATGCTGCTCTCGACCACGGTCCCGATCACCGGGATCATGGGCGCGGGCCCGGACTACACCACGGCGCTGCCGGAGCGCGTGTATCTCGAGCCCATCGGGGTTTCCAACAACACGCTGCAGGACTGGGGCACCGCGCGCTCGCCGCACTGGCATGTCACGGGGGCGCTGACCGACGTGTTCCTGCGCACGGCCACCGGTGCCAGCAGCTTCATGGTTGCGAGCGCCCCGGCGCGGCAGAACTACATCGATGTCACGCCTGGCACCGGCAACCTCTTCCCCCGCGACGCCTACATCGTGCTCGAGGACGCAGTCCCCGACCGCCAGGAGTACCTGCGCGTGCAGTGGCGGGATGGCGACCGGCTGTGGTTCTCCTCGCCGCGCAACGCGGCGTATCCGCTGGCGCTGGCGCAGTTCCATCCCGTGAACTCGACGGTCACGGCCGTGACGCTGGTCCGGCAGGCCGCCGACAAGTACCGCATCAATGCGGGCCGGATCGAGGAACTGCAGGAGTTCGGTGACGGTCCCGTGCTCAGCACCTACACCACCGATTTCCTCATCCCTGCCGTATATCCGGGCAGTCTCAACGACTCGCCAGATCTCGACCACGCGTCCGGGGACTGGACCTCGCTGCCCCTGCTCAGCGGCACCTACAACGTGGGGATGTGGGCGACGCGGTCGCACACGGTCTCCGTCCTGGGCCAGACCACGTCGTACACGGAGGGCTCCAACACCGGCAAGGCCGACTTCCTGATCGGCAGTGCCGCCGCCAAGTCACGCATCCTGCGGCTGGACTCGGCTGAAGGGTGCAACAAGTGCCACGAGGATCTCCAGTTCCACGGCGGCAGCCGACGGGGCGTCGACACCTGCCTGTTCTGCCACGGCAACGCGGGCTCGGAAGACCGTGCCCGCCATCTGGCCGCTGGCGCGCCGGCGACCACCGGGGTAGCCATCGACTTCCGCTCGATGGTGCACAAGATCCACCACGGCAAGGAGCTGAGCAAGGCGTACGACGTGATCGGCTTCGGCGGTGATGGCTACCCGAACAACTACTCGATCCACAACTACAACGAGATCGGCTTCCCGGTGATGCCCGACGGCACTGCGAACTGCGTGGTCTGCCACGGTGCCGACAACACCGCCTGGCGCAACCCGGGCAAGCGGGCCCATCCCAACGAGACCAAGCCGAGCCGCACCTGGTCCGCGGCCTGCATCACCTGCCACGACTCCGATGCGGCCACCGTCCACGCCAGCTCGAACACCAGTCCGACCGGGGCCGAGGCCTGCGCGGTCTGCCACGGCGAAGGCAGGCCCGAGAACGTGCAGAAGGTACATGCGCCTCGCTGACGCGGGGTTCCGCGGTTGGCACGAGACCCGGCGCCGAGCCTGCTGCGGGGCGTGATCGCCCCCAGGATCCCGTGCCGGACCGGAGAGCAAACATCGACGCGGCGCGAGCGTTCGCCGAGCATGATCACCGAAGTTGCGGGCGACATCCTGCTCTCCAAGGCACAGGCCATCGCGCATGGTGTTGCACCTGACGATGACTTCCACACCGGGTTGGCGCTGGCTCTGCGCGAGAGGTGGCCCGGTCTCTACAAGGACTTCCGCCACTGGTGCAAGCTTCGCCATCCGAAGGCCGGCGAGGCTTGGGCTTGGGGCGGGCCCGGCGTGCGCGTGGTGTGCTTGCTGACCCAGGATCCGCCCGCGGCCGCCGGCGCCCGACCCGGACGCGCCAGCGCCACCAACGTCAACCACGCGCTGCGCGAACTGCGTCGCCTCGTCGACAAGGAAGGCTACGCGAGCCTCGCGTTGCCGCGCCTCGCCACCGGCGTCGGCGGCCTCGACTGGGCGACGGTGAAGCCGCTCGTCGTCCAGCACCTCGGCGACCTCACCATCCCCGTGTCGGTGTACACGCGGTATGAGAAGGGCGTCGCGGCTGCGGAGGCCAAGGCCTAGATCGTAGCGAGCGACCTCATACCGCCGAGGGGAGAAGCGGAGGGGGCGCCGACGTGGA
>CAYQMF010000023.1:0-64500 GCA_964418595.1 uncultured candidatus Brocadiaceae bacterium
CCTGCCGACGACATCACCGACCCCGCCCCGGTCGCGACCTTCGCGCACCTGGACTCCACGATCATCCTCGAGCGGCAGATCGCCGAGCTCGGCATCTACCCGGCCGTGGACCCGCTCAAGTCGACGTCGAAGATGCTCACCCCGGAGAACGTGGGCGTCGAGCACTACAACGTCGCCCGCGAAGCGCAGCGCGTGCTCCAGCGCTACCAGGACCTCCGCGACATCATCGCGATCCTCGGCATGGAGGAGCTGTCGGACGACGACAAGCTCGTCGTGTCGCGGGCGCGCAAGATCCAGCGCTTCCTCTCGCAGCCGTTCTTCGTGGCCGAGACCTTCACCGGCACGCCCGGCAAGTTCGTCAGCCGCGCCGAGACGGTCCGCTCCTTCAAGGAGATCATCGAAGGCAAGCACGACGACCTGCCGGAGCAGGCGTTCTACATGGTCGGCTCGATCGACGAGGCCCGCGAGAAGGCCAAGAAGCTCTGAGCAGGCACAGGAGCACACCATGAGCGAGTTCCATCTCCGCGTCGTGACCCCCGATCGCGTGGTCTTCGACCGCAAGGTCCGCTCCGTGGTGTTCATGGGCATCGACGGCAGCTACGGCATCCTCGCCCGGCACGCGCCGCTGATGACCGCGACCCGACCCGGCATCGTCAAGATCACCCAGACCGACGGTCAGGTGGAGGAGATGCTGGTGACCGAAGGCTTCGCCGAGATGCGCGACAACGTGCTCTCGATGGTCACGGAGGCCGGCGAGCGCGTCGAGGACATCGACGTGGAGCGGGCCAGGGCCGCGGAGCGCAACGCGCGGGAGCGGCTCGCGGGCGAGCGCGGCAAGTCGCCGCTCACCGATCCGGCGCTGCAGCGCGCCCTGCTGCGGCAGGCGTTGTTCGCCCGGCGCCGCGCCGGCACCGGCGACGTGCGCTGAGCGCCGGTCGCTGTGTGCCTCACACCACGTGCGCCTCACACCACGAGGTCCTGGTCGTCCTCGCGGTAGCTGACCCGGTACAGGTCGTTGCGGCGATCGAGCCAGTTGGTCGTGGTGCCCTTGTAGCGATGGCGGCGTAGTGCCTCGATGTCGAGGTCCTGCAGCACCATCGTCTCGACGTTGGGCGTGCACTCGGCCGCGATCGCATCGCGGCTGAACGCGATGTCCGCCGGCGTGAAGATGCCCGACTGGGCGTAGTGGATGTCGGCGTTGCGGACGGACGGCAGGTTGCCGATGCAGCCCGAGAGCACCGCGTACACGTGGTTCTCGATGCAGCGGGCCATGGCGCAGTTGCGCACCCGGAGGTAGCCCATGCGTTCGTCGGTGTTGAAGGGGACGAACAGGATCTGCGCGCCCTTCTTGGCGGCGATGCGCGTCAGCTCCGGGAACTCGACGTCGTAGCAGATCTGGATGTTGATGCGGCCGCAGTCGGTGTCGAACACCTCGAGCTTGTGGCCACCGGTCACGCCCCACCACTTCCACTCCGCCGGGGTCACATGCAGCTTGTATTGCTTGCCGATGGTGCCATCGCGACGGAAGAGGTACGCGATGTTGTAGAGGACCCCGTTCTCGACCGCGAAGCTGCTGCCGCCGATCACGTTGACGTGGTGCCGCACGGCCAGGTCGGTGAACAGCTCCAGGTAGCGCGGCGTGAACTCGGCCAGGGCGCGCGCCGCGACGCTCGGCCGGCGGGCGTCGACCAGTGAGAGGAGCTGGGTGGTGAACAGCTCCGGGAACAGCAGGAAGTCGCACTTGTAGTCCGAGGCGGTGTCCACGAAGAACTGGCACTGCTGCTCGAACTCCTCGAACGACTTCACCGCGCGCATCTGGTACTGGATGGTGGCCAGCCGGACCGACTGCACCGCGCGGATCGCCCGGTTCTTGAACGGCTTGTAGTCGACGTTGACCCACTCCATGTGCGTCGCCCAGCCGCTGCTGGCCGCGTCGGCGGGGAGGTAGTCGGGGATGAGCTGCTTCAGCTCGAAGCCGTTCGAGAGCTGGGCAGTGAGGACCTGGTCATAGAGGCTCTTGTCCTCGACCTTCTGCACGTAGTCGTGCGCGGAGAGTGTGTCCTTGTGCTTCGTGTAGCCCGGAATGCGCCCGCCGATGACGATGCCCTTGAGGTTGCGGTCGCGCGCGAGCTGTTTGCGGGCCGCGTACAGGCGCCGCGCGAGCTTCATCCCGCGGTACTCCGGGTCGACCATGATCTCGATCCCGTAGAGCATGTCGCCGTTGGGGGAGTGGTTGCGGATGTAGCCGGCATCCGCCACGGTCTTCCAATCGTGCCACTCGGAGTACAGGTCGTAGTCGAGGATCAGGCTCGCCGACGAAGCCACGATCTCGCCGTCGATCTCGATGCAGATCTGCCCCTCCGGGAAGTGCTCGATCTGGCTGTCGAACTGCTCGCGCTTCCACGTCAGCATCCCCGGGAAGCAGCGGAGCTGGAGCCGGCACACTGCCTCGTAGTCGGCGGCCGTGAGTGGCCGCGTGATGATCCGGGTCTCGAACTCGGCGGTGTCGATGGGCTCCATGAGGTGCCAGGGTCGCGGATCCTCGCGGCGTGCGCAAGAGTTGGCGACGGCCTCACGAGGCGATCGTGTACACGAGAAACGCCGCGAGCCACGCGACGGCGAACTGGTAGGCGAGCGTGAAGATCGGCCACCGCCACGATTTCGTCTCGCGCCGGATCGCCGCGACCGTCGACAGGCAGAGGAGCGCGTACACGTAGAACACGAGGAGCGAGAGAGCGCTCGCCGTGCTCAATAGCGGCTTGCCGGTACGTGGGTCGGGGGCGCGCAGGATCTCGGCGAGGCCGCGGACGGTGGCGTCTTCGTCGTCGTCGCCAGAGTACGCGTGGACCTGGGCGAGGGTCGAGACCATCAGCTCGCGCGCGGCGAACGAGCCGATGAGGCCGACGTTCGTGCGCCAGTCGAAGCCCAGGGGCGAGAACACCGGGTCCAGGCCGCGCCCGAGGCTCGCCGCGTAGCTCCCTTCGATGCGCGCCTGATGCTGCTGGGCCGGGGTGAGGTCCGCGGCGACCTCGGCGCGGGGGAAGTGGAGGAGGAACCACAGGGCGACGGACCCCACCAGGATCACCCGCCCCGCGTCGGTGAGGAACGCGCGCACCCGCCGCCAGGTGCGCAGGAGCACCGACCACACGGACGGCCACCGGTAGGGGGGCAGCTCCAGATGGAAGGGCAGGCTCGCGCCGCGCAGCATCCCGCGCTTGAACAGCGCGGCAAACAGCACCGCCGACACTCCGCCTAGGAGATAGAGGCCGAAGAGCGTCAGGCCCTGGAGGGTGAACCAGCCGAGCACCGGATCGGCAGGTACGACGGCACCGATGAGCAGGGCGTAGACGGGGAGGCGGGCCGAGCAGGTGGCGAAGGGCGCGACGAGGATCGTCGCCAGGCGATCGCGCGGCGAGGGGATGGAGCGCGTGGCGAGGATCCCCGGCACGGCGCAGGCGTAGCTCGACAGGAGCGCGATGAAGCAACGACCCTCGAGCCCGAGCCAGCCCATGACCCGATCGACGACGAACGCCGCTCGCGCCATGTAGCCGCTCTCCTCGAGGTAGAGGAGCATCGCGAACAGGAGGGCGATCTGCGGCACGAACACGACGACGGCGCCGACGCCACGCACGATCCCATCCGCGAGCAGCTCCGTGAGGGCGCCCGGCGGAAGGTTGGCGAGCAGCCAGTCGGCGGTGGCGTCGAGCGCCCCCGACATGAGGTCCATCGCCGGCGCAGCCCAGGTGAAGATCGCCTGGAAGAAGGTCGCGCAGAAGAGCACGAACACCAGCAGCCCGAGCACGGGATGCAGGAGGACGCGGTCGAGGCGGCGGGTGGCAGCGTGCGGGCCGGGAGTCTTGCGCGTCGCCTGGGCGAGGACGGCGTCGCCCCAGACGAAACGCGCTGCCGGGTCGTCGTCGCGAGGTGCGGGGATCGCGCCCTGCTTCGCGTTGGGCTGCTTCCACTTCTCCGGGGCTCCGAGCCTGGCGGCGACGTCAGCCAGGCCGATGCCGCGGTTGCCGACGACTCCGAGCACCTGGACGCCGAGGGCACGCTGCAACTGGAACAGGTCGAGTTCGCCGCCGCGCGCTTTCAGCTCGTCGATCATCGTGAGCACGACCAGCACCGGGCGTTCGAGGCTGAGCAGCTCCGCCAGCAAGGGCAGCGAACGCGCCAGGGTCGTGGCGTCGACGATGAACACGAGCCCATCGAGGGCGAACTCGGTGTCGACCTCGCCGCGGAGCACGCGCGTGGCGACGGCTTCGTCCTCCGCGAGGGGGGTGAGGCTGTACAGGCCGGGAAGGTCGATCACCTCGACGAGCCCATCGGCCGTGCGCACTTGACCATGCCGGCGATCGACCGTCACGCCAGGGTAGTTCCCGGTCTTGGCGCGCAGCCCGGTGAGCGCGTTGAAGATCGTGGTCTTGCCGCAGTTCGGACTGCCGACCAGGGCGATGCGCTTGCCGCGACCCTGCGCGGCGCGGTTCGCCATCATGGCTGCGGCTCCGCGCGCACGAGGACGCGCCGCGCGTCGCGCAGGCGCAGGCAGATCTGCGCGCCGCGTACATCGATCACGAGGGGGCCGCGGAAGGGAGCGCGGCGCGCGAAGTGGACCGGCGTGCCGGGAGCGAAGCCGATTGCGAGCAGGCGACGGCCGTGCTCGTCCATGGGGACGACGGCGGTGACCACGGCTTGGCGGAGGGCAGGAAGGTCGGCGAGAGTGAGTTGGTCGTTGGCCACGGCGTTGCGACGCGATCTCAGATAGCGGAACGGAATCACCGACGCCAACCAAACCTCACGCTCCCGAGCTCCGGAGCCGGACGCGTCCATGGCAACGGCGCCTCCAAGCTCCGGTCCGATCCCTCATGCCGGGCCGCCAGCCGTGGAGCTGGTGCCTTCCGGGCCGCCGCGCTGCAAGGCGTGGCCGGCCCCAATCCTTGCAGCCACCCCTAGGGGCTTTCGGGGAATCCCGCAACTGGTAGCGTTGCGCCTTCAAGGTGGATCGCACTCGCGCGATCAGACCTCGCAAATCATCCCCCTAGGAGGCAACCAGCATGCGTTCTCTCTCGGCTCTCGCAGTCCTCAGTGCGGTCAGCGCGCTTTCGGCGCAGGCCCCCAACGTCGCCTGGGTCCGCGGCGACGTGTTCCTCGGCGTCGCGTCGGGCAACTACAAGGTCTACGACAACAACGGGGTCTTCAAGGAGACCATCAACAACGGGACGACGGGGTACACGACCGGCGGTGCGTTCGACTCGTCCGGCAACCTCTACACGACCAACTTCAGCGGCAGCGCGATCGTCAAGTTCGACGGCAACGACCCGCACGCCGTGCTGCAGTCGTTCTCGACGGCGCCTGGTGGGGCCGTGGAGTCGATCAGCTTCAACTCGACCGGCGACATGTACGTCGGCCACGCTGGCGGCGACGGCGACGTCAAGCGCTTCACCGCGACCGGCACCCTGGTGCAGACCTTCAACGTCCAGACCGGCCCGCGCGGCAGCGACTGGGTCGACCTCCTGGCCGACCAGAACACCGTCCTCTACACGTCGGAAGGCCGCAACATCCGCCGCTACGACGTCGCCGGCAACGCCCAGCTGCCGGACTTCACCACCCTGCCCGGCAGCGGCGTGGCGTACGCCCTGCGCGTGCTGCCGCCCTTCGATCTGAGCGCCGGCCTGCTCGTCGCCGACACGAACGACGTCAAGCGCCTGGACAGCACGGGTGCGGTCATCCAGACCTACGACGCCACGGGTGAGAACCAGTGGTTCTCCCTCAACCTCGACCCGAACGGCACGTCGTTCTGGGCGGCCGACTTCGCGTCGTCGAACTTCTACCGCTTCAACATCGCCAGCGGCGCCGTCGAAGTCGGGCCGATCAACAGCGGCACGTCGAGCAGCACCGTCTTCGGCGTGGTCGTCAAGGGCGAGCTGACCGGTGGCAACACCCCGCCGGACTGCACGGCGCCCGTCGGCCTGCAAGTCATCGTCAACGGCGCCAACCTGCGTTTCAACGTGGGCGGCTCCGACGTGAACGCCGGTGACATCGTCACCCTGTCGGTGGTCGGCGGCCTGCCGGGCAGCGCCACGATGACCCCGGCCCTGCCGATCAGCGGCAACCCCGTGACGTCGCAGTTCAACTGGACCCCGACGATCGCCGACCTGGGCTTCCACACCGTCGTGTTCCGCGTGCGCGATCGTGGCGGTCTCGAGCACGACTGCCCCGTGCGCATCCGCGTCGACTCGGAGTGCCACCTGGCGTACAGCTTCGGCCGCGCCAGCATCCCGCTCGGCAACAACGACACGCTCCTGGTCGATCCGGCGTCGATCTTCCTGTTCGCGCCGGTGACCGATGCGGTCGTCCCGATCACGCCCATCCCCAACGACGTCGGCCTCATCGGCGTCACGCTGTACGCCCAGGTCTCGATGACCAACCCGTGGATCTTCCCCAACGACCCGCTCAAGATGTCGAACGGTCTCAAGATCGTCATCGGCGTGGGTGACGAGTCGTACGGCACGGGCAGCGGGCTCTTCATCAAGCTGAAGGAGCCGGCCGTGCTCGGCGGCAACCTGCGCATCCGCCTGACCATGTAGGCGAACGCGGGTTCTTCCGTGACCGAAGACAGCGGCCGGGGCTTCGCCCCGGCCGCTGTCGTTTCCGGAACGGTAGTTCTGGAGATCTCAGCGCTTGCCCGGAGGGTCGAAGGCCCCGGCCTCGAGCCGCGCGGCCTGCTCTGCGAGGAACGCGACCATCGCCTTGGGTGCCTTGAAGCCTCGCGCGTTGCCCACCGGCTCTGCCGTGCGCTTGTCGGTGAAGTGCAGGTGACGGCCGTCGGGCGTGAAGAACACGTAGGCCGGGCCGAAACGCACCTGGTAGCGCTTCCAGGTCTGCGCCACGTCGAGGTCCATCGAGACGCGCGCGCACACGAACCCGCGGAGGGCAGCCACCACCTCCGGTGCGGGCCACGTGTACAGGTCCATCATCGCGCAGCGCTCGTCGGTCTCTTCGCCATAGACCACGAGCAGCGGCTTGCCCATCGAACGGGCGGCGGTCAGGGCGGCATCGGCGTCGAGCACCCAGAGCCACGGGATCGGCGTGTCGGAGGGAGGGGCCTTCGGGTCGAACCCCTCGCGATCGGCAAGCCCTTTCTCCTGCGCCTGGATGCTGGCGCGGTGCCCGCTCACGGCCCGCGCGTTGCGGCGCGCGAGGTACGTCGCCAGCGGCTCGTCGGCCGGTACGAAGCGCAGGGTCGCCACGCCCTCGGCATCGACGCCGACCAGGCGCAGGCGGCGGTCGCCGAGGACGCCAGTATCGGTGGCGCGGAACGACACACCTCGCCCCGCGCCGAACCGGTGCACGCGAGCGTAGTCCGCGCTGGCGAGGAAGGCGAAGTGATCGCCATCGCTGCCGTACACCCCATCGTCGTCGCAGTCCAGGATGAGGCAGGTGTGCGGGACGCCGTCGAGATCGGTCGTTCCCTCGCGATAGTCGATGTCGCCCGAGATCTCGGCGCGCACGACGCCGTCCTCGAGGCGGCGGATCTGTACTCCGAACTGCCGGCCGGTGATGTTCTGCCGCAGCGGCACCGCGAACTGCACGCGCGGCGTGTCCTGGTCCTTCGCCTTGCTGAACTGGGCAGCCACGTCGCGCACCTCGTCGTCGGCGATCCGGCCATCGCCGTCGGCGTCGATCCCGTACCGGGCGAGCCGCTCGCCCTCCGTCCACGCCACGGCCAGCCGGATCAGCTTGCCGCGCGTCGAGAACCCACCCACTACCGCGTGTGCGAGCGCGGGCGGATCGCCATCGCGCACGCCATCGGGGAGCAACGCGACCTGCAGGAGGCGGAACGTCTCGATTCCGACCTCCATGACCGGTGGGCGTTCGGCCTTGGTGATCACGCGCGTGGGCACGCGCACGTCGGGGACGAAGCCGGGTGGAGGAGTCTGGGCCGCGAGCGACCCGAGTCCCGCCACGAGGCCGAGGGAACGGAAGATCAGCATGCTGCGATGCTACGCCTCGGCGACGGTCGTGCCCGCACCTGCTCCGCGGCGGCGCGGCGCCACGTTGCCGAGCTGACCGCAAGCGGCCATCACCGCACGCCCCTTCGTCACTCGGCGCCGCACCGAAAGGCCTGCGTCGCGGAGCCACCCCACGAACGCCGCCACCTCCTCGTCGCTGGGCGCACGCGTCAGAGGACGCGAGCCGGGGTTGTAGGGGATGACGTGCACCATGCAGCGGCCGAGCGGCGCGCAGAACGCCGCGACCGCCGCGGCATCCGCCGGCGCGTCGTTGATCCCCGGCATGAGGCACCAGTGGATGCCCAGACACGCATTGCGGCGCGGCCGCCACGCCACGAGCGCGGCCTGCAGCTCTGCGAGCGGGATCTGCTTGTTGACCGGCATCAGCCGTGAACGCAGCGCGTCGTCGGCTGCGTTGAGGCTGACCGCGAGGTTGAGGCGTCGCAGGCCGAGAGCACGCAGTCGAGCTAGACCGTCGATCCGACCCACCGTGCACACGGTGAGACGATCGTGCGCCATGCCGAATCCCTTGCTGTCGGTGAGGATGCGCAGCGCGTCACACACCGACGCCACGTTGTCGAGCGGCTCGCCCATCCCCATGAACACGACGTGCGTCGGCGCCCAGCCGAGGGCCGTGCGCGCGAACTCCACCTGCCCGGCGATCTCCGCGCCCGACAGGTCGGCCAGCCGGCCCATCCGGCCGGTCTCGCAGAAGCGGCAGGCCATCGCGCAACCGACCTGCGAGCTGACGCAGATCGTCTCGCGCCCGCGCCCCATCGGGATGCGGACGCACTCGTACTCGAGGCCGTCGCCGCGACGGAGCACCGCCTTCTCGGTCGGGCCACGCGGTCCTTCCTCCCGCAGGCGCGATGCGAGAGTCGGGGGCGCGCCGAAGAGCGTTCCGCGCCACCCGGCCGGCAGCCGCGCGCGGTCGATCACTTCCCGAGCGCGTGCAGCGTGTTCCAGATCGTCTGCTTGACCTGCGCGCCGTCCGCGGTGTCGACGTTGAGCTTGATCTGCATCTGCATGACCGGCTGGATGCCCGGAATCGTCAGCCGCACGGTCTTGCCGTCGGGGCTCAGCGTCGCTGCGGTGACCTTCAGTTTGTCCGAGTTGCGGTAGCCGATGTCGATCTTGCCGCCCATCTTGTTCATGTCCGCCTCGGGATCGCTCACCGACACGTGGGGCGAGCCGTACTGGCTGCCCCAGATGTAGTTCCAGACCTCGACGTCGAAGCTCTGCGGGTCCTCGGCCACCTCTTTGTCGAGGGGGACGCTGAAGGTGATGGCCACGCCGTCGGGCAGGCTGCGCAGGCCCACCGGGAGGCGCAGTGGCTTGCCCGTGTAGCGCACGCGCTGGAGCGCGCCGTCCTGCGCGGCGCTGGTCTGCCACCCCTTGAGCCCGCAGATGTAGAGCTGCCCGTCCACCGGGTTGAAGCGACCGCGCATGCAGCTCGATGCGAACGAGAGCGGCAGGCGCACGACGCCGCCCTGCATGCGGCCGTCGACCTCCTCCTTCAACACCTTGAACAGCGAGCACGTGCCATAGCTCAGGTGCAGCAGCTCACCTTGCAGCGGACCCCACTTGTCGCTGGTCACCCAGACCTGCGCGCCGGAGCTGTTGTCGACATCGTGCGGGAACCAGCACAGCGGCCGGTCGTACGTCGTGGGCGCCGCGTCGCGATGCGCGAGGTCGACGCAGCCGTTGAAGCTCCCGGGCGTCACCCAGCTCAACCGACACTTCGGCATCCACGTGCCCTCGTTGTCGCCCGCGGTCACCTGACCTTGCGGGCCCACTCCCATGCCGTTGGGCGCGCGGAAGCCGGTCGCGTACACGTCGAGCTTCTCGCCGTCCTTGCTGACGCGCAGGATGCAGCCGTGGTGGGGGACGATCTTCTGGAAGCCGCGCCCGCCGGGGTTCACCGGTCCGCCCTTGGCGAAGTAGAAGTTGCCGGCGGCGTCGGTGTGCAGGTCGAAGGCGAACTCGTGGAAGCCCTCCGTCATCAGCACATCGTTGTTGAAGCACTCGTACCAATCGGCCTCGCCATCGCCGTTCACGTCGTGCAGGCGCGTGATCTGATCGCGGCCCAGCGTGTGCACCACGTCGCCGACGATGCGCAGGCCGAGCGGATCGAAGAGGCCGGTCGCGAACCGCTTCCAGGTGACCTTGGCCAGGCCCTTGTCGATGCCCGACACGATCCAGACGTCGCCGTTCCAGGTCGACACCGCGGCGCGCGTCCCGTCGGCGAAGAAGTCGAAGGCGCCGGTCCGCATCCAGGACGCGTACGGGTTGTCGAACGGCACCGGGATCGAGTCGACGGTGTAGGCGTCGGCGTCGGCGCCGAGCTGGCCGGCCACGGTGATGGCCTGCGTCCAGCGCGCGGGTCCGCCGCCGAGCGCCGCGGCAATGTCGGCAGACGGCCGTGCGGCACGCGCCGCCTCGTACACCGGGTCCAGATCGGCCCGATCGCCGCGCCAGATCCGCACGTCGAAGCGCGCCGGCGCGGCGTGCGCGGGGACGTGCAGCAGGGCGCGCCCATCGCGCAGGACCATCTCCGATCCGGATGGCGCCCCCTCGCTCAGGAGGAACATCTGCGAGATCCGCTCCGTGGTGTGCACGTGGTGATCGGCGCCGAGCGCGCACACCGCGTCGAAAGCCAGCGGCGACGCGCGCTTGTCGTTCGTGCGCCCGACGAAGAGGAGATGGCGGAAGGTGCCGAGTGGCTGCCCGTCGGGCCGCGCGATGGCGACGCCGTGCTTGCCACCGTTGCCGAGCGCGTTGGTGTCGGCGTCGGCGACCTTCACCCATTTCGCGGGATCGTGCGCCGGCGCGTCGTCGGCGCTGGCGTAGACGGTGAAGCGCTGTCCGCCTTGGTTGCCGTTCGCGTAGGTGTGCAGACGGTGCAGGGACATGGGCTTCTGCAAGGACCGCGCGACCACGTTGGGCTTGACCCTGCGCTCGCCCGCGAGCCCCTCCGCGATGGCGGCCGCCAGCGTCGGGTTGTCGGCGACGTCGGCACCCGGCCCCCCGAAAGGCAGCGACGACCACGCACCGTCCGTGCGCGCCGCGGTCACCAGCTCCGGCCTGGGGGCAGTCCGTTCGATGAGGATCGAACGCGGCTCGACCGCGAAACCGGCCGCCGGCATGTCGCCAGCGAGTGCCAGCGTGCGTGCCTTGCTGCTCGGCGCCAACTGGAAGGAACGCACCAGGACGCGCTTGCCACCGCACGCTTCCATCGCCGACGTGTCGAGCACGCGGCTGCCGCCGATCTCGTAGTCGAAGACGACCCGATCGCCGGCGAGGTGGAGCCCGCGATACCGGCCCAGCGCGCGCGGCAGCGACCCGTGGCCGGGGAGCGGGCGCGGGTCCTCGAACTTGCCGTCGAGCGACCAGCCGGGCACCGGATCGGTGTCGAACCAACTCGCCCCGCCGGTCTTCGAGTGCGGGCCATGGCTGCCGTCGAAGGGCGTGCCGCGCAGCGCCACGAAGCCGCCGTCCCATGCGCACGCCACGCGCAGGAGTTCGGTGTCGAAGAGCAGGCCGGCGGGGTCGTCCTTCCCGCCGAGCCGTACGGCGACGCCCTTCAGCGCCGTGTTGTCGGAGCGGGTGGCGCTGCTGAAGGTCTGCGCCAGCGCCGGTCCGAAGTCCATGCGCTCGTACCAGGGTGTGTCCTGCGCCGGCAGCGCGGCTGGGAGCGAAAGTGCGAGGAGAGCTGCAGAGTGGGTTCGTCGCATGGCGAAGTCTCGGGGTCGCGGAGTCTAGCGCGACCACCGCTCACGCCCACGCCGGACTTCCGGCCGCGTACCGCTGCCCTCAGCCGGCGCGGAGCAGCCGGTCCTGGCGGTGCAGGCGTCGCACCGCGATCGCGCGTTCGACCGCGGCATCGGCCACGTCCCACGTGCAGCCGTGCCGCTGCGTCAGCTCGATGAGCAGCGGCTCCATCGGCAGGAGGGTCGCGGCACCGGCGAGGGCCGCGAAGGCCCGCATGACGTCCTCGACCGACGGCGCGCCGTCGCCGGGCTCGCAGTACTCATCGGCCTCCTGTCCCGCGCCCATGCAGCACGGCACCACGTTGTTACCGCACCGGCTGCACTGCCCGTGCCCGTGCACCCACACGAGTTGCAACGGTTGGCCGCAGGCCGGACACGGGCCTTCGTTCACACGCTGATCACGCTCAGCTCCTCGTCCACCTCGGACTGGAGCATGTTCTGGATCGCCGCCAGCGTCCCGGCGATCGAACTCGGGCACGAACCGCATGCGCCCTGGTATCGGATCTTGAGCACCTTGCTCTCCAGCCCGAGGATCTCGAGCCCACCGCCATCCCCGGCGAGCGCCGGACGGACGCGGTCGTCGAGGAGCGCATCGATCCGGCTCATCAGCTCGACGTCATCGACGGCTTGCGCGGCGGCGGCCACCGCAGCCCCCGCGGTCGGCGCCATCGCGGCTGCGTCGATGTCGTGGGTGTCGAGGACGGTGCGCACCTGGTCGGTGACCGTGCGCCAGTTGGCGCCGTCGTCCCAAGTCACCGTGACGAAGTCATCCATGTAGAAGAGCGCCTTCACGCCCGGGATCGAGAACAGGGCCTGCGAGAGCGCATCGCCCTCTGCCTTGCTCCGGTCCGCGAGGTCGCGCGGCTTGCTGCTGACCGTGCGGTCGAGGAAGAACTTGTAGGCGTTGGGATTGGGGGTCGGCTGGACGCTGAGGACTTTCATGGCGATCGGGGTGGGCGACAGGGCGCGGTGTTACGGCAGGGAGGGGACGCAGGCAATGGGGCGCGCAGGTCGCAAGGGAAGATCGCTCAATGCAGGAGATCGCTGCGCGCATCGACGGGGCCCGTGGTGAGGAAGACCGGCTTCCAGATCCCGCCCGCGCCGTTGTGGTCGACCACCCTCAGCACGATCTGCGCCTGTGTCCCCGGGGTGAGGAAGCGCGTGACGTCGGCGGTGACCCGCTGCAGCCACACCGTCTCCTTGGTTTCGGGGTTGCCGAAGCGGGCGACTTCCTGGCCGCCGACGTAGAGGCGGAAGGAATCGTCGACGCCTTCGAACACTGCGCTCACCGTGCGACCCTTCCAGTCGGCTGGTACCTCCACCGTCGTCCGGTACCAGGCCACGCCGTCGTAGTGCCGGAAGCCCTGCGACTCCCAGTGGCTCTTGGTGTTCACCTTCCGCCAACCATCTGCCGGGCCCCCTTTGGCGAAGCCGAGCGCGAGGCCCTCGTCCTTCGGGTCGGTGCGCAGCTCCCACTCCGGGAGATCCACGACCGCGTTGCCGAGGAACGCGGCCAACGCTTCGACCGTGGCTGGCGCCAGCGCGCGCTGCGGTGCTCGACCCTCGCGCAGGTGCCGCACGAACTCGCCGAGCAACCACTGGCCGGCGTCGGTGTCGTGGTTCAACGCGGTGGCGAGCAGCCGCCCTGAGCCCACGCGACAGTCGAACGCCAGCAGGTGCGCGCGCACCGTCGGGATGTCGTGCGTCTCCCAGAAGGCGAGGACCGGATCGACCTGATCGACGAGGTTCGCCCACGGGATCACGCGTCCGCTTTCGAGGTCGAAGGTCGACAGCTCCTGCAGCAGTTCGGCGGGCACGCGCGCGTGCAGCGGATGCGGGGGCGTGAAGGTCGCGCCGCGCAGCATCCACATGCCGTCGGTCTTGAGGCTGCGCGCGCGGTCGCCGCACAGGTGCAGCACGCGGCCGCCGTCGCGCAGGAACGCCAAGATCGCGGCGTCCAGGGTCTTCACGATGCGCACGTCGCCCTGCTCCGTGGGCGGCGCCTTCGGCAGGGCCCACACGTCCCAGTGGTTTGCCGCGGCGTGGCTGCCGCTCAGCGTCGCCTGCACGCGCAGGCGCGTCGGCGCGTTCACTTCGACCTTGGCGCGCACGGCGATCGGCGTCGAGACCTCGCCAGATGCCACCGCCACCGTGCGCCCGAACGTCTCCGCCCCGTCGCCGACCACGACCTCGACGCGTCCCGCACACGCCCCGGGACCGGCGTGGGCGACCCGTACGCCGAACTGCAGGGGCCCGACGAACGCGCGCGCGTCCCTCGGCGCGTCCAGGCACAGCATGGTGTCGCCGTGCCACGCCCAGTCGGCCTCCGGCCACTTCATCGCGCCGAGATCGTCGTACAGGCCCATGCGCGCGAGCGTGAAGTCGCGCAGCACCGACACCGTGTAGCCGGCGGCGGGAAGGTCGAGCCGCAGCCGTTCGATCTGGTACTTGCGCATGCGCATCGCGAACGCCAGCGAGTCCGGCCGCAGCGCTGCGAGGGTCGCCGGCCCGAACTCCATCGCCACCCACGCCTCGAAGCGCGGCTGGTCGTCGATGCAGCGCGGCGCCCACCACGGCCTGTCCCCGGGATGCGCCTGCCGCCAGGCTGCGAGGTCCACCCACGTGTCGGCGGCGATGCACTCGCCGAGCAGCAGCGGCTTGGGCTCGCGCGCGGCGATGAACTTCTCGAAGTGGGCGAGCTTGCCGGGCCACCACGAGTTGTTGCCGTACGGATGGTCGTCGAAGAAGTCGTAGACGCGCAGCCACTCGATCCACGACGAGTCGTCGACGACCAGCGTCTGCCGGATCGCCTCGTGTGCAGCGTCGTACAGCCCCTGGATCACCGTCAGGTCGGCCGAGTGGCCGGTCTCGCAGGTGAGGCTGCGGAACGGCACGCACACGTGGCTGCGGTCGTGCCGGAAGAACTCGCCGAACTCGCTCACCAGCGCGTCGCGATGCTCGGGCGTGAGCGTCGGGTGCCAGGTGGGGTACTCCTGCCACACGAGCATCCCGATCTCGTCGGCGATCTCGAAGAACGCGCGCGGCGGGACCCAAAGGCAGGCCTTCACCATGTTGAACCCGCGCGCGCGCAGGTCCTCCAGCTCGCGCCGCCACACCGACGGGTCGGGGTTGGGCGCGAACAGCGGCGGCTCGTAGCCCCAGTGCAGCACCCCGCGCACCTGCAGCGGCTCGCCGTCGAGGAGCAGGCGCCGGCCGTCGGCACGCAGGTCGCGGAAGCCCACGCGGGAGACGACCTGGTCGAGGATCTGCTCGCCGCGCCGCAGCTCGAGTTCGATCGGATAGAGGTGGGGATGGCGAGGCGACCAGCGCCGGTCGGCGCCGCAGCCGGTGCGCGACATCGCCGTCTTGCCCGGCAGGACATCCTGCCGCAGTGTGGTCACCACCCGCGCACCGTCCCGCACCGTGATGCGCAACTCGACGGGCTCGACGCCATCGCCGGCGCGGAGGATCGGTGCCTCGACGTGCAGGATGTCGGCGTCCCCGAAGACCATCAGGCCGGTCCGGTCGAGCGAGGGGCCGTCGTATGCACACAGCCACACGTCCTGCCAGATCCCACCGAAGTGGGGCTGGATGATGGGGTGGAAGCCCTGCGTGTTGTGCCCGACCTTTTCGTCGACGAAGACGTCGAGCAGGTCGACGCCGTCCGCGCGGGCCCCCGCGAGGCGGGCGAGGAACGGCGTCCAGCCGCCGAGGTGGCGCGCGACCTGCACGCCGTTGACGAAGACCACGGCCTCCGTCGCCACGGCGGTGAACTCGAGGTGTCGATACGGTGCCAGCGCGCGCAGGTCGAGCGTGCGCCGGTACCAGCCGCCGCCGTCGAACTCGGCGCCGAGCGCCGCCTCGAACGTCCCGGGCACCGCGATCGGCGCGAACGCGGCGTCCGCGGGCCGCGCCGCGAGCGTGCCACGCGCGAAGGTCCAGCCGTCGCGCAGCGGCGTGCGCGTCTGCGCGGGCGCCGGGAGGACGAAGCAGGCGAGGGACAAGGCGAGCAGCGCACGCACCATGGCGGCACCTTAGGGCCGCGTGCGTACACCGGAAAGCGGGCGCGCTGTGTCGTTGCGCGCGCGCGGCGAGCGTGGCACCCTCCTCGGCGATGCCCGACCACAGCGCCCAGCTCGACGCGATCGCGACCTCGCTCGGGGAACCGGTCCCCGCGGTCCCGGTCCCGCCGCTCGGCACTGCGGTGCCGGGGCCGCTGCTTGCCGCGAGCGATGCCCGGCTGTTCGCTGCCCTGGTCGATCTCACGAAGCGGCGCGAGCGCGGGTTCGCCGACGCCGTCGCTGCCGAGATCGCCGCCTGGCTGCCGGCGAAGGGGCGCGTCACCTTCCACCGCGACGCTGCCACGGCCCTCGCCGCGGCGATCGCGGGGGAAGCTTCCCTCGTCGTCGGTCCCGTGGGCGATCCGCCTCCCGGCGCCCCGGTCGCTTCTCGCGCCGAGGCGCTCGCGCACCTGGGTTCGGCGCGGGCGCTGGTCTTCGAGCCGCGCTTCGAGGATGCCGCGGACGAAGCAGCGCTGCGCGCCGTACTGGCCGCCGCGCGCGCCGCGCGCATCCGCCTCGTCGCCGACGAGACCCGCACCGCCGGGCGCACGGCGCCCGGTTCGGCGTGCGTGGCTCTCGGCCTGCCCTGCGACGAGATCGTGCTCGGCGAAGGCCTCACCGTCGGCCGCCCCTTCGGCGCGCGTGTGCTGTGCGGTCAGGACCCCGTCGCGCGGGTGGTCGACGCTTCGCCGCTCTCGATCCTGCTCGCCGGCGCCACCGCGCGCGTGCTGCGCGAAGCGCCCGCGTCGATCGCGCTCGGCGTCCATGGCGCGAGCCTGCGCACGGCGTTCCTCGCGGCGTGTGCGCGCGAGAGCATCGACGCGTCGGTGGTGGGCCCACCGGCGCTGGCGCGGTTCGTGCTGCGCGGCCAGGAAGGCGTCGACGCCGAGCTGCTGCTGTCGCACGCTGGCCTCGAGATCGAGCGCCTCGGTGCGCGCGCGAGCATCTGGATCGTGCCGCACGCCGGTTGGGATCAGCAGGCACTGCGCCTGCACACGATCCTCGACGGCGCCATGGCGCGGCTGCGGACGCGCCTCGTCGAGGCGAACTCGTACCTCAGCGGCGGCCTGCCGTTCTGCTTCTCGGCGGGGGAGCCGACCCTGCGCGCGCGCGGGCTCGCGATCTATCGCTTCCCCAAGCGCGGCCCGGTCGACGTGTTCGCGCGCGGTGATCGGATCTGCATCCGCTTCGCCGAGGGCGAGCTGGGACCCATCGTGTCGTCGGGCTTCTACGTGCCCACGCGCCTCATCGGCGACTTCGAGGCCAGCATCGAGTACGAGCTGCATGGCTGGGACCCGGGGCCCGACGCGGCGTGCTTCGCCCTCTTCTTCCAGAACGAGCTGTCGACCGGCCGCTACTACGCGCAGCGCACGACCACTCCGGATGGGACGCACACCGCGCACTCCGGCTTCGATGGCGTGCTCAGCGCGGGTCACGGCGTCCGCGGCCCGCGCGGCGCGTTCCGCCTCGCGCGCGCGGGGGCGCGGATCACGGCGTGGCACCGCGCCGGGGAGCAGGGCGAGTGGGTCGAACTCGGCAGCACCGACCGCGGGACCCGCGACGACGGGATCCTCGGCGCCAAGATCTGGGCGAAGGTCGCCTGCGGCGGGCTCGAGGCGTCGCTGTTCGACCTGCGCGTGCGAGCGTCGATCGCCGCGACCCAGGATCCGATCCCCGAGGTCATCCCCGACCCGCGCGTCTGAATGCTTGCGGGATCCGGCACGCGCCCGTGCGGAACGCCCGCCTGCCGGTCCGCCAGTTTGCGGTAGAACCTCCGCCACGCCGCACGAGCGCGGCGCTGAGGTGTGCGATGTCAGCAAAGGTCCAGGTCGGCGATCTCGGGATGGCAATCCTCTTCGGCGTCGCCATCGGGCTAGCGGTGGGGTTTGGCGCGTACGGCGCCGGACTCCCGTCCAACATGGTCGGTCCCCTCACCGGCGCCGTCGTCGGGTCGCTCGTGAGCCTCATCTATCGCGGGCGCGCGAGCAAGCGACTCCCGCCGCCGGATGCCGACGGCGGCAAGGTGCCGCGGCCGTGATGGACCCGTGGTTCGCCAAAGGCGCGGTCCTTCTCGCCAGCGTGGTCCTCGTCGGGATCCGGGCGCCGTACGGGCACCGCAGCAGCAGGGTCAAGGTCATCGCGAGCCATCGCACGCGCCTCGAGGCGATCCTGCTCACGATCGCCTGGGTCGCGTTCTTCGTGCCGCTGGTCTGGGTGGCGAGTTCGTGGTTCGCCTGGGCCGACTACCCGCTGCGCACCTGGCCGTACGTCGCTGGCCTGCTGTGCTACGGGTTCGGGTTGTGGGTCTTCCTGCGCTCGCACCGCGACCTCGGCGATGCGTGGTCGATCACGCTCGAACTCCGCGAGGGCCAGCGGGTGGTGTCGCAGGGCGTGTACCAGCGCATCCGTCACCCGATGTACCTGGGTCTGCTCGTGTACAGCCTGGGCCAGGCCTTCGTGCTGCCCAACTGGGTCGCGGGTCCGTCCTACCTCGTGGCGATGGGGCTGCTCGTGGCGCTGCGCCTCGGCCCGGAGGAGCGCATGATGCGCGAGAAGTTCGGCTCGGAGTACGTCGCGTACTGCGCCCGCACCAAGCGACTGTTCGCGGGCCTCTGGTGATCGGCGCCGAGGCTCCGGTCGGCTATTTGCCGTCCTTGCCGGCCTTGAGCGCTTCGAGCTGCTCCTCGAGCTGGCTCAGGTAACGCCGCAGCCGGGCGTCGCCGGCCTTGGCCTTCTTGACGTGATCGAGCATCTCCTGAAACAGCGCGACGTCCTTGGTCTTGGTCGCGTGCGCGAAGATGTACTGCCAGAACGAGGTCTCCGTCGTGGTGGTCGGCACCTGCCCGGCCCGGAACATCGCGAGGAACCTCTCACCGCCGACGTGCTGCGCATCGCGCGGGGTCTGGCGCAGGATCTCGCTGAACTGCAGGTTCACGAGCTTCTGGGCGACCGCTCCCTGTTCGTCGGCGGGGATCGCGACTTCCTTGGCGCGCGCGACCATCTCGGCGTGCGGCCGGTTGCCCATGTCGAGCTCGAGCCGGAACAGCTCCAGCTTCTTCGCCGGCGACGCCTTGCCGCTGGCGACGAGCGCGTTGAGGCCCTTCCAGGTCTCCATCTCGACGTACGCCTTCTCCAGTTGCTCGACCGGAGTCACGTGGCCGACCTGCTTCAGCAGGTTGCCCTCGGCGTCGAGGTAGCTCATCGTCGGGAAGCCGATCCCGCCCTTCTCGGACAGGAGGTTGGGGTACGGCTCGTCGGCAACGCGCGACGTGTTGTGCAGGAAGAGGACGACCTTCTCCGACCACGTGGCGAACTCGTCGGTGGAGAGCACACGGCTCTCCAGGTCATCGCACGGGGGTCAACCCGCGTAGCTGCGGGTGAAGTAGCAGAGGATGAGCTTGTTCTCCTTCTTGGCCTGCGCGCGCGCCGCGTCGTAGTCGAGCACCCAGGCCGCGTTCTGGAACACCGGCTTGGCGAGCTTCTCGGCGCGTTTGGCGATCAGCTCGTCTTGCGTCGGTGCCTGCCGTTGGGCCGGCGCGGCGACGATCTTGGCGGCCGGGACCGCGGGTTTCTTCTCCTCCTGCGCGGCGGTCGCGCCGGCGAGGAGGGCCGCGGTGAGCGGGGCGGCCAGCAAGGCGATGGGGAGGGGGCGTTGCGTCTGCATGTGTGTCTCCGATCGGGGCGGCGGGAGTCTAACGCAGACCACCGACGCGCGTGTCGATCGCGTTGCTGAAGGTGAGGTTGAGCTGGTTGGCGCCCGGATCGAGGCACCACCACTGCGTGTACACGTGCGAGTCGATGAGGCCCGTGTCGCTCGGGATGGGGAAGGCGAAGGTCGCGCCGCCCGCGCCGTTGGTGCCGAGCCCGAACGGCACGTCGACCGCGACGTACTGCGTGCACCCTGGAGCGAGCGGCCCGAGCGGCAGGGGAAGCAGCAGGCCGAGCCACACCGAGGCGCTCGCGCCGACGAGGAAGAACGCCCCGCTGTTCGGCCGACCCCGCGCCAGCGTGTGGGTCACGGTCTGGCCGGTCTCCGGCGTGCCGGAGGTCGTATGCAGGTCGACGCCGCTCGTGCCCGCGCAGCCGACCCCGAACGGCGTCAGCGCGCCCGTGACGTGCTCGTAGTACTCGGCCACCGCGGTCGAGTCGCGCGTCAGGGTGACGCTCGCGGTCAGCGCACCGAGGGTCTGGTCCACGCCGTTCACCCGCCAGCGCTTGAACGGCACGCCCCCTGCCGTCGCCGGCGCGGTGAACCGCACCAGGGTCTGATCGCGGTAGAAGCGGGCGAACGGCGTGGTGCCGTTCTGCGCCCCGACCAGATCGAGCACGCTCACCGCGATGTTCACGCCGCCCGTCGTGTGCAGCGAGGTCACGTCGACCTTGCGCACCGCGACGTAGCGCACCTCCGCGGTGGCGCCGACCACGCCGATGTCGGGCACGTCGATGAGCGCCTGACCCGCCGGCTGGCCCACGCCGTTCACGAGCCAGCGGTCGAGGACGTAGCCGACGGTGCCGCTCACGAACTGGATCGGCGCGGCCAGGGTGTAGCCCTGACGCGGCGCGAAGCGCCGTACGAAGTTGGTGTTGCCGTCCTTTCGTCCGTCGAGGTCGGTCTGCGCGAGGGTGATGGGCACGGCGTTGACCGGACCCGACAGAACGGTGAGGTTCACCGTGATCGGCGCGCAACCGGGTCCGTCGCCGAACCACACGTAGCGCGGCTCGCTCGCCGCGTCCTGCGGGCCGCCGTTCTGGGCCATGCCGGTGGCGATCCAACTGCACGGCAGCAGGGGGTGCCGCATCACGGTGAAGTAGTCACCCCACTGGTTGCCGGCCGGCCCGTGCGTGCCGGTGGAGATCGACGTCGCCGTGAGCCCCGCGAACGACGCACCCGCCGGCACGACGAATGCCGCCGACTGCGGGTACACCGTGCCGCCGCCGATGACGATCACGCCTCCCGTGGCGCCGGTGTCGTTCGAGCAACCGGCCGCGTAGAGGAAGGCCGAGGTCGGGTTCCAGATGTCGTCGTCGGCGATGTTGGTGCGGTCGGCGGTGCGGAAGCGGGACACGCGCGTGTACGCCTGCGGCCGCGCGGCACCGTTGGCATTGCAGCCCCACAGGAACCCGATCTCCGTCGCGTTGCCGTACGCGCCACGGATCCGGCCCACGCACCGCCCGGCCCAGTCGCGCCCGTCGGGGCCCGGCGCGGTGGCCGGCGTGTTCACGAAGGCCGCGACGGTGCGATCGTTCCAGGTGTTGACCGCGGTGGCCTCGTCGTGCTCGTACACGCGCACGGTGGTCGTGTTGAGGAGCGCGCCGAACCAGATCTTGCCGCCGGTCACGCCGTTCGAGAACCGGTAGGCGAAGCCGCCGAAGGTCGCGCTCGTCCCGTACGACCAGGCAGGGCTTGCGACGGCATCGCGAAGGTCGTTCAGGCTTATCCGCCAACGCACGGAGCCCACGAGGTTCACTGGGTTGGCGAAGTCGTACACGTTCGCGGCCACGTGCAGGTGGTCCTGCGCATAGGCGAGGTCGGGGAAGTCGAGCCAGCGGTTGGCCGGGTAGCCGAAGTCCTCCGGGATCCAGTCGTAGTACGACCACACCGCGTCCATCAGGTTGTTGCGACCGCGCGCGACCGCGATGCGGTAGCGGTTGTGCACGGGGCCGCGGACGTACTGCAGGAGCCAGATCGTGATGTCGCGCGACGGCACGTAGACCGTGCGCTGGTCGCAGCAGAACCCGCCGTCGGACGCCGGGAACGTGGTGTAGGGACTCGCGTGCACCCAGGTCTTGCCGGAGTCGATCGAGGTCGCCGCGTACCAGTTGCCGGTCTGGAACGCGATGTCGCGACAGAGCGCCGCGCTCGGTTCGCCGACGTACGAGGTCGCCGCCCCGGCCGGCTTGCACACCGAGTTCACGAAGAAGGTGACGGCCTGCGGCGCGGCGCCGAGGTTGCTCGGTGGGCTGAGCGGCTGCGGCTCACGCCCGGTACCGATCGGCAGGGGGGCGTCTCGATGCGGGGGGAGGACGGGGAGGATCGCGGTGGGGGGCGGAGGCACCGCCGGCGCATCGGCGCGCGGCGCAGCGTCGTGGCGGCGCACAACCCCGCCGACGAGGTCGCGCGCCTGACCGCTGGCCTGCGCGCGCGGCGCTTCCACCGCGACGGCGAAGGTCACCGCGAGCAAGCACGCGATCGGAACCCGCGACGCGACGGGGAGCCCGTTGCGCGTCGAGACGAGACGCACGGTACGCAGAGACATGGGGCGACTCCTGTCCGGGAACGACGCCGGCGGGAGCCAACGCGGAGACGCAGCTCGCCGTGGCGTACGAGAGCGAGCCCGGAGGATAGCGCGCGTGGGGCGTGCACGCCCAGGCGACGGGCGCGGAATGCACGCACGCGGCCGCCGCGACGGACGCGGCGGCCGGAACCAGGCAGCCCTACAGGCTGCCGATCGTGAACTTGATGCCGCCGGTGTGGGCGATCGGGAAGCCCGCCGCACCTGGATCCGCGAACAGACCCTGCATGGTGATCTGCGCGCCGCACAGGCTCACGGTCCACGGGACCTCGATGCACACCTCACTCACGCCGGCCGCGTTGAACGCAGGCAGGCCGAACGTGGTGAGGATGGGGGAGATGGCGAGCGTGCCGAACGGCGGCACGGGGATGCACGGCATCGCGCCACCGCCGACGAACACCGTGGGTGCCGACCCGGGCATGCCGTTGCGGATGCGCAGGTCAGTGCGACCGCAGACGAACAGCGGGTTCGGATCCCAGACCGGGATGCCGTTGGTGCCTGCCTTGCCGACGCAATAGGGTTCCACCAGCGCCGGGTCGCAGCACGGGATCTGCCGGTCGCAGGCGAGCCCGACGTAGAACCGCTGGGCGCGGCCCGGCCCGATGGTGACGTCCTGCCACTGGTAGCCGTTGGTCCAGTCACCGGGGCCGAACGGGATGCCGGCGTTGGCGAGGTTGTCGATCACCGCGTTGGTGCACAGGGACTGCGCGGACGTGGCGCCGAACGGGGCGGTGAGGAAGTTGTTCCAGCCGCAGCCGAGGTGGTAGGCCTTCACGGCGCAGGCCGCGTCGGTGATCTCGATCTGCCGTGGCGGTCCGACGAACACCGCGTTGTCGGTGCCGGCCGTGGCGCACACGTCGAAGTCGGCGTAGTGGAACACGTTCACCACGATCGGCGTGGTCGTGGGGTTGGAGAGTTCGAGGCAGATGCTGGCGACGCCGCCCGTGAGCGACGCGGCGTTGGCCGTCGAGTAGACGCGGGACGTGATCCGGGCGTTGATGCCCTTGCCGTCGAGGTTGAGCCACTCGATGACGGCGGAGTCACCCGTGGGGCTCACCGCGATCGGCGACGCGGGGTTGACGAGACCGCTGGCCGCGTCGCGGCTGAAGCTGTGCTCGCGGGTGTCGGTGGCGATGCGGTAGAACCAGGAGTTGGCGAACAACTGGTCCTGGCCGGCGACGCCGTTCCAGCGGAGGTTGGACGAGCCGCCGGCCACGAGGTTCGTGGCGGGCAGGAAACCGGAGTTGAACGTGTACGACACGTTCGCCGTGCAGGCGCTGTTGATGGTGACGGCAGTCTGCGCCGTCACGCCGACGGCGAGGCCGAGGGCGGTGAGCAGGGTGAGGGATCCGATGCGCATGGTGGGATTCGGGACAGGATGCTCGTGCGGCGGCGCACCCGAGGCCGGGTGAGAAGCGACACCCCACGACCGTCGGCGACGATAGATCCTCGGGCCGGGCGTGACCACCCCTCCCACGGGTCAACGAGGTCGACGGGTCACTGGGAGGCGCGGGAGACTCGTTGCGGCGGGACGGATGCGCGATCGACCGACGCAGCGCTGGTTTGTCCGCCCCGGAACATGGCGCCGGCGTGCGATCATCGCCAGCCGATGCCTCGCGCCGAACCGTGTCCTCCGCCGGCGTCCGTGCTGTTGGCGCTCGCGCTCCTGGGGAGCCTGACCGCGTACGCGACGGCACCCCTCTTCGTCGTACCGCAGCTCGAGCCGGACGACTACCGCTACCTGGAGCTGGTCGACGATCTCCGCGCCGGGCGCATCGGTTGGCTCGGGGCGTCGATCATCGAGAACCGCTGGGACCACCTCTGGTGGATCGACATCGACGCGGCGGTGCGCTTCTTCCGCCCCACCCTCTTCGCCAGCTACCGATTCGATGTCTGGCTGCACGGCGGCGCACCCGCGGGGCTCGTCGCCACGAACGTGGCCCTCATGCTCCTCTGCGAGCTGCTGGCGGCGGCGGTGTTCTTCCGCGTGCTGGCGCCGCCGTCGACCGCGACCGGCCTGCGCCCCTGGCTTCCGCCCGTCCTCGCGAGCAGTCTCTTTGCGGCGTTTGCGTGCCACGCCGAGAGCCTGTGGTACATCGCCGGGCGCAACGAGACGCTGGCGGCCGCCCCGTTCCTCGGGGCCCTCGCCCTGCACGCGTGGGCAGGCCGGCCTGCGGTGCGCCTCCTCGCCCTGCCTTGCTTCGGGCTCGCGCTGCTCGGCAAGGAAGTGACCCTCGCGCTGCCGCTGGTGGCACTCGGCCTCGACCGGGTCCTCGGTCCGCCTGGGACGACGTTGCGCTCGTGCCTCGCGGCGGGACGGTCGGTGTACGTCGGCTACGCCGCAGTCGGCCTCGCCTATGTCGTCGCCCGCCAGCTCGTGCTCTCGGCGGCGGGGGGCTCGGCCGTCGTCGCGCCCTACCTCTGCTCTCCGCTCGACCCGGGCTACCTCAGCCACGTCGCGCTCCAGCTCCGCGCCTACGCCGAGAACCTGTTCTTCGCGGCGATCACGCCGCCGTTCCTCCACCCTGGGGCAGCGGCGCGCGCGCTGGTCCCCGGCGGAGACCTGCTCGTGGCGGCGGCGGTGGTGTTCCTGCTCGCACGCCTCCGGCGCGAGCCGCGGTTCTGGTTCTTCGTCGCGCTCGGCCTGCTGACCTGGCTCCCCGCCAGCGTCGCGTACGTGAGCGAGCGCTATCTCTTCCTGCCCTCGTTCGCGCTGGCGGGCGCGGCGGGCGTGTGGCTGCGCAGCGCGCGCCGCGACCGGCTCGTCGCGCTCGCTCTCGTCGGCGTCTGGATCGTCAGCCAGGTCGGCATGCTGCGCTACAAGAACGCGGACATCAGCCAGCGCAGCAGCGAGACGCAGGCGCTGCGGCATCTCCTGCAGCCCGTACGCGACGCGATCCCTCGCGGCGCGCGCGTGCTGCTCGTGAGCTTTCCGGGCGACGTGTTCCACGCGCAGTTCGTCGAGAGCGTGTTGCGCCGCGAACTGGGTGACGCGTCGCTCGCGTGCCGCGTGCTCAGCGTCCTGCCCGACGATCCTGCCCTCGTGCGCAACCCGAAGTTGGGGACGGCCGACGATCACACTCTCGAGATGCGCGCTGTGCCCGCCCTGATGCAGGTGCCGTCGTTCCCGTTCCCTTGGCGTCCGCTGCAGCCGGGCCTGCGCGTCGCGTCGCCGCGCCTCGGCTTCACGGTGGAGGTCCTCGCTGGAGACGGCGCGAGCGCCCAACACCTGCGCGTCACGTCGGAACGACCGCTGCGCGACTGCGTGCTGCTCGCCTTCACGCCACCCGACAACCCGGGTCTCCTGCCGCGCGGTGAGATGATCCGGCGCGGCCGCCTGCAGCTACTGCGCTGACCCGTCCCGCGCCTACCGCGCGGCGTCGTATGCGACCTTGCCGCCGACGATCGTGTAGAGCACGCGCGCATCGACGATCTCGTTCTCCGGCACCGTCAGGATGTCGCGCGACAGCACGACGATGTCGGCGAGCTTGCCCGGCACGAGCGAACCCTTCTGGTCCTCCTCGAAGGCGGCGAAGGCGCAGTCCAGCGTGTAGGACTTCAGGGCCTCCATGCGCGTGAGCGCCTGGTCGGCATGGAAGGTCGAGCCGTCCTTCAGGCGGCGGGTCACGGTGGCGTGGAAGCTCGCGATCGGGTCGACGTCCTCGACCGGCGCGTCGGTGCCGTTGGTGACCACCGCCCCGCCGTCGAGCAGCTTGCGCCAGACGTAGGCGCCGGCGGCCGCGCGCTCCGCGCCGAGGCGCGGCACGACGTAGGGCGCGTCGGACGTGCAGTGGATGCCCTGCATCGACGCGATCACGCCGAGCTCGCCGAAGCGCGGGATGTCGTCGGGATGGATGTGCTGGGCGTGTTCGATCCGCCAGCGCAGCGCGCGGCCGTCGCGGCCGGCCCACACCTTCTCGTAGATGTCGAGCACCTCGCGGTTGGCGCGGTCGCCGATCGCGTGTACGCACACCTGGAAGCCGTGCTCGAGCCCGAGCCGCGCGGTCTCGGTGACGCTCTCGACCGTCGAGGTCTCGAGGCCGCGGCTGTCCGGCGCGTCGGCGTACGGCTCGAGCAGCCACGCACCGCGCGAGCCGAGCGCGCCGTCGATGCTGCGCTTGAGCGCGCGCACGGTGAGAAAGTGATCGCCGACGTCGAGGAGCCTGTACTCCGCCAGGCGCTGCGCGAGCAGCGCGTTGCTGGTGCGCAGCATCACCCAGAGGCGCACGCCGAGCTGGCCTTCCTCCGCCATCTTGCGCAGCACGTCGACGGTCTCGAAGTCGGAGCCCGCGTCCTGGAAGCTGGTGATGCCCTTCGCCAGGCACTCGTCGGCGGCGAGCCGGGCCTGGGTGCGCGTGTCGGCCGCGCGCTGCCCCGGCGAACGCCGTGCCTCACGCGCGGTCTGCGCGCGCGCGACGAGCCACGCCGCGGTTTCGCTGAACGCGCCGGTCGGCCGGCCCGCGCCGTCCTTGATGATCTCGCCCCCGGGCGGATCCTCGGTCGCCGCCGTCACGCCGGCGAGCTCCATCGCCTTTTGGTTGAAGAAGCTCGCGTGGCCGCTGGCGTGCGTGAGCGCGACGGGGTTGTCGGGCGAGACCGCGCTCAAGGAGTCGTGCGTCGGGAAGCCGCGCACGTGCACTTCCGGCCGCTTGCTCCACTTCTCCTGGTGCCAGCCGCGCCCCACGATCCACTCGCCGGGTTTGGCGCGCTGCACCGCGGCCGCGACCATCGCGACGATCTGGTCCCAGTTGTCGACCTTGGTGAGGTCGAGGATCTGGCGGCTGTAGCCAAGGCCCACGAAGTGGCCGTGTCCTTCGATGAAGCCGGGGATCGCCAGGCGACCTTTCAGGTCGATCACGCGCGTCTGTTCGCCGACGAGGCCGCTCGCCTCGGCGTCGGCGCCGAGCGCGACGATGCGGCCGCCGCGTGCGGCCAGCGCGTGCACCGTGCCGAGCTCGGGGTCGACGGTGACGATGCGGCCGTTGCGCAGTACCAGGTCAGCGGGGGCCGGCGCCTGCGCCGGGGCCCTCGAGACGAGGCACGCGACGGCGAAGGCGAGGACGGAGTGCGCGACGGAAGCGGGGGAAGGCATGGGTCTTGGTGTGGAAGGAGGACCGCGGCCTTCGGAGCGTAACCCGCCGGTCCGGTGGGCCCATCGCGTCTTCGCCCGGCGCTGCGTCGCGCCCGTGCCGGGAAGGTCATGGCGCCGCGCGCGTCGCGACGCTCCACTGTCGCGATGCAACTCAACCACGCAGCGGCCATGAAGCTGCTCGAGTTCGTGTGCGCGTTCGCCTGGGCAGACCTGAAGGTCAGACAGGCCGAGCGCGACCTTGTCATGCGCATCGTCGGGCGCCTCGGGTTGAGCCACCGCGACGCGGAGCAGGTGAAGGCCTGGCTCGAGGTCGCGCCCGACGAAGACGACATCGACCCGAGCACGATCCCGCGCGAGCACCGCGAGTTGTTCCTGCAGCTCGCCGCCGCGGTGGTGGAGAGCGACGGGCAGGTGGCGCCGGTCGAGCGCGACGCGCTCGAGTTGTTCCGCGGGCTGATGGAGCTGTGAGCATGCGCGCGCTCCGCGCCGTCGCCGTCGTCGCCCTCTGCTGCGCGGGTGTGCTGCGCGCGCAGGCCGACGCCACGACCGTGCGCGTGTTCGTCTTCGCCGGCCAGTCGAACATGGAGGGCGCCGACTCGAAGGCGAAGGACATCGCGCGCTTCCCGCCCTTCGCCGGCCTCGACCAGCCGCAACCAAAGGTGCGCTTCGCCTACTGCCTCGGCCGCGAGGACAAGCGCAGGTCCGACGGATGGGTGGCGTTGCAGCCGGTCGACGGCATCGTCGGGCCCGAGCTGAGCTTCGCGCGCGAGGTGACCCGCCACATCAAGGCGCCGATCGCGATCCTCAAGTGTGCGGCCGGCGGCACGCACCTCGGCGGCGACTGGAATCCCGACGCCCCGAGCGGCTTTGCGATGTATCCGCTGGCGCTGCGGTTGGTGCGCGACATGCTCGCTGACCTCGACCGCCGCCACGTGCGCTACCGGCTCGAGGGCTTCGTGTGGCATCAGGGCGAGAACGACATGTTCGACGCCGGCTACATGGCCGCCTATGGGAAGAACCTCGCCAGGTTCCTGCAGTGCTGGCGTCGCGATCTCGACACCCCGAACCTGCGCTTCTACATCGGCGAGCTGTGCACGAAGACCATCTGGGGCATGGACCTGCGGCCGCGGATGTACGCGATCAGCCGCGGCCAGCGCGAGGTCACCGACGCCGATCCGCTGGCCGACTACGTGCCGACGTCGCACGTCGGCGTCGAGATCGGCGGGGGTGTCGGCCTCCACTACCACTACGGCACGCTCGGCCAGCTCGAGCACGGCGTCAGCCACGCGCACGCCTACCTGCGTAGCCTCGGCATCGAGCCGCGCGTCGCCCGCCCGCTCGCACGGTGGCCGTACGGCAAGGGCAGCGCCGTGAAGCTCTTCGTGCTCGCGGGCCATCGCAACATGGAGGGCGAGCGCGCCTTCGTGCAGGAGCTGCGGCCGTTGCGTCGCGAAGCGCTCGCGAAGGACGACCCGACGATCGCGTTCCGCTACAGCGTCGGCGGCGGCTGCGCGGTGTCCGACGGGTGGGAGCCGCTGGGCCCCGCGGGTCTCCATGACACGTTCGGGCCGGAGGTCAGCTTCGGCGCCGCGCTCCGCGCCAAGCGCGTCGCCAACGTCGCCATCGCCAAGTTCACGCACAGCGGCACCCAACTCGTCGACTGGACGCCCGAGGGCAGCGAAGCCGAGAGCCGCAACGTGTATCCTGCGTTCGTCGCGTTCGTGCGCGGCGCGATCGCCGATCTGACTGCGCGCGGCCACGAGGTGGAGCTGGCCGGCGTCTTCTATCACGTCGCCGAGAACGACATGTCGTTCGGGCCGTACCGCAAGCGCGCTGCCGCGCACCTCGGGTCGCTCATCGCAGCGAGTCGGAAGGATCTCGCCCTGCCCGCGCTGCCGTGGTTCGTGACCCAGCAGGCGCCGACCGATCACCAGGATGTCAATGCCATCGACGTGACTGCCGATCTCGAGAAACTCGCGGCTGGAGAGGAAGACGTCGTACACGTGAAGGCCTTCGAACTGCCGGGGCGCGAGGAGCAACTGGTGCTCACGACGGCGGGGATCGTCGCGCTGGGGGAGGTGATGGCGGCGAGGTACCTTGATCGGTAGCGACGGGACGGCCAGTCGGCCCTACACCTTCAGGTGTCGCACCGCGGCGTCGGCGATGGCGACGTCGAAGTCCTCGTCGTCGAAGTCCACGGGCATCCAGTCGCTCGCCTCCTCGTGCCGCTCGTGCGTCGGATCCGCCAAGGCGGCGCGCAGCTCTTCGTAGCCCCAGGGACCGCCGCAATCCTCCGGCGGACAGCTCCGCCGCCCGCCGGTGCAGGATGCTGACGGGCATGCTTCGGCACGAACCTCCTCCACGAGGATGTCGTGGCACCACCCGTCGCCGAAGTCGTACTCGTACACGAGGCGCGACCCCTTGCCGGCCGCCAGCGATTGCAGCTCCACGCTGCGGCTGTCTTCGCCGATCGGGTCGCAGTCGAAGGGCGGCGCGAACGAGCGCCGGCCGACGCGGAACGCGTGCAGGTGGGAGTCGGTCCAGCCGAACGCGAGCTGCAGCACCTCGTGCAGGGCAGGGAGCAGGATGTCGGCAGGCACGAGGATGCGACGCCAGACCGGTGGCTTCACGTCGCGAAGGGTGACCTTGAGCTGGAAGGTGCGCGCGTCGCGGCGCGAGCGTCGCCCGCCCTTCGCCGGCGCACGGCGCGCTCCGGGCTTGCGAGCGCGGCTGGCGGCAGGCTGCGGGGCACCTTCGAGTGCATCTGCGAACGCCACCTCCATTGCCTGCGCCATCATCTCCGACTTCGAGATGCCCGCGATCGCCAGCGTGCTGAGGGCCTCGATCATCTCCGTGACGCCCTTGCGCCGTCGCATGGTCGGCGTCTCGAGCGCAGCGCACAGGACGAACGCACCGGGATGGGGGTCGCCTGCGATCGCGGGTGACAGGAAGACCGCCCCGTCTTCGTCGACGGTGCAAGCGAACACGAGCTGTACCAAGTTCGATTCCACCCGCGCCAGCTCGCGGAGGACCGCGTGCTGGCTCGCGTCGATCCTCACGCCCACGCTCCCTGGCTCCAGGGAACCGCGCAGCACGCCGAGGTCGGCGGCGGTGTCTTCCCACCCCGTGATCGACCCTGCGGCCTCGCACACCGGGCATGCGAAGTCCACGGTGGGTGGGACTTCGCGGCGGCGGACGACGAGCAGACCCGCGCAGCGCCGCCGACCGGGGCGCATGGGGCACGCGACCGGCGTCCGCCGCGTCTTGCCCGCCGGCGCGAGCGAGCCGAAGCGTGCGAGATCGACGTACATCGCGAGGCGGTCGTCGCGGGATGAGGGTCGCGCATCCGCCCGAACCGCGAGATCGAGGAGGTGGACGGACAGGGACCGCGGCGGCATGGGTTGCAAGGGTCGCGGATCTTCGCGACGGCCGCAAGACTCAGCGAGGCTCGCATCGCCGGCGGTCGCAACGGCGAACACATCGTCATGCCCCGGTGGTATCGTCCCTGCGCAGCGAGCCCGACCATGCCTGACGAACTCTTCCAACACTTCGGTCAGAAACAGGACTCCTGGGAGCTGCTCAATCGCCATGGCGCCGACCTCGCCGCGCGCGCGGCGGCGTTCGCTGCCCAGCACCCCGACGTCGAAGTCGCCGGCGTCATCACCACCGAGGACGCGAGCGAGGGCGCGCTCATGCGCAAATCGTCGCCGCACGTCGTCGCCGAGCGGCCGGGCCTGTGGGTGGGCCTCGTGCCGATGGTGCATCTCCACGACGTGCTCGAGAAGAATGCCCCGCACATGTTGCGCTGGCTCGAGGGCATCGAGTGGTCGCCGGTGCGGCGTTTGACGGTGGTGGCGTTCACCAAGGACGGCGTGCGCGGGGGAATGGTGCCGTATCCGAAGTGAGGTGGCGGTGATGCCATCCCCCGTCCCCAGCTTCGCTCGCCGCCTGTTCCTGTTGGTGGGTGCGTTGGGCGTCACGGGCGCTCTCGCCGCCTTCGCCACCCACCTCGCGTTCGGCGCACCCTGGGGTTGGACCCCCGGCGCGGTGTTCTTCGCCTTCGCCGTGCGCGTCGTCGGCGTCGAGTTCCAGCTTCTCGCCGTCGCGTTCGCGTGGGTGCAGGCCCCGCTGCACGCTGCCAATCCGCCCGGCAGCCGGCGCCGTGTGCGCGCGACCTTCCTTCTCCGCTGCGCGATCCTCCTCGCTTGCATCGCCATGACGGCCATCCCGGTGCTCCTCGGCGTCGCGACGGGATGGACCGCCACCGCGGTGCTCGCCGCGATCGTGATCTGGCTCGTCGGCATCGAGACCGACCTGCTACCAGGGCTGCTCGTGTTCCTCGCCGAACGCCGGGCAGCTGGCGCCGCGGCGCCGGCCTCGTCGTTGTGGTTCACGGACGTCGGCGAGGAGCGTCGAAGGCGCCTCGCGCGCTTCCACGCGGAGACGGAGGACAACCCGACGCTGCGGTAGGGAAACGAGGGTCCGCGCGCAGTCGCTGCCACGTCGGCGTGGTCGTTGCCTTGCGCGCGCGACGACATCCTGAAACCATGTGACCATGAACGGTCTCAACGCCACGTTCGACGCCGACCCGCTGGGCTTCATCGAGAACCGCGCCGTCAACAACCTGACCTGGTTCCGCCGCGCCATCCTTCCCGAGAACGGTGCGACGCTCGGCATGCTCAACAACGCGGTGAACGCCGCGAAGGCCGCCAACGTCGACCTCCGACCCGTCGACGCGAACACGGCCGAGTTCAACCTCGTCGGCGGCGGTGGTCTCGTCGGGGACGCGCCGATCGCGGCCTACTGGTGCCCGTTCCTCCAGGGCCCCGGGCTGCCGGGCTGGGTCGACATCGAGAAGCTGAGTCCGCGGCGCAAGTTCGTGTTCACTGCGGCGATGAACGGCTGCCGTCTCGTCGTGACGGATTGCTCGCCGAGCCACTTCCGCGTCTATCACAACCAGCACCCCGACGGCGGCGACGCCGAGGCCAACCGCATCTGGCAGCTCATCGCCGCGCAGGGCCACCCGATCGTCGGTCACTTCGGCTACGACGAGTATGGCCTCGTCGGTGGAGTCCCGGCCGCGCCCAATGCCTTCAACTTCCTCTACTACCGCAATTCCGGCTGGGCGTTCGTGTCGCAGCCGCAGACCTTCGACATGGTCACGCTCGCAGTGACGCGCCTGCCGGGCCGCGCGATGATGCGCTCGATCCAGTGAGCGGCGGAGTGGACGAGGCGGCAAGGACGCTGTCCTTCGTCCGCGACGTCGACGAACATGGCTTCGCCATCGTCGAAGGCCTCCTGCCGCCGGATGCGCTCACGCCACTCTTCGCCGCGTTCGCGACCCTCGCCGACGCACCCGGTCGCCGCGACGCGTTGCAGCTCGACGCCGTGCGCGCGCTGGCAGACCATCCGGCCGTACGCGCCGTCGTCGAGGTCGTGCTCGGCCGGTGTGCCTTCCCCGTGCGCGCCACGCTGTTCGACAAGACGCCGACCGCCAACTGGCTCGTCGCCTGGCACCAGGACACGACGATTCCCCTCCGTGCCCGGCGCGAGCACCCCGGCTTCACGGCGTGGTCGACGAAGGACGGCGTCGTCCAGGCGCGCCCACCCGCCGGCGTGCTCGAAGCCATGCTCGCGGTCCGCGTCGACCTCGACGGCAGCGACATGACGCGTGGCCCGCTGCGCGTGGTGCCGGGATCGCATCGACACGGGATCCTGACGGCCGACGCGCTGCAGGCGCTCGTGCGGGCGGGGCCGCAGGTCGCGTGTGTCGTCCCCGCCGGCGGCGCGGTGCTGATGCGGCCGCTGGTGGTGCATGCGTCGTCGCGGACGACGGCTCCGGGGCACCGGCGGGTGGTGCACATGGAGTTCGCGGCGGGGGAGTTGCCGGGGGGAATGGAGTGGTGGGAAGGCCGGCTGAGGGTGTGGTGAGGGGGATCGCAGAGGCCGGGGTCGCGGTGGCCCTTGACCTCGAGCCCACGAACTTGCTCCAATCCACTCATCGCACCTCTACCTCGCGATCCTCGGAGACTCCCATGCGCATTGGACTCCTTCCCGGACAGGCGGAAGCACTCCGCGCCGCCTACGCTGAGCAACGGCGACGTCTGACTCGTCGAGGCCTCTTCCTGGCGGTGGGCTCATCGGCGTTCGCCGGGGCCTGCGGCTTCGCGGCAGGGAACGCCACGGCTTCTCCATCCCCGCCGACGAGCATGCGGATTCATGGCATCGCGCTGGGTCCGCTGGAAGACCTCCGGCAGCACGCCATGCACATCGCCGCCGCTCTGGAGGCGACGCCATCCGACCCCGTGCTCGGCGTTGCGTACCAGCGTTTGGTGTCCCTTTCCCTGACGCGGGTAGAGGACGAGGAGCTCGCCCGACGCCTTGCCACGCTCGCCGCACTTCCGGGAATGCCGGACCACATCGTCGAAGGTGGAGCCTTGCTGCGTGCCGCGCGCAAGCGCTGACTACCCATGACGATCGTCGTCGACCCCAACCCGGCGATCGAAGGCCAACCGGCGACGGTTACGGTCAGTGGACCTGGGCCGTACTACTGGAGAGTTGCGGGCCATCCGTGGGAGGAGATCCCCATCGATGAGGAGAGCGGCGCTGGCCGCATCACACTGCCCGCAGGTTCGGGGGGCGGAGTGCTCGATATCTCCGATCGGAGACACCCGACGCCTGACCAGAGTGAAACCCTCGTGAACTCGACGGACTGACGGAAGGACCGACCATGCGCATCCTCATGCTCTCGTGCTTGCCTCTCGTGATCGGAGTTGTTGTGTCGGCTCAGGATGTCGTCGTGCCAGGCAACCGTGCTGGCTCGGATGGCAGCAGCGGGGGCGCGTTCCCCGGGGCCGAACAGCGCTTCCAGATGCAGGTGATGCTGGACGGTGGTGCGCTGCAGTCCGCGGCGAACCGTTCGCTTACGTCAGTGTCGTTCCGCCGTGACGGGCAGCATCCCGGGTCGCAGCAGGGAGGGCGTGCATCGTTGCGCGTGCGGTTGTCCACGCCATCGTTCCCCGCGAGCAACGCAGGTCCAACCTTCACCGCAAACCATGGCACGAACGTGCAGGACGTGTTCAGCGGCGAGATCGCGATGCCAGCGTCCCCGGCGCTCGGATCCCGCAACGGCGCGACGTGGGCGACACCCGACGCCATCGTGATCGGGTTCGCGGCCCCATTCGCCTATGCGGGCGGCACGCTCTGCGTCGATGTCGCCGGTACGCCGGTCGTCGGCGCGACCACCCCTTGGTGGCGCATTGACGCCGAGGTCCACACGCACGACGCGAGCGTGCAGGCGCTCGGCGTCGCGTGCGACCCGTTCGCCGACGCTGTGGCGTCACGCAACACGCTTCTTCCGGGCGGGTCGCTCGACCTGCTTTGCGCCGGTCCCCGCAACTCGACGGGCGTCCTGATGATCGCGGCCTCCGCATTACCGCAGCCCGTCGATCTTGCCTTCCTCGGCGCACCCGGTTGCTTCGCGGGCCTCGCACCCGCCGCGACCTTGAGCACGCTCGTGAGTGGGGGCCCCGCTTCGGTCTTCGCGGATGCCAACATCACGATCCAACTGCCCGCTGCGTCCTGGATCGCGGGCGGTCGGCTGCACGCCCAGTGGGCGGTGTTTCCCAATCCGCGGAATGCCGCGCTACTGTCAACCAGCCGTGTCCTCGACCTCGGGATCGCGTCGGCGCCCTCACCGCTTCCGGGCGTCCTGGTGAGGTCGGGGCCCCTGGATGCCGTGCAGCCTTGGCCCGCGCTCGGACGCGTGTATCCGCAGTTGTTGCCGGTGCTGAGGCTCACGTTCCAGTAGCGTTCCGCCGGGCCATGCTCGGGTACGTCGCCAACACCCACCCCGACTGGTTCGACTTCCTCGCGCGTCGGCGAACCTGGGACGAGGTCAACTTCTGGAGTCCTTCCGACTACTACGCCTTCCGCGGCGAGCCCGGCAGCCCGTTTTTCTTCCGGCTCAAGGCGCCACGCACCGCGATTGGCGGCTTCGGGATCGGGTGGGGTGAGATCCGCGCCAAGGGTCGAGGCAGGTCCGCCAGTGTGCCTTGCGGAACCGTTCGTAACGCCATTCGATCACAGCTCGATCGGGGCGCTGGTGCGCGCGGGGAGAGGGTACGCGTCGAGGACCTCGTCGCGAAAGCGGTCCTGATGGCAGCGGGACAAGCGTGGGCGGCGACTACAACTCCGCCCCCTCACCGCACCTCGATCGCACGCTCCCCGCCATCCGCCCCTCGCACGACCAACTTCACACTCTCGCCCGCCTGCAACCACAACGCACGGTTCCAACTCCACGCCGGTGCGCCGGCGCAGGCGCGACCGGCGATCGACACCAAACGCTCACCGGCGACCAGCCCCGCCGCGGCGGCGCGCGAGCCCGGCGCAACTTCGACGATCTGCGGGAACGCGTACTCACCGCGGCCCACGGTCGCCGGCGAACCTACCGCGAGGCCGAGCGGCACGCCGGGGGACGGCACCTGCCACAGCCCGTCCGCGTCGCGTCTCACGTCTTCCTCGAACTCGAGCTCGACGCGCTGGCGACGGTCGTCGATCCCGACGCGGCGGCAGCGCACCAATGCGCCGCAGCCGACGATCGCGCGCGGCGGGGCGGGCGAGGGCGCGAACGAGATCTGCACCACGGGGCGCTCGTACACGACCGGGCCGAGCCGGAACGACGGGAGCACGGCGTGGAGATCCTCGCTGACGCCGCCGCCGGCGCCGGCCAGCGTGGTGGGCACGGCTCCGCGCGCGAGCCAGGCGGCGCGGTCGACGGGGAGGCCGAGGCGCGCGAGCGCTTCGACGCTGAGGCTGAGCGGCGCGGGATGGCCGGTGTCGAAGAGGGCGACGAGGCGCTTGCCGTCGACGTCGACCTCCACGTCGAACGCGTCACCGCCGCGGCGAGGCGAGGCGAAGGGGATGGTGACGACGCGCGTGTTCGCGTCGGCCAGGGGCTTCTCGCTGCCCGCGAAGTGAGCCAGCTCGATCGCCGGGCCGCCGCGGAACCACAGCCGTCCCGCGGCGAGATCGAACACCGGCGACGCTTCGAACAACTCGCCGCCGCCGAGCAGGAACCCGGGTGCCTGGTCGGGAGGCAGCGCGAACACCGCCGGCAGCGCGAGGCACGACACCGGCAACTGCCAGACGCGGCGGTCGCCGAACGCGACTTCGTCGATCCAGGCGCGCCGGGTCTCCACCTCGCCGGTCGCGGTGCGCAGGCGCTGGCGACCCAGCGGCAGGAGGCGTTGGGCCTGGGCGAGGCCGGGCACGACGGCGCAGGCGTCGGCGCCGGTGTCGAGCAGCATCACGACGCCCGGCTGCGAGCCCACGCGCATGTCGGTCACCGCCATGTGCGCCATGCCCGGGACGGTGTGCGGCAGGAGCCGCATGGGTCCGGCGTCGAGCGCGGGCGGCAGGGCGCGCGCCGGGGCGCCGGCGAAGAACGCGTCGGAGTGCGCGGACACGACGCGCGCGTCGTCGAGTTCGACGATGTCGAGGGCGGGCTGGCGAGGGTCGAGGCGACCGGCCACGCGCAGCGACGGGAGGCGCAGCGCGCCGAACTGCTTCCAGCGGGCGAAGCGCACGATCCAGGTCGGCTCGACGTCGGGCTGCGCGATCTCGTGCAGCCGGCCGTCCTTGGCATCGAACTGGAAGAGGAGGAGCGTGCCGGCCGGCGTCGTGACGTGCACCTGTTGGACTTCCACGTCGCGCTCGAACTCGGCCGGCAGGTCGCCCCGCGTCTTCAGGCGGTACGTGGCGTCGTAGTTCGCCTTGCCCTGCAGCATGTCGGGTTCGAGGAACCGGAGGCCCTCACAGAAGGCGTGCTCGAGCACAGTGACTGCGCCGGGCCCGGCGAGGAGCGCGCCGGGTGTGGCCGGACCATCGAGGCGATGCGTGGGCGTCCACGCGTGTCGGCCGTCGGTGACGAAGACCTTGCCCTCGCCGGCGAGCGGCAGCCACTCCTCGCGGTAGGCGAACGGTTTCCGCCGCACGAGGATGCGCAGGCGGAACTGCTGGCCGCCGGCCGTCGCGCGCGCCCACAGGTAGAGGTCTCCACCGCGCATCGCCGCGGCGTCGCCGAGGGACTCCGCATGCCGGCGCAGGATGGCCGCGAGTTCGGGGCGTGGGGCGACCTGCGCTGGGGCGGCCAGGGCGAGAGCGAGGGGGACGATGGCGCGCATGGGGGCATTGTGCGCGCGACGTGAGTTGGGGCGACGGGGGAGACTGGATCCGCACACTGACGACCGAGGGCATGCGGGCCTCGGTTGAGGGCGATGAGCGGGCATGCGGTGAGGAGGATGAGCGTGCACGAGGGCTGACGAGTCGTCGGTTCCGATTCGGAGGCCTCGGATCCACGGCCCTTGTCCAGGTACACGCGGCTCGGTAGCTTCCTGGCCTGGAGGTTTCGTCCCCATGCGTCTCGGCATGTTTCCAGGCCAGGCGGAAGCGCTCCGCGAGCTCGCCAAGAAGGGCATCGAAGCGGAGAAGCGCAGCCGTCGGCAGTTCATCCTCTCGGTGTTTGCGACGATCGGCGTGGGGACGGGGGCGTACTTCGCGGGACGGGCTGCGGGGGGGCGTGGTGATGACGCTGTCCCGGTCGACGACGTTCGGGCTCGGTGGATGAAGAAGCTGGAATGGGCGAACGAGCACGCGACCCGACCGATCGAGGACCTGCTTGCGCATCGGTCAACGTTCCTGATGACGATCGAGCAGACCGGGGGCAGCGACTCCACATGGAGGGGGTACTCGCGCCTCGCCGAGCACGCACTGAAGCTGGAGGGCGAGGAAGGAGACGCTCTGCGCCGCCGACTCGTGCTCACCGTACGGACTGCTCCACCACCGGAGTGGTTGGGCCGGCTGGTATCGGGCCTGGAGCAGCCTCGCTGAGGTCATGTTGCAGCCCGGCGACTTCAAGATCTCGCCGAACCCGCCGGTGGAGGGACAAGCCGCCACAGTGACCGTCCCACACGACGGTCCGTGGTACGTGTATGTGACCGACCACGCTACCGGTGCCTTGATCGAGCTCGGGCCCCTGAATGCGACGACAGGCCACATCCTCGAACTCGACGTTCCGCCGGGGACCGGGGGTGACACACTCACGATCACCGACGAGCGCGAACCGCTTCCCAAGGACGCAGACTTCCCCATCGTCTCCACCGATTGATGGACTCACCCATGCGCATGCGACTCTTGCTGCTGTCCCTCTGCTCGGCGCTGAGCGCCCAGTCCACGGTCGTCGTGCCGTCAGGCGCGGCCACAGCCGACGCAACTGGTCCGGCGAAGAACCTGCCCGGCACGCTCGATCGGTCCCGGCAGCAGTTCCTCTTGGGACCTTCGCTGCTACAGGGGCTCGGCACTGGCGCGCGGATCAATGGGATCTCGTTGCGCCGCGACGGCGACGACTTGAGCGCACTCGATGCCGGCAGCGCGCAAGTGACCGTGCGCTTGTCGAGCCGCGCGGTCGGCGTGACTTCCGCCGTCCCAGTGTTCGCCGCCAACCACGGCCCGGACGAGGCCATCGTGTTCCAGGGCTCCGTGTCGTTCCCTGCCTCCCCGGCGCTGTCGAACCGCAACGATCCGGACTGGTCGGCGGTGCACGCGTTCACGATCCCGATCGTGTCGCCGTTCCTGTACACGGGGGGTACGCTGTGCATCGACCTGGAAGGGACGCCGACGCAGACGACACGCTGGCCCGTCGACTACCACGGGGATCTGGCGATGGGAGCCTTGATCCGGATGGGCAGCGCATGCGGTCCGGTTGCGTCGGTCTCGACGAAGACGCTGCGCGCGAGCGACTGGTCGCTCCGCGCGGGAGCGACGGCGCGACTGGCCCTGATCGGCGAACGCGACTCCTTCGGCATGCTCATGCTCGGGGCGCAGCCGATCTCGCCGGGGCTCGACCTCGGATTCCTCGGCGCACCCGGCTGCACGCTGCACCTCGTGCCGATGCTGTCGATCGCGGCGGCGGTGACGGTGCGTCCGGGGCGGAGCGCGCGGCATCCTGGAATCGGCTCGGTCGACCTCCAGATCCCGAACGAGTCGAACTTCGTCGGCGCGCAGTTCTACGCGCAGTGGGCCAACGTGAAGGACCTGCGGCTCACGACGAGTGACGCAGCGCTGGTGCAGCTCGCGAATGCGATGCCACCGCTGGACGCCGCGACGGTGACATCATCGCGCGCGGACGGACTGCCGATGCCGACGACGGGGATGGTCATGCCCGGCCACATGCCCGTGCTGCGGTTCGGCGTGCAGTAGCCGCGTCAGGTCGTTCGCAGTCGGGCTGCCTGGGCGTGCCCGGCGAGGCCTTCGGCGTGCGCGAGCGCGATGGCGTCGGAGGCGTCGGGAGACGGCGTGAGGCGCATCCACGTGCGCGCGCGCAGGAAGCGGAAGACCGACAAGCCGGCGGTGCTGCGCGCGGCGCCGCTGGTCGGGAGCACGTGGTTCGGCCCGAAGCCGTAGTCGCCGAAGACCTCGGCGGAGGGTGACCCGAGGAAGAGCGCGCCGGCGTGGTGGAGGTGCGGGCGCGCGGCGTCGGGGTCTGCGAGCATGACCTGCAGGTGCTCGGGGGCCAGCGCGTTGCAGGCGGCGTAGGCGGTGAGGAGGTCGGGGCAGACGACGGCGGTGCCGTGGGCGAGCAGCGAGGCGCGGGCGACGTCGGCGGTGGGGAGGTCGCGGAGTTGGGCGGTCAACTCGTGTTCGACCTTGGCGATGAGGGACTCGTCGGTGGTGACCAGCGCGGGGAAGGCCTCGGGGTCGTGCTCGGCTTGCGCGAGGAGGTCGGCGGCGATGAGGTGCGGCGGCGCGGTGTGGTCGGCGAGGATGACGAGTTCGCTGGGGCCGGCAATGAGGTCGACGGCGACGCGGCCGGACAAACGCTGTTTGGCGGCGGTGACGTAGGCGTTGCCTGGGCCACAGAGGATGTCGCAGGCGGGGACGGCGACGCCGAAGGCCATGGCGGCGAGGGCCTGGGCGCCGCCGGCGCAGAGGAAGACGTCGGCGCCGGCGAGGGCGGCGGCGGCGAGGGTGACGGGATGAGGGGAAGGCGAGGCGACGACGACGGTGCGCACGCCGGCGACGCGCGCGGTGATGGCGGTCATGAGGACCGAGGAGGGGAGCGGGTAGCGACCGCCGGGGGCGTAGCAGCCGGCGGCGTGGATGGGGAGGAGGTCGTGGCCGGCGTGGCCGCCGGGGATGTCGGTGGCGAGCGGGAGGAGGCAGGCGCGCTGGGCGACGGCGAAGGCGCGGATGCGGGCGGCGGTGCGGGTGAGGGTGGCGCGGAGGTCTTGGTCGATTGCGTCGAGGGCGCGGGTGAGGGCGGCGCGGTCGAGGGTGAGCGGGGAAGAGGGAGGGAGGCGGTCGTGGAGTTCGGCGTAGCGGCGGAGGGCGGGTTCGCGGTGGGTCTCGACTTCGGCGAGGATGGTGGCGACGGTGGTTGAGATCGCGGGGTCGATGTGGAGGCGGCGGGGGTGGAGGGTGGTTGGCGCGAGTCGCTTCAGAAGAGGCGGCGCCGACGGACGAACGGCAGGGGAGTAGGCGGGCACGGGCACGGGCTCGGGCACGGGCTCGTGGGGCAGTTCTGGTCGGTGATCTCGTTTGGCGTTGCCGGGGCGGCGGGTGAGGGGGAGGGCGCGGGCGTCCAGAACGCGGTCGATGTCGGCGAGCGATGCGCCGGCGGCGGCGAGTTTGGTGGCGGTGAAGAAGAGGACGTCGGCGGCTTCGTGGATGATGTCGGCGCGCGAGGTCGCTTCGGCGAGTTCGTGGGCTTCTTCGCGCAGCTTCGCTGCGAGGAGGGCGGGGTCGTCGAAGAGGCGGGCAGCGTACGAGCCTTGGGGGGCGGTGAGCTTGCGGGAGTGGAGGGTGTGTTCGAGGGCGCCAAGGCCGCGCGCGGGGCCGAAGCAGGTCCAGGTGTCGTTGTGGCAGAAGCCGGGCGGGCGCTGGCGCACGGTGAAGCGCAGCGCGTCGCGGTCGCAGTCGACGTCGATGTGGAGCAGCTCCTGGGTGGCGCCGGAGGACTCGCCTTTGACCCAGAGGCCGCGGGTGCGCGAGTGGTAGATGCCTTGGCGGCGGGTGAGGGCAGCGCGGAGGCTCGTGAGGTCGGAGTAGGCGAGGCCCAGCGCGGTGCCGCGGTCGTCGCAGACGATGGTGGGCCACAGTCCGTCCGGGCGGTCGCTCTTCAATGGGGCGCAGAAGGCCTCGGCGAGGTCGAGGCGACCCGAGTAGATCGCCATGCCGACCTGGGCGTCGATGTGCAGCGCGTCGAGGGCGGCGATCTCGGCGGCGGTGGTGATGCCGCCGGCGAAGGTGGTCGGCAGGTCGCCGCACAGGGTGCGGAGGCGCTGGGCGAGCGCGAGATCGCAGCCCTGCATGCGACCTTCGCGTTCGATCACGGTGACGAGGAAGCCACCGACGTGCGGGAGGAGGGCTTGGATGCGGTCCTCGAGGCGTTGGCCGGTGGCGGTCTGCCAGCCGTGGGTCATGACTTCGCCTTCACGCACGTCGAGGGCGGCGACGACGCGGTCCTTCGGCAGGTCGCGCAGCACGTCTTGCCGCGCGGCGGTGCCGAGCACGACCTTGCTGGCGCCGGCGTCGAGCCAGGCGCGCGCGCGCGCGGCGTCGCGGATGCCGCCGCCGACGCGGCAAGGGGCGCGGGCGATCAGCGCGCGCACGAGGGCTTCGTTGTCGCCGCGGCCCATCGCGGCGTCGAGGTCGACGACGGCGATCTCGCCGATGGGGGCGAAGCGCGCGAGCCACGCGAACGGGTCGCCGCCGTCGATGGCCTTCTGCTGGCCGCCGATGAGCTGGACGGCCTGGCCGGCCTGGAGGTCGATGCAGGGGACGATCATTGGAAGAACGGCGAGGGGCCGAGCGAACCGTCGGCGAGGTGATGGGGAAGGTCGCGCGCGGCGTGGACGAACCGCAGCACGACGATGCCGGCTGCGGTCGCGCGGTACAGGATGGTCCAACTCGGGAAGCCGCGCGGCTGCCAGCTGCGCACGCCGGCGGCGGCGGCGGGGAGGTCGAGATCGAGCGGCCGACCGAGGCGGGGTTGGTCACGAAGCAGGTCGAGAGCGTGTCGCGTGGCGTCGATCAGCCGCAGCGACGCTGGTCCGGATCGGTCGGCCAACCACTCGACTGCAGCCGCGAAGTCCTGCTTGGCCCGCGGCTGCCACACCGGGGAGGTCAGTCGGCCGCGCCGCTCGAACCAGGGGGCCGCTTCTTCCTCTTCTTCGCTCGGGCGATCGCGGACGCACGCAGGCGCGCCCACTCCTCGTCGGTCATCTCCTCCGCGGGGGAGTCCAGGCCGTCGAGGATCAGCCGCTCGAGCAGCGCCTTCTCGTGCGCCTTCTGGTCGGCGTGGATCAGGCGCCGGATGTACTCGCTCGGCGTGCTGCAGCCGGTCGCGGCGGCCTGGCGCTTCACGAAGTCCTTCTGCATCGCGGGGAGCGAGACGGTCATGCTGGTGAGCGTCGGGTCGGCCATGGGTGGGAGGGTAGGCGGGCGGGCAGGAACTGTCAATTCCTGGGAGATATTGGGAATGTCTGGGGTCGCGGGAGCACGTCATGGCTGGTCGGTGCGGCGGACGGGGATGCCGGCCAGGGCCAGCGCGGCCTTGACCTCACCGACTGTGAAACGGGAACGGTGGAAAACGCCGGCGGCGAGCACGGCCTGGGCGCCGGCGCGCAGCGCCGCGACGAGATGGCCCGGCTCGGCGGCGCCGCCGGATGCGACGACCGGGACGTCGACGGCGGTGCTGATCGCGGTGATCAGGTCGAGGTCGTAGCCCAGCCCGGTGCCGTCGCGGTCCCAGGAGGTGAGCACGATCTCGCCGGCGCCGAGCGCAGCGGCATCGCGGGCCCAGGCGACGGCGTCGCGCGCGGTGCGCGTGCGGCCGCTGTGAGTGACGACCTCGAAGGCGAACGGCGACGCCGCATTGGTCGTGCGCGCGGCATCGAGGGCCAGCACGGTGCACTGGCGGCCGAAGCGATCGGCGAGGCGCGCGAGCAGCGACGGGTCGGCGACGGCGGCGGTGTTCACGGCCACCTTGTCGGCGCCGACCGCGAGCAAGGCCTCGGCGTCGGCGACGGTGCGCACGCCACCGCCGACGGTGAGAGGAATGCCGAGGTGCTCGCGCACCCGCCGCACGACGTCGACGGCATGGCCGCGGCCCGCAGGCGTGGCGGACACGTCGAGCAACACCAGTTCGTCGGCGCCCTGGCGTTCGTACTCCCGCGCCAGCGCCACCGGGTCGCCGGCATCGTGCAGGTCCTGGAAACGAACGCCCTTCACGACGCGGCCGGCGTCGATGTCGAGGCAGGGGATCACGCGCACGGCGAGCGTCATCGCCGACCTCGCTCGAGCCACGCGCGCAGCAGCGCCGACCCGGCCGGCCCCGACAGCTCCGGGTGGAACTGGCACGCGAGTGCCTTGCCGCGCTCGATGGCGGCGACGAACCGACCGCCGTAGTCGGCGTGCGCGGCCTGCCAGCCGGCCGGGGCCTCGCGCAGGCAATACGAGTTGGCGAAGTAGAAGGACCCCGCGCGCAGCATCGCCGCGCCGGGGGTCGGCGTGATCGCATTCCAGCCGAGCTGGGGGACCTTCAGCGGCCCGGGCGGCGCCTGCGCCGCGAGCCGCGTGACCTGCAGCGGCAGCGCGCCGAGGCCCGCCACGCCGGGCGACTCGTCGCTCGCCGCCGCGAGGAGCTGCATGCCGAGGCAGATGCACAGCAGCGGCGCGCCGGTCATGAGGCGGTGGCGCAACGGCCCCACGAGACGGTTCGCGCGGAGCGCTTCCATCGCCGCGCCGAAGGCGCCGACGCCCGGGAGGACGAGGTACTTCGCGCGGCCGACCACGGCTTCGTCGGTCGTGAGCTCGACGTGCGCGTGCAGTCGCCCGAACGCGGCTCGCACGGAGGCGACGTTGGCAGTGCCGGTGGCGATCACGGTCACCTTCTCGGCGAAGTCGAGGATCATCGCAGCGTGCCCTTGGTGCTCGGGACGTCCGTCGCGCGGCCGCTGCGCGCGACGGCGGCGCGCAGCGCGAGCGCCGTGGCCTTGAAGGCCGCCTCGGCGCGGTGGTGGTCGTTCTCGCCCTTCAACACGTCGACGTGCAGGGTCATGCGCGCGGCGATGGCGAGCGAGCGCAGGAAGTGGGCGAGGTTCTCGCAGGCGACGTCGCCGAGCTTCTCGCGGCGCAGGCCGAGGTCGACGTATGGGCCAGGGCGCCCGGAGAGATCGACGACGGCGCGGGCGAGCGCTTCGTCGAGCGGCGCGTAGGCGTGGCCGAAGCGGGCGATGCCCTTGCGATCCGCGAGCGCGGCATCGAGCGCCGCGCCGAGCGCGAGCGCGCTGTCTTCGACGGTGTGGTGGTCGTCGACGTGGAGATCGCCCTTCGCTGTGAGCGTGAGGTCGAAGCCCGCGTGCTTGCCGAGCGCGGCGAGCATGTGGTCGAGGAAGGCGAGCCCGGTGCGCGCGTCGACGGAACCTTCGCCATCGAGCGTGAGCGAGAGGTCGACGTCGGTCTCGCGCGTGGTCCGACGGAGTGTGTGCGTGCGCGGGGTGTTCATGGGAGGAGGCGATCGAGATCGGCGGTGCGGTCGAGGACGTGGGGTGCGCCCGCGGCGTGCAGCGCCGCAGCGAGGTCTGGATCCGGGTCGCCCGGTGGACGCACGCCGAGGGGCAGCACGCCAGCGGCGCGAGCGGCGCGCACGTCGTCGACGGTGTCGCCGAGCATCCACGCGGTGTCGACGCGCAGCCGCTGGAGCGCAAGGCGCACCGGCGCCGGGTCGGGCTTGAGCGGGCCATCCTCGCGGCACACGACGGCGGCGAAGAGGTCGGCGATCGCGTGGTGTTCCAGGAAGCGGGCGGCGTCGGCGCGCGGGCGACCGGTGACGACTGCGAGCGGGAGGCGCTGCGCCCAGCGCGACAGGGTCGCGCGGTCGACGAGGAGCGACTCGTTGCGCCACAGGCCGGGTACGTCGCCCTCGCCCTGATAGAGCCGCTCGAACGCCGCCGTCACCTCGGCGAGCGTCGCGTGGGCGCCGCGCGCGCGCACGAGACGCCAGGTGAGGTCCCAGTCGTCGTTGGCGGAGCCTTCGCGCTTGGCAGCGGCCACGTCCTCGCCGGTGAGCACGACGCCGAAGGTGCGCGCGGTGGCGACGATGGCCTGGCGATACGAGCCAGAGACGTCGGCGAGCACGCCGTCCATGTCGAGGAGCAGCGCCTGCGGGCGGAGCGCCGTGTGCAGGGCGTGGCTGAGGCGGGCGAAGGCCGCGGCGTCCCCGGGGCAGGTGATGCGCAGGGCATCGCCGAGGCGCGGGTCGCCGGGGAAGGCGCGGATCGCGACGCCGAGGCCGGCGACGAGGTCGCGCACGCGGGCCGCCTGCGGATGCCGCGCGAACACGAAGTTGGCCTGACTGCGCGTCGGCACGTCGACGCCGAGGCCTTCGAGCTGCTGTCGCAACGCGGCGACCTCATGGCGCACGCGCACAACGAACCCCGCCACGTCGGCGGCGTCGTCGAGCCGCGCCCGAGCCATCGCGAGCGACGGCCCGGCCACCGGATACGGACTCGCGGTGGCGCGGAGGGCGGCGATCACCGCAGGCGGTCCGAGCACGTAACCGACGCGGCACCCGGCCAGCCCCCACGCCTTCGAGAAGGTGCGCGTCACCACCGCGTTCGGCATGGCGAGCGCGGCGTCGGTGATGTCGTCGTCGGCGAACTCCGCATAGGCCGCGTCGACGACGAGGAGCGCACGGGGAGCGGCGAGGGCGAGGCGCTTCAGGTCGGTGCGGGTGGCGACCGCGCCGGTGGGGTTGTTGGGGGACACCACGAACACGATCTGCGTCGCAGGGTCGACCGTGGCCAGCACTGCGCTCGTGGGGTACGGGCCGGCGGGCCAAGCCACCCTGTGCACCTTCGTGCCGGCGAGTGCGAGGTAGCGCGGCAGCATCGCGAAGGTAGGCTCCGGGAGGATGGCGTTGCCACGCGGGTCGGCGAACGCGCGGCAGATGCGATCGAGCGCTTCGTCGGCGCCGGCGGTGACGATGCAGGCGTCGGCCGCCGCGCCATGGCGGGCGGCGAGGGTCGCCTCGAGGGCGGCGGCGTCGGGATAGGCGTGCAGGAGGGCGCGCGCCCGCGGGGCGAGATCGCGGAGCAGGGCTGCGTCGGGCCACGAGCCCTCGTTGCCGTCGAGGCGCAGGTCGACCGGACACGGCAACGGCGGCGCCGCGTAGGCGCGCACCGCGGCGAGGCGGGCGATGGGGCTCGGACCCGTGATGTCGCTGCGCGGCGGGCTCATGGCACGATCTGCGCGCACGCCGTCACGACGATGTCGCTGCCGCCGGACGCGCGCAGCTTCGGGATCAGGGTCGGCAGGTCGCGCCGCGGCACCGCCGCACGCACGGCGAAGCCGGCGTCGTGGGCGAGCTGAGCCACCGTCGGCTCGCGCATGCAGGGGAGGACGGCGCACACGGATTCGAGGCGGTCCTTGCCGACGTTGAGTTCGATCATGACGCGCTGGCGGGCGTCGAGGACGGAGCGCAGCAGCATCACGAGATCGTCGATGCGGGCGCGCTTGCTCGCGTCGGCGACGGCGCGGCGACTGGCGTAGAGCCGGGTCGACGACGCCATGACCTCGCCGACCTCGACGAGCTGGTTGGCGCGCAGCGTCGAGCCGGTCGCGACGAGGTCGACGATGAGGTCGGCATCCTCCGGGGGGAAGACCTCCGTCGCGCCGTAGGAGCGCACGAATGCGGCATCGAGACCGCGCGCGTCGATCCACGCCCGGGTCAGGCGCTCGAACTCGGAGGCGACCACGAGGCGGCGACGGGGCAGGTGACCTTCGACCAGGAGCGAGGTCGGCGCCGCCGCGACGACGCGCACCGGGTCGAGGCCCGTGTCGAGCAGCTCGACGAGGTCACCATCCAGCTCCGCGACCCAATCGGCGCCTGTGAAGCCGACATCGCGCGTGCCCGCGTGCAGCATCTCGACGATGTTCTGCGGCTTGAGGAGCTTGACGTCGGTCTGTGGGAGCGAGCAGCGCGGGCGGTAGCCGCGGGCGCCGACGTCGACGTGCAGGCCCGCGTCGCGCAGCAACGCGAGCAGACCGTCGAGCATGCGTCCCTTGGGGACGGCGAGGCGGAGGGTGTCGGGATCGTGATCCATGGTGAGGCATAGCGGTGGCCTTCCCGGATCGGTGTCCCTGGAAACAGCGACGCCGACCCAGGCGGGCCGGCGTGGCAGGATTCGCGTGCGAAGCCGCCGTCAGCCAGCCCAGGGGGCGTGGTGGTGATGGCGGTGGTGGTGCGCGCGGGGAGTCATGGCGTGGCGGAGTGTGGCAGCAGCACGCGACGCGGTCAAGGGCCGCGTGCGCGCGAGGCGCGCGAGGTGGGACACGGGTCAGGCGAGGGCTTCGTCCAGCGTCGGCGCGGTGAGGACGAGGCGGGTCCAGCGGTCCAGGTCATCCGCGGTGCCGCGGGTCAGGCGTTCGAGTGCACCGGCGGGCAGGGGACCGAACCGGGCTTCGAGCTGTTGGCGCAGGGTGTGGACTCGGCCTTCGGCGCGGCCTTCGGCGAGCAGTGTCTCGGCGAGAGTCATGATCGTCTCCTGGGTTTCGGGGCCCGCCTGGCGCAGTGCGCGCTGCATGCGCTGCGGGGTGGTCTGAGCGACGAAGCCAACATAGCGGAGCACGGCGAAGAGCGCATCGTGCCCGGCGGGCGCACTGCGGACCTCGCGGACCACGTCGGCCAGCCGGGCGAGTTCGGCGTCGGGGTCCTCCGCGTCGCGGATGCGCTGCAGGCACAGCAGCGTCAGGCGAGCGAGAGCGGAGGCGGCACGCGTGCGCAGAGCCTCCGGCGGGACCTGCGTGAGGTCGTCGAGCACGAAGCGGAAGTCCGGTACGAAGGACGCGATCGCCGCGCGCAGGTCTGCGGGCAGGCCAGCTGCGTCGAGGCCCGGCGCAAACAGGTGGGCGAGGTCCGTCGGGGCGTGCCAGCCATGGTCGCCGTGGTGGACCACCACCGGGATGATCGGCGTGAGCCGACCCTCGGTGCGCATCTCGTGCTCCCAGATGCGCGTCTGGTAGCGCAGCAGGTCGAGCGGCAGGCAACCCTGGTCATGGCTGCGATGCTCGAACAGGATGTGCAGCCACACCCGCCGGCCCGCGAGCATGCATGTGTAGAGCAGATCGGCGTGGTGCTGTGCCAGGTCGCGATCGACCTCGCTACCCGACACCAGCACCAGCGAATCCCAATCGATGGCGTGCACGAGCACCGTCGGCAGCAGCACCCGCAGGAGACTGCCCGCGTGCTCGGGCGTGCCGAACGTGAACTTGAAGAGTGCGTCGTGTGGACTGACCACGCAGTCCCTGTGGCCACGAACGCCCGGGCGGTGACACGAGAAACCCGCGTAGGCACGCGTGCCCGGTCAGGCGAGGGCTTCGTCCAGCGTCGGCGCGGTGAGGACGAGGCGGGTCCAGCGGTCCAGGTCATCCGCGGTGCCGCGGGTCAGGCGTTCGAGTGCACCGGCGGGCAGGGGACCGAACCGGGCTTCGAGCTGTTGGCGCAGGGTGTGGACTCGGCCTTCGGCGCGGCCTTCGGCGAGCAGTGTCTCGGCGAGAGTCATGATCGTCTCCTGGGTTTCGGGGCCCGCCTGGCGCAGTGCGCGCTGCATGCGCTGCGGGGTGGTCTGAGCGACGAAGCCAACATAGCGGAGCACGGCGAAGAGCGCATCGTGCCCGGCGGGCGCACTGCGGACCTCGCGGACCACGTCGGCCAGCCGGGCGAGTTCGGCGTCGGGGTCCTCCGCGTCGCGGATGCGCTGCAGGCACAGCAGCGTCAGGCGAGCGAGAGCGGAGGCGGCACGCGTGCGCAGAGCCTCCGGCGGGACCTGCGTGAGGTCGTCGAGCACGAAGCGGAAGTCCGGTACGAAGGACGCGATCGCCGCGCGCAGGTCTGCGGGCAGGCCAGCTGCGTCGAGGCCCGGCGCAAACAGGTGGGCGAGGTCCGTCGGGGCGTGCCAGCCATGGTCGCCGTGGTGGACCACCACCGGGATGATCGGCGTGAGCCGACCCTCGGTGCGCATCTCGTGCTCCCAGATGCGCGTCTGGTAGCGCAGCAGGTCGAGCGGCAGGCAACCCTGGTCATGGCTGCGATGCTCGAACAGGATGTGCAGCCACACCCGCCGGCCCGCGAGCATGCATGTGTAGAGCAGATCGGCGTGGTGCTGTGCCAGGTCGCGATCGACCTCGCTACCCGACACCAGCACCAGCGAATCCCAATCGATGGCGTGCACGAGCACCGTCGGCAGCAGCACCCGCAGGAGACTGCCCGCGTGCTCGGGCGTGCCGAACGTGAACTTGAAGAGTGCGTCGTGCGGACGGACCACGCGGTCCCTGTGGCCACGAACGCCCGTACGGTGACACGAGAATCGCGCCGCCCGCCCGCCTACTTCGCCGCGGGCCAGCCGCGCAGGGCGAGGCACGTGGCGATCAGCGGGTCCTCTTCCTTCCACTGGTTGGTCCAGCCCACGACGCTGCCGTCGTCGCGCTGACGGTCACTCCAGGTGGCGACGATCGCCGCCTCGCGCGCCGGGTCGGGCGGCAGGAGCGGGAGCACGCGGGCGAGCGCCGCCAGCGAGTACACCCGCAAGGCGCGTTCGTAGCCGTGCGTCGCCTCCGCAGCGCGCTCGAAGCCGCCGACCTCCGGCACCTTCGCGTGGGCGACGAGCCAGGCGGCGGCGGCCGCACCGGCGGGCGTGCCGCGCTCATCGAGGGCCGCGAGCGCGGCGAGGCCGTCGCACGTGGTCGACGCATACGGAAGCGCGCGTCCGCTGCCGTCGGCCGCCAGGCCCGCCTTGCTCTGCGCCGGCCCGTTCACGGGCGAATGCACGAATCCGCCGTGCGAGAGCGGATCGTCAAGGGCCCACACCTGACAGCGGAGCACGAACGTGCGCGCCCGGCGCAGGAGCGGATCGTCCGCAGCCAGCCCCGCGGCCCGACACGCCTGGATCACCCACGACGTGGTGCCGACGTTCGCGGTCGCGCCGCCGCGTGGCTTGGCGCCGACGACCTTCCCGAAGTCGAAGCCGCCGTACTCGGGGTCGGCCTCACTCCATCCGGCATCCTCGCTGAGTTGGCGTGTGCGCAGGAATGCGACGAGCCGCTCCGCCACGCCTTCGTGCTCCTTCGGGTGCAGGCGACCGAGAACCCACAGCCAGCAGGCCGCGGTGTAGGTCGGGTAGTCGACGGTCGCGTCGTCGCCGTGCGGCACCACGCCGTGCTGCGCCAGGAAGTCGAGCGCCTTGCCGATCGCCGGCGCCACCGAGCGATGCTGTTCGCGCGGCGCGTGCATCAGGGCCAGCATGGCGAGCGCGGTGGTCGAGTGACCGGCGCGCAGGATGCTGTCGCGGTGCGAGCGGAAGCTGCCGTCGGGTCGCTGCTGGGCGATGAGCCAGGCGACCGCTGCCCCGGGACCCCGGGCCGGCGGGCTGCTGCACGCCGCAACGAGGCTGAACGCGGCGAGCGACGCCGCGCGCGTGAGCCGGCCACCGCTCATCGCGCGCGCACGTAGCGGCCTCCGGACTCCTTCGCCATGCGCTGCAGCATCGCGCTGTCGGTGCCCACGGAGATGCAGTGGATCGTGATCCTGCGGGTCCGATTCCACTTCTGCACCTCGTTGGCCAGTTCGGCCGGATCGACGATCGTGCCCGCGCTGGGCGAGCCGTCGGTCAGCAGGAAGATCGTGTCGACGAAGGGATCCGCGAAGGCCGCCTGCAGTGCCGCGTGCACGTTGGTGCCGCCGCCGGAACGCAGCGCCGCCACCGCCGCCTGCAGGATCTTCTTCACGTCGGCTGACGCAGGGGTGAGCTTGGTCAGCATCGGCGCGACGCCGGACGAGAACGGCAGGACGTTGATGCGGTGCGTGGCGGGCGTGCTGTCGAGCACGCGCGCGAGCTGGCGCTTCGCCTCCATGAGGCGCGTGCGTTCGTTGCCGGTGCCGATCTTGGCTTCCATGCTGCCGGACGTGTCGACGATGAAGATCGCCGCGTCGCTCACGAGTTCGAGCGAGTAGTAGGTGCGGGTGTTGCTCTCTTCCGTGGGCGGTGGCTGCGGGTCGTCCTTCGGGGCCGGGGGCAGTTCGAACCACGCCGCGTGGTCGCGCCACCAGGAGTTCCACTGCAACTCCGTGCGCAAGTGCTGGTCGGTGAGCCAGCGCAACGCCCGCACGACGTCTTCGCGCAGGCGTCCCTTCTCGAGGGGGAGCCTCGCCAGCAGGAGCGGGATCGACGGGATCGCACGGACCCGCCGCGCGAAGTCATACGCCGCGGCCCGCACCGTCCAGTCGTCGTCGGCGAAGAGCGCGTGCGCCTTGGGCAGGGTCTCCTGGTCGTCGATGTCGGCCAGGCAATCGAGCGCAATGAGGCGCAGGCCGAGGTCGTCCTGTCCGAAGAGCCCGCGCAGCTCCAGACGCCAGGCGGGATCCGCGCGCAAGATCGCATGCAAGGCATCGGCGGCGAGGCGCCGGCGCTCGTTCGGCGGCAGTTGCAGGAGGCGGCGCAGGACGGGCGCGGCCTCCGCGACGCGGCGGGTTCCGAGCGCTGCGAGCGCCGGCTCGACGGCGTCGACGACCTTGCTCTGCGCCAGATCGACGAGGAACGCGTCGGTCTCGGCGGCCTTGGCCCCGGCCGCGAGCCTCGCGGCGAGCGCGAGTTCCTCGGGGGACTTCCAGTTGGCGCGCTGCGCCACCACCCAGTCGGCGAGGTCCTTGTTGGCACGCAGGGCCTTCGCCTGCGAGGCCAGCGCAGCCGACAGCGTGCAGTCGGCGATCGCGGCGCTGGCGAAGAAGACGGCGAAGCGGTCCGGGATGAGGTTGGCGCCCGCGAGCTGCGCGATGCCCGTGCGCAGGGGCTTCTCGCGATCGCTCTTGGCCGCACGCGCGACCTTCTCCAGGGCGTCGGTGAGTCCCGGCCCGTGCTGCGCCAGTTGGCGCAGGCCCTCGAGGACGTACTGCGGCAGATCGCCGTCGAGCGCTGTCTGCCGCGCGGGCGTGGTGAGCGGACCCGGGGGTGCCTGGGCCATCGCGTTGAGGCAGCGATAGCGGTCGAAGGGGACGCCGCGCAGGCTCGCCCTGGCGAGCACGGCCCAGGCCTCGTCGGTCTTCGCCTGCCCCAACGCGGTGAGGACGGCCTGCTGGTTGGCGGCGCGACTGCGCGCGCCCGTGCGGCCGGTGGCAAACCGGTCGAGCATCTCGGCGAGGGCCTGCACGCCGGGGGGTCCGCACGCCACCAGCGTGGCGGCAACTGCAGGCGCCAACGCAGGGTCCGGATCCGGGTCGTTCGCGTCGATGACCGCGGCGACGGCCGCGACGAGATCGTCGTGCGGGTGCCGGGCGATCGCCTGCACCAGCGCGAGGCGAAGGGCCGGCGTCGTCGCGGCCTTCAGCTCCGCGCGCAGGAGCGCGCGGGCGCGGGCGTCGGCGTTGGCGGCGAGGTCCTCGGCGAGGGCGACGCGTTCTGCCTCCGGACGCTTCATGGCCCGCTGGTACCGGGTGACACCGGTCTCGGGGACCTGCGCCGCGACGGGTGCCACGGCGAGAAGGAGGACGACGGCGAGGACGCGCACGGGAGCGGGGAGCGACTGTAGCAAGCCCGGCTTGCGGGGAGCCAGGGGTCCGTGTCCTGTGACTGTCCCGAACTGGCATGACGGGCTAGACTGCCGCGCCGTGATCCAGCGCGCGGCCAGCTCCTCGGCAGCCCCGTGGCTCCTCGCCGGGCCGGTGTGCGTGTCGTTGGGGATCGTGCTCGGCTACTTCTTCTGGGGCGGCGCGGGCCCGCGTCCGAGCGCCGTGCCGAGCTTCCGCGACGCGGTCGCGGGCTGCCGGGACTCGGTCGTGGGCGTGCACAGCCTGCGGCACCCCGGTGGCGACGGCGACGAACGACGGGACGGCTCCGGCTTCGTCATCCACCGGGATGGGCTCGTCCTCACCAACCAGCACATCATCGACAGCCACCTGGCGATCTACGTGGACGTGCCCGCGCACGGCCGCTTCCTCGCCAAGGTCGTGGGCGAGGATCCGATCACCGACCTCGCGGTCCTGCGCCTCGAAGGCGCGCCCGACGGCTTGCCGGCGCTCGCGTTCGGCGACTCCGATTCGCTGCAGCAGGGCGACTGGGTGCTGACCCTCGGTCACCCGTTCTCGTTCAGCCACACCGTGACCGCGGGGCTGGTGAGTCACGTCGCACGGCACCTGACGGTCGACAGCGCCAAGGTGACCAACGGCTTCCTCCAGTTCAGCGCGGCGGTGAACCCGGGCAGCTCCGGTGGTCCGGTGCTGGATCCCGAAGGCCGCGTGGTCGGCGTCGCCACCCGCAAGCACTCCACGGGGGAAGGCCTCGCCTTCGCGATCCCGAGCAAGCGCGTGCGCTGGGTGCTCGCGCGCATGGAGCAGCACGGCGGACGCGTGCCCCGCGGCTACCTCGGCGTGGGACTCGACCCGACGGCGGCCGCCGGCGTGCTGGTGCGCACCGTCGAGCATGGCGGGCCGGCGTGGCTGGCGGGGGTGAGCAGGGACGATCGGGTCGTGCGGTTCGAGGGCCACGACGTGGCGAGCGCCGAGCATCTGTACGACCTGATCACCAGTGCGCTCCCGGGCGCCGTGGTCGTGCTGGACGTGCGCGGCGCCGATGGCGGCGGCAAGACCCTGCGCGCCGTGCTGGGGGACGTCACCAGCAACGGCGTGGCTCCCAGGGAACCCGCGCAGAAGGAAGCCGCGCAGAAGGAAGCGGACTCGCCTGGCCCGAAGAGCGGAGCCACCCATTGAAAGGCACGGACCGGAACGACCCCATGCATCCCACTGACGACAAGCGAGACGAGACCACCGGACGCCTGCTGGCGTTCGTGATGCCCGGCTTCGCGCACGGCCTCGGCAACGCCCTCTTTGCCGTCAGCAGCCATACGAAGCTGCTCGGCGGCACCGAGTCCCAGGTCGCGCGCGTCCGCGGTCACATCCAGCGCGCGACCGACACCGCGCAAGCCTCGCTCGAAGTCATGCACTTCCTGCTCGGGGACGTGCTCGAGCGGCCGGCACCCAAGCAAGCCGGGCTGCTCCTGCGGCACCTCATCGACCTGCTGAAGGTGCCTTGTCGGGAGCGCGGGCTCGCGATCAAGCTCGCACACACTTCCGTCGAGAGCCCGGCCCTGGTGGATGGCGTGACCCTCACCCAGACCCTTGTCGAGGCAGCGTCCGCGCTGGCGAATGTCGTGCCCTCCGGCTATCGCGGCAGCCTCGACGTCGACCTCGCGGCGCAGCGCCGCGACGGCGTCACGCTCACTCTCGCCATCCAGCAGGACGCCGACCGCCTGCCCCTCTCGCTCGACCTGCAGCGCGTGGTCGCCGACGTGCAACGTCGGATCCGGGACTCGGGCGTCGAGTTCGTGCGCTTGAGCCCGCGGCAGCTCCGCCTGCGGATCCCGGCCCTGCGCGCGCGCGAGGACGGCAGCAAGGCGGTGGCCGCTACCCGAACCGCCCCGTGATGTAGTCGGAGGTCTGCTGCTCGACGGGGTTCGTGAACAGCGTCTGGGTGGCGCCGAACTCGACCAGCTTGCCCAGGCAGAGAAAGGCCGTGAAGTCGCTGACCCGCGCCGCCTGCTGCATGTTGTGCGTGACGATGACCTGCGTGTAGTCCGCCGCCAGGTCGAACATGAGGTCCTCGATGCGCGCCGTGGCGACCGGGTCGAGCGCGGAGCATGGCTCGTCGTAGAGCAGGATCTCCGGCTCCACTGCGATCGAGTGAGCGCGGAGGTCCGCAGGCGATCCTTCACCTCGTCCCACAGCGCCGCGCCGCGCAGGCTGCGCTCGACCAGCTCGTCGAGGCGAGACCTCACGCGCAGGCCGTGGATGCGTGGGCCGTAGGCGACGTTGTCGTAGATCGACATCGGGAAGGGGTTGGACTTCTGGAACACCATGCCGATGCGGCGGCGCAGCGAGCTGACCTCGACCTCGGGATCGTGGATGGAGCGGCCTTCGAACCGGATCTCGCCTTCGACGCGCGTGCCCTCGATCAGATCATTGAGGCGGTTGAGGCAGCGCAGCAAGGTCGACTTGCCGCAGCCGGACGGCCCGATGAGCGCCGTGATCTTCTTGGGTGCGATGGGCAGGCTGATGTCGTGCAGCGCCTGCGAGTCGCCGTAGAAGAAGCTCATGCCCACGACGTCGAGGACCGGGGGTGCCGGGTCCGAGGGCGACATCGGAGACGGCCGCGACTGCGATTGCGGGGGCGTGGGACTGGTCATCGGGGCAGGGGGTGGGGACATGGCGGAGCAGGTGGGCACCCGGATCAGTGCGCCGACGCCGTCCTGCGACGGAGCCGGTTGCGGACGGAGATCGCCAGGAGGTTCATCGCGAACACCAGGCCGACGAGGAGGAAGGCAGTGGCGTAGACCAGCGGCTGCGTGGCCTCGACGTCGGGACTCTGGAACCCCACGTCGTAGATGTGGAAGCCCAGGTGCATGAACTTGCGGTCGACGTGGAGATACGGGAAGTGGTGGTCGAGCGGCAGATCGGCGAGCTTGACCATGCCGACGATCATGAGCGGCGCGACCTCGCCGGCGGCGCGGGCGATGGCGAGGATGACGCCGGTGAGGATCGCGGGCGCAGCCGCGGGCAACACGACCTTGCGCGTCGTCTCCCACTTGGTGGCGCCGAGCGCGAGCGAGCCCTCGCGGGCGATGCGCGGAACGGCGGCGAGGCCTTCCTCCGTGGCGACGATGACCACGGGCACCGTGAGCAAGGCGAGGGTGAGCGCGGCCCACAGGATGCCGCCGGTGCCGAAGGTGTGGCGGGGCAGGGCGTCGGCGTAGAACCACTCGTCGATCGTGCCGCCGACGAGGTAGACGAAGAACCCGAAACCGAACACGCCGAACACGATCGACGGGACGCCGGCGAGGTTGTTCACCGCGATGCGCACGAGCTGCACGAGTCTGCCCTGGCGCGAGTACTCACGCAGGTAGAGCGCGGCCAGGACGCCGAGCGGCGTCACGAAGATGGTCATGAGGAAGACCATCAGCACGGTCCCGAAGATCGCAGGGAAGATGCCGCCCTCGGTGTTCGACTCGCGCGGGGCGCCGAACACGAACTCGGAGACGCGCGCCGCGTAGACCCCGAGCGTGTCCCAGACGCCGAGCGCGTTGGGGCGGAGCAACGAGAGCACGTCGCCGACGCAGGTCTTCAGCTCCTGGCCGTCTCCGGTGGCGAGGACGAGCGACTCGGCTTGCAGGTCTGCTCGGACCGCGTCCACCTCGCGCGCCAGCACGACGAACCTCTCCTCGAGCTCACTGCGCTCCGAGTCGAGCGCCCGCGCCGCCTCGGCATCGCCGCGACGCTCGAGACCACGCTGGCGGAGGCGCAGACGCTCCATCTCATGGTTGATGTCGCCGATCTGCCGTTGGGTCAGGTGGTCGAGGCGGGCCGCCAGCTCCGCCTTCTTCTGCATGAGTGGTGCGAGCGCAGCGGCGACCTCGGACGCACCCTGCACGATCCGAGTGCCGTCGGCCGCCTCGATGGCGACGAGTCGACCGAAGCAAGGGCCGTCGGCCCGTCGCTCCAGACGCACGACGTCGATGGGCACCCGGTGCTCGACCATCGCGGTTTCCGGTAGCCAGGCGAAGTCGTTCCGATACAGCTCACGATTGCCGAGGCGAAGCTTCACGCGATATGCGACGGGCTCGCCGGTGGTGCTCTGCGGCATCGGCTCGCGAGCCCAGACCTCGCCCAGCACCGTGTTGCCCCGCAGGCGGACGCCCGGGAACTCCGTGCCTGCGGCGAGGCCGACCTCGACGATGGGCTTGGGGCGGAAGTGGTTCCACGCGCGCCAGCCCAGCAGAGCGAGCAGGCCGACGATCGCGAGCAGGCTCACCGCGAGCGCGCTGCCCGCCAGCCATACCCCGGCGGTGCCGGACGGACGCCGACGGTCAGAGGGCAGCATGACGCCTCCGGAGCCGGGCGCGGACGACTTCCGCCGCGCTGTTGAGGACGAAGGTGAGGGCGAACAGGAGGAGCGCCGCCAGGAACAGCACGCGATACAGGGTGCCGCCGTGCGGCGCCTCGGGGATCTCGATGGCCACGTTGGCAGACAGCGTGCGGAAGCCGGTGAACGGGTTGAGGTCCATGATCGGCGTGGCGCCGACGGCCATGAGCACGATCATCGTCTCGCCGATCGCGCGCCCGAAGCCGACCATCACCGCCGAGAACAGGCCGGGACTCGCAGCCGGAACGACGACGCGCACCGCGGTCTCCCAGCGATTCGCGCCCAGCGCGAGGGATGCGGAGACGAGGCTCCGTGGCACGTTGTGGAACGACTCCTCCGCGATGGAGAAGACGATGGGGATCACCGCGATCGCCATGGCCATGGCCACGACGACGGCGTTCTTCTGGTCGTAGTCGAGGCCGAGCGTGCCGCGCACCCAGGTGGGGAAGTCGGAACCGAAGAGGATGTCCTCGACCGCGGGCGTGAGGTCGACGCAGACGATGGTGGTGAGCACGACGATGGCGCAGATCGGCAGCAGCTCACTGCCCGCGCGCCAGCGGCTCTTGAGGCGCGCCGGGATCCTGGCCGCGGCGGTGCCGGTGACTGCGGCGAGGGCCGGCACCAGGAACGCGGCGAGGAGCAGGCCGAGGAACACGCGCTCGAGGTGAGGCGCCAGCCACACCGCCGCCACGAAGCCGAGCACGACGCTCGGCAAGGCTGCCATGAGCTCGACGGTGGGCTTCAGCCACGCCCGCAGGCTCGGGTGCGCGAACTGCGACACGAAGAGGGCCGCGAGCAGCGCGATCGGGACGGACAACAGCAGGCAGGCGAGGGTGGCCTTCAGCGTGCCCCACAGCAACGGCGTGAGACTCAGCTTGGGCTCGCCGCTGTCGGTGCCCGGCGTCGACTGCCAGGTGAGGGTCGGCGCGTCGTAGTTCTCGTACCACACCGGCGAGAACAGGTTGTCGAGCGTCGCTTCGGGATGCGGATCGTCGACATCCAGGCTGGCCGCGGAACCTGCGCCCACCGCGAGGAGGTGGTCCCCGCGCGGAGCGAGGGCGATGCTGCGCGTGCTGGCGAGCGGGCTCACGCCGGTCCAACGCTGATCGCCGGTGGTCGCGAAGCAGAGGGCGAGGAAGCCCTCGTCGGCGAGCACGGCGAAGGCCTTCGACCGCGATGCGGCATCGATGCGGCGGATCGCGGTGGGGAGGGGGTTGAAGCTGCGCAGCACGCGGAGGCCGAGCACGCCGTCCTCGCGCACGGGAGACCATTGCGTGAGTTGTCCGGTGCGGGTCCCCACTATCAAGGATTGGTCGCCGAGCAGGAGCTGCATGGCGGTCACGTCGCCGCTCGGTCCCCTGGTGATCCGGGGCGGCTCGATGCCCGCGTCGGTGACCCGCCACCAGAAGATCCGGCCGGTCACCGACGCGCCGTAAAGGTTGCTCTGCGCGCGGTCGAGGCAGAGCAGGTGCAAAGCGACCGGGGCGTCGGTGGTCGATCGGACCTCGCTGGTCTCGACCTCGCCCGTGAACTCGTTGGTCGTGACGTGCTGCCTGACGAGAACGAGCGCGCCCTCCGCCGTCTGTGCGGCGACGGCGAGCTGGCCGTCGACCGAGCGGCTCACCGTCCAGGCCGTGAGCGTGCGGCCCGCCGCGTCGAGGTCGAACGTCTGCGGGGTTCCGATCACCGGCGCCGTGGTCCGCCGTTGCGTCGCGTACTCGTTCCGCCATCCGACGGTGGTGACGAACACCTTCCCGTCGCCAGCGCCCGCCAGGAAGCCGGCCGTCGTGTCGCCGATCACGTCGACGAGTGGGCCGAGATCGTCCGCCGTGCGCAGCCGGGCCCGGGTGACGATCTCGCCGTCGTCGAGGCGGTACGCGTGGATGTTGCCCGCGCGGTCGGCGCACACGGCGTGCGACGCGAGGTCGTCGACGACGACCGCGCGCGCCGACATCGCGAGGTCGCGCATCTGGCCGACAGCGACGTGGGCGCGGGCCGCGAGCGGGGCGGCCTCGAGCACGAGGAAGACGAGGATGCCGAGGATGCAGGCGACGATCGTCACGCCGCCCAGCGCGACCACGCGCCGCGCCCGCCGGTCGGCGCGCAGCCGACGGCGGACGCTGGGCGTGATCGCGGGCAGGGAGGCGTCGGGCTGCATCGCTGGGTGCGGTCCGCTCAGATAGAGGAGATCGATCGTCGTTCAGGCTGTGCCGCGACCGCGCTGGCGGCCGTCGGGGCCCTGTGCGGCGGCACGGTGGTCTCGTCCTCGACGCTCAGCGGGTCACGCCGTTCAACGCCGCCGTCTCGACGTCGACGATCGAACGCGGCAGCGGCAGGTAGCCGTCCTTGGCGACGATGGCCTGGCCCTCCGCGCAGAGGACGAACCGCAGGAACTCGCGCACGATGGGGTCGAGTTCACGCTTGGGCGACTTGTTGACGTAGACGTAGAGGAAGCGGGCCAGCGGATAGCGACCGGAGAGGACGTCCTTCTCGTCGGTCGTGTGGTACGGGTCGCCCTGCTTGGCCGCGAGCGCGACGGTCTTCACGCCGGCGGTGCGGTAGCCGATCCCGGAGTAGCCCATGCCGTACGGGTCCTCGGTGACCGCGCGCACGACCGACGCCGACCCGGGCTGCTCCTTCACGCTGTCCTTGAAGTCGCCCTTGTACAGGGCGTGCTCCTTGAAGTACTGGTAGGTCCCCGAGGCGCTGTTGCGCCCGTAGGTGCGGATGGGCTTGTCAGCCCATTCGCCGGTGAGGCCGAGCTGCCCCCAGGTCTCGATCGCAGGCAAGCCGCCCTTGCGCGTCGACGAGAAGATCGCGTCGACCTGCTCCATGGTCAGCTCGGTGAGCGGGCAGTCCTTGTGCACGTAGACCGCGAGTCCGTCGACCGCGACCCGAACCGCGGTAGGCGGGTAGCCGAAGGCCTTCTCGAACTCGTCGATCTCCGTGCCCTTCATCTTGCGGCTCATCGGGCCGAGCTGGGCGATGCCCTTGATGAGTGCGGGGGGAGCCGTCGAGCTGCCCTTGCCCTCGACCTGGATGCGGACGTTGGGGTAGGCCTTCTGGAACGCCTCGCTCCAGAAGGTCATCAGGTTGTTGAGGGTGTCCGAGCCGATCGAGTCGAGGTTGCCGGTGACTCCGGCCACCCGGGTGTACTCGGGCAGCGCGGACACGGCCGGCTTCGCAGGCGGGGTCTTCGGCGTGGGCTCCGTGCTCTGCGCACGCAACGAGCCGAACGAGAGGGCCGTGGTCGCGGCCAGGGTGAGGATCGTGTTCATGGCTGGGTTTCTTTGCGGAGGTTGCGATTGCAAGCAACACGGCAGGGGAACCTAGAGCCCTGTGTGAAGAGACGAGAGCCGGGGGTGTGAAGCCACCGTGAAGAGCCGCACAACGTCTTGGCGTCCACTTCATCCGCTCTTCACAATCGGACGTAACGTCCCTGCCGTGCGCACCGACCCCATGAGCCAGACTCGACGCCGTGCGAAGATCGTCGTGATCGAGGACGAGGCCGACATCCTCGAACTGCTCCAGTACAACCTCCAGCGCGAGGGGTATCGGGTGACCGGGTGCAGCGACGGGGAGCAGGGCCTCCTCGCTGCGCGCAAGGGTGATCCCGACCTCATCCTCCTGGACGTGATGCTGCCGGGGATCGACGGCTTCGAGGTGTGCCGGCAACTGCGGCGCGACGCACTCACGCGTCGTGTTCCGGTGGTGTTCCTCACGGCCAAGTCGGAGGAGACGGACGTGATCCTCGGCCTCGGGCTCGGCGCTGACGACTACATCGCCAAGCCGTTCCGCCCGAAGGAACTCATCGCGCGGGTACAGGCGGTCTTGCGGCGGGGGCCGGCACGCACGGAGGAGCCGACTGGGGAGCGCCTCGTGCGCGGTGAACTCGTGGTCGACATGGTGCGGCACGAAGCAACGGCGAGCGGCAAGGTCGTGGATCTCACGCCGACGGAGATGCGGCTCCTGCACTTCCTCGCGTCGCACCCGGGACGGGTCTTCACCCGCGCCCACCTCCTCAGTCGTGTGATCGGCGACGACGCGATCGTCACCGACCGTAACGTCGACGTGCACGTTCGCGGCGTCCGTCAGAAGCTCGGCGAGTTGCGCGAGCTGATCGAGACGGTACGCGGGGTCGGTTACCGCTTTCGCGACGAGAGCGCGGCGAGCTGAATGCGTTTCCGTCGGTTCCTCACGCGGCAGTTCGTGGCGCTGTTCAGCGTCGGTGTGGTCACTGCCGCGGTGGTGACCTGGTCCGACGACCGGGCCTTCCAACGCGGCGCGCTCGAGCTGCTGCAGGCAGAACTGCGCGAGCATGCTCTCATCCTCGAGCAGGTCGCACTGCCGGCACTCCGCGACCCGCGCGCCGAACCCGAACTGCGGGATCGCGTGACTGCGCTCGGAGTGGGCACGACCACGCGCTTCACTGTCATCGCGCCCGACGGTCGCGTGATCGCCGAATCCGACGAGGACCCAAGGCAGCTCGACGACCACAGCACCCGGCCGGAGGTCCTCGCCGCGCGCGCGGCAGGCGTGGGCCTGGCACGCCGGCACAGCACGAGCCTGGGGATCGAACTGGTGTACCTGGCCCGAGCCGCACGTTCCGAGTCCGGGACGCTGCTCGGCTTCGCGCGCGTCGCACGCCCGGCCAGCGCATTCGATGCCGTGCTGGCGAGGGAGCGCCAACACCTCTGGCTGGCGTTGGGCTTCACCCTGGCGGCGGCAGCGGTGCTCGCCTGGCTACTGGCGCGCCACATCGCACGCCCGCTCGCCGAGCTGCGTGCCGCAGCGCACGCCATGGCCGACGGCGAGGACCGCAGGCGCGCTGCGGTCGTGGGCGACGACGAATTCGCGTCCTTGGCCGGCGCGCTCAACACCATGGCCGATCGTCTGCAATTCCGCGTCGAGGAGATGCGTGGCGAGCGCGCCAAGCTCACGGCGATCCTCGGGGGGATGGTCGAGGGCGTCGCTGCGGTCGATGTCGGTGAGCGAATCCTGCACCTCAACGATGCCGCGGCGGAAATGCTCGGCGCCGATGCGACCACTGTGCTCGGCCGGCCGCTGGTCGAGGTGACGCACGTGCCGGAGATCTGCGAACTCGTGTCGACGACAATCGCCCGCACCGAGAAGACCTCGCGCGAGGTGGTGGTACACCGGGGCGGGGAAGCGCACACCCTGCAGCTCGAGGCCACTCCGCTGCGCGAGGGCGAGGGCGCTGTGCGGGGCGCGATCCTCGTCCTGCATGACGTCACGGAGTTGCGGCGCCTCGAGAACATGCGTCGCGACTTCGTCGCCAACGTGAGCCACGAGTTGAAGACGCCGCTGACGGCGATCAAGGGGCTCGTCGACACGATGGTCGATGACGAGCAAATGCCCGAGGAGGCGCGACACCGGTTCCTCGGCAAGGTCCAGCGCCAGGCGGATCGGCTGGGCAATCTCGTCAACGACCTGCTCGTGCTGGCGCGGATCGAGTCGTCGAAGTCGACGGACGAACTCCTGCCCGTCGACCTACGCAACCCCGTGCGCGAGTCCTGCGCCGGGCTCGCGGTCACCGCGCAGCAGAAGGACCTGCGTCTGCGGGCGACCCTTCCCGAACACCCCGTGATCGTCCGGGGCGAAGCGGAGTCGCTACGCCAGGCTGTCGACAATCTGCTCGGCAACGCCATCCGGTACACGCCCCAGGGAGGGGCCGTGGACGTGACCCTGTCCGTGGCGCACCACGAGGCTCTCGTCACCGTTCGGGACACCGGCATCGGGATCGAGGCCGGACACCTCGATCGCATCTTCGAGCGCTTCTACCGCGTCGACAAGGCGCGGTCGCGCGAGCTGGGCGGCACCGGGCTCGGCCTCGCAATCGTCAAGCATGTCGCGCTCGCCCACGGCGGCGCGGTAGCCGTCCAGAGTCGCCCGGGCGCTGGCAGCACCTTCAGCGTGCGCATCCCCCTCGACGCCGAGTTTGTCGAACGAGACCGATCATGACCAAGCACCTGCTCCGTGACCTCGATGACCTGAAGAAGCGGCTCCTGCTCCTGGGTGGAGTAGTGGAAGGGGCGATCGAGCGGGCAACCACTGCGCTGCTCGATCGGCGAACTGACCTGGCACGGGAAGTGATCGGAGGCGACGGCGAGGTTGATCGCCGTGAGGTGCAGATCGAGGAGGACTGTCTCAAAGTGCTCGCGCTGCACCAGCCAGTGGCCGCGGACCTGCGCTTCATCGTCGCCGTACTCAAAGTGAACAACGACCTGGAGCGGATGGGGGATCTCGCGGTGAACATCGCGGAGCGGGCGGTCGACCTAGCCGCCCTGACGCCGGACTGGCGCCCCCCCGACTTCGGCACGATGGTCGATACCGTGCGACGGATGGTGCGCGACACGCTCGATGCCCTCATCCGCACCGACGTCACCTTGGCGCGCCGCGTGGTCGACGCCGACGATCTCGTCGATCGCATCCACCGCGAGATGTTCGTCGGGGTGCGTCAGGCGGCGGGCGTCAGCGTCGAACAGGTCGATGTCGCGCTCCTGTATCTCTCCGCGTCGCGCAACCTCGAGCGGATCGCCGATCAGTGCACGAACATCGCGGAGGACGTCATCTTCCTGGTCGACGGCGAGATCGTGCGCCACCGCAGCATCGGCTGACGGTTCGCATCAGCGGTAGATCTCGGCACCACTGTCGCGGAAGGTCTTCGCCTGCTCCGCCATGCCGTCGGTCAGTGCCGCCTCCGGCGTGATCTTCTTCTGGCGCGCGAACTCGCGGACCTCCTCGGTGATCTTCATGGAGCAGAAGCGCGGTCCGCACATGGAGCAGAAGTGGGCGGTCTTGGCCTCCTCCTGGGGGAGCGTCGCGTCGTGATAGGCGCGCGCGGTCTCCGGATCGAGCGACAGGTTGAACTGGTCCTCCCAGCGGAAGGCGAAGCGCGCGCGGCTGAGCGCGTCGTCGCGGGCCTGCGCGCCAGGGTGACCCTTGGCGAGGTCGGCCGCGTGGGCCGCGATCTTGTAGGCGATCACGCCCGCCTTGACGTCGTCGCGATCCGGCAGGCCGAGGTGCTCCTTGGGGGTGACGTAGCACAGCATCGCCGTGCCGTACCAGCCGATCTGCGCGGCGCCGATCGCCGAGGTGATGTGGTCGTAGCCGGGCGCGATGTCGGTGGTCAACGGCCCCAGCGTGTAGAACGGCGCCTCGTGGCACTCCCTGAGCTGGATGTCCATGTTCTCCTTGATGAGCTGCATGGGCACGTGGCCGGGTCCCT
>CAYQMF010000024.1:0-63637 GCA_964418595.1 uncultured candidatus Brocadiaceae bacterium
GGGGCGACCTGCCGGCCGCGCGCGAGGCGTTGGGCGCGTGGCGCGCAGCCATCCCCCCGCGCGCGTCGGGCCTCGTACCGAGCGTGCTCCCGCCCGCGCCGTACGTCGCGGTCCTGCTGCAGCGCGACGACTCACCGCGCGTCCGCCTCGACGCCCGGCCGGACCACTCGCCCACGCAGGTTGCCGACGCGGTGATCCGTGCGGTCCGCTCCATCGACCCGAGCCTGAAGATCGTCGCCCTGCTGCCGGAAGCGGGCTTGCCGGCGCATCAGCTCCAGGAGTTGGCCGCCATGCCGATGGTGACGCTGTCGGCCACGCCGGCGCTGGTCCTGCTCGGGGCAGTCGCGGTCGTCTCGGTCAACGACCCGTTGGCGCTGGGCGCCCTCCTGCTCCAGACGCCGGCCATCCATCTGGGCCGCACGCCCTACGGCATCGACGGCGTGACCATTCCGGGCACGATCGATGCCCTCGCGCCGGCCCTGGCGCAGGCGCTGACGCGCGAGCCCTTCGCCCTCCGCGAACGGTTCCTCACCCAGATGCTGCGGCGCGATCACGTGTGGTGCCACGTGGACGCGCCCGATCGCAACGGCCTGCTCGGCGTGATCGAAGGGATCGAACGCCTCGCGTCCGTGTCACGGCCGGGCACGCCGCTCGACTATCGCCCGGGTCCCACCTGGCCGTTGGCGCCGGCGTAGGCGGACGCGACCGGGATCAGGCTTCGGCAGGGACTTCTTCGCCGGTGCGGCGGGGCGGCGACACCGCCTTGCCGCTGCGCTTCGCGGTCTTCGAGCGCGGCTTGCGCTGGCTCAGCAACTCGTTGGTGAGCAGCTGCTCCAGCTCGCCATCGCGCGCGGCCTCCGCCTGCACGAGAGAACGCTCGAGGCCGGCCGCCTCCTGCTTGTTGTGGCACAGCATGCGCTGCGCCTGCGCCGTCGAGTCGAAGAAGCGCGCGCCCGCCATCACCGGCGCGAGCCACATGCCGTCGGCGGTGCGGATCGCCGCGCCGTCCGGACACTCGACCCAATCACCGCGGCCGATGAGCGAGCTGCGCTCCGACCAACGATCGCGCGACTGCGGCTCGATGGGGCGCTCGTCGTCGAGCAGGTAGGTCGGCGTGACGTCGTAGTGCTTGCAGAGCGCGAGCAGCATCGCCAGCGTCGGGAGGGAGCGCCCCTGCTCGAGATGCGACATCGTCGCGGGGCGAACGCCGAGGATCCGGGCGGTCACGCCTTGCGGTTCGCGCTTGAAGCGGGTGCGGAGGAAGAAGAGCTTGAGGTGGAGTCGCCGCATGGTTGCAGGTCCGGGAGGGTGTTGCGGGTTCGCAGCAGCGTAACTAGGGCCGAGACGTTGGGAAGGGCCGCGAAGTCTAACACTGCCGCGCGCATCAAGCCGTGCGGCGGACTGAAAACGTCCGGTACACCCATATGCGGACCATGGCATCGGGGTTTCGGCGCTCCCCCAAGCCTCGTCCGGTCCCGGGGGAACCCTTATGACTCCGCCGTGAAGCTCCATGTGGTCCTGCCCGATCCGGATGCCGACCGCGACCTCGCCGCGGCAGCCGCGGCGGCGGGCGCGTCGCGCACGACGGCGCGGGGCGCGGGCCTCAGCGTCGAGCGACTCGGCGGCGACCTCACGCTCCGTGTCGACGGCGACGGCTCACCGATGCGCGTGCGCGTCGACGTGCGGACCCTGCGACCCGGCAGCACGCGACGCACGAGCCTGCTCGCGCGCGCGGTCGGCGGCCGGCGCGGCGACCTCGTGGTCGATGCGACGGCGGGTCTCGGTCAGGACGCAGCCGAACTGGCTCACCTCGGGCTGCGCGTGATCGCGTGCGAACGGCATCCGATCCTCGCCCTCATGCTGCGCGAGGCGACCGGAAGCGAGGAGGCTCCCTTCCAGGTGCACGAGGGCGACGCGACCGAGCTCCTGCCGATCCTCGCTGCGCGCGAGCGACCGCATGCCGTGTATCTCGACCCCATGTTCGCGATGGACGGCCTGCGCGCGCGGGCCGGCAAGGCGGCGCAAGTGCTGCAACACCTGTGCGGCACCGGCTCCGCCGAGCAGGATCGCGCCCTGCTCGCGGCCGCGTGGCCGTGGACCGATCGCGTCGTGGTGAAGCGCCCGCTGCGCGCGCCCACGATCGCCGACGGCGTCAGCTTCCACCTCGCGGGGAAGGCGATCCGCTTCGATGTCTACCTCACGCTCGGACGGTCTGCGCCCGGGGCGTGAAGACGCGCGCGACGAAGCCGTCGCGCTCGAACCGCGCGGCGTGCGAGACGAGTCCCGCGCCCTCGACGCGCGCCGTGAATGCGTCCTCCTCGCCGCCGGCGCGCAAGCCGGAGACGACGAGCAGACCCTGCGCCGCGCGCAGGCGCAGCAGCGACGGGAGCGTGGCGCCGAGTTCGGCCGAAGTCATGTTGGCGACGACGATCTCCGCCTCGGTCGCCAGCGTCTCCGGCCCCCCGCACACGCCGCGCAACCCCGGCACGAGCGCGCGCGCCGCGACGACGGCGTCGCGCTCGACGTCGCAGGCGGTGATCGTCGGCACGCCGCGCGCTCGCCCGTAGGCGGCGAGGATGCCCGAGCCGGTGCCCACGTCGATCAGGCTCGCGACCGGTGCCTTCGGCCACGCCGCGTGCAAGGCCACGAGGGCGGCCCGCGTGCTGCCGTGCTCGCCGCTGCCGAAGGCGAGGCCGCGCGGGACGACCAGTTCGATCCCCTGGAAGCCCGGGGGCGGCGCGACCCAGGGTGGTCGGACGCACAGGTCGGCCGCGATCGCGATGGGCGCGTCGGCCTCCCGCCCGGTGTGGCCGAACAGGTCGGCGGTGATCGGCAGGGGCGTGAGCGCGACGTCTTGCAGGTGCGAGACCGCCGCCGGGGCCGGACCCTCGAGCCAGACCTCGAAGCCGTCGTCGCGCTCTTCGACGCCGATCACGTCGGCGTGCACGAACAGGAGATCGAGCGCCGCGCCGCACGCGTGGCCGGAGAGGTGCCACCGCGTCGGCGCCACGATCAGAGCCGGGCGAGGATGTCGTCGGGCTCGACCATCCGCCCGATGGCGCGATAGCCCTCCGCGAGTGCGCCGACGACGGGACCAACGAACTCGAACCCCTGCGTGCGCAGGAGCGTGGCGTTGCGCTGGACCGCGGCGCTCTCCCACATGGTGTCGTTCATCGCCGGACACACGATCCGCCGCGCGCGGCAGGTGATCGCCAGCAGACAGACGGGATCGTCGGCGACGCCGGCAGCGAGACGAGCGAGCAGGTCGGCCGTGGCCGGCGCGATGACGTACGTGTCGACCTCGCGCGCGGCCGCGAGGTGGGGTGCCGAGCCGTCCGGGTCGATCTGCGTGGTCGAGAGGATCGCGCGCTGCCCGGTGAGGCCCTCGAACGTGAGCGGCCCGACGAACTCGGTCGCCGACCGGGTCATGGCGACACGCACGCGGGCGCCGGCCTGCACCAGCCGGCTTGTGAGGATCGCGACCTTGAAGGCCGCGATGCCGCCGCCCACGCCGACGAGGATGCGGCGATCCTTCACAGCCCGAGCAGCTCGCGCACGCGCGCGACCGTCGCGTCGAGGTTCTCGTTGCAGATCACGTGGTCGTAGAGGTCCTTGTGGGTCATCTCCTCCGCCGCGATCTGCACGCGGCGTTCGATCTCCTCCGCCGAGTCGGTGCCACGCGCCACCAGCCGCGCGCGCAACTCCTCCAGGCTCGGCGGGGTGAGGAACACGTAGGTCCCCGGCACCTTGGCGGCACGGAGTTGGCGGGTGCCCTGCACCTCGATCTCGAGGACGAAGACGCGACCCGCGCGGAGCGCCCTTTCCATCGGCGCCCGCAGCGTGCCGTAGAGGCGGCCGTTGTACTCGGCCCACTCGAGCATCTGCCCCTGCGCGCGGCGGGCCTCGAACTCGGGGCGCGTGAGGAAGTGGTAGTCGACGCCGTCGCGCTCGCCGGCGCGCATGGTGCGCGTCGTCGCGGACACGGAGAACTCCACCCGCGGCAGGCGCCGCAGCGCGCGCACGACGGAGGTCTTGCCGGACCCCGAGGGCCCGGAGATCACCACCATGCGCCCGGGTTCGTGGGTCTCGCTCACGCGCGTCACTCGAGGTTCGCGACCAGCTCGCGCAGCTTATCGACGCAGCTCTTCATCGACACCACCGTGTGCGCGATCTCGACGTCCAAGGTCTTGCTGCCCAGCGTGTTCACCTCGCGCAGCAGCTCCTGCATGAGGAACTCGAGCGGACGGCCGATCTCGCCGCCCTCCGTGAGCAGCACGCCGACCCGATCGAGATGCGCCGCGATCCGCTGCAGCTCCTCGTTGGAGTCGACCCGGTCGGCGTAGACCGCGACCTCGCGCAGCACGTCGTCTTGTTCGATCGGCCGGGCGCGCTCGACGAGGTACTCGTTGACGCGCTGCAGCAGACGCTCGCGGTACTCGGCGAGCAGCTTCGGCGCGCGCGCCGTCACCGCGGCGTGCGCAGCCGCGATGCGCGCGACCTGTTCGCGGATGGCAGCGGCGGTGGCGGCGCCGTCACGCGCGCGGTCCTCGACGAGCGCGTCGACCGCCTTCGCGAGCAGACCCGCAAAGCCACGGCCCGGTACTCGCGTCGTGCGCGACGCCTCGCCGTTGGCGCCGGCGACGACGCCGGGGAGCGCGATCAGGTCGCGGATGCCGAGGTCCTGGGCGAGCCCCAGCTCCGCCGCGGCGGCGCGCAGCTCCGAGGTCCACGCGGCGAGCGCCACGCGGTCGAGCGCCACGCGCCGCGAAGGGTCGGCCGCGACCTCGACGATGCAGGTGACGCTGCCGCGGCGCAGCCGCGCCTGGACCGCGCGCTCGATCGTCGTCTCCGTGCCGGAGACCGCCGCCGGCAGCCTGTGCTTGAGGCCCAGGGTGCGCCCGTTCACGGAGCGCAGTTCGATCGTCGTGTCGCCGAACTCGGTCTCGCCGTTCGCAACCCCCGATCCCGTCATGCTCACGACGGGCTTGCTCTGGGTCGGCGAGTCCGACGGGTCAGACATTCCAGAGGATGCTCAGCAGCAGCGCAGCAGCCAGCCACACGCCGGCCACGGTGAACGTGACCTTGTTGACCCCTCGCGTCTTGACGCCGAAGGTCTCCGCGCCGACGCCGCCGAACGCCTCCGCGAGACCGCCGCCCTTGCTCTCTTGCAACAGCACGAGGACGACCATGAACAGGGAGCTGGCCAGGAAGACGATCCAGAGCAGGATTCGGAGTGCGGTCACGGCGTGCGAGGTGGGGTCAGGAAGGGCCGGGCATGATCCGCAACCGACGGCCCCGCTGCAAGCGCGAGCCGGCGGTGCCTTGCGGCCGAGCCCGCCCCCGCCGGGCGGCTACCGGTCGAACTCGATGATCGGCAGGAACACGTCCGCCCGGAGGCTGGCCCCGCCCACCAGGGCCCCATCCACGTCCGGGACGGCCATGATCGCCTTGATGTTGTCGGGCTTGACGCTGCCGCCGTAGAGGATCCGCACGATCCGGGCCGCGTCCGCGCCCAGCTTGCCCGCGATCCACTTGCGGATCCCCGCGTGGGCCGACGCGATCTGCTCGAGGCTCGCGACCTCGCCCGTGCCGATCGCCCAGACCGGTTCGTACGCGATCGTCAGCCGGTGCAGGTCGTTCTGCGTCACGTACTCGAGGCCGGACTCGAGCTGCTTCTTGAGCACGCGGTCGGTGCGGTTGCCCTTCCGCTCCTCGATCGTCTCGCCGATGCACAGCACCGGCAGCAGGAAGTTCTTCAGCGCGGTCTGGACCTTCTTGCCCATCCACTCTTCGGGCTCGCGGAAGACGTGCCGACGTTCGCTGTGGCCGATCAGCACGCGGTCGGCGCCGACCTCGCGCAGCATCGGGGCCGAGATCTCGCCGGTGAACGCGCCCTCCAGCTCGTGATGGAAGTTCTGCGCCCCGATCCCCATGGGCGAACCCTGGGCGACCGCGGACACGTCGGCGAGGTACACCGATGGGCAGAAGATGGCGACCTCCTTGTCCGTGCCGTCCCCCAGCCTGCCCTTGATGGTCTTGACCAGGTCGAGCGCGCGCAACCGGTCGAGGTTCATCTTCCAGTTCCCCGCGATGTACGGCTTGCGCTCCATTCAGTGTTCCCGTTCGAGGTGTGCCAACGCGAGAAGGGATCGACCGCTGTTCGGCAACCAGCGGCGGACCTGATCCATGAGGAGATCGAAGTCGCGGGGGAGCAGCGCCTGCGGACCGTCGCACAGGGCCTCGTCGGGGTGCGGATGCACCTCGACCATGATCCCGTCGGCGCCGACGGCGAGCGCGGCCAACGCCATGGGCGCCACGAGATCACGGCGGCCGGTGCCGTGGCTCGGGTCGACGACCACGGGCCATGGGCACATGCGCTGGAGGAGCGGCACGGCGGCGAGGTCGAGGGTGTGCCGCACCGAAGGGTCGAAGCTGCGGATGCCGCGCTCGCAGAGCACGATCGCCTCGTTGCCCTCGCCGGCCACGTAGTCGGCGGCCTTCACGAACTCGTCGACCGTCGCCGCGGCGCCGCGCTTGAGCAGCACGGGCTTCTGTTGCCGGCCGACCTCGCGCAGGAGCGCGAAGTTCTGCATGCTCCGCGAGCCGATCTGGAGCATGTCTGCGACGCCCGCGACGAGGTGGACCTCGCGCGGGTCGAGCACTTCCGTCACCACGGGGAGTCCGGTCTGCGCCGACGCCTCCCGCAGGAGGTCGAGCCCGGCAGGGCCGAGGCCCTGGAACGAGTGCCGCGACGTGCGCGGCTTGAAGGCCCCGCCCCGGAGCACGCCGGCGCCGGCGCGGGCGACGGCGACCGCCGCGGCCAGCAGTTGTTCGCGCCCTTCGACCGCGCAGGGACCCGCGATCACCACGAAGGTGTCAGGCGAGAAGCGGATGTCAGGGGTGATCGCGACGCTGCGGCGGGCCGTCATCTCTCCGAAGGGCCTGAGTGTCGAAGGCCGGGGGGTTGCTGTAGGGCCGCGGCACGATAGGTGCGCGCCGCGGACGGGTCAAACGCGGACCGCCCGAGCATCCTTTCGCGGATCGCGCGCCGGCTGGCACTATCCCTGGATGTTCCCGCTCGACCCCGATCCCGAGACCATGCGGCGCGCCGGCTATGCCGTCGTCGACCGTGCCGTGGCGAGCCTCGCCGCGCAGCGGCAGCACGGCGTCGCTCGCCGCCACACCGCGGCCGGGCTCACCGCGGTGGTCGATGAGCCGCTGCCCGCGACGGGTCTCGGGCTCGAGGCGAGCCTGCAACGATTCTTCGTCGACCTCCTGCCGCACTGCACGCACGTCAACCACCCGCGGTTCTTCGCGTACATCCCTGGTCCGGGGAGCTTCGCGGGCGCGGTCGGCGAGTTCGCGGCCGCCGCGACGAACCTGTTCGTGGGGACCTGGCTCGGCGGCGCCGCGATGGCCCGCCTGGAACTGCTGGTGCTCGACTGGCTGCGACAGGCGCTCGCGCTCCCGGCCGGCGTCTCCGGCGTGATCACCAGCGGCGGGTCGATGGCCAACCTCGGCGCCCTTGCCGCGGCGCTCGCGCGGCGACCCGACGCACGCGCGGACGCGACGGTCTACGTGGGCGCGGAGGCGCACTTCTCGATGGCCAAAGCGGCGCGCGTGCTCGGCATCGCGTCGGACCGGATCACGCGCCTGCCGGTCGGCGACGACCTGCGCCTGTCGCCGGCGGCGGTCGCCGACGCCGTGCGGATCGATCGGGCACGCGGCCGATGGCCCGCCTTCGTCTGCGCCAACGGCGGATCGACGACCACCGGCGCGATCGACCCCCTGCGCGCGCTGGGCGAGCTGTGCAGGAAGGAGGGACTGTGGTTCCACGTCGACGCTGCCTATGGCGGGGCTGCGGGCCTGCTGCCGGAGGGCCGGCGCGATCTCGATGGCTGGGAGATGGCGGACTCGATCACCCTCGACCCGCACAAGTGGCTCTACACGCCCTTCGAGTGCGGTTGCCTGCTGACGCCGCGGGTCGACGAACTACGCGCCGCGTTCGCCGCCGACGAGGCGAGCTACATGCAGGACGTGCCGAAGGACGAGGTCAACTTCTTCGAGCGCGGGCCGGAGCTGAGCCGGGGCAATCGCGCGCTGCCGCTGTGGTTCGTGCTGCGCGCGTGTGGCGTCGACCAGGTGCGTCGCGCGGTCGCGCAGGACATCGCACACGCGCGCCTCGCCCACGACCTGTTGCTCGCCGACGCACGCTTCGAGATCGTCACCGCACCGAGCCTGTCGGTGTTCACCTTCGTCGTCCGCGGCGGTGAACCCGCCAACCAACGGCTGTTCGAACGCATCCTCGCCGACGGCCACCTGATGCTCTCCACCTCGCGCGTGCGCGGGCGCTACGTGCTGCGGTGGTGCGTCGCCAACGCGCGCACGACCGAGGCCGACGTGCGCTCCGCCGTGGCGCGCGTGCGCGAACTCGCGGAGTGATCGCCGTCAGCCCTGCCTGACCCAGCGCGGCGCGACCTGCCACCAGCCAAGGCCGTAGTGGCGCTGCAGCGCGCGCAGGGTGGCGGCGTGGCGTGTGATCTCTTCGCCCGGGTCCGGGCGGTGCTCTGCGCCACACGGGCATGCTCGCCGCATCTCGCAACCCGTGGCGCAACCACCCGCGTGCCGGTGCGCGGCGCATCGATCGAACGCGAACACGCCCGCACCGACGACGACTTGCGCGGGGCATGCGCGCACGCAGCGCTGATCGCAACCGGTGCACGGCTGGAAGTCGCTCGGCGCGAGCGGTGTGAGTCCGCTCGGGCGGGCTTCGCCCTCCACCAGCAACGCGAAGCGGAAGCTCACCCACGGCCCGAACTCCGGATGCAGGAGCCAGCCGGACACGGGCGACACGGTGCCGAGGCCGGCCATCTCCGCGAGCTGCACGAAGTTGAGCGAGCGCCCCGCGTGTGGATACACGGCCGCGGCACGCACGCCGCGCGCGCGCAGCCAACGCATCGCATCCGCGGACACGGCCCGACTCCATGCAGCGACGGCGCGCTGCCACCGCGCAGCGTCGAGCGGGCGCGCCCGGTCGGCATGCATGCGTCGCCAGAACGCCGATCCGCCGCAGCCCGCGACGAAGATCCTGCCGCAGGCCGGCTGCGTCTCACGCGCTCGCCGTCCACAAGGTTGGGTGCGATCGAACGCGTCGCCGTCGACGCCACCGAACACGTTGAGGCCGCTAGCCTCGAGGCGGTCGCCCAGCTCATCGAGGACGGCGCCGCGCTCGGAGGGGGACAGCATGTTGCTCCGGTTATGGAGCCCAGGCCCGAGCCCGACAAGCCCAGCGGATGCGATGGTCGCAGGCGCGACAGGGCTAGGATCCGTCGCTTCATGGTGCCCCGTGTCCTTGCCGCGTGCCTGCTCGCGACCAGCCTCGTTGGCCAGACCCCCGCTCCTGGATTCGCAACGACATCCGTCCTGCGTGAGACCGGAGCGCTCGCCAACCTCAGCAACGTGACCGCGAGCCGCGACGGCCGCACGCTGTACTTCTCGCACCAGCATCTCCTCTACGCGACCGACGCCGCGGGCACCCCGCGCATCGTCGCCTGGCTGCCCCCAGGCGAGTGGATCGGCTGCCTGTTCGTCGATCCGCGCGACGATCGGGTGTGGCTCACGAACTCCGTCACCGATGCGCTGCTCACGTTCACGCCGCAGACGGGTGTCCTCGCTCCGGCGGGCTCGGCGCCGCACCTGACCTTCGCCCTCGCGCTCGATCCGATCTCGGGCACGCTGCTCTCGTCCGCGAATCCAACGTGGCCCAACCCGGGGGCGGCGACCGGCATCTGGGCGGTCGATCCCGCGCAGGGCCGCCATCGCGAGTTGATCCGGCTCAGCGGTCCGTCGGGACCACTCGCGCTCAGCCCCGCGGGCGACCTGTGGTACGCGACCCAGTTGGACTCGTTTCCACCTCCGCCGGGCAGCACCGATCTCCTGCGCGCGACGCGTGTGCAGATGGCGACGGTCCTCGCCGGGGGCGCTGCGCTGCGGACCGCCGACCTGCAGCTCGTGACGCGCGGCCTCGACGGCGGCTACGACCTCGCGCTGGACGGGCAGGGCCACGCGTATCTGAGCGACTCCCACCGCGGGCACGTGCAACGCATCGACCTCGCCAGCGGGCGCGTCGATCCCGTCCCCGTGTTGCACACCGGCGCGATCGCCACGACCGACCTCACCTTCGTCGCCGGCCGCGGGCCCGCGCCGTTCGCGGCGTTCCAACCGGCCGGCGGCGGCACGCTGCTCGTCACGCTGCCCGATTGGAATGCGATCCGCACGGAGGTCGTGCGCCTGCAGCCGGCGCGGCCCGACGCGACGGTGTGGCCTGCGCTGCCCGTGCCGCGCGGACCCGCGCGCGTCGCACTGAGCGGCGCGGTGCCGAACGCCGCCTGCGTGCTGTTCCTCTCACCCCTGGCGCCGGTGTCGGAATACGAAGCCCTGCGCCTCGGCGGTCTGCCGGTGTGGGCCGGGCTCGACCCGGCCTTCCCGTGGTTGGCCTGGCCGGCGGCGTCCGATGCGAGCGGCAACGCGACGTTCGCGTTCCAGCACGCGGGCGGCGTGGGGTCTCCGGTGAGCGCCCAGGCGCTCTGCCTCGATGCCGCCGCACGCCAGGGAACGGCCCCCGTGCTGGTGATCACGTTCCTGCCCTGACCGCGGCGCGGGGAAGGCGGACTAGAATCCCGCTCCTCGCATGTCCACCCGTCGATCGAGCGCAATGCTCCTGGTCATGGCCGCCCTGCTCGTGGCGGGCGTCGTCGGCATCCAGTTCGCGCTGGGCTCATCGACGCCGATCACCGAGTGGACCGCGGACGACCTGCGATCGACCGGGACCAACGACGACGGCGCTGCGACCACCCTCGAGACCGCCGATCGCACCGAGGTCCAGGACGTCGTCCGCGATGAAGGCGCACTCCCCGCCAACGCGGGACAAGGCCGGAGCCGGACGCTGCGCGGGCGTGTCGTCGATGCTGGCGGTACGCCGATCGCAGCCGCGGAGGTCCGCCTCGCGCTCCTGGTGGCGGGGCGAAGCGTGAGCCGCGGCGAAGCGGTGCAGCGGCCGACGCAGACCGGACGCGACGGGACGTTCGCGTTCCGCGGACCACTCGGCGGCATCCGCAGCGTGCAGGTCTCGGTGACCCATCCGCGGTTTGCCAACGTCGAGGTCGAGCGCGAGGTGGACGCAGCCGGCGAGGGCGACATCGTCGTCGGTGACGTCATCCTCACGGCCGGTGGCGTGGTCGCCGGCACGGTGGTCGCGGCGGACGGCGTCGGCATCGTCGGCGCCGTCGTCGAACTCGCCGCCAGCGCCCCGATGCGCGGCAGTGGCGCGCGCAGCTACTCCACCACCACCGTCGGTGGCGGTGCCTTCCGCATCGATCACGTCCCCGCCGCCGCCTATCGAGCCGTGGCGCGGGCGACCCGCATGCTGGGCGCCACGAGCGAGGTCTTCGCCGTGCGCGAAGGCGACGTGATGACCGTGCCGCCGATCGCACTCGCCGCCGGCTGCGCGCTCGACGGGCTGGTCACGGACCGCCACGGCGCCCCCATCGCCGGTGCCCGCGTGTGGGTCAACCTCGATCGACCGGGCCCCACCGCCACCGCCGAGACAGCCGCGAACGGGCGCTTCACGGTCGATCATCTCGCGCGCGACACCGGAAGACTGCGCGTGCAGAAGGAGGGTTTCGTCTCGCACACGAGCGCACTCGACCTCGCCAACAACGAGCGTGCGACGGTGGTCCTGGAGGACGGTCTGAGCATCACCGGCACGGTCAAGGACGCGGCAACGGGACAGCCGCTCACACGTTTCGCCGTCAACGCGCGGCGTATCCAGGCGCCGGCGACCCGCAGCGTCAACGCGATCGAGCCGGATCTCGAGCGACGCACCAAGGAGGAAGCCGGCGCCCGGGTGGCGCGCCTGCACGAGGCCCGCCGCAACGCCGCGCTCGATCAGTGGCGCGAGCGGGTCCAGGCTCTGCCGAAGAGCCCCGGCGAGCTGCGCACCTCCGCCGACGGGACGTTCGGGTTGCGCGGACTCGATGAGGGCGTGTGGGTGATCGACGCCGGCGCGCCCGACCACCAGCTCGTGCGCAGCGAGCCGATCGAGCTCGTCGTCGGCCGGCCGATCGCGAACGTGGACATCGCGCTGCCGCGCGGTCACTCCGTGTCCGGACGCGTCGTCGGTCCGAACGACCAGCCCGTCGCCGACGCGCGCGTCGAACTGCTGCTCGTGCCACCGCCGGAGGTGCCCGCCAACGCGCGGGCACGCGGAGTGAGCGTCGTCGACGGCGCGAGTGCCACGACCGGCGAGTTCACGCTGCGCAACGCGCCGAGCGGCTGGGTCGCCGTCGCGGTGACCGCCGCCGGGCACGAGGCGACGCAGACCGCCCCCTTCGAGCTGGGCGCCGACGTCAGCGGCCTCGTGCTCGTACTCGGTGCACGGGCGCGGATCTTCGGCCGGGTTCTCGAGGTGCCGAAGGACGACGCGTCGGGGATCACCGTCGTCGCCGTCGCGGCATTCCGGAATGTGAGCAGTCGCGCAGCCAACCCGGACGGGACCTTCGCGATCGACGACCTCAAGCCCGGTCCGTACCACGTGTTCGCCTGGGCGTGCGATGGCCGCGAAGCCACGCGCCGTTCGCTCGCAGCGGCGCGTGGCGACCGGAACGCGCCGCCACACCTCACGCTCGCGGCCGGCGAAGCACGCGAGTTCGATGTCGCAGCGCAGCGGATCCTCGCGGGGCGCGTGACCGGACACGTGCGTCGCAACGGCGCGCCAGCGCAGGGCTTCACCGTCCGGCTCTCGCGGCAAGTCGAACGCGAACCAGGGCAGGAGGCCTTCGCCGAGGAGCTGTGGCTCGACACCGGCCCGACCCAGAGTCGCGCCGTGGAGGCGGACGGCAGTTTCGCGTTGCCCGACGTCGAGGTGGGCAGGTACTGGCTGCGTGTGCTCGCGCCGGGGCGCGACACGCTCGAACTGCATCGCGAGACGGTCGACGTGCAAGACGGACAGACCACGAACGTCGAGGTCGGCGTGACGAGCGGCGGCATCGAGGGCGAAGTGGTCGCGCCGGAGGCCGACGCACCGCCGCTGCACGGCACGCTCGTCTTCGTCCTCGGTGCGAGCACGATGCCGACCGACCTCGCCCCGTGGGAGGCACAGGGTCGGGTCCGCACCGTGCGGTTCCGCGGCGGCCGGTTCCGGATCGACGACATCGCGGTGGGCTCGTACCTGATCGAGATCCGCACGGGGCGCGAGCGAGCCACTGCCACCGTGCACCAGGAAGTCGTCGCCGGCGTCGTCGGCACCGTCCGCTTCACCGCCGGGGCCAAGACCGCGATCCCGACGACCGGCCGCTGACGCGTGGGCAGCAGGTAGACTGCGTGCGCATGTCGACCTTGGTGCGCACGCTCCTCGCCCTGTTCGCCGCGGTCGCGGTGAGCGTCGCCGCCTGGGCCGGCTTGTGCGCGGTGGGCATCGAGAAGGCCCGCGTCGCGCCCGGGCCGCCGGACGTGCCGCCGCCGCCGGCGCCCGACGTGACGCTCGTGCCGCTGCAACGCGTGACGAGCACGACCGACGCGAGCGCCAACCGACCGGCGCGCGGCCACGGCGAACTCCATGTCGCTCTCCTCGGCGAGCCGGGCACGGAGCCGTTGGTGCTGACCGTGTTCGATGGGTGGAGCGGCGCACCGCTGGGTGCGCGGCTCCTGGATGCGAGCACGCAGACGGCGGGGCGCGTGGTGGTGGCGGACCTTCCCACGGGCAGCCATCGCGTCACTCTCGCGCGCAACGCGGCGCTGGCGCGGACCTCGTACCTCACGGCAGCGACCGCGAAGGTCGCCATCCCTCCGGAGCAGGCGGAGCCCGCCGAGCTCGACAGGTCGACGGGCAGCCTGAGCGTGATCGTCCTCGACGACCGGGGTGGACCGGCGGCGAACATCGTCGTGGCGGTGGAGCGCGCCGACGACGCCGCGTGGCGGTGCCCGCCGGCTCCCGAAGCCGACACGGCGCACGTGATCACCGATGCGAACGGTCGCGCGAAGCTCGGTCCGCTCGGCGCGGGCCGCTACCGGGTCCGCGCGCTGCTCGTCGATGCCGGGGCGGAGGAGGTCTCCTTCCCGGCGGTCACATCGACGACGCTTCGCCTGCGTCCGATGCGCTGAGCGGGACGAGGTCGCCACCGCACATCCGGTAGATCGACGCCGAGACCGGGTGCGTGGAAGCCTCGCTCTGCGCGCGGTTCACCTCCATGAGCCGTGCCAGATCCGTGTCGCCGGCGTTGCCCATCCACAGCGCATCCCGCTCGGGGATCGCGACGAGCAGGCCTTCCGCCTTGTCCGGATCGAGCAGGAGAACGCGGGTGGCGTCGTAGCCATCGCCGACCTGGATGAGCACCGGCGCGGAGTCAGCCTCCGGCATCGGCAACTCGCCGCTGCCCCGCTGTCGCAGGTTGGCGCTCGCGGTGCGATGCAGGCTCTCCTCGTCGATCCGCCACGCCCGCAGGTGCGCGCGCGTCACGAACACCATCGAGGCCGGCGAGTCGATGACGTAGCACACCCGCAGGTCCGCGCTCAGCGGCCGACTCACCAGCGCCGAGTCGCCAAACGCAGGCGCCTGCGCGGTCACCCACGCCGCGCTGCGGACCTGCGGCAGGACCAGTTCGATCACGTCGGCAAGCGCATGGTCCTCGACACTGGCGAGATCGCCGGCGACCAGGCCGCGCAACGCGTGCTCCAGTTGCCAGGCCAAGGTGCCTCGATCCTCCCGCCACGCGAGGAAGAGAGGGCGCAAGGGCAGCAGCACGTCCTGACCGGCGACCCCGAGCACCGCGACGAACCTCCCGCGCGCCATGCCGCGCAGCTCGACGACCGCGGCCTGCTGGGCCGCAAGGGCGACCTCGAAGGCGCGCAGGAAATCCACGACCCCGGGCGGGATCGCGACGGGACGCAGGCGCGACCGGACCCGGTGGAACACGGCCGCGCCGACAACCGCCAGCCCGAGCCAGATGCCGACGATCCACCACATGGCAGGGTTCATCGACACCAGGGACCGGCAAAAAAAAGGGCCCGGCCGCGTCGCCGCGGCCAGGCCACATCTCTGGTTGCCCGCCAGATTTCTCGACTCGCCCCGATCGTGTTGCCAGGAGGCACCCGAAGCGTTGCCTAGTCATAACGACCCGCTCGGGCCCTGCAATCGGGTCCGGCGCGTTTTTGATCGATTCTCGGTCACTCCCCACGGGCTCTGGCCAAGTGTCCGGAAATCGAGTACTCTTCCGGCGTGAGTCGGTTCCGGCTGCTGGCGTACCGCGAGTCCCGGGTGGACACGTTCCCCCTGGAAGAGGGGCGCGCGCGGTGGGTGGTCGGACGGTCGGGAGAATGCGATATCCGCCTCGCCGATCCGACCGTCAGTCGCCAGCACCTCGTGGTCACCCGCACGGACGACAACTTCGAGTTCGAGGACCGAGGCTCGAATCCGGTCCTGCTCAACGGCACCCGGCAGAGCCGCGGCACCCTGGCGCCGGGGATCCCCCTGCTGGTGGGCAGTACGATCCTCTACCTGGACCGCGCTGCGCGTGACGCCACCGTGCAGCTCGCCGAGGCCGCGACTTCCGGCGAGACCGGGGTCCGGCGCTACCTCGACCCCGCCGGGCATCCGGCACAGCCCGCCATCCCCGCGTCGGCTTCGCTGCAAGCTACCGAGTGGGTCGCTGCCATCCTGCGCGCAGAGCAGGAGGGAACGACCAGGGCCGAAGTCGCGGCCGGCCTGTTGGACACATGCATGAACTGGCTCGGCTTCGCGCGCGGCGTGATCGGCGCCACGACCACGGGAGCCGACGTCGAAGTGATCGCCTCGCGAAGCCGCGACGGCACGGCGGTCGTGTCGGTCCCACGCGGCGTGATGCAGGAGCTGCGCGTCCGAGGCCGGCCGTTCCTGCAGCCGGTCACGAACGCGGACGGTCGACGCGATGCCCACCTCGCGGTCCCGCTCGGGGAGCCAGTGAGTGGCGTTCTGGTCCTCAGCGGCCCGGACGCGCGCACGCACCTCGACGACGATCTGCTCCGGGCTGCTGCGACGCTCGGTGAGGCGATCTGGACTCGGATCCGCGAACACGACGAGCGCACCCTGCTCCGGCAGCAGTTCGAGCGCCTGAGTACGCGCGAGGACCCGGCGGCAGCCGGCCTCGCTGCGAGTGCGCGCCTCGTCGCCACCTGCGCGGAAGCCGAGGCCGCCGCGAGCCAGACCCTGCCGGTGTATCTGGCCGGGGAAGACGGTACGGAGAAGGAAGAGCTCGCACGCCGCATCCACGCCCTGAGCGAGCGCGCGGCGCAGCCCTTCGTGCCCTTCTACGCTTCCCTCGTGACCCCGGACCGGATCGAGGAGGAGCTGTTCGGCGCCGCTTCCACGCTCGCCGTCAGCCGAGGCAGCCGCACGCTCTTGCGCGCCCAAGGAGGCACGTTGTTCCTCGATCAACCGGAGCAGATGCCGGCGCGAGTGCAGGATCGGTTGGCCCAGGTCCTCGCCACGCGGAGCCTGCCGCTCGGCGACGGGCAGGTGGTACCGATCGACGTGCGCGTGATCGCGGCGTCGGGGGAAGCGCGTGCGGACGACACAGGAGAGGCCAGGCCCTTGCGGCCCACGCTGGCCGAGCAGGTGTCTGCCATCCGCATCGAGATCCCCCCGTTGCGAGCCTGTCCGGACGACGCAGTCGCCCTGGCCCTCCTCTTCCTGACGCGCATGCCCCCCGCGCCGGATGGGTTGCCACTCACGCTGTCGGAGCGGTCCCGGGAACTGCTGACGACCAGCACCTGGCCCGGAAACGTCCGCCAGCTTCGCCGTGCCCTCGAGGTGGCCGCCGCGCGGGCCGGCAGCCGACCCATCGAACCGCGCGACTTCCCCGACGAGGTCCGCAACCGCGACACGGCCGCGAGCGGACTCGTGAGCCTGGTCGAAATGGAGCGCAACTACATCACGCGCGTGCTGGCGGCGACCGGCGGCGTGAAGCGGCGTGCGGCCGAGATCCTCGGGATCGCGGCCTCGACGTTGTACGACAAGCTACGCCGCTTCGAAGAACAGGGCTGACCCGGCCAGGTCCTTTGATGCCCGGCGCATCGCCGCGACCTGCCCGGCGTGTACGCTCCGCGCCGTGCAGCCAGCGCCCATCTACTTCGACCACGCCGCCACCACGCCGCCCGCTCCCGAGGTGATCGCTGCGGTCACCGCCGCTGCGACGACCGCGTTCGGGAATCCGTCGTCCACCCACGGTTTCGGCACCGCGCCTCGGCGCCTCCTCGACGACGCGCGCGAGTTCCTGCGCGGCACCCTGCTCGCCGCCCGGGTCGTGCTCACGTCGGGCGGCACGGAGGCGGACTGGCTGGGCGTCGTCGGGGCGGTGTGGCGCCGCCCGCCGGGCCGCGTCCTGATCGGCGCCGCCGACCACCCCGCGATCCACGCGCTGGAGCCGATCCTGCGCCGTCTGAACCATCGCCTCACCCGCGTGCCAGTCACCAGCGACGGCGACATGGACCCCGAAGCGCTGTTCGAATTGATGGGTGCCGACGTGCGCGCCGTGGCGATCCTGCACGGGCACAACGAACTCGGCACGCTGGCCCGCGTGGCGGAACTCGTGGAGCTGGTCCGTCGCACGGCGGCGTCCGCGCACGTGCACGTCGACCTCGTGCAGGCGTACGGCAAGGTGCCGTTCGACCTCGACGCCGTCGACGCCGACTCCGCGGCGATCTCCGCCCACAAGCTGCACGGCCCGCGCGGGATCGGCATGCTGGCGCTGTCGAGCAAGGCCGAGATCACACCCCTGATCGAGGGCGGCGGTCAGGAGGAAGGCCTGCGCGGCGGCACCGAGAACGTGCCCGGCGCAGTCGGGCTCGCCAAGGCGGCGGAGCTGGCGTTCGGCCAGTTGCACGAGAATGCGCAGCACACGATCGCGCTGGCCGACGCGATGTTCGCGGCGCTGCGCGACGCCAACGACGGACGCGCCGAGCGTCTCGGTCACCCGGAGCGACGCGTCCCCCACGTGCTCTCGGTGCGCCTGCCGGGGATCGTGGGCAGCACGCTCCAGGAGCGCATGAACGCGCGCGGCGTCGCCTTCTCGATCGGCGCCGCTTGTCACGGCAACGAGCAGCGGAATCCAGTGCACGAAGCGATCGGACTGCAGCGTCAGGAGAGCCGCGAGGTGATCCGACTGTCGTTCAGCCGCGACAACACCCAGGACGAAGTGCAGCGCGCCGCTCAGCTGTTCCGCGAAGAGTTGGCAGCGCTGCAGGCGCAGGCACCGCGCCGCGCCCCGGCTTCGGGGGATCGCGGACGGTGACCGGGCCGGCGACGACACCGGCCATGGCGCAGTTCATGGCGGCGAAGCGGCAGCACCCCGACGCGCTGCTCTTCTTCCGCATGGGCGACTTCTACGAGCTGTTCCACGACGACGCCAAGGTCGCGAGCCGTGCGCTCGGCATCACGCTGACCAGCCGCAGCAAGGGCGAGGATGCGATCCCCATGGCGGGGGTGCCGGTGCGATCGGTGGACACCTATCTCAAGCGGCTGGTCCAGGCCGGGTTCAAGGTCGCCATCTGCGAGCAGATGCAGGACCCGCGCGAGGTGAAGGGACTCGTCGATCGCCAGGTGGTGCGCGTCGTGACGCCGGGCACGCTCACCGAAGACTCGTTGCTCGACGGTCGGCGCTCGAACTTCCTCGCCGCGGTGATCGGCAGCGGCGGCGCCCGGGGGCGCGTGGGAATCGCGTGGGTCGAGTTGTCGACCGGCGCGTTCCGCGTCACGGAGTGCCCGCCCGACAGGTTCGAAGACGAACTCGAGCGCATCGAACCGGCGGAAGTGCTCGCGCCGGAGGGCGCCGACGAGCTGCGCGCGACGATCGACACGCCGCGCGCCCGATCCACGCTGCGCCCTGCCTTCGAATTCGAAGCGGAGGCGGCCACGCGCACTCTGCGCGAGTTCTTCGGCACCGGCTCGCTCGGCGGCTTCGGCCTCGACGAACTGACGGTTGCCACACGCGCTGGCGGGGCTCTCATCCGCTATCTGCAGGAGACGCAGCTCGCCGCGCTTCCGCACATCCGGCGCATCGAGGTGTTCCGGCGCGGCTGTGTGATGCAACTCGACCGCGCCACCCGAGCGAGCCTCGAACTCGTCGAGACGATGCGCGGCGGCAGCAGCGGCGAGCGCGGCACGGCCCTGCTCACCATCCTCGACGAGACCTGCACGCCGATGGGCGCACGCCTGTTGCGCGACTGGCTCCTGGCTCCGCTCACCGACCTCGCCTCGATCCGCGCCCGCCAGGACGCCGTCGCCGCACTCGTCGACGCAACCGGCGCGCTCGATGGCATCCGCACGGAGCTGGGCGGGATCCTCGACCTCGAACGCCTCACCACGCGCGCGAGCTGCGGGCGCGCCAATGCGCGCGACCTCGCCGCGCTCGGGGCGAGCCTGCGCCGCCTCCCGCCGATCGTCACCGCCACCGCCGGAATCGCGGCCTCGCCGACCCTCACCGCGCTGCAAGGCGGCATCGACGTGCTCGCCGACCTGGTCGCCGACATCGCCGCCACGCTCACCGACGAGCCCCCGCTCGCCGTGCGCGATGGCGGCATGATCCGCCGTGGTCACAGCCGGGATCTCGACGAGCTCCTGGAGCTGGCCCACGACAGCAAGCAGTGGATGGCGCGCTTCCAGGCGCGTGAGATCGAGCGCACCGGCGTGCAGAACCTCAAGGTCGGGTTCAACCGCGTGTTCGGCTACTACATCGAGATCACGCACGCGGGCGCGCGCGGCGGCGAGATCCCCGCCGACTACGTGCGCAAGCAGACGACGAAGAACTCCGAGCGCTACGTCACCGACGAGCTGAAGACCTTCGAGACGAAGGTCCTGCGCGCGGAGGAGCAGGCCAAGGCGCTGGAGTACGATCTCTTCGTCGCACTGCGCGAACGGATCGCGGCGGCCACCAGCCGCCTGCAGGACACTGCGGCGCGCGTGGCCGAACTCGACGCGTACGCGAGCCTCGCGCACGTCGCGCGCCTGCGCGGCTTCAAGCGCCCCGTCGTCGACGACAGCCGCAGCCTCACGATCCGCGACGGCCGCCACCCCGTGATCGAGGCCACGCACGCCGCCGGCACGTTCGTGCCCAACGACACCGACCTCGATCCCCCGCGACGGAGCCTTGCGTTGATCACCGGCCCCAACATGGCCGGCAAGTCGACCTACATCCGGCAGAACGCGCTGATCGTGCTGCTCGCGCAGGTTGGTTCGTTCGTGCCCGCCACGGAGGCGCGCATCGGGCTCGTCGACCGCATCTTCACGCGCGTCGGCTCCGCCGACGACATCAGCCGCGGCGCGTCGACCTTCATGGTCGAGATGGTGGAGACGGCGAACATCCTCAACCACGCAACCGCACGGAGTCTCGTGATCCTCGACGAGGTCGGCCGCGGCACGAGCACCTTCGATGGGCTGTCGCTGGCGTGGGCCATCGCCGAAGACCTGCACGACCGCGTCGGCTGTCGCGCACTCTTCGCCACCCACTACCATCAGCTCACCGATCTCGCCGGCCCCGGCCGCGGGGTCGTCAACCAGCGCGTCGTGGTGCGCGAGTGGGGCGACGAGATCGTGTTCTTGCATCGCATCGAGGACGGTGGCACCGACCGCAGCTACGGCCTGCACGTCGCACGCCTCGCCGGCATCCCGCGCACGGTGATCGAACGCGCCCGCGCCGTCCTGCAGAAGATCGAGGCCGAGGAGGGTCAGGTCGCCGTGGCCCTGCAGCCGGCGACCACGAAGAAGAGCGAGCGACAGCTCGCTCTCTTCGAATCGCCCAAGGAGAGGGTGATGAAGGAACTGGCCAGGATCGACGTGAACGCGCTCACGCCGATGCAGGCGCTGACCAGGCTCGCGGAACTGGTCGAGGCCACGCGGCGGGAAGAGAGCCGCTCGTAGCCTTCAGCCGAGTCCGAGCCCACGCAACGCCGCGCCGAGGGTCGCCGCGGCGAGAACGAGGACGAGGACGTTGCACCGCCAGCGCACGAGGAGCAGCACGCCGGCGCACAGCACGGCGAGCGCGAGACCATCGAGCGTCGACCACCGGGGCCACGGCAGGAGCAACGGTCCCACCGCGACCTTCGCGACGTCCGCGAACAACACGCGCAGCCCGAGGAACACGGCAAGGTGGGCAACGACGCCGACCACCGCCGCGCTCACTGCGCCGAGCATCGAGTCGAGCCACGCCCGCCCCCGCAGGCGCTCGATGTAGGGCGCGCCGAGCAGGATCCAGAGGAAGCAAGGAACGAAGGTGACCCAGAGCGTGAGCGCAGCGGCGAAGCTCGCCGCGCCCAGCGCCGACCAACCGGGCGGCGGTGCGCCGTGGCCCGCGAGGAAGCCCACGAACTCGACCACCAGGATCAGAGGGCCCGGCGTGGACTCGGCGAGACCGAGGCTCACGGTCATGTCGTGCGCGCTGAGCCAGGCGTAGCGTTCGACCGCGACCTGGGCGAGGAAGGCCAGCACCGCATAGGCACCGCCGAAGGTCACGACCGCGGCCAGCGAAAAGAACAAGCCGACCTGGAGGAACCGCTCGCACCCTGGGGTGAGGGCCAGCGCGGCGAGCGGTGCTGCCCACAACGCCACGTGCGCGACCAGCACGCGCAGGGACCGGGCAGCCAACGGCGCCGCGATCTCGGGTCCTGCGCCGCCATCCTCGGGGCCGTGCCGGCCGACCGCCAACGGGCGGCCCGTCCGCGCCGCCAACAGCCCCACCGCCGCGGCACCGAGCACGATCACAGGGAACGGCAAGTGGAGGCCGGCGATGGCGCCGAAGGCCCCCACGGCCAGCGCCCACTGCAGGCCATGCCGCAACGTCTTGCGCACGAGCCGCACCCCGGCCACAGCGACGATGGCGACCACCGCCGGACCGAGCCCACGGAACGCTCCCTGCACCCACGCAAGGTCACCCGCGTTCACGTACACGATCGCGAGCAGCCAGATCAGGAGGGCTCCCGGCAGCACGAAAAACGTGCCCGCGATGACCCCGCCCCTGACGCCGTGCAGCAGCCAGCCGACGTAGGTCGCGAGCTGCATCGCCTCCGGGCCAGGCAGCAACATGCAGTAGTTGAGGGCATGGAAGAAGCGCGAGCCCGAGATCCACCGGCGACGCTCGACGAGCTCCTGGTGCAGGAGTGGGATCTGCGCCGCCGGCCCGCCGAAGTTCACGCAGCCCAGCCAGGCGAAGAACCGCGAGGCTTCCGCAAACGTCGGTTGCCCGCGCTCGCCGACGCTCATCTTCGCCTCAACGCGGTGCCGAGCCGCGCTTCATGACCGGCAGCGACGGGTCGGGTCGCACGGCGAAGTACAGCACCGTGCCGACCGTCGCGATGAACCCGGCCATGATCAGGACCAGGAGCCAGCCCGGGAGCCTGTTCTGCGGTGGACGAGCGTCGGACATGGCCTGGGTCGCGAGGATCAGGTGCGGACCGAACTGTAGAAGACCGCGCCGAACGCGCCAAAGACGATCACCGGGCCCCAGGCCGCCAGCGCCGGGTCGACGAATTGCCGCAGCCCGAGGCTCCGACTGGCGAGGTCGCACACGAGGTACGCGGCACACACGAGGATCGCGAACACGACGCGCTCGGCGCGACTCCCTCGCTCGAAGTACACCGCCAACGGCAGGGTGAGCAGGATCAGGATGATGTTCGCCAGCGGCATCGTCAGGTGCACGTGGAAGTGCAGCCGCAGGTCATGCCGGCCCGGACGCAGCTCGCGAAGTGCGAGCAGCTCGGTGTACGACAGCAGCTGCACCTGCTCCGGATGCGAGCCGCGGCTCAGGTGCCACACGGTGTCAGGCGTGATCCCGGGCAGGTCGAGCGCAGGCCAGGGCACGATGCGATCGGCGTGGCGGCGCACGCCGTCCGTGAGGATCCATCGCCCGACTCCATCGGCCTCCCAGTCGGCGAACCGGGCCCGGAAGATCGATGGCCCCTCGCCCGCCGCGCCTCGGTCGTACACCGTCACCTCCTCCATCTGCCGCAGGCGATGGCGATACTTCTCGCAGAACAGCACCTGCTGGCCGCTGCCGGCGTGCACGAGCACACCCTTCGCGGCGTCGTCGACGTGCCCCTGCTCGAGCATGTCCTTCAGCACCAGGAAGCGCTCCGAGGTCAACGGCGCCAGCCACTCCCACACCGCCCCCATCGTCAACGCCGAGACCACGGCGACCAGGACCACGGGACGGAGCACGCGAAACATGCTGCGCCCGGAGAACACCATGGGCACCACCTCGTTGGCGCTGGTGAGCTTCGAGACCGCGAACATGCTCGCGATCACCGTCACGTAGGGCGCGAAGGAGAGGAACATGCCGGGCAGCCAGCAGAGGTAGAACTCGCCCAGGAGCACGACGAGCCGCGGCAGCGACAGCGCGAGCGACTCGTTGGCGACGCGGAGGTACTGGCCGGCGTTGGCCAGCAGGTCGAACAGCACGACGATCAGCACGAACGTGAGCGCCGTGGCCACGTAGGCCTCGATCACCGCGCGCCCCAGGTACCGATCCATGCGGCCGAACATGGGGTCAGGAGCGCAGCGTCTTGCGGCAGAACGGGATGCCGCCGGCAACGAGGACGGCGGCCGGCAGGTATGCGGTCGGCGCCCAGTCGAGCACGCGCACCAGCTCCAGCGACACGAAGTCCGCGGCGTAGAAGCATGCCACCGGCACGAGGCCGAGCGCCATCGCCGCCGCGCGTCCCCGGTCGCGCGACATCACGCCGATGCAGAAGCCCAGCGGAACGAGCAGGCACGGTAGCAACGCGAAGCAGGCGCGTCGATGCACCGTGAAGCGCGCGCCGCCGGGATTGTCGTGCACACCGCGCACGACCTCCGCCAGGAGCTGGTCGCTGGTCAGGTCCTTGTCGCCCTCGTGGCGCATCGCATCCTCCGCCAGCTCGCGCGTGTCCATGGTGAAGCTCGGCGCCTCGATCGCGATCCCGGCGAGGGGACTGCGCGACCCGCGCATGCGCAGGCTCACGAACTCGCGCTCCGCCTCGAACCACGTCTCGTCGGCCGCGTACACATCGCCCCGCCGGAAGATCACCACGTCGTGGAAGCGGTGGGCCGCGTCCTCGCGCGACCAGGTCATCACGCCGTAGTCCTTGAGGTTGATCTGATCCCCGGCGACACGTGTGGTGAGGATCACGCCACGGATGGCCTCCGCCACGACCCGGTACTTGTGGAAGTGGGCCCACGGGATGACGTAGTGCACGCACGCTGCGGCCACGAGCGCGGCCATGATCCCTACCAGGGCGGCCGCCGACATCGGCACCACCAGGTTGATCCCCGCCGCCTTGATGGCCGTGAGCTCACGTTCGGCGGACGCCCGCGCGAAGGTCGAGATCGTCCCGAACAGGAGCGCGATGGCAACCAGGTGCGGGAAGGCGTCGGCGGTGAGAAGGAGGGTGATGAGGACGGCATCGAGCAGTTCGCCGCCCTGCGCGCGATCGATCCCCCGATACACCATCGACACCGCGACGACACCGAACAGCACCGTGAGCGTCAGGCATGCGCTGACGAGCACTTCCTTGAAGTAGTATCGGTGCAGTCTCCACATGCCGACGCCTGACGCTCGATCGCCCAGAGAAGACGCGGGCGCCGATCCGCCCATCATGACGCTGCACCTTGGCGGTTGCACGGCAGCAGTCCTGCCGGCTTGCGCCGACGCGCTGCGCGCGCGGCTCGCTGCGGGAACGCCCGACCAGTGGCCGGGCTTCGCGATCGTCAAGGAGTCGACCGTCCGGACGGTGTACTCGGGCCTGCTCGCCCGAGACCTTCCGGTGCACGCCAAGCTCTACCGGCCGGTGCGCTGGACCGACCGCGCCCGCGACCTCCTGCAAGGCGCGCGCGCGCGCGTCGAGTTCGCGAACCTCCGGCGCGCCCGCGACCTCGACCTTCCCGCCGTCGAGCCGCTGGCGTTCGGGACTACCGACGCCGCGCCGCACCGCAGCTTCCTCGTGACCCGCAGCGTCCGGGATGCGGTACCCCTGCCGCGGCGCGCGCTGCCCGCAACCCAGGCCGCGAGCGCGGGCGCGCTGCTCCGCCGCATCCACGACGCGGGCATGCTGGCCACCGATCTGCACGCGGAGAACGTGCTCGTCGACGCGACCGGCGACCTGCATCTCGTCGACCTGACCAACGCCCGGTTCGGGCCGAGCCTCGACGACATCGCCCGCGCCCGCGCGCTGGCGTTCTTCCTCCTGGATCTCGACGGTGGCCCCCGACACCCCGCGGCTCGTCCGCTGCTCGACGCCTACGCCGCGTCGGACCAGTTGCGCGCAACGTCCGCGCGGATCTGGCGCCGCCTCTCGATCGCCGCCCTGCGCGCCGCGGGGAAGCGTGCGCTCCGCGCCTGTCGCGACACCACCGTACAGCGCTCGAAGGGCCTGTCGGTCTTCGCGCACCGCCCGGCCGGCGACCTCGTCACCGTCGCGATGCAGGCCGACCCGTCCCTCGTCGCAGCGGATGCGACCAAGCACGGTCGTCGCGGCGGGGTCTGGCTGCGCGACGCGATGGTCGCCAAACGCCGCACGCGGGCCCACGCCCGCGCGCTCTTCCGGGCGAGCTACTGGTTGCTGCGCGCGCGGATCCCCACCCCCATGCCGGTCGCCCTGATCCTGCGCGGTGAGACGGCGACCGTGTGGAGCGAGCGGATCGCGGGCGACGACCTGCGCGCGCGCCTGCGGCGGGGTGAACTGGACGCGAAGGCCCTGCGCCGCGCTGCCGCTGCCCTGGGCGACGCGGTCGGCAGGCTGCACGCGCACGGACTACGCAACCGCGACCTGAAACTGGAGAACCTCCTGCTGCATCCACGCACGGGCGAGGTCATCATGGTCGACCTGGACGGCGTGCGTCGAAAGGCGCTGGACGACCGTCGCGGCAGCGCAGCGGACCTGGGACGTCTGCTGGCTGCCTTCCGCCAGGCGGGCTCCCCCGGCCGCCTGCGCACCATCGCCTGCTTCCTGCACAGCTACAACCGCGCCCGCACGTGCCTCGGACTGGAGAAACTCGACCCGTACACCCGCCGACGTATCGGGGCGCGGGCAGCAATCGCGCCTGGAAGCAGCGCCCCTTCCTGAACCGGAACTGGCGCAAGGCCCGCCGATTCGTGTACGGCGTAGCGGCCCGTGCGGCGGTCGCCGTCCTGCGTCGCCTCCCCTATCCGGTCCTGCGCGGGTTCTTCCGGGTGACCGTGGCCCCGGTCGCGCGCCTGATGTTCGCGAACGCGGCGGAGAAGAACCTCATCACGGCTTTCGGTGACGCGCTCACGCCGCAGGCACGGCGGAAGATCCTCGCCCAGATGTTCAGGAACATGGCGGCCATCCCCGCCGAGATGCTGTCGATCGTGCAGCGCGGCCAGCCGTTCCTCGACCGCCTGTTCGCCGGCGACACCGCGGTCGAGCGCTGGCGCAAGGCGCACCGCGAGTGCGGCGGGATCGTCGCGCTGTCCGGCCACGTGGGCAACTGGGAGGCGTTCCTGCAATGGCTCCACGTGCACGGGGAGCGCCCCTTCGGCGGCGCCGTCGCCAAACGCATCCCCAACCCGCGCCTCAACCGGCTGGTCGAAGACCTCCGCGGCTGCCTGGGTGTCAAGACCCTCTATGGCGACAGCGGTGTCATGAAGCTGGCCCGCGTCGTCGCCGACGGCCTCGTGCTCGGCATCGTGCCCGACCAGGACATCGAGCGAGTCGGCGGCACCTTCGTCGAGTTCTTCGGTCGCCCCGCGTACACCCCGACGGGTCCGGCCCGGCTCGCGCTCGCCACCGGCGCGCCGCTGCTCGTCGTGCTCTGCCGGCGCGTCGGCGACCGCCTCGAGGCCGTGATCAACGATCCGATCTACCCCGACCGCAAGGCGCCCCGCGAGGCGGAGATCGTGCGCCTCACGCGGGCTTGGAGCGCACAGATCGAAGAGTTCATCCGCGCGCACCCGGAGCAGTGGCTGTGGTTCCACGATCGGTGGGCCACGACCGAAGACACGCTTGCGGCGCGGAGCGTGTCGGGGACGAGGGCGAGCGAGACGGTGGACGAGGCGGACCCGGCCTAGCGATCCTGCTCGAAGCAGCGTCGGACGAGTTCGATCTGACGCTCCTTCGCGCGCATGTACACGGAGCGGACCGTGACCTCCCGGTTGTAGCCGAGCATGGTCATGATCTTGGGGAAGGTCAGTCCCTCCTCGTCGCGCAGGCGCAGCACGTCGCGGTACTTCTCGGGCAGCTTCTGCATCTGGCGCGCCACGCAATCCGCCGTCTCACGCCTGCGCATCACGACGCTCTGACTCACCCACTTCGCGTCCGCCACCGAGGGCGGCGACCCGGTCTCGCTCTCGTAGTCGCCGAGCAGGCGCTCGCGCCCGCCGCCGCGTTTGTCGGCGGCGGCGCGACGGTGCAGGTCGAGGAGCTTGCGCCGGAGCACCGTCGCCACCCAGCCGCGGAAGTTCGCGTTCGGCGCCTCCGCGTCGAACTCGTGGATCGACCGCACCAGCTCGATCAGCACGGTCTGCTCGATGTCGGCGGCCTCGAACCCCTTGGGGAGGTCGCGACGGTCGAGGCGCAGGGCGAGGACCTCACGCACGCGGCTGGCGAGGCCGACCCAGGCGTCCCCGTCGTTGGCCTGGGCGCGACGCACGAGGAACTGGGTCTGCGGAGGCGGATCCTTGGGTGCTTCCGGTTCCGTCATGCCCGGATTGGAGCGGTCGCCCACCGCGCCCGCAACCCGGCCGACCGTTCAGACGCCGGAGTCGAACAGGTCGCAGAGCAGGCGGCGGCGCTCCTCGCACGCACGGAAGTAGATCGAGCGCGCGGTCGTCGCCCGCCCATAGCCGAGGCGCTGCGCGACCTCGAGGAACGGCAGCTGCTCCTCCTCGCGCAGCCGGATCACTTCGCAGTGCCGCGGCTTCATCGTCTCCAACGCCTCCCGCGAGCGCCCCTCGATCTCGTGCATCCGCGCGCACATGCTCGGGCTCGGCTCGCGGTCGTCGGCGATCGGCAGGATCCTGCTCTCGCCCTCGATGGGCACGTCCGCCCGCCCACCACCGCGCTTGTGCCGCCGGATCCCCCGCCAGAGGCTGGTCACCTTGCGGTGCAGGATGGTGTGCACCCAGGCAGAGAAGGACGCGTCGCGTTCGACGCGGAAGACGGAGATCGAAGTGACGATGTGGACGAGGACCATCTGGACCAGGTCTTCGACCTCGGTCTCCGGCGGAAGCCGGACCCCGCTGAGGCGGCGGGTCACGATCCCGCGGACCTTGCGCTCCAGGTAGGACCAGGACTCGAACTCCGCCCCGTTGCGCTGCACCCGACGGACGCAGTCGAGGGTGACACCGTAGAAGGACTCGGGGGCGGATCGGGAGAGGACGGATTCGAAATCGGTCATGGAACAGTGCTCCTGGGAGAGGGGACCGACGCCCTAGCGCCGCCTCGGCGTCGGCGTGGCGTGGAGGTGCGAGAAAAAGCGCGCGCAAGGCTCCGCCAGACCGCAGCAACCTCGAGCCCGGCCTCGCCCACGGCCATACCGGACCCTACGCTCGCGCGCATGGTCACGATCACCGCCCGCTACGACGGCGAGCTGCGCTGCACTGCCACCCACGGCCCCTCGAAGAGCACGGTCGCCACCGACGCGCCCGCCGACAACCAGGGCAGGGGCGAACTCTTCTCCCCCACCGATCTGGTCGCCACGGCCCTCGCCACCTGCGCGATGACCACGATGGCGATCGTCGCCCGCCGCGAGCAGATCCCGTTCGAGGCCGCCACCGCCACCGTCGAGAAGCACATGGTCGCCGACCCCTCGCGCCGGATCGGTCGCCTCCCGCTGACGATCGTCATCCCGGGCAAACCCACGGAAGCGCAGCGCAAGAAGCTCGAGGCCGCGGCGCGCGCGTGCCCGGTGCACAAGAGCCTCGCACCGAACGTCGACGCACCGATCACCATCGAGTACCCGGATCTCTGATCCGGCCGCCGCGCCCGCTCAGTCGCCCTGCAACTGGACGAGCACGCGCTGCACGTCGATGGCCCGCGGCGCCTCCAGCACCGACGCCGCGATCCGGGCGCACTCGGGCTGCGTGTACCGACGTAGCGCGCGCAGGATCTGGGGCAGGCGCGCCGGCGCGACGGAGAAGTGGCGGATGCCCGCGCCGACGTAGAACGGCACGCGCATGGGGTCGGCCGCCGACTCGCCGAACAGGACCAGATCCTTCTTCCGGCGTCGCGCCTCCTTCGCCAGCCGCGCGAGCACTTCGAACACGGCCGGATGCAGCGACTGGTAGTACTCGCGCACGTCGGCGCTGTCGCGGTCGGCAGCCAGCAGATAGGCCTGCAGGTCGTCGATGGCGACGACGATGAAGTCGCTCTCGTTGAGGAACGCGCCGAGCACGAAGGCGGCGGCCGGCACCTCGATGATCGGCGCTACGCGGATCTCGTCCGCGCACGCCACGCCACGCTTGCGCAGCGCGATCCGCTCTTCGAGGACCGCAGCCTTCACGCGCTGGACATCGCTGAGCGCCGTGACGAACGGCACCAGCAGCGCGGTGTTCGCGGTGCCTGTCGCCGCGCGCAGGACAGCGCGGATCTGCAGGCGCAGGATGGTGCCGTCCTGCAGCAGGCGGCGCACGCCGCGCATGCCGAGCGCCGGGTTGCGCTCGATGCGCGGAGACTCACCGCCGACCTGGACGCGCGTGCTCACGTCGAGGAGACGGAAGTTCACGGGCTGTCCCGCCGCTTGCTGCACCACGTGCCGGTAGTGCCGCTCGAGCATGTCTTCCGTCGGCAGGCTCTTCTCGGCGAGGAACAGGAGTTCGGTGCGGAACAGGCCTACGCCCTCCATCCCGAACGACTTCGCCAGTTCGACCTCGCCGAGGTTGCCGCACGATCCGAGCAGATGCACGCGATGTCCATCGCGGGTGCAGTGCTCGACCGCTTCCGGCGGCGTCGCGCGCGCAGCGCGAAAGCGCTCCGCAGACGCCTCGTACTCGGTGCGCACGCGCTCCTCCGGGTTCACCCGCACCTCGCCCGCGCTTCCGTCGACGATGACGAAGTCGCCGTCGCGCATCCGGCTCGGCAGGTCGCGGATGCCGGTGACCGTGGGGATCCCCATCGACCGGGCCAGGATCGCGGCATGTGACGTGATGCCGCCCTCCTCGGCGACGATGCCCTCGACGCGCTCGTTGTCGAGGTTGAACATGTCCGTCGTCGACAGCGTGCGCGCCGCGAGCACGTAGCGCCCTGTCGGCCGCGGCTCCGCCTCGACCTTGGGGTCGCTCTCGTCGAGGTTGCGCAGGATCCGCGTCGCAACGTCGCGGAAGTCGCTGGCCCGCTGGCGCAGCACCTCGCTCTCGGCGAGTTGCAGGATGCGCTCGTAGTCGGACACGACGCGGTGGATCGACGTGCGCAGCCCGAGGCGCTCGTTCATGACGAGCTTCTCGATGCCGCTCACGAACATCGGGTCTTGCAGGTAGCCGATGTGCGTGTCGAAGATCCGCAGCTCGGCGTTGCCGAGGTCGCCCTGGTGCTTGGACTTCAGCTCCTCGAGCTGGCCGCGGCTCTTCTCCAGCGAACTGCGCAGGCGGTTCAGTTCCGTCTCCACCTGATCGGACGCGATGCGCGGTGCGAGGGCGCGCTCGTTCCAGCCCTGGAACACGACCCTGCCGAGTGCGACGCCGCTGGCGACCGGCTCGCCGCGCAGGACGCTCACGGCACGTCCCTCACCCGGCGGCCTCGAGCACCGGCTACCGGCGACGATCCTGCGAGCCAGGATCGACGAGAGGATCTGCACCGCGACCGGTTTGCCATGACGTGGCGAAAGAGAACACGCTTCGCCGCACGGGGTCATCATCGACCCTCGGAAAGTGTGCCTAGAACCAGCATCGCCGGACCAGTCGCTTGCCGACCCGGCGTCTCCCTCCCACAATCCGGGCCCGCGACGCCGCCGCCCCGACCGCATGGACATCCACCCCACAGCCCTCGTCAGCCCCGGCGCCGAACTCGGTGCCGGCACGCGCGTCGGCCCCTACTGCGTGATCGGCCCCCGGGTCCGGACCGGTGCGGGCTGCCACCTCTGGAGTCACGTGGTGATCCACGGCGAGACCGTGATCGGCGACGAGTGCGAGATCTTCCCCTTCGCCGTCCTGGGCACGACCCCGCAGGACAAGAAGTTCACGGGCGAGGCCGGCAACCGACTGGTGATCGGCAACCGCAACCGGATCCGCGAGCACGTCACGATCCACGGCGGCACGCCGTTCGGCCACGGGGTCACGACCGTCGGCGACGACAACATGCTGCTGGTCGGCTCGCACATCGGGCACGACGCCCAGGTCGGCAGCCACGTCGTCTTCACGAACGGCGCCATGGCCGCCGGCCACACCGTGATCCAGGACCGGGTGGTGCTCGGGGCGATGGTGGGCGTGCACCAGTTCGGCCGCGTGGGCCGCCTCGCCATGGTCGGCGCCGGCGCCATGCTCTCGCGGGATGCCCCGCCATTCGCGCTGGTGCAGGGCGACCGCGCCCGCGTCGTCGGCGTCAACGCGGTCGGCCTCAAACGCCAGGGGATATCCACCGAGGACGTCGCCGCCATCAAGCGGGCGTTCCGCCAGCTCCTGTGGCGCAGCGGCACCCTGGCCGAGCGCGTGGCGACGGTGCGGGAGCGGTTCGGAGAACACGCCTCCGTGCGCGAGATCCTGACCTTCGTTGCCGATAGTAAGCGTGGGGTGTGCAGGCCCAGAGGCAGGTTTGACGGCGGCGTCGAGAAAGACAGTGTCGAAGAGTAGGACCTGGGGCGGTCTCGCTACGCGGACAGCCCCAGCCGACCCCTGCTCGCGCCGCCCGGCCTTCGGAATCACGGCCACCACCATCGCGCGCCATCTCGCCACGCTGCTGTTGGCTGGCGCCGCGGCGGCGCAGGTCGCCTCGCCACGCGTCGTGACCACGCCCGACGGCTCGCGCTTCCTGCTCTACCCGACGGGGGGACCGCCCGTGCTCAGCTGGGTCATGCGCACGCCGGCCGGCCCCGCGGAGGAGCGCGACGGCGAACAGGGCCTCGCGTTCGCCGTGGCGCGGGCGGCCATGGCCGGCACCACGACCCTGGGGAGCATCGACGGTGCCGCGGAGCAGGATCTCCTGCAGCGGTGGGACGCCGACGAACAGCGCCTCGCCCAGATCACCCTCGCCGGACAGGCGGTGCCCTCCGAGCTCACGGCCGCGATCGATGCCCACCGCAGCGCGGCCGGCAAGCTCGCCGACCCGCTGGCCTTCGAGCGCGCGCTGCGCGCCGCGCCCTGCCGCGCATCGCACCTGAGCCAGACTCCGCAGGCGATGCTCCTCCACCTCGAGCTCGCGGTCGAGGCCGTAGCCCGGGTCGCCGACCTCCTGGTCGCCCGGCGCGAAGACGCGGTCCTGCGCGGCCTGCACGACGAGTTGCGCGCCGTGCGCGCCGAGCTGGCGCGCGCCAACGCGAGCGACGAGTGGGCGCCGGCGCGCGACGAGATGCGATGGCTCGCCTACCGTGGCCATCCGTTGGGGCGACCTTCGCTCGGCGTCGCGCACGTGCCGGTCGGCCGGGCGCGGGCCCGCGAGGTCTTCGCCACCACGCACCGGCCCGAGCGCACGCGGCACGTGCTCGTCGGCGGTTTCGACCCCGATGCCGTCGCGGCCGCCCTGATGGCGGCCTTCGCCCACAGCGATCTCCCCCAGGATCCCCTGCCGCTCGCGCCGGCGATCGCCGATCCACGTGGCGAGGTCACCGGTCGCATCGCGGGCGGGAGCTTCGCGGGGCTGGCCGTGGCCTACCGGACGCCGCCGGGCGCCGACGCCGCGGCGGTCGCGCTGGCGGCGACCTGGCTCGCCGACGGCGAAGCCTCGTTCCTCGCACGCACCCTGCGGGCCAACGGCATCGGCGCGGCAGCGGTGACCGTGACACACCCGTTCCCCGCCGCGAGCGCCGCGCCTTTCGTCCTCATCGAAGTGCGCGCCGACGCGAGACAGAGCCGCGACGCGGCCACGCAGCAGGCACTCGTGGTGGGCGTCGACACCGCGCTGAGCGCCGCGTCGCGCACGCCTCCCACCGCGGCCGAACTGGTCGATGTGCGCGCCCGCTTGACGGCGCGGCATGGGCAGCGGCTGCGCAACCCGGCCACGCTCGCGACGCACCTCGCTCTGCTCTGGGACGATGGCGTGACCGACCCGCACCTCGTCGCCGCGCCCGACGCCCCGAACGACGCCGCAGTGATCGCCACGCTGAAGGGCATGCTCGTGCGCGATCGGCGCGTGCGTGTCACGCAGGAGATGATGCCGTGAAGGCGCGCGTCTGGCTGTTGCTCGGGGCGGCCGCAACCAGCGCCGCATGCGTGTGGCGTGACGCGGTGTACGACACGCGGCTCACGCCTTCGGGAGACGCCCCGGTCGACGCCGCGCGCACGACCGGATCATCGACATCGCCTGCGCAGCCATCAGCCGGTACCGTTCCCGCCCCCGGTCCGGGTCCCGGCGGGCCAAACGTGCCGCGCGGGGCGGACGGCGTGCCGCTTCCCCGTCCGGCCTACAGCGCACCGTCGGTGACTCCCGTGCCGCTGCTCGGGATGTTGATCCTCGCGACCGAAGCGCCGCCCGCCAGCGCCGTGGCGACCCTGCGCCTCTCGCTCCCGGTGGGCGGCGCGAGCGGCGCGGTCGGCCTCGCCGCGCTCACCGCGGAGGTGGTTGCCGAACTCGCACCGCCTTCCCTCCCCGGGGGAAGCCTGCGCCGCGCGCTCGAACTCCAGGGCGCGAGCCTCACGATCTCCGTCACCGCCGAGACCACCGCGTTCGAAGTGGTCCTGCCGGTGGCCAACCTGGGCCCGGTCCTTGGCGCGCTCGGCGAGCGGCTCGCGCTGCGCATCGACCCGGAAGTAACCGGCACCGCCGTCGGTGGCCTTCGGCAAGGCCTCGCGCGACGGCTGGCCGAGGCGCGGCTGCGCGCGCCGCTGCCGACCCTGCTGGCCACCAACGAGGCGGAGCGCGACGCGGCCCGCACTGTGAGCGAGCTGAATCTGCGCACGGCACACGAGGTCGCGCTCTTCCACCGCGCGCGCTACCGCGCCGCCGGCGCGCTGCTCGCGCTCTGGGTTCCGGGCAAGCCCACGGCCGAGCAGGTGCTCGCCGTGCGCGACGGCCTGCTGCCCTGGCTCGATCCGCTGACCCCGGCCTACAAGCCGGTCGAACTCGTGGAGTCGGCACCGGTGCCGGCAGGACGCTGGATCGAGCGCGACAGCGAGCCACAGGTCGCGCTGTCGCTGCCCATGCCGGGCATCGGCCATCCGTTTGCGGCCGAGCTGATGGCCCTGCGCGAGTGCTTCTCGCACGAAGGCGTCGGCGGTCGCCTCGACACGGCCACGCAGGCCCTGGTCGGTCGCAGCGTCGGCTTCGACCCGATCGGCGACGCGCCGGACGACTGCGTGCTGGGCACGAGTGCGAGTGCCGATCTGGTGATCCCACTGTGGCAGGTGGCAGCGCGCGCGCAGGCTTCCATGCTCTCGCAGCCGCCGAGCAAGGCCGAGCTCGCCGTCGCCGCGGCGCGGGCGCGCCTGCGGCTGCTGGGCGGGTGCGCCGAACCCAGCGCATGGCTGCGACGCATCACCGAACTCGTGCATCGCCGAGGTACGCTCGACTCGATCACCGACTGCCTGGCTCGCCTCGAGAGCCCGGAGCGGCTGCGCGTGACCGATGCCCTCGCGACGTTCGCTGCCATTCCCCTGGCCCTGACTGCCGTCGGCAAGCTGCCGTCGACGACGCTGCCCGCCAACGTCGTCCGCGTGCCGGAGATGGCGCTGCCCCAGGAAGGCGCCGACAACCTCCTGCCGCCGGCAGAGACTGCCGAGCGCGAACGCGCCGCGGCACCGTACGTCGCCCGCGCCATCGCCGCGCTCGGCGGCGAAGACTCCCTCCGCAACCTGCGCGGCTACCACACCGTGGTGCAGAGCGACGCCGGTGAGGGGCCCACCTGCGAAACCACTACGGAGCTGCTGCCCACGGGCGAGCTGCGCGAGACACGCAAGATCCTGGCGACGACCATCGAGACCGTGATCACCAGGAACGCGGGGCAGGAGGTCGCTTCCGGCCAGCGGATCGAGCTGACGCTCGACGAGATCCGCATGCGCCAGGCCGCGGCGGCGCGCCACCCGCTGCTGCTGCTGGCGCGCGCGCTCCGTGGCGAACTGCGGCTGCGCCTCGTGTCGCTGCGCGCCGTCGGCGACCGCGAGTTCGCGGTCCTCGAGGCCGACGACGAGCGCTCCGCGCGCCTGCGCCTCTCGATCGACACCGGCAACGGTCTCCTGCGCGTGGTCGAGCTGCGCGAATGGAACCAGGAGGCCGGGCTGCAGACCACCGTGGACGAGTACGAGGACTATCGCACCGTCGCCGGCGGCCGGCGCACGCCGTTCTTCAAGACCCGGGCGCTGGGTGACGACCGCGCCCGCCTGCGCACGTCGACGGTGAGCTTCGAGCCGCGGTGACGCGGCTCAGACCTTCACCGTCACCCAGAACCGCGCGGTCCTGGGCTTGCCTGCAGCATCCTGGTAGTTGACGACCACGATGGTCGATCCCGTCGCGGCGACCCCCGTGAAGCAGACCTCCCAGTAGCCGACACGCGCCCCGGTCGCGGCGGTCGCCCGTCCCGGGTGGCTGTTGCCGACGACCACGGCCGCGTTGCTGCCCGTCCCGAGCGAGACGCACACGGTCTTGCCGACCTGCACGCTCACGTCGATGTTGACCCATTCACCGCCGCCGCCGCCAAGGTACGCCGCCATGCCGTTCGTGTGTCCGACGTATCCCGCCGCGCCAGCGTCGACCCACACGGCCTGGAAGTCCACTTCGAGCCTGCACAGCGCGTCGCCGTGTGGAATCGCGAGCCGCGAGACGCTCGTGCCGTTGCCGTCGAACGCCGGCATCGCGAAGCTCACGACCGGCAGCGTGAACAGCCTCCCGATCGGCGCGATCGGGATGTCCTGACGGCCGAAGCCAACGAGCAGCATCGGCGTCGCGCCGGGCACGCCGTCGAAGATCTGCAGGGCCATGTCGCGACCCAGGATCGGGGCCGCGAGCCCCCACGTGGGTCGCCCGCTGCTCCCGAGCTTCGCCTCGCCCCAGATCGCCTGACGGGCATCGAAGACCCCGGACGCGTAGCCATGGAAGCGGATCGGGATGGCGACGCCCGCGACCGCGGGGAGGACCGCGTGGTTCACGTCGGCCCACACGCTGCCCACGCGCTGGATGGCGTTGCCGGTGATGTAGACCTCCCGCTCCGTGACCGGAGGAACGAAGTTCGCGCCCTGCAACTGGTACTCGAACCAGTACACGCCGGGTGGCAGCGGCGCCCAGCTCACCGGTACGCGGATGGAGTGCACTTCGCGGTTCGTGGCGGTCAAGCCGCCGATCAGGGTGCGGTAGCTGTGGAATGTCCCCGCCGGCGGCGCTGTGACCAGGTTGTTGGAGAGATCGCCACGGACGACGCTGCTCCCGGGTTGGCGCGGGTCGCCGTCCCAGATCTGCACGTACACGCCGGTGGCCACGGGGCCGACCGCGTTCGTGGCGTAGCCGAAGACCTCGATCTCGGTCACGTGCCACGTCCCGCACACGGTGAAGTCGTCGGCCAGCGAGTTGCCGGCGCCGCTCACCCACTGCGCGCCCAGCCCGTAGAAGCGATGCGCCGGGTGCGACAACCCGCTGTTGTCGAGTGCGCTGACGTCGCGGCCGCCGGCGCCCGCACCGGCGTGGGTGACGATCGGGCCGTTGTCGTGCAGCACCGCAGGTTGCGCTGCCAACGCCGCGACGAAGACGAGGGGAAAGAGAGCGTGATCGAGAGCTGGGCGCACAAGAGCCTCCGGAAGGAAGTCGCCCACGCGACGGACCGGGCCACCCGGTCCCATCGCACGAGCGGGACGGAGGCTCAACCGTCGGATCCCGGCCGACCGGTCAGAACCGGATCTCCATCCCTGCGAAAAGCTGGTGCTTGCCGAGCGTGTCGCGTGTCGGCGACACGGTGGTCCGGTTCTCGTTGTCGAGGAACGAGTAGTTCGCGTAGGCCGTGAAGTTGGTGCCGAGATCCAGGCGCAGGTCCAGGCCGCCGCCGAAGAACGTCTCCACGTCCGACTGCAGGCCCGACTCGTCGAGGATCCGCACGTACTGCCCGGCGACGAACGGCGTCACCGACAGGGCGCTGCCGAGGTCGAGGCGCCAGCGGAGCTGGCCGTCGAACCACAGGTTGCCGATCGGCTTGCTCGCGTCGTTGTTGTAGACGCGGTCTTCGTCGGCGCTGTAGCTGCCGTCGACGACGAAGACGAAGGTCGACGACTCGGTGTGCGGGAAGTACCACTCGAGATGGCCGCGGCCGCGCCACAGACCCGAAGGCAGCTCGGACTCGTAGATGCCGACGGTGCCGAATGCGCCGTCGCTGTCGTTCTGCTCGCGTTCGACGCCGACGGAGAACAGGAACCCGCCGTTGGGCCGACCCGTCGTGCGCGCCGTGGTCAGCGTCTGGTGCTCGAGCGTGATCTTGCCGCCGTAGCCGTTGAAGTCCTCGGGGATGACGTAGTTCGCCGCCGTGGTCTCGTTGCGGCTGAACTCGTAGCGCTTGTAGAACACCCCGAGTTCGACCCGGAACTCGCGATCCATCAACCGCGACGCCGCAAGCGCCGCGCCGTAGTCCGACCCCTCGTAGCGCCCGGTCGGCACCCAGTTGCCGTTGCGGTAGAACCCCTCGCGGTAGTACGGGTACACGCGCCCGAAGACCTCCAGGCGGTTCTGGCCATCGCGCCCCGACTGCGGGTCGTCCTTCACGGTCGCGTAGAGACCGTCGAAGCCCGCGTACGCGAGCAGCACGGCGTTCTGGCTGCCGAACCCCCGGCGCCGGAAGTACACGTGCCCGTCCGGTGCGACGACTTCCTGCAGCCCGATCGACTTGTCCTCGGCGCTGCCCGGGAAACCGAGACCGACGCCGGCACGCACTTGCAGCAGGTTCTCGCCCTCGTTCTTGCGGTTGCGGACGAGGGTGAGGTCGGAGTACGACTGCGCCCCGAGAGCGGCGGCGAGCAGCGCGCACGGAAGCGGGCACAGGACGTGGGACAGGCGCGGCATGGGAGGGGACGGTAGCGGCGAGGGTGGCCGAGGGAGAGATGTGTTTGGCCCGAGCGGGACAGGTCGGCGGCAGGGCGCGCCCTACCGTGCCTTCCGCACCCACTCCTGCGCGATGGCCGCGAGGTCCAGCGGTTCGCCGGGCGTGGGCGCGAAGTACTGCCGCTCCACGCGCACGATCTCGGCGTCGAGCTCCGCGTGCGCCGATGCGTCGAGCCCATTGCCGCTCTGGATCTCGCGCAGCAGACCGAGCACCGCGAACGGTGTGGCCGGTTCCGGAACCCGCCACCGCGCAACCGCGCCCTCGCCGCGCCCACGCAGCGCCCGCCGCCATCCGAAGAACCCGAGCGCGACGGCCAGCACACCCAGCAGCGTCCACAGCCAGGGGAACCCGCGGTCGTCGTAGCGGCGCTCGAGGTCGATCTCGGCGCCGACGGTGGCGAGATCGGCATCCACGTAGCGCTGATGGACGAGCTTCGTGTCCTCACGCTTCGCGCTCGCGAACCGGAAGCGCGTTGGTGGCGCCGCGCCTTCGGCGGCCTTCAACGTCACCAACCACAGACGCTCCGAGCGGACGTGCTCGCGATCGTCGGCGAACTCACTCACCGCGAGCCCCTGGTCGTCGCGCTTGACGACCACGAACCCGTCCGCGTGCAGGTCGAGCAACTGGTCGAGGTCCGGCACCAGCCCATCGGCGCTGGCCTTGATCTCGAGCACGAGCTTGCCCTCTGCGGCCTTGCGCTCGTCGAGGATCTGCGTGACTTCGACGTTCGTGCAAGGCCGCGGACCCGGCGCCGCGACCGACGCATCGACGACGATCGGCGCCGACTCGATCGGCAACACCGCGTAGCCGGAGGTATCGAGGAAGTCGAGGTCGAGGCGCAGCGCAGGCACCTTGTCCACCTGCGGACCACGCGCCTTCAGCAGCAGGTACGCATACGGCGTCACCCGCCAACCGTAGTCGTCGGTTGCCTTGCTGCGCACGTCCTCCGCGTTGAAGGTCACCGACAGGATCTCGAAGTGCTCCTGCAGGGCCTGCGCCGCCGCCTCTTGGAACTTGTCGCGATAGTTCTCGGTCGGCCGCCCGTAGTTGTAGGCGAACTGCGCGTTGTTCTGGTTCTGCAGGTACTTGGCGAAGCCACCGCTCTCGCGCTCGATCTCGCGCGTGTGCAGCAGGTCGACGCGCACGCCGAACGGCCGGTCGGCCCCCACCGCGGCATCGCCATCCACGTGCGCCACGAGCCTGATCTCGTGCACGAGGTCGTTGTAGTACTCGAACACCTTGCGCGCTTCCGCGGCGCGCGGGTGGTCGCCGACGATGTCGAAGCCGGCGCGCAGGTAGCGCGACTTCACTTGCGGCCGCACCGCGCTCAGGCGCGTGAACAGGTTGTTGGCGAACATGGCGCGGTGCTTCTCACCCGCCTCGCCGGACAACGCCTCGAGCGCGGCGCGGATCGCCGCCGGCTGGCTGTTGGCCAGCGCGTTCTCGTCGCTCACTGCGGCGAGGTCGCAGGCTCCGAGCGCCGCGTAGAACCACGTGTCGAAGGCGTCCGTGGTCCACTCGTCCGCGGGCAGGGCCTCGACGCCCGTGGCATAGCTCGCCGCCGCAGCCGCGAGCTTGCCGAGCGCGGCGAGACGCTTGCCCGCGAACTCCGAACTCTTCGCGACCTCCTGGCGGAAGTTGTTCTCGTCGTGTTCGAGCGACGCCTGCGCCATGAGGAGCCCCCAATGCTCGGCGTGCTTCTGGCGGGCGCGCGCCACGACCGCGCCTGCGGTCTCGTACCCGGCCAGCACCTCGCGCTCGATGTCCTTCTGGTTGCGCTTGGTCTTGGCGTTCTCCTGCACGTTGGGGCGGCGCCACACGCTCGCGAGGTTCGTGCGCATCCGCTGCGCCAGCGAGGTCAGCGTCTTCGGCGACAGCGCGTCGAGCGCGCCGAACACCTTCTCGACCGCCTCGAGGCGGTAGACCTCGGCGGTGCTGTGGCATTGCGTGAACGCGTCGACCAGCAGCTGCTCGTCGAGTCCCCCGATCGGCAGCGCGCGCAGGCGCACGGCCAGCGCCGCCAGCTCCGCGAGGTTGCGCTCCTGCTTCGACCGCGTCAGGGGGATGGCGTTCGCGCGCTGGTCGAAGCCGTACATGAACATGTACTGGTTGGTGCGCTGGTTCGTCTGGTTGGGGTTGTGGTTGCGCGCCCACACCCGCAGGAACTCCTCCGCGAGGGTCTTGGCGCGGACAGCGTGACTGGTCGCGAGCGTCTCGATCAGCGGGAACGCCTGGTCCTCGTCGTTGACCTTCAGATAGAGCTGCGCGAGCACCGCGACGAAGGTCGGCCGCCGGCCGGCGTCGATCAGCTCCTCCCACGCGCCGGTCGGCCGCGTCGGCAGCAGGTCGGCGGGCGCCATCGGCTGCACCGGCAGGTTCTGCCGCTGGTTGAACGACTGGTAGAAGATGTTGCCGTACGCATCCCGCTGCAGGTACGGCGTCATGCTGTCGGCCTCGGAGTTGCCGTACGCGTAGTTCGCTTCGTCGATCCAGTTCGCCGCCAGCAGGTTGAGCACCTCGCGCCACTCCTGGGCGCGCGCCGGCGCCGCCCGCAGCAGGGCGTCGACCGCGGTCTTCTGCAGCTCGAGGCTCTTCTGCCGGAACTTCGTGTCGTGGGTGCGCTGCTGCATGCCCTGCGCCGCGAAGGTGCCGATCGTCGCCAGCACCTCCATGCCGCGCTCCGGTCGAACCGCGAAGCTCTCGGCCAGCCACGCCTCGCCGAGTTCGCTGCGGATGCGTGGCGCCAGCTCGACTGCGCGGCGCAGACCCTCGGCCTTGTCGGCGTCGCGCACCTTGCCGGCGGCGAGCACCGCCTGAGTGGCCCTCCACGCCCGCTCGAGGTGCACGGGCATCTCCTCCTTCTGGTGCATCGCGAGCGCGTGGCGCGCGATCAGGTTGAGCGCCTCGCGATCGTCGGCCGCAACCGCTTCGTCCAACGTCGGCAGGAAGGGCAGGAGTTCGACGTCCTGGCCGATGGCCGCGAGCATGAGCGCGCCCAGGCGGCGCGTGAACACCCGCTCGGTCGCGGCGAGTCCCGCCTGCCGGCGCAGGCTCGCGATCCACTCCTCGAGCGCATAGCCGCCATCGAGCGCGCGCCGCACGATCGCCGCGAGCATCTGGATGTGGTTGCGCTGCAGGTTGCGGTCGGCGTCCACCGGCGCAGGCTCCGTCGGCGGCGGCGCGTTGGCGGCGGGCGGCTTTGGCGGCACCGCCGGCGCGGCCGCGGCGAGGCCGAGCACGTCGGCGAAGTCAAAGGCGTTGTTCTCGCGGAGGTTGGTGGGGATGCGGTTGTTGCCCTGTTGCAGGAACTGTGGGTTGCCGAGGTTGCCGAGCAGGTACTCGTACGCAGGGCGACGCTCCGCGTCGGGGAGCGTCATGAGGAAGGCGCCGACGCGATCCCAGCGGCCCAGGGTCACGTTGCGTTCGAACAGGCCGAGGTCGTAGGTCAGCCTGCGCTCGGCGCGGGCCTTCTCCTTCGCCGCCGCCGCAGCGGCCGCGGCTGCCGCGGGATCGGCCGTCGGTGCTGGCGGCGGTGGTGCCGTCTCCGTCGCCGCGGTCTCCGGCGGCGGCGCCTCGGTCGGAGGCTTGTCGCCCGCCGGTGCGGGCGGTGTCGCCTCCGCCGCCTCGCTCTCCTCCTTGAACGGCTCCGGCTCCGCGCGCGACCACGCCTGCAGGATCGTGGACGGCCGCCGATCGAACTGCAGCCGCTGGATCTTCTGCAGCGCGGCGCCAGGGTTCGCGGCGGCCGCACTCACGCCGGCCGTGTTCACCGCCGCGCCGGCCTGGTTGGCTTGTGCCGCATCGAGGAGCGCCTGCAGCTCCGGGGGGATCCGACCCGACGCGGTGGCGCTCGGCGGCACCAGGCGAATGGGACGACCCGAGGTCGTCGTCTGCGCGACGAGCCCGACGCAGAGGCAGATCGGCGCGAGCGAGAGGAAGGCGCGGAACGACTTCGTCATCCCGCCAAGCCTAATCGGAAAGCCGGCCCGGGCGACCGCTCCGACTCCGGCTACGAGCCGGTGCCGTCCGGCGGAGGACCGGAGCTGGCGCCGCGCGCGTCACCGGCCTTCTTGGCAGAACTCTTCTGGCCGCGACCGCGGCCGGTTCCACAACCCTGTCACTGGCTGGGGAGGGGAAGGCCCTGCAGGTCCTTCAGCTCCATGCGCGCCAGACGCACGGCGGCTTCGAGATCCTTCTGATTCTGCTCGAGCGCCGCCCGGTCGCCGCGCGCAGCCGCCTGCTCCGCGAGCAGACGATAGGTCTGCCGCGCGGCCTCGACCTCCGGCTCCCACTTCTCGGCGGGCTGGCCTTCGAGGCGCATGAGCCAGGTGATGTAGTACTGCGAGTTGGCGAGCGCGCTGCGCGCCTCCGCCAGCATCGCCGGGTCGGCGTCCTTCGCCTCCGCCAGCTCGCGGACCAGCACGGCGAGGTCGGCATGCGCCTCCGGAAGCTGCTTCGCCAGCATGCGCGCCTTGTTGAGTTCGAGGCGGGCGCGGCGGGCCTCTGCGCCGCGCTCCGCGGGCAGCAGCTTCAACGCCGACTCGTAGGCCTCGATGCTCGCCGCCCAGTCCTCGCTCGACGCGGCAGCGTGTGCCGTCCGGAGGTAGGCGCCCGCGTCATCGAGGCGAAGCCGGTCCTGGCCCGGCCCTTCGTGGTAGGCCCACGTCCCCACGGGGATCGCGAGCCAGGCAGCAACGAGGATCTTGCGCATAGGTGACTCCGTGTCGCGGGTCACCCGCGGGGTCGCGGGGGACGACGACGGCCGGGGAGTCTATCGGAAGGCCGCCCTCGAATGGGCAAGGCAATCGGATCCGGCGACAGTTCGTGCCGGTCGAGCGCATGGGCGAAGACCCCGCCGTGCAGCCGGGCTACCCTGTTGCGATGCTCTCCCTCGCCTCTCGTCTCGCGTCCGTGCTCATGGCCGCCTGCCTGCTGCCGAGCACCTCTCTCCGGGCGCAGATCGCCCCTGCGCCGCTGCCGCTGCCTGGAGATCTCTGTGCCGCCCTCAGCCTGCGCGAGGGCACGGCCCAGGACTTCGCCCTGCCGGCGGCGCCCGGCACACCGTTCCAGGTGGCCGTGTACCTCGATGGCGCCGTGCGCACCCTGCACCTGGTCCCCCACGACGTTCGCGCCGACGACTTCGTGCTGTACCAGCACGACGCCACCGGGCTGCACCGTCTGCCGACGCCCGCGTCGGTCACGTACCAGGGCACGGTGACCGGTGGCGGTGACGTCGCCGCATCCCTCATCGACGGCCAGTTGCACGCGATGGTGCGCTTCGCCGATGGCGCAGTCTGGGCGGTGCAGCCGCTGTCGGCGATCAACGCCGCGCTCCCGCACTCGACGCACGCCGTGTATCGCGCCGCCGACGTCAGCATGGAAGGCCTGTCGTGCGGCGCGGCGACCCCGGCGGCACCGCCGGTCGGCGGCGGCTCGACGGGACCGACCGCGCTGAAGATCGCCGAGGTCGCCATCGACGCGGACCTTCGCTACTACCAGCGCTACGGCAGCAACACGACCACGGTGCAGAACCAGGTCACGACGGTGATCAACAGCCTCAACGTGATCTACCGGCGCGACGTCGAGATCGACCACAGCATCACCAGCATCGTCGTGCGCACAACGGCGATCTATGCGTGGAACGGCGACCTGTGCAACCTGCTGGGCCAGTTCGCCAACTACTGGGCAGCGAACCACGGCGCCATCCGCCGCGACGTCGCACACCTGTTCACGGGTGAAGGTTCGTTCAGCGGCGTCATCGGCTGCGCCTACCTGAGCGTCATCTGCACCGGCTCCGCCTACGGCTCCTCGAAGGCCTACTCGAGCAGCCTGTCCACCAACACCGGGCTCGTCGCGCACGAGATGGGGCACAACTGGGGCGCCGGGCACTGCGACAGCTCCACGCCCTGCAACATCATGTGCTCCGGCCTCGGCGGCTGCAGTCGCAACCTCACGAGCTTCGCGCCGGTCTCGATCAGCGCGATCCTCGGGCACAAGAACTCGCGGACCTGCCTCGACGATCCGCTGCCGCCCAACCCGCCGGTGCTCACCTCGCTCACGCCCACCGCGTCGCCGGTGTTCGGCGGCCCGGAAATCACCGTCGCCGGCGCCTATCTCGACGCGGTCACGTCCGTGACGGTCGGCGGCGTCAACGCCGCGTTCACCCTGGTGAGCCCGACGGCGCTGCGCTTCCGCGTGCCGTCGACGAGCATCGCCCAGCAGCCGGTCGTCGCGATCAACGGGCGCGGCCCGAGCAACGCGCTGCAGATCGACGTGCAGGGGAACCACCCGAGCTCGCTCGTGATCAGTCCGCTCCTGGCGCGCGGCTACGACGCACGCGTGGAGCTGCACAGCGACCGCAACTGGCTGGGCGCGGTGTTCCTCTCCAGTTCCTCGGCGCCGAGCGCACTGCCCGGCATCGTCTCGCTGGGCATCGGCGCGGGTTTCACCGACCTCGCCGAACTCGCCGTCGTCGGCTGCGCGGCCAACGGCGCCGCGACGCTCGTCTTCCCGCTCCCCGCCAGCGCGCCGCAGATCACGGTGTACTGGCAGGCGGTCACCCTCGACCCGGCGAACCCGACCCTGCCGCTCGAGACGTCGAACGTCGTGCAGACCTTCCTGCTGTGAGCTGGCGCGGCGTCACGCCGCGGACTCGACTCGCGCCGCGACGCCCGGTTGCCAACGCGTACCGAACCAGTGCAGCAGCACCGGCAGGAATGCGAGCCACGCGCTCGCGACCGCGATCGCGAGGAGCGCGTACTCCCGAAGCGTGAACTTCTCCGTCTCCGCGGTGCCCGCGCCTTCCGACAGCTCGCGGATCACGTCGGTTGGCAGGTGCAGGGCGTTGCCGTTGTGGAACGTGCCGCCCAGCCGGTTCGCGATCTGACGCAAGGTCGACGCATCCTGGCGCGACTGCCGGCCGTCGATGAACTTGCCGGCGAGCGGATCGCCGATGCCGACCACGAGCACGCCGCTGATCGACGCCGGCAAGGTGGGCATCCCGGTGGCCGGAACCGTGTCGCCATCGCTCACCAGCACGAGGAGCGTGCTGCGGTTCGGCCAGGGCTTGGCGATGCGTGCCGCCTCTGCGACGCCATCGAGGAGCTTGGTCTTGCCGGGCTTGAACGCGTACTCCATCGGCAGATCGCCGAGGATGTTGCGCACGACCTCCGGGTCCTTGGTGTCGACCACCACCGGCTTGGCGCCGTTGTAGACCGCGACGACCGAGATGCGGTAGCGGCCGATCGAGACTCGCTGGAAGAGCGAGTCCAGCACATCGCGCGCACGTTGCGACCGGCTCTGCTGCCCTTCCGGGCCGGCATCGCGCAGGCGCATGCTCGGCGACACGTCGAGCACCAGGAGCAGGCGACGGAAGTCGTCGTCCTCGCGCCCGTCGTTGTGGTGGACCCGGGGCGGCACGTCCATCAGCGTGGTCAGCCCCCAGGCCAGCAGCCCGCACGCCAGCACGCGCAGCCCGATCGCCGGGCGCACCCAGGGGGCCGGCCGCGCCACAGGCCCGAACGCCAACCGCGCGAGCCGCCGCACGCGCCGACCGTGCAGCCACTCGCCGAGCGCCGCGAGAACGACGGCGGCCGCGGTGGCAACGAGGCTCAGCATCGGACGACCTGCATGGGAGCGCGAAGGTTACCGGTCGACGGCGCGCGGAGGCCAGGACGGTTCCCCGACCCGACGCTATCCTCCCGCGCATGCGCTCTCTCCTCCTTCTCGCCTTCCTGGGTGCGTCCCTGCCCACCGCACCCCTCGCCGCGCAGGTCACCCCGACCCCGCTGCCCCTGCCGCCCGATCTCTGCGTCCGCCTCGGCATCCGCGCGGGCGAAGCCCAGGATCTCCTGGTGCCGGCAACCGCGGCGCGATGCCGGATCGACGTCCTCCTCGATGGCGTCCCGCACACGCTGGCCCTCGAGCCGTACGACGTGCGCGGCGCGGACTTCGCTTTGTACCTGCACGACGCCAGCGGCCTGCACCGCTTGCCCACGCCCCCGTCGGTGACGCTGCGCGGTGTGATCGAAGGGCCGGGTGGCGGCGAGGTCGCCGCCGCAGTGATCGACGGCCAAGTGCAGGCACTGCTGGTGCTGGCCGACGGCACGCAGTGGGGCGTGCAGCCGCTCTCGCCTGTGGGCGCTGGCCTGCCACGCACCATGCACGCGGTCTATCGCGGCCGCGACACGATCACCGACAACCTCCGCTGCGGCGTGAGCGCGTTCGCGCCCCCGCACGCCGACGGCGGTGCGGGTGGCGGAACCGCACCGTCCGCCATGCGCGTGGCCCAGCTCGCGGTCGACGCCGACCTCGCCTTCTACACGCTGTGGGGCAACAACGCGACCACGGTGCAGAACCAGGTCACGCTCACCATCAACAACGTCAACACGATCTATCGACGCGACGTCGAGATCGAACACCGCATCACGTCGATCATCGTGCGGACGACCAACGTCTATGCCTGGAACGGCGACCTCTGCAACCTGCTGGGCCAGTTCCGCACCCGGTGGCGCAACAACCACGGCAACATCGCGCGCGATGTCGCGCACCTGTTCACGGGCGAAGGCACCTTCAGCGGCGTCGTCGGCTGCGCCTACCTCGGCGTGATCTGCGGCACGTCTGCGTACGGCTCGTCGAAGGTCTTCTCCGGCAGTCTCGTCACCAACACCGGCCTCGTCGCGCACGAGATGGGGCACAACTGGAGCGCCAACCACTGCGACAGCTCCACGCCGTGCAACATCATGTGCTCGGGCCTCGGCGGCTGCACCGGCAACATCGGTGCGTTCGCGCCGGTGTCGATCGCGTCGATCCTCAACCACAAGAACTCGCGCACCTGCCTCGACGATCCCACCCCACCCTTCGCGCCGGTGCTCAGCTCGCTGTCGCCGTCGTCGGTCCGCGTGTACGGCGGCGGTGAAGTCACGGCGACCGGGCAGTACCTCGACACCGTCACCGGCCTCAGCGTGGGCGGTGTCACTGCGTTCCCGGTCCTCGTGAATGCGACGACGCTGCGCTTCACGCTGCCGGGCGGGCTCGGGCTCGGTCAGTATCCCGTCGTGGCGACGAATCTGCGCGGGCCGAGCAATTCGCTGCAACTCGGCGTCGTGGCGACGCACCCGAGCGTCGTTGCGATCAGTCCGCTGATCGTCCGTGGCAGCCTCGCGCGCGTGGAGGTCCACAGCGACGCCAACTGGGTCGCCAACATGCTGCTGTCGGTGTCCAACGCGCCGAGCGCGGTGCCGGGAGTCGTCAGCCTCGGCATCGGCAACGGGTTCACGCAGCTCACCGACTTCGGCCTCATCTTCTGCGACACCAACGGCGGCGGTCAGATCCAGTTCACCGTGCCGGCCGACCTGCCCGCGGGCCTCGACATCCACTGGCAGGCGATCACCCTCGATCCGACGAACATCACGCTGCCGCTCGAGGTGTCGAACGTCGCGACGTCGCGGACCTTCTAGGCGCATCGCAGAAGCCGGCGGCCGCAACCCAAGGGTTGCGTCGCTGCGCGACGCCAGAAGGGGCCGCCGGCGATGGCTATCGTCTGGGGCTTCCAGGTCCGCTCGGGCGTGGCGAATCCAACGGGCGTGGCGAGATTCGCAGGCCTCGCCAAGCTCGTGCGCGACGCAACGATTCGCAGCCCTTGCAGCCCCCAAGGCCTCCGCCTCACCAAGGGGTGTGGCGGAGGCCGAACTGCATGAGGGCCCACGCCGCGAGCAGGGCCAGGCCCACCACGCACAGCGGCCAGAAGTCGTCGACGTACTCGGCGGCGCCCTTCTCGATCCTGGTCTTCTGCATCGAGTCGATCTTGCGGAAGACCTGCTCCAGGGTCTGCGGGTCGAGCACGTTGAACACGTCGCCACCGGTGGTGCGCGCGATGGTCAGGACCTCGGCGGGCGCCGCCTGCTCCTGGATGTTCACCGCGTAGACGACGATGTTGTCGGCGCGCATGCGCCGCGCGATCTCGACATCGCGCCCGGCCATGAGGTCGGAGCTCATGCCGTCGGTGATGAGGATGATCATGCGATCGCCGTCCTCCCGGGCGACCAGCACCTCGCGGCAGGCCATCAGCGCCTTGCCGATCTCCGTGCCGCCGAACCACGACGGCACGTTCTCCGGGCGCATGAACGGCGGCGCGCAACGGAACGCGGAGACGTCGCTCGTGAGCGGCACCCAGTGCAGCACCGAGTTGCCGAAGAAGCTCAGCCCGAACGCGTCGCCGGTGCGGTAGTCGAGGAACTGGTTGAGGGCCGCCATCGCGCCGTCGTAGCGCGTGCCGCTGCCGAACCGCGCGGTCATGCTCCCGGAGATGTCGACGCAGAACTGGATGTTGGTGAGCGCGCGCTTGGCCTTCGGCGCGCTCAGCACCTGCGGGCTCGCCAGCAGGAGGATCGCGACCGCGAGCATGAGCGCCGGCAGCGACTCGCCGAAGCGGAGCACCGACACCAGGACCCGTCCGCCGCCCTTGCGCGCGTGGTCGAAGGGCAGCACCACACGCCGGCCGCGCCGGTTCCACCAGAACAGCACCAGCACGATCGGCACGACGAGCAGCGCGAGCGCCCAGGGACGACCGAACATCAGGCCTTCGCCTCCTCTGCGTCTTCGCCGTCTTCGGCCACCGGCGCGTCCCGGTAGGGCTGCAGCAACGCGGCGACGTCGACCGCGGCCGCGGGGCCGGGCCGGTGCAACCACGCGTCGAGCTGGCGCAGGAGGGCGCCGGCCTCCGCGTGCTCGCGCAGGCGCGCGATCGCGGCGGCTGGTTTCTGCGCGCCCAGTTCGAGGCGTCGACGCCAGAAGGCGAGCAGCAGCCGCTCCAGTTCGGCCTTGCCGCCGTCGTCGAGCCGGCCCGTCGCCGCACCCTCGACCAGGGGCCGCAGGCGATCGGCGAGCGTGACGGGCCGCGCTGCGGCTGCGGCCGTGGCGGCCCGCTTGCGCCGCCCGACCAAGAGGATCGCCAGCAAGCCGATCACCCACAGCACGCCACCCACCACCAGCGTCGTCGAGTATCCGCCGAGCCACGGCGGCGACTTCGGCGTCAGCTCCGTCGGCTCCACCTGACCGGCCGGCATGGTCGCACGCACGGTGACCTCGATCGCCGGGACGGGCGTCGCGTCGCTCGCATCGACGCGCGCGAGGTACTGCGCGAGGTCGTGCTTGCCCGGCTCGAGCCCGTAGTACTCGAAGTCGTAGCGGTGGTCGGTGCCGTGCGGGAAGGTCTCGACGATGCGCAGCACGATCGCGCTGCGCGGCTCGATCGGCTTGACGGCGACGAGGCCGCCGGGCACCACGAACTGCTCGATGCGCGCGCGCATCCCCACCGTGGGACTACGGTCGTCGCGCGCCTGCGCGCCGAGCATCGGCGCCGCGCAGGCCACGGCCAGGAGCAGGCGGAGGAGCGCCTTCATCGCCCGCCCCCACCCGCGAGTCCGCGCGCGCGGAAGAAGTGGCGCAGCTCGTGCGCGAAGGGACGGTCGGTGCGCAGGAGGAGGTGGTCGACGCCCGCCTTGCGCAGGCTCTGCGTCAGCACGGCCTGGTCCAGCCACGGCCGCCGCCCCTTGGTGACGAACTCGCGGCCGGTCTCCGCTTCCTGCGCCCGCACGAAGCCGAGGCCGCGCACGAGCACCTCGCTCGGATCCTGCAACTGCAACACCACGCAGTCGTGCTCCTGCGCGAGCAGCTTCAGCGCGGCGACGCCGTCCTCGTCCTGCAGATCGCTGAGCACCACGACCAGCGCGCGGCTGCCGAGGCTCGGCCGCAACTCCGTGACCCGCCGTCCCAGCGTCGTGCCCTCGTCGTAGCGGAACCGCCGCAGGCGCAGCAGCCACTGCATGACGCGATCCTTCGACAGGCTCAGCGGCTGACGGATGTCGCGCTCCCCGACCCCGACCACCCCGACCGGACTCACGCGGTCGAGGCACGCGAACGCGATCCCGCCGCCGATGTGCAGCGCGAGTTCGTACTTGCTGCGCGCGATCGAACTGAGCGTCATCGACGCCGACGTGTCGACGAGGATCCAGCACGGCACGCGCTTGGGCGCCTCGTACTCCTTGATGTGAACCTTGGCCGTGCGCGCCGTCACCCGCCAGTCGATCGCCTTCACGGGGTCGCCGTACTGGTAGGGGCGCGACTGGACGTACTCGACGCCGGAGCCGAGGTAGCGCGAGCGGTCGGTGCCGTAGCTGAGGTCGTCGGCCACGCGCCGGATCGCGATCTGGAACTGCCGCGCGTCGAGGGTGTCGAGGCGGGCGAGGAAGCCTTCGTTCGCGCCGAGCGGCGGGGGGGCCCCCGCCGCCGGCGCGCGCGCCGGCGGCTTGCGGCTCACTTCTCGCCCACCTCGGCGAGCAGCTCCTGCAGGATCGCCGCGCCGGTCTTGCCCTCCGCGAGCGCTTCGTAGCTGAGCCGGATCCGGTGCAGGATCACGTCCTCCGCCAGCGCGAAGAGATCCTCCGGCAGCACGTAGTCGCGGCCGAGGATCAGAGCGCGGGCGCGCGACGCCTTCACGAGCGAGATGCCGGCGCGCGGGCTGGCACCGAGGTCGAGGCTCGGGTGCTTGCGGGTGCGGCCGACGATCTCGACGACGTGTTCGAGGAAGGTCTCGCTCACGTGAACGTGCTGCACGTCCTCCATCGCGTGCACGAGATCCTCGATCGAGCCCGCCGGCTCGTCGCCCAGCGCATCGAACTCCGTGCGCGCCATCGCGCCGCGGCCCTCGCGCCGCACGCCGAGCGCGGCGTTGCGGCGCAGGACCTCCTTCTCTTCCTCCGGGGCGAGGTACTCCAGCCGGTGCAGGAGCATGAAGCGGTCGAGCTGCGCCTCCGGCAGCTCGAAGGTCCCCGACTGCTCCACCGGGTTCTGGGTCGCGATCACCAGGAACGGCGCCGGCAGCGTGTGCGCGTGGTTGCCGATCGTCACCTTGCGTTCCTGCATCGCCTCCAGCAGCGCGCTCTGCACCTTCGGCGCTGCGCGGTTGATCTCGTCGGCGAGGAGCAGGTTCGTGAACACCGGCCCCTTGTGGGTGCGGAACTCGTGCGTCTTCTGGTCGAGGATCTCCGAGCCGATGATGTCCGACGGCAGGAGGTCGATCGTGAACTGGATGCGCGCGAACTTCAGGTCGATGGTCTTGCTGATCGCGGCCACCAGCAGGGTCTTGGCGAGCCCCGGCACCCCCTGCAACAGGAGGTGCCCGCTGGTCAGCAGCGCGATGAGGATGCGCTCGACCACCACGTCCTGGCCGACGACGACCTTGCCGACGCGGGTCTTGACGGCGTCCACGAACTGCAGGGTCTGGTGAAAGCGGGCCGTGCCCGGCGTGTTGGTTCCCGTCGTCATGCGCGTCTGCTCGGTGAGGACGCGCACCTTAGATCGCCGGGGCCGCCGGTGGGACGCGCAACCGGTGATTTCCGCGCCGTTCAGGGCAACTGCGACAGCAGGGTGCTCGCCGGCACGACGCAGGGGTCGCGGCGGTCGAACGGGTCGGCCGGGACGAAGTCGCGCTCCAGCACGACCTGGAACGCGTGCGGCGCCTGCGTCTGGCGCTGGAAGTGGGCGAGGGCGGGCGACAGCGCGCCGTCGGAACGCTTGACCTCGACCAGGAACCAGGGTTTGCGGCCGCGCACCACCAGAAAGTCGACCTCGCGCTTCTCCTTGTCGCGCAGGTAGCGGAGTTCGTAGCTGCCAAGCCCGAGGTCGGTCCAGGTCTCGACCGCCTTGAGCAGGTGTCCCGCGATGAACGCCTCGGCGCGCGCACCTTGGTCCTCGGCCTCGCTCCAGTCGCGCGGATACCACTTCGGTTCCTTGCGCAGCGCCTTGCTCACGTTCTTGAACCAGGGGCGGACGAGAAACCCGTGGTGCAGGCCGCACAGCGTGTCGACCCAGCGGCGGGCCGTGTCGACGGCGATGTTCACGTCGCGCGCGAGGTTGGCATACACGAGCTGATGGCCGGCGCGTTCGTCCAGCAGGCGCGCGAGGATCTCGAGCTGACCGATCTCCTGGATGCGCGTCGTGTCGCGCACGTCCTCGCGCAGCAACTGCTGCCGGCGCAGGCCACGCCAACGGTTGGTGAAGCGCTGATCCGCGCGCAGGAACGGCTCCGGGAAGCCGCCGTGCTGGAGCAGCGTCGCGAGGTGGTCCTTGCGCGGTCGCCTCGGGGGTCGGAGTTCCTGCGCGGGCGGCGTCGGGTCGCGCAGCTCGCCGAGCGTGAGTGGGTGCATGCGGTACAGGAAGTAGCGGCCCATCAGGCTGTCGCCGCCGCGGCGGTACACGTCGAGACGCGAGCTGCCGGTCACCAGCACGCGCAGCCGGTCGGCGTAGCCGTCGAACAGACCCTTCAGCAGCGTCTTCCAGCGTCGGTACTTGTGGATCTCGTCGATGACCAGCACCGTCGGCTCGGCCGCGAGGTCGGCGAGACCGATGTCGGCGGCGATGGCCTTCGGCCCGCGCGAGAGCAGACGGCGGTCGTCCTGGTCGTCCCAGGTCAGGTAGCGGGCCCCGGACCGGGCACGCTGGCAGGCGGTCGTCTTGCCGACCTGTCGCGGCCCAGAGACCAGCGCGAGCTGGCGGTGCGTGCGCACGTGCTCGGCGAGGATCCGGTCGTACGTCCGCGGCTGGTGGTCCGAGCCCATTCGACGGGGCATCGTAGAATGGTCCGGACCAAAATACGAGATACCGTCGAATGGTCCGGTCGGCGGCGGGTCTTCCGTGCGATCCCGGTCCCCTCGGAACTGCCGACGCGAGCCTCAGAGGATTGCGATCGGAACCTTCCGCTTCCGCAGTTCAACGATGGTCTCGGCGACGTCCCCGTAGATCACTCGCGCCCCCGGTGCCAGCAAGCCGATCGACACTTCGTCGCGTTCCGCGATCTGATCCAGGGCGGTGTTCAGCGACGACCGTGCATCGCAACGTGTGCCGTCGACGACCCACCGCAGCGGGCCGCTCCCGCGAACGTCACCACCCTCCCCGGCGGGCACGGCGTCGCGGACGAGTTCGATGATCACGCAGGGGCGCGGCGCAAGCCGCAGTCGGCGCAACCACCACTCGGGCGCCTCGCCCTTCGGTGCTCGCTTCGCCGTCAAGACGAGACCGTCGGTTCCATCGAGCGCGAACACCTGAGCGTACTCCGACCAGATCGCGGCCCTGGTCGGCGCACCACTCGGGTCGACCCACATGGCACAGTCGCCCTGAGCGACCACCGCGCCGCCCGTGCCAGCGTCCACGCCGATCCCGCGGTACGTACCGCCGCGGGCGCGCACCTCGACCCACGCGGCATCGGGCTCGCCCCGCGCAAGGCGCACGATCGACTCCACGCGTGGGAGCTGGTCCTTGCGCACCCGAGCCGCGGACACGAGCACCGCGTCCGCGGTGACCGCGAGCGACACGATCGAGAGCCCCTCGCGCACGAACGGCAACTCCGGCAGCCGGACTTGACGAAGCATCGTGCCGTTGGCCGCGTCGAGCACCGTGACCCCACCGTCGGCCTCGATCGCCCACAGCTCCTGTTCGTTCCCGGCGATCGCCACCGTGCCCGTGGGCGCGGGCCCAAGGTCCTTCCACTCGGCTGCCTGTCGGGGCAGGCGATGGAGCCGGCCGCCGCGCACCACGACCGTCTCCCCGCCGCACACCGCGAGACCCGAGACCACGCCAGCACCCGGGACCAACACGGCCTCGAGTTCCTCCGCGGCGCCGGGCTCTGGTGGCCGGGCTGGAAGGTACTTCGGAAGGTCCTGCGCGTGCGCCATCGTCCACGAGACGATCACGAGTGGGATCAGCCACGCGGCTGGAACGGTCCTGACCATGGGTATGACGGAGGATGAAGGCTCGGAGCGAGACCCATCATTCCTTCCGCGCCCTGCCCGCGCCAGGTCTGGCGCGATCACGCCGCCGCGTACGCCGACAGCAGCGCGTCGATCTCGCGTTCCACCGAGAAGCGCTTCAACAGGTCCGTGCGCAGACGCACACCAAACGCCCCCGCGGCCGCGCGGTTGCGGTACAGCGCGACCACCGCCTTCGCCATGCCGAGTTCGTCGTCGTAGAGCAGGCCCGTGTCGTTGTGACGGATCAGCTCGCGGTTGCCGGGCACGTTCGACGCGATCACCGGCCGACCGAGGCTGCCGGCCTCGAGGATCGTGGGGCTCATCGCCTCGTCGAGCGACGTGTTGAGCACGACGTCGGCGTCGAGATACGCCGCGCCCATGCGGTCGAGGGAGAGCGCGGGCAGCACGCGGATGCCGCGCTGCTCACCGGCCTCCTCGTGGACGATGTCGCCGTACTCCTGGTCCTGCACCGGGCCGACCACGATCAGCTCGACGTCGATGCCGAGCGTGCGCAGGACGCGCGGCAGGGACAGCGCGCGGTGCTGGCCCTTGATCGGACGGATACCGCCGGGGAGCAGCAGCACGAAGCGACCCTCCGCGATGCCGAGCGAGCGCCGGAGGTCGGTGCCGTCGGGGCGCAGCGGAGCTGCGGCGCGCGGCACGACGTCGATCTTGCCCGCGGTCTCCGGCAGGGTGCTCTCGAGTTCGACGCTGATCGCGTTGCTCGGCGTGAGCACGCGCCGGGCGCGGCGGAACACTTCGCACACGAGCGGGCCGTGGTCGGCCTCGCTGGACTCGTGATAGAAGTCCTCGCCGCTCACCGACACGACCCACGGCGTGCGCAGCCCAAGGAGCTGGAGCGCAGTGCGCGCATCGTGCGCATGCACGAGGTCGGGCTGGAAGCGCTCGATCATCCCCACCAGCGACTGACGAAGCTGGCCGTCGCTCGCCTCACCGACGACCTCGCACAGGTGGCCGCGCCGGCGCAGGCCATCGCAGTAGCGGCGCGCGGTGTTGGCGCTGCCCCGGAAGACCTCCGTCGGGGTCGGGGTGATGAGAAGGACCTTCACACCCCTTCATCGGCATCCGCGCGCGCCGGTCTGAGCGCTGGCACGGGCCCCTACGAGCAGAGGGTGCGCAGGCGGCGGACGCGGGCGACGTCGACCGGGGCGAGGGTTCTCCCGTGCTGCTTGAGCGACGTGCCGACGATCGCGCCATCGCAGTGGGGCCAGAGGTCCTGGGCGTTCTCCGGAGTGAGGCCGGAGCCGATCCACACGGGGAAGGGCGCGACCGCGGCGCGGACCTCGCGCAGGAACGCGGGGTCGACCGCGGCGCCGGTGCGTGCGCCCGTCACGATCAATCCGTCCGCGCCCGACCGGCTGGCGAGGTCGCGCGCGGCGACCAGCGGGTCGGTCGGCGCGAACGGCACGGCGTGCTTCACCAGCAGGTCGGCGAGCATGCGAACGTCGTGGTCGAGCCGCTGCCGGTAGTCGGCGACGCGCCGCGCTTCGCCTTCGATCACGCCCTGGTCGGTGAGCATCGCGCCGGTGAGCACGTTGACGCGCACCCAGGTCGCGCCGGCGACCGCGGCGGCGCCGAGCGCGGCGCAGGCGTCGTTGCGCAGGCAGTTGATCCCCACCGGCAGGCCCGTGGTGCGGCGAACCTCGCGGGCGACGACGGCGAGGGTGGCGACCACGTCGGGCGGGGCGGGATCGTCGCGGGTGCCCTTGTGGAAGGGCACGTCGCCGTAGTTCTCGACGATCACGCCGTCGACGCCGCCGTCGCGCAACGCCTGCGCGTCCGCCAACGCAGCCTCGAGCAGCGCGTCGAACTCCGGCGGCCCGGCACAGGCGGAAGGACACGGCGGCAGGTGGACGACCCCGAGGAGGTGACGCATGGCGGGATCTTGCCACGCGCGCGGGCCGCTCGCGCGATTTGACCTTGGCGCACGCGGTCGCCGGCCGCGACGATCGCCCGCGTGTCGAGACGCCTGCGGTGGCTCTGGATCCTGCTCGCCGTAGCGCTCGTCGTGCGCACCGGCGTCCGCGACCGCGGCGTGATCACCGACCACCTCGAGTTCGGCGCGCGCCTCCTGCGCGGGGCGGACCTCTATGCGCCGTTCGAGGATCAAGACGCGCCGCTCCACCCGCCCTACCCGCCGTCGTTCGGGTTGCTGACCGCGCCGTTCAGCCTGCTGCCGGAGCGCGTGGCGCGGTTCGCGTGGGGCGTGTTGCAGGTCTGCGCGCTCGGCGCGGCACTGGTGTGGCTGCGGCGGCGGCTGGTCGAGTTCGCACCGGCGCTCCGCGCGCGCGTCGACGTCGCGCTGCTCCTGACGGCCGGCCTCGCCACCCGCTACATCCTGCGCGACACACACGGCGGCGGCGGCAACCTCATCAACCTCGGCCTCGTGCTCGGCGCGTTCGGCGCAAGCGCTGCGGGGCGGGAACGCCTCGGCGGCGCGCTGCTCGGCATCTCACTCGCGACCAAGCCCAACACGGTCCTGCTCTGGCCGCTGCTGTGGTTGTTCGGACACCGGCGCGCCGCGTGGTTCGCGTTGCTCACCGCGGGTCTCGCCGCGCTCGCCTCGCTCGCCCTCCTGCGCTTCGACCCGGCGTGCTGGCTGCGCTGGGGCGCGGGGACGTACGCGTACACGGTCCAGGTCGACGTGTTCGCGCCGCCGGAGTACGGCTTCCCGCCGTTCACCTGGATGAACCAGTGCTGGCGCTGCGCGTGCGCGCGCGTCTGCGGCGACGTGCCCCCGGAGTACGCCCAGCAAGTGGTCGGCTTCGTGCCCGGACTCGGGCTGCCACTGCCCGTGGTCTCAGCGATCCGCGGGCTCAGCACGACGGCGCTCCTCGCCTGGACCGCGGTGGTCGCGTGGCGACGGCGCCGCGACCCGCGCGCCCGCCCGGCCCTCATCGCGGCGACCCTCGCGCTCTCGCTCCTGCTGTCGCCGATCTCGTGGAAGGCACACCACGTCGCGCTGCTACCGGCGTTCGGACTCCTCTTCGCGGCAGCCCTGTGCGGCCGGCGCGCGGCCTGGTGGATCGCTGGCGCCTACGCGCTCGCGTGCGTCGGCGGCGAGGAACTGACCGGCAAGGCCTTCAAGGAGTGGCAGCAGAGCAGCTACTTCGTCACCGCGGGAACGCTGGCCCTGCTGTGGGTCGCGCTGCGCCTCGCGCGCCGCCCGCCTTGCGGCGACCCGCCCGGCTAGCTACCCTCCGCGCCCCCTTTTTCGGAACGCACCATGGGTCTCGCTTGCGGCATCGTCGGCCTTCCCAACGTCGGGAAGAGCACGCTCTTCAACGCCCTCACGCTCAGTGAGGAGAGCGCGCGGTCCGACTACATGTTCAGCACCACCGAGCCCATCCGCGGCACGGTGATCGTGCCCGACCCGCGCCTGCCGCGGATCGCCGACCTGATCCCCACCAACAAGATCGTGCCGGCGCAGATGACGATCGTCGACATCCCCGGCCTCGTGTCGGGCTCGTCGACCGGCGAGGGCATGGGCATCGGCTTCCTCGGCGCGATCAAGGAGAGCGACGTGCTCCTGCACGTCGTGCGCTGCTTCACCAAGGAGGGCGTGCAGCACGTGAGCGGCAGCATCGACCCGGCGATCGACGCGGAGATCGTCGAGATGGAGCTGATCGCCGCCGACCAGCAGACCGTCGACCGCAACGTCGACCGCGTCGCCAAGAAGGCGCGCACCGGCGACAAGGAGTCGGTCGCGCTCCAGGAGATCCTGCTGCGCGCCAAGGCACACCTCGACGGCGGCCATCCGCTGCGCAGCGGCGCGTGGAGTGAGCGCGACAAGACGCTGCTCAAGCCGCTCTTCCTGATGACGATCAAGCCGGTGCTGTTCGTGGCCAACGTCGGCGACAGCGACCTCGAAGGCACCTCGGCGCACGTGCAGGCGTTGCGGGAATACGCCGCCCGCACCAGCGCGAGCTGCATGCACCTCTGCGCCGACATCGAGGCCGAGCTGGCGCGCATGACCGACGACGACCGCGACGCCTTCATGGCCGACCTCGGCCTGAAGGAGCAGGGTCTGGTGCGCCTGATCCACGCCGGCTTCGACCTGCTGGGCCTGCAGACGTTCTTCACCGCCGGCGAGAAGGAGACCCGCGCCTGGGTCATCCACAAGGGTGACACGGCGCCCATCGGCGCGGGCGTGATCCACACCGACTTCATCAAGAAGTTCATCCGCGCGGAGGTCTACTCGTACGACGATCTCGTGGCGCTGAAGACGGAAGCCGCGATCAAGTCGGCGGGGAAGATGCGGCTCGAAGGCAAGGAGTACGTCCTGCGCGATGGGGACGTGTGTCACTTCCTCATCGGCAACTGACCGACGCTCCGACCCCGACGCTCCGCCGTTCCCCGCTCCCCGGTGCCCGCCCCCGCCCGGACGAGCCTGAGCCAGCCGGACGGACGCTTGGCGGACGTCCGGCCCGCAGAAGCATGGGATCGAGGCCGGGCGAAGGGGGAACGCGGAGACGATAGTGCAGTCTGCGCGGCGCGGCGTCTCGGCCCCAGCGGACGAGCACGAGACGGCGCTTGGAGCCGGCGGGTCACCGTGCGCTACAATCCTGCGCGTGGACGAGCAACGCGTGACCAGAAGCCGTGTCCTGCGCGGCGGCCAGCCGGACGACGGCTCGTTCGACCTGGAGTTCTGGCAGAGCGTGGGCGGCGAAGGCATCTTCGCGGCCGCCTGGGAGTTGGTGAGCGAAGTCCGCACGATTCGAGGCGACGATGACGGCGAACCCAGACTTCAGAAGTCTCTTCTCCGCGTTGTCCGCCGCGGGAGCTGAGTTCCTCCTGGTGGGAGGCCACGCCGTGATGTTCCACACGGCTCCGCGCTACACGAAGGATCTCGGCGTGTGGGTTCGTCCGTCGGCCGACAACGCGGCTCGAGTGCATCGCGCCTTGGTCACGTTCGGCGCACCCATGGCGGATCTCACGGTTGCAGACCTCGCGGTGCCCGGCACGATCTTCCAGATCGGCGTGGCTCCCAACCGGATCGACGTCCTCACCAGCATCGAAGGCGTGGACTTCGAGGTCGCGTGGGGGCGACGCATACCGACGACGTACGGCGGCGAGAGGATCCATGTGCTGTCGATCGAGGATCTCCTCACCAACAAGCGCGCCGTCGGCAGACCCCAGGATCTCCTGGACGTCGCCAACCTGGAGCGTCGGCTCCGGGGCTGACGCGGGCGACCCGCAACCTCAGCGCCGGGCGAGCACCGCGAGGCCACGCGCGGCCACCAGCTCCGCCAGATCCGGGAGCAGAGGCGCAGAGTCGAACCCCGGCAGACCCGCGCGGACTGCGTCGAATCCGCTCCGCCGCGCGCCCAGCACGACGAAGCGCACGTTCGCGGCGTTCGCCATCGCCACGACCTCCTCGGGCGCGAGGTGCCGCGGAGGCAGCGGCCGCTGGCCGGCGAAGTAGAGGACGCGCGCGAGATCGCTGACGATCGCCTCACCCGGCGCGAGACGCGCGGCCAACGCCCGGCCGACCTCGCGTTCGGCGACGCGGTTCTCGTCCGTCGTGCGCAGGCCGAGCACGCCGCCCAGCGCGACGGCGGCGACGAGCACGGCGACACGCGCGCGCGGCGGCAAGGTCGCGAGCCCGACGCCGGCGAAGGTGACGACCAGCGGCCACCACGCCACGAGGAAACGCCGGCGCGTGGCGAACGCCACGACCACCAGGACTGCGAACAGCAGCGCGAGGCGGAGGCCGCGCGCCGCCGGAGTCCCGCGGACGGCGAAGCCCACGAGCGCCAGCGCGCCCGCGACGCCGAACGCCTCGAACCACGCGCCGGGCAGATCGACGAGGCCAGCACCCAGCGCGGCGAGCGAGTCGCCCACGGCCGACTTGCCCCAGTTGAAGCTGAGCTTGGGCACGAGGTCGAAGCCGTGCCCCGCCCACGCGCGCAACGACGCGAGGAGCATGACCGCTGCCCCCGCCGGCAGGAGCGCCCGCCACGCACCGCGCCGCGCGCACGCGAGCGCCAGCGGCAGGACCAGCGCTTCGCTCCGCAACCAGAACGCGACGCCCGTCCACACCCCGCAGACGAGCCAACGGCTGTGCACGCCCGCATGCGCGGCGAGCGCGATCACCAGCACGAAGAGCGGCTCCGTGTAGACCTCGGCGCAGAACCGCGCCGGCAGCGCCGCGAAGGCCGTCAGCCACGCGGCGGCGAACGCGAACGCGCGCGCCTGCCCCGCATCCCCGGCGAGGGCGGCGGCGAGGCGCGCACACGCCCACACCGATGCAGCCCCCGCGAGCGCGAGCGCTACCTGCGTCGCGACCCACGCATCGACCCCGAGCGCGATCCATGGCGCGGCGAGCAACGACAACAGCGGCGGAAAGACCTCCCCCAACGGCGCCGCGAAGTCGCCGGCGGCGAAGCGCTCCCCCATCCACAGGTAGCTCACGCCGTCCTCCGATGGCACCGGCGTGCGCGCGCAGAGCACGATCCGCCACGCCTGCGCCAGCAGCGCGACGAGCGCCACGTGCCCGCGCGTGCTCACGGCAGGCTGCTCGCCACGGCCGGGTCTTCACCGTCCTCGGCGTAGCCGCCCACGTCGAACACGAGCTCACGGTAGTTGCGCACGTCGAGAACGGTGAGGCTCTGCACCGCACGCGCGACCGCGAGGTCGCGGTTGGCGACGCTCTCCTTCCGCCACAGCACGCGCATCCGCGCCACCGCCTCCGCGTGCCAGTCGGTGCGCGGCGCGAGCCCGCTCGCGGCGTCGACCAGCGCGCGCAGGTCCTCGTCGCCGGCGAGCCACGCCCGGCGCAGCATGCGTCGGGTCGGCTCGTCGCACGGCATCGCCGCGAAGTGTGCGACGAGCAGCCCGTCCACCGGGTTCGTGGCCCGGCACAGGACGAGCCAGCACCAGCGCAGCCACGACCGCGGCGGCGGCTCGGCTTCGCGGGCGGCGACGACGCGGCGCATGCAGGCCTCGCGCTCCGCCAGCGTCCGGACTCGATCGCGGTCGGTGATCCACGCCATGCTCACCGCGCGCTCGCCATGCCGACGGGCGAGCTCGTCGATCGCATCGCCGAGCGGCGGCAGGCCGGCGACGAACTGCTGCAGGCGCTGGATGCGCTCGCGCACCGCGACCTCCTGCGCCCGGAACTCCTCGCGGTCGCGCTCCTCCAAGTGCAGGAAGTCCATGTCGCGCGTGAGTTCACTCTCCGCCTCGAAGCCCTGCCCCTGGCTCCACGTCCCCGGGGCACCGCAGTACTCCGGATCGCAACCCGCGCGCAGACGCATGGCCTCGAGCAGCCCCGGCGCCTTCATGCGGTGGATCTTGCGCAGGGCCACGCGGAACGGCGCGCGCCCGCTCGCTGCGCGCCGCGCCGCCGCCTGCGGGCGCAGGATCTCGCGCACGACCGACGCGGTCTTGCTGGCGATGCGGCCGATGCCGCGGCCCAGGACGAAGAGCGCGAACAGCGGCAGGAGCAGGATCCGCCCGTGCGACAGCCAGCGTTGGTAGGTCGTGAACACGTTCACCGACCGCTGCGAGCGCGGCAGCCGGTGCACGGGACGCATGCCGAAGATCTCGCGCATCATGCGCTGCCGGTCCTCGCGCACCAGCTCCACGATCTCGTCGCCGAACACCCGGCGCAGGTGCGCTTCGCGCTCCGCCGAGGTCGACAAGAAGTCCAGCGCACAGAACTCGGTGGTCGTGTACGGGTCGCCGCCGCCCGGGGGTGGCAGCTTGCGCAAGGTGCGCCCCGCCATCTCGCTCCGCCGCCGCACCACCCACGCCTCGAACTCCTCGACCTCCGCCACGGTCCCCTGCCGGCGCTGTTCGAGGGTCAGGCAGTAGCGGTTGTACTCGGTGATGCGCTTGGCGGCCTCCACGGCCGCGCTCTCGGTGATGAAGCTGAACCACATGTAGGGTCCGCTCATGATCGAGCCGTCGCTCAGCGAGAGCTTGCGGAGCTGCTTGCGTTCGCGCCGCGTCGTGCGGAGGTGCTGGGCGCGCAGGTTCTCGAGCGAGGGGTTGGCGAGAATCTGCTCCGTCGTCTTCACGTCGCTGCGGTGCAGGGGACTGCCGTCGAGGAAGTGGAGGTGCAACAGCGCCACCTGATGCACCTCTTCGCGCACGGAGTCGGGGACCTCGCTGACCGCGCCGTCGGACTCACCACCGCGCACCGCAGCGATCGTGCGCAGCAACGCCGCGTGCGCGGGTGCCTCGCCGATCACGCCGCGAAACACGCGCCCCGCCAGGAACGCCGCGTCTTCGCGCTCGCGCCGGGTCTTCAGGTGGTCGAGCAGCACGATGAACTGCGCCTCCGCGGTGAGCTTGAACGACTCCGACGCCTCCCCCGCCAGCCGCTTGAGCCACCAGCCGAGGCTCAGGAACACCGCGCAGATGCTGCCGAGGATCACCAGCGGTGCGCCCACGAACCGGCCGAGGAACTGCCCCGGTCCGCTGTTGGCGCCCACCAGCGCGCGGGCCAGGAAGAACAGCGCGCCGAACAACAGCAGGCGGACGGCCGGCCGCTGGCTGGCCTTCACCATCGCGGTCGCGACGCGATCGAGGAGCTGCGGGCCGGTGACGATCCCGTGCAGGTCGGCGAAGAACACGGCGCGCGCGCGCCAGCGCTCGAGGTAGCGCGCGACGTTGCGGCCGAATGCGACCACGCGCTGCGCCGGCTCTGCCGGCGTGCGTCCGTCGCGCAACGCCACGTTGCGGATGAACGGCAGGGAGCGCACGACCGGGGCGCTGATCACGCGCACTACGCGATCGAGCGCCTCGAGGTCGCGCCGCGACAGGAACTGCGTGACCTCGTCGACGCCGAGGTTGTAGAGGACCTGGATCGCGGTCTCGACCGGGATGTCGCGGGGCGGTGCGAAGGTGACGCGATGGTTGGCGTCGGCCGTGGTGCCGTGCAGGCGGACGGCCAGCGACTGTGCCCGCGCCACGAGCAGGGGCGCCGCATCGTGGGGTGGCAGCTCGCTCAGCAGGACGTGCTCGCGGCGCAGGGCGCGGAACGCCAGCTCGCGCGGGTCGGGGGCGGGAGCGCGCGGCGTGCGCAGCGACAGCTTCTCGAAGAACACGAAGTTGCGGTTGAGCAACGGTGCGAACCGCCGCATCAGCCCGTCGAGACCCTTCACCAGGAACAGCAGGAGCCGCAGCAGCCGCAGCAGCGGCCGCATCGCCTGGAAGTAGCGGGCAAAGTAGGTGATCCGGAAGAAGCGCACGAGCCGGATCGCGGTGAGGCTCGTGGCGTCGATGGCCGCCTCGTCGGGGATCAGCAGGAGCACCGCCGGGATCGCCGGCAGGAGATCCGTGAGCGCGTTGCGCAGGAACCACGAGCCGCGCCCGGGCGAGAGCGCGAACTTCACCGCGAACTCGCCGATGAAGAACAGGCAGATGCTGCCGTCGACGAGCCGGAACACGTGCTGCGTCGCCTCCGTCGGATCGAACCACGTCTCGACCAGCAGGATCGCGAACACGACCAGGAGCAGCGCGAGGCTCGTGGCTTCGAGCGCCTTCGCCCCGCGCCGCGTGAACGAGCGCTCGAGCCGCAGGGTCAGGGTCCGGTCGCACGCGCTGCGGCGGGTCCGCGCTGCCATGCGCCGCAGCTCCTTGCGCCGCCGCCTGGCGCCCGCCCGGGCGTCGCCAGGCGCCGCCGCCG
>CAYQMF010000025.1:0-61547 GCA_964418595.1 uncultured candidatus Brocadiaceae bacterium
CGTCGACGCGGCCGCGCAGGCGGCGACGCAGTCGGGCGGCGCCGTCGTGCTGCGCACCACCGACGGGGAGGAGCGCGTGTTCGCCACCGACCGCTCGTGCCCGCATTGCGGGTTCGCGGTGCCGCACAACCCGCACCCGCGCTACTTCTCCTTCAACCACCACAGCGGCGCGTGCGCGGACTGCGCGGGCCTCGGCCAGAGCATCCGCTGCGACGAGGCCCTGCTCGTCAACCATCCCGACAAGCCGCTCTTCGGCGGCGGCATCAGCCACCGCGGCGCGGCGTTCACCTTCCTCACCAAGAAGAACGGCTGGTACCACAAGATCGCGGCGCAGATGGCGAAGGCGATGGGCTTCGACCTGGACGCGCCCTATGGCGAGCTACCAGAAGACGCGCGGCACGCGTTGCTGTGGGGGAGCGACGGGGAGCGCTTCCAAGTGACCTACCGCAGCAACCGCGTCGGCAAGGCGCGCAGTTGGAAGGCGGCCGTGCAGTGGAAGGGGATCGGGGCGCAGATCCAGGAGTGGTTCAAGGGGGGCACCAAGAGCGAGACCGGCGACCGGCTCGGCGTCGTGATGCGCACCGGGCCGTGCGCCACGTGCGGAGGCGAACGCCTCGGCGTCGCCCAGCGGCACGTCAAGGTCGGCGGCGTGTCGCTGCCTGCGTTCACGCGCCTCACCGTGGAGGCGGCGATCGACAAGCTCGCGGCGCTGCGCCTGCGCAAGCCGGAGCAGGCGATCGCGCAGGAGATCCTGCGCGAGGTGCAGAACCGGCTGAGCTTCCTGCGGTCGGTGGGGCTCGAGTACCTGAGCCTCGACCGTTCGGCGGCCACGCTGTCGGGGGGCGAGGCGCAGCGCATCCGGCTGGCGACGCAGCTCGGCAACCGGCTGATGGGCGTGCTGTATGTGCTCGACGAGCCGACCATCGGCCTGCACCCGCGCGACACGGAGCGGTTGCTGGCGACGCTCTTCGACCTGCGCGACCTCGGCAACACGGTGATCGCCGTCGAGCACGACGAGCACGTGATCGCGCGCGCCGACCACGTGATCGACATGGGGCCGGCGGCGGGTCGCTACGGGGGGCAGGTGGTGGCCAGCGGCACGCCCAAGGTCGTGGCCGCCGGGGGCTCGCTCACCGGGCGCTACCTGCGCGGCGAGCTGACCGTGCCGCTGCCGAGCGAGCGGCGCACGCCGAGCGGCGGGATCAAGCTCACGAAGCTCAGCGCCAACAACGTCAGCGGGTTGACCTTCGAGCTGCCGCTGGGCGTGCTGGTCGCGGTCACCGGGGTGTCGGGGTCGGGCAAGTCGTCGCTGGTGATGGACGCGGTGCTGCCCGCGCTGCAGCAGCTCAAGGAGAAGAAGGCGAAGACCAAGGACGCCTTCGACGTGGTGGTTGTCGACCAGGGCCCCATCGGCACGACCCCCGCGAGCGTGCCGGCGAGCTACGTCGACGTGTTCACCGGCATCCGCGACCTGTTCGCGGCGACGCCGCAGGCCAAGGTGAAGGGCTTCAAGTCGGGCCGGTTCTCCTTCAACGTGGCGAAGGGCCGGTGCCCGACCTGCGAGGGCAAGGGCCAGGTCCGCGTCGAGATGCACTTCCTCGCCGACGTGTGGATCACCTGCGACACCTGCAAGGGCAAGCGCTACGACCAGGAGACTTTGTCGGTGCGCTACCGCGACAAGACCATCGCCGACGTGCTCGCGATGGAGGCGCACGAGGCGCTCGACTTCTTCGCCAACCACCCGCGCATCCGCGGCCCGCTGCGCACGATGGTCGACGTGGGGTTGGGCTACATCCAGCTCGGCCAGTCGGCGACGACGTTCTCCGGCGGCGAGGCGCAGCGCATCAAGCTGGTGCCGGCTCTCGCGCGCCCGCAGCGGATGCCCACGATCTTCCTGCTCGACGAGCCGACCACGGGGCTCCACCTCGACGACGTGCGCAAGCTGGTCGACGTGCTGCAGAAGCTGGTGGCGCGCGGCGACACGGTGGTGGTGATCGAGCACCACATGGACGTGATCAAGAACGCGGACGTGGTGGTGGAGATGGGACCGGAGGCGGGCGACGGCGGCGGCACGGTCGTGGCGCGCGGCACGCCGGAGGAGGTGGCCGTGGGCAAGGGGCACACGGCGCGGTTCTTGAAGGCGGCGTTGGGTGGGCGTGGGGTTGGCGCGAAGGCGGGGCGGGCGGTGGAGGCGGAGGGGTAGCGCGTCAGCCGTCCCGGTTCCTGGCCGGTGGCGTGTCGGTAGCCGCGAAAACCCACGCGCCCCCGGCCTCCTCCGTGAGTTGCAGGCCACGCCCCTTGGCCACCGCCTCGAACTTCAGCGACAGGCGCGCGGGTTGATTCGCGAAGCGGATCCTCGTCCTCGGACCCAACGCGTCGTGCAGGACGCCGAGGAACTCGTCGAGGAACGAAGGCGCCATGCCCTCGACACCGGTGAAGTCCACGAGGATCTCCTGGCCGTTGGCGGCGGCTGCCTGGCGCAGGGGCTCCGCCAGGCGCCTCGCCGACTCCCGGCTCACAAGGATCTTGTCCGAGAGGGTGGCGCGGATCGTGAGGCTGCTCATGCGGGGATCGACAGATGGGCCAGTGTGCCAGGGAACAGGCTCGTCCGCCGCGCCTGTGTCTCGCGATCCTCGCGGATCTCGAGCGAGCCCTGGCCGGAGTGCAGCAACAAGAACGCCTCGCGCTGGCGTGTGTCTTCGGCCACGGCGAACAGGCCAATGCCGCGGTGCTTGTCACCGGTGCCGCTGACGCGCTCCCGCGTGGCCAGCTCGAGGGCATCCCAGTCGTACACCACGCGCTTCCTGAGGACGGGGTTGTTCCAGAGTCCGGCCTTCACGCCGATTCCGCCGTCCGCCACAACGCACACGAAGCGCGGCCCTTGCTCCACATCGACCAACTGGATCCACGCGAAGGCACCGATCGCCGAACGACTGTGTTCGCTGGCGTTGTTCGCTAGTTCGCTGAACAACTCCGAGACGAGTGGCGTCACGTTGGCCGCGGCGATGTTCGCCGCGTTCAGCCGGTCGAAGGCCTCATTCGTCACGCGAGCTGCGTCGGCAAGCGACGCGAATGGTGTCAGCGGCAGCAGGGTCTTCGTAGGCCGTTTCGTCGCGTGGATGTCGCGGTCATCCACGGCGACTCCCATGGCCTTCAGATGATCGAACACTCCATTGCCCTTCAGGTGCACACAGACCTCCGGGTTCGCCGGAACGAGCAGGCGGCAGGGCACGCTGCGTTGACGCGCGAGAGCCAGGTAGACCACGCACCAGAGGGCCGCCGCTGGTCCGATGAGCGTGCACGCGCGAAGGTCGATGTCGAGTTGATCGAATCGGAAGTCCGTCTTCCGCGGATCGTGCGGATCGAAGCGACGGGAAAGCGCACCCGCATGCGGGAAGTTGGGCGGGGGTTCGATCACGAGCGATGGCGTCATGAGATGTCGTCGCGCAAGGCGGCGCCGTCCTCGGCGATCATCGGCGGCGCGCCAGAGCCAGGCAACCATGCGCACGTTCACGACACGCGCATCCGCGGCCCGCTGCGGACGATGGTCGACGTGGGGTTGGGCTACATCCAGCTCGGCCAGTCGGCCACGACGTTCTCCGGCGGCGAGGCGCAGCGCATCAAGCTGGTGCCGGCGCTCGCGCGCCCGCAGCGGATGCCCACGATCTTCCTCCTCGACGAGCCGACCACGGGGCTGCACCTCGACGACGTGCGCAAGCTGGTCGACGTGCTGCAGAAGCTGGTGGCGCGCGGCGACACGGTGGTGGTGATCGAGCACCACATGGACGTGATCAAGAACGCGGACGTGGTGGTGGAGATGGGACCGGAGGCGGGCGACGGCGGCGGCACGGTCGTGGCGCGCGGCACGCCGGAGGAGGTGGCCGTGGGCAAGGGGCACACGGCGCGGTTCCTGAAGGCGGCGTTGGGTGGGGGTGGGGCGGGCGCGAAGGCGGGGCGGGCGGTGGAGGCGGAGGGGTAGGGCGTCGGACGGAGCGATCAGCGTGCGACGCGGACAGCGCCGACTGCGCGAGCGGGCCGTCGAGCCCCCACGTGACCTGTCACCGCGGCCAAGGATTGCGGTGGACGATCAAGGTGCTGTCGCGAGGGCGCGCACCGTGCGCTGCAAGTGGGCTTCAAAGCCGGCGACCGTCGCAGCAATGCGAGCGTGGATGCGCCCGAGCCGCTCCGCGTGCGCACGGATCAGCGCGGGGTCGAAGTCGAGCACGTAGGCGTTGCGGAAGAAGTGTCGGAACTTGCGCAGCTCGTGCAGTTCGCCGACGACTTCGGAGGGCATGACGGGAGGGCGCAGCCCGGGCACCTCGACTTGCATCTGGGAAAGGAGGTCGGCATGCCACGTCGCGCCCGTCGGCACGTTCTCGTCCAGTTGGCGGGCGACGCGCTCGCACAGCGTCTCGAGTGCGGTGTAGTAGCCGTGCAGATTGGCCGCGACCAGCGTCAGGTCGGCTCGCCGCAGGGTCGTTTCTTGGCCCCACGCGAGCAACAGCGTCCGGGTCTCGTCGGCGCGGGCCGTGAGGGCTGCGGCATCGATCGCCACCTCGGCCGAGAGGCGTGCGAGCCGCGCAAGCAGTTGCGGATCACGAACCATGGCAAGGGATTCCGTCGCGCTCGACGCGCTGGCGGAACGTCGCGGGGAGGTCTTCGGCGCGCAGCACGTCGACCGGCACATCCAGTTCGCGGGTCAGCAGCAGCTCGAGGCGGCAGGCGAACCCCGAGTCGGCTCCATGCAGCACGAGGTCGACGTCACTGCGTTCGCCAAAGCCTCCCCAGGCGAGGGAGCCGATCAACCAGGCCTTCGTCGTCGGCGGCAGATGGGCCCTGAGGCTCCGCAGCAGGCGGTCGCGCACGGCCTGCGCGCGCGCGTCCTGCGCTGCTCGTCGCGCGGTCGCGCGGGCGCGCAGGGTCGCCACCGTCTGCTCCACGGAAACCGTCATGAGCGGATCATGGCCGCCACCATGCGGTTGCGGAAGCACCTTGTGGCGGCGGTCGGGCTGGACTCGCTCGACTCCTTCGCCAACCACCTGCGCATCCGCGGCCCGCTGCGCACGATGGTCGACGTGGGGTTGGGCTACATCCAGCTAGGCCAGTCGGCCACGACGCTCTCGGGCGGCGAGGCGCAGCGCATCAAGCTGGTGCCGGCGGTCGCGCGCCCGCAGCGGATGCCGACGATCTTCCTCCTCGACGAGCCCACCACGGGGCTGCACCTCGACGACGTGCGCAAACTGGTCGACGTGCTGCAGAAGCTGGTGGCGCGCGGCGACACGGTGGTTGGTGATCGAGCACCACATGGACGTGATCAAGAACGCGGACGTGGTGGTGGAGATGGGACCGGAGGCGGGCGACGGCGGCGGCACGGTCGTGGCGCGCGGCACGCCGGAGGAGGTGGCCGTGGGCAAGGGGCACACGGCGCGGTTCTTGAAGGCGGCGTTGGGTGGGGGTGGGGTCGGTGCGAAGGCGGGGCGGGCGGTGGAGGCGGAGGGGTAGGAGGAGGTTCCGCGCCGCTGAGTGCGGCGCACGGAGTCGCCTGGCGTCATCCGCCCGTAGGACTCGACCGCGAGATCCGCACCTTGCCATGGCGCACCGTGATCACCGCCCGGGCGGCGAGATCATCGGCGTGCCGCTCGAACAGATCGCGAAGGATCGCGATGCGCTCGGCGGACGGGTAGTCCGGCAGCCGTACGAGGCCGCGGTGGGATCGTTCCTCCGCGAAGACCAGGAGACCGAAGTCCTGGTCGATCGTGATCAGCATCCGATCCTCCGACAGGGCGAGTTGCAGGATCGCTGCGTCGCCGGATCCACCTTCCACTGGGCGGCGTCAGCCACGTCGTGTCCCGCCTCGGCGAGCCAGCGCGCGAGTCGCGTCCCGGCGCAGCCGTCGACGAGGAAGCGCACGCGTCAGCCGACCTTGATGTCATCGAGCGAGTCGTTGGCGATGACGGCGTGCGCATACGCGAGGCAGGCCTGGATGTCCTGGGCCTCGAGGGAGGGGTAGTCCTGGAGCAGATCCTGTTGGGAAACCCCCTGTGCCAGCAGGCTGAGCACCAGTTCCACCGAAATGCGCTGCCCCCGGACGATCGGCTTGCCGCCGAAGATCTCGGGATTCGACGTGATGCGTCGGAGGAGGCTGGGGTCGACCATGGTGGGAGGAGCATGCGCCCGCGGTCGGGGCCACGGCCCGCGCGCAGCGGCAGCCGGAACCACGAAGCCAACGCCCCGCGCGCAGGCCGCACCTCACCGCGCGCCGATGCGCACATCCCGCGCGTTGCTCGTGACGGCGCCGAATGCGTTCGCGCCCGCGTCGGTGGCGATCGCCTGCGCGTACACGCTCCGCCCGGCGAGATCCGGCACCAGCGGGATCGGCAGCGGCAGGGATCCGCGACCACCCTGCACCGGCAGCGGCGCGAGCCATTCGATCGCGGTGTGCAGGTGGCAGCCGGGCATGCCGGCGAAGCCGAGGTCCAGCGGCAGGGCAGCGCCGCGCCACGTTGCGCGCGAGGTTCCGAGCAGTACCACCGCGGGCGCCGTGTTGCCGACGCCGGTGAGCGTGAGCGCGAACGCGTCGCCCAACCAGGGCAGGCCGCCGGCGTGTGGCGCGAGCGCGGGTGTGCCGGCGGCGCCGACGCAGCCGGTCCCGAACGGCTCGCACGCGGCCGGCGCGAGCGGCACGTAGACGAGCAGGTCGTTCTCGGGGGCCCCGCCGAAGGCGCCGCCCATGCTCAGCACTTCGCGCCGACGCGGATCGAACGCGAGGCTGTGGCCGCTGCGGTGTGGTCCGCGCGGCGAAGGCACGCGCTCGACCCACGTAGCGCCGTCCCACTCGAAGGTCGAGTCGACCGACGCACCCGTCCACCAGACGCCGCCGTGCAACACCACGCGCTCGCGGGCGGCGTCCCACGTCATCGCGTGGTCCACGAGCGGTGGCGGAATGACCGTCGGCACCGCTCGCCACGCGACGCCGTCGAAGGTCCAGGTGTCGCCGAGCAGGGTGCCCGAGGCGTCTCGGCCGCCGAACAGGACCACGACGCCACGAACGGCGTCGTACGCGAGCGCGTGGCGCGCGCGCGGCGGCGGCGACGGCGAGGTCGTGACCGCGCGCCATGCGCTGCCGTCCCATTCCCATGTGTCGCCGAGGGACTGCGCACCGGACCATCCGCCGAACAACACGCTGCGCTCGCGGCGCGAGTCGTGGGCCATCGCGTGCGCGCGGCGCGGCGCTGGGGCGGCGCCGGAGGCCTGGGTCCACGCCGCACCGTCGAAGGTCCACGTGTCGCCGAGGTCGCGCTGCGGCGGTCCGGCTTCGCCGCCGAAGAGCACGATGCTCTGCGCGTGCGCCGCCAGCGCTGCGCTCGCCCGCGCCGGTGGCCGCACCGCCGGTCGGAGCTGCGTCCACGCGCGGCCATCCCATGCCCAGGTGTCGTCGAGCGCCGTGCCCGCGAGCGCGCGACCGCCGAACACGATCGTCGCGCCGAGGCCTTCCTGGAACACGGCGCCGTGGTCCCTGCGCGCGGGCGGCGCGACGCCGGCGGCGAGTTCGCGCCACGCGCCGCTCGTGAACTGCCAGAGATCGCCGCGCACGAGGCCGTCGCTGCCGCCGAACGCGAGCACGCCGCCGCCCGGCGCGGCTGCGGCCACACCGTTCGAGCGGGGCGGCAGCGCGGCGGCGGGAGTCCACGCCGCGCCGTCGTAGAGCCAGACATCGCCGAGCACGCGCCCGCCCGCGTCGCCGCCGACGAGTACGCAGCGCGCGAGTTGCGCGTCGTAGGTGAGCGCGTGCCCGGCGCGCGCGGGTGGTGCTGCCGCGGCCACGGCGCGCCAGGCGTTGCCATCTCATCTCCCAGGTGTCGTCGCGCATGCCCGTCGCCGCCTCGCCGCCGAACAGCACGTAGGCACCGCGCGCCGGGTCGGGTGGCGCCGGCGGCGGCCGACGCGCGTGCGGTGGGGGCGACCGAGCGGTCGATCCAGGTGGTCTGCGCGGCCGGAGTTGCGCACAGACCGAGCGTTGCCGCGAGGGTGGGCCACCACAGTGCTCGGCCTCGGTGTCGAACGCGGGGGACCGGCGCTGCGCGAGAGGGACGCAGCATGAAGCGCCTCTGCATCAGGAACGGGTCAGGGAAGGCTCGGGACACGGCGGTCGCGCGCCATGGTAGCCGCGGCGCTCACCGCGTGAGCACGACGACGCGCGCGTCCACATTGAGGATCTGGCCGCGCGCATGCCGCAGCACCGGCGGCTCCCAATGGCGATGGCCGCACACCGTGAGGGGAACGGCGTGTGCTTCGACGAGCGCGCGGATGCCCGCGTGCCCGCGCTGGTCGGCGGGGTGGTCGCCGGCCGGGCCTTCGTGCAGCACGAGCACGTCGACGCCGTCCGCCGCGACCAGCGCGATGCGCTCGAGCTGATCGGCCTCGGCGCGCCGGCCGGGCTTGTCGGGGCGACCGGCGATGCGGCCGACGCCGCCGACGCGCAGGCCGCCGACGTCGACGACATCGGTGTCGAGCAGGTGCACGTTCTCCGCGCGCGCGACGCGGTCGACGTCATCGTGGTTGCCAGCGACCCCCGCCACCCACGCGAAGCGCGCCGCGAACGCGGCCCAGACCTCCGCGACATCGCCGTAGCCGCCGCGCTCCGTGGAGCCGGGAATGGCGTAGAGATCGCCGGCGAGGAGGACGCCGGTGCGGGCGGCCGGCGGGAGCGTGCCCGCCTCGCCGAGCGCCGCCAGCGTCGCGGCGACTTCGATGCCGAGCAGCGCAGGCTCGCCGCTGCCGGCGCCCACGACCCGGCCCTGCAGATCGCTGGTGGCGACGATGGCATCCAGCCCCGGTGGCAAGCCGGTCGTACGCGCGCGCGTGAAGGTCAGGCGCACGATGGCCGTGCTGCCGCCGCCACGGACGGCGTTCAGGTGGCGCAGCTCGTGGAACGGCGTGGCGTCGAGGGCTTGGATGGCGGGCATGGTGCGTGTGGGTCCGGGGGGGCAGCGCATGCCTCGGTCAGGAGATCGCCAGCTTCCAGGGCTTCCGCCCAGTGGCGCAGGCAGTCGGAGTGCGCCGTGGCCACGCGGCAAACCGGATCGAGCGGATCGACGACGTTCATCGGTGCGCGCTCGGGTCCCAGCCGAACACCTTGACCATGGTGTCGGCGTCGAGGGTCAGCGCGACGCGACGCAGGAACACCTCGCGCTCGCTCGCCGTCGGATGGCGGCGCCGGATCCCCTCCTCCGCGAGCTCCAGCACCGCGGTCTGCATCGCGGCCCAGATCTCCCACTCGCGGGCCGGAGGTATCGACCGCCGGATCAGGAACTGCACCTTGTCGGCTTCGACGCTCGTGTCGTCCGCCTGGGGTCGGTAGCTGTCCACGCCCGGGATGGTAGATGAGAGGCGCGGGCCAGTCAGCGGCCGATGGTCATCGCCGCGCCGTCGGAGAACAGGAGGCCCAGCGCGTTGCTGCCCGCGGCGCGCACGGCCCACTGTCCGAACAGCTCCGCCCCGACGAGGTCCTGGACCGGTGGCACGGTGAGCGTGACCTGCGCCTCTCCTGCGCCTCCGGTGGCGACGACGATCGTGACGTCGCCCGCGGCGAGCAGCTCGCAGCCGGGTGCGCCCACCACGGCGAGCGGGAACGGCAGGGGCAGGCCGTTCCAGGTCGTGCGCGACGCGCCGAGGAGCAGCAGCGCCGGGCGTCCAGGGGATGCCCCTTGGAGGGTCACTGCGAACGACGAGCCGATCACGGGCACCCCGACGTTGCCGATGGTCACGCCTTGGCAGGGGTTGCCGTAGCGCGTGAACCTTCCCCCGGCGATGTGCGTGCGGCGGAACTCGAGGTCCACCGGCTTCGAGTCGACGGTGACGAACGTCGCGTTCAGCTCGACGTACGTCGTGCTGTGGAAGGAGTGCACACAGCTCGTGACACCGTCGACGACGTAGATGTGGCCGTCGTGCGGGCTGATGTCGATGCCGTGCGGTCGTCGCCACCCGGTGCCGGCGAACGTGGCCACCGGCAGCCATGCGGCGTCGAACACGTGCGCGAGGTTGGTGCCCATCGACGTGACGATGCGCCGGCCGTCGGGAAGGAACGCGATGTCGTTGGCCCGCGGGAGTGTCGGCACGCGCCACGCCACGAGCGTCCCTGTGGTCCCGTGGAGCTCGTACACGCCGCCGGCCGTGTACGAGCACACGAACAGGTTGCCGTTCGGTCCCCACAACATGTCTGCGGGCCCCGGCACCGTGCCGAACACGCCGAGCAACGCGCCGTCGCTGCGCCGGTAGCGGCGCACGTCGTTGGTGCTCATGGAGCCGATCAGCACGTCGCCGTTCGGCGAGTAGATCCCCGCCCATTGCCAGCCGCCGCCGGGGTTGTAGGTGCGGATGAGCGCCCCGGTGTCGCGGTGCAGTTCATGCACGCCGCCCCCGATGGACCCCACGAGCACCTCGCCGGCGGTGAGCCCCGAGTGGATGGCCATCGCCTGCCGCGGCGCAGGGATGGTGCCGAACACGCCGAGTGCCGTTCCGTTGACGCCGTTGTGCTGGTGCACCTCGCCGGAGGCTTCCTCCGTGACGTAGAGGTCGCCCGCCGCGGTCGGGCCCTGGGCGTGCGGCGCGGCAACGAGCAGGGCGCCGGCGAGCCAGATCGAGGGGCGGGGGGAAGGAAGTGGAGTCGTCGTCATGGTCGGTCGTCGGGGTTGGAGTCAACCTGTGGATCTCCGGATCGGCCCCGCACCGGACGACTTCCTTCTGGAATCCACATCGCGACCCGGCGGCCGCAACCCTGCGGGTTGGTGCGCCGCTACGCGACGCCAGAAAGGGCCGCCGGCGATGGCCCTCGTTTGGGGCTTCCAGGGCCGCTCGGCGGTGGCGAATCCGAACTCGGTGAGAAGGTCGCGCGCGCGCTCCACCACGCCCACAGCCAAGGGCTCGTCCACCGCGACGTGAAGCCGTCGAACATCCTCATCGGCGACGACGGCGAACCCTACGTGATCGACTTCGGGCTCGCGCGCGGCACCCAACCGGGCGAGTCGCTCGCCTGTGCCTCACCGCCTCACTGGATGGCAGCGTGCAGGTGTGGGAGGCGGCGACCCGCACGATCCGCAGCACGCTGCGTCTCGATGCCACGACCGTGCACGACGCGTGCTTCACCCCGGACGGGGAGTGGATCGTCACGGTCGACGGCAAGGGACACGTGCGCGAGTGGCCGGTGGACCCGTTGCCGGTTGCGCAGGCCTACCTGCGCGACGTGCGCCGCCCGCGGTGAGCGCTACCATCCGCCGACCGGGCGCGACGGCATCGCTCCCTCGACGCGTGCGCCAGCGCACAACACAGTGCGCGGACTGACGTGCACCGCGCGTCCGGCTCTCACCAACCCACGTTCCCCCGAACCGCCGCATGCTGCCTGCACTCATCTGCGTCGCTCTCGCCTTGCTTCCGGGCCTGACCGCACAGCATCCCGCCAAGGGCGACGACCCCGCGCTCGTCGCGCGCGCACGCGCTATCCACGCCGCCGTGCTCACCCTCGACACGCACAAGGACATCAGTCCGGCGCTGGCCACCGACCCCGATCCCGCCGCCGACGCTGCGGCGCAGGCGCAGCACCGCGAGCGCTTCGATCCGAGGGTCCGCGGGCGCGATCAGGTCGACTTCCCCAAGAGCCGCGAGGGCGGCTACGACTGCGCTTTCTACATCGTGTACGTGGGTCAGGGTCGCAACGACCCGGCGGCGTGGAAGCGGGCCAAGCAGCAGGCGCTGCTGAAGTTCGACGCCATCGACCGCATGTGCGCGAAGTACCCGCAGCACATCGCGCTCGCGCGCACGCCGCAGGACGTGCGCGACATCCATGCCAGCGGGCGGCTGATCGCGTGCATCGGCATCGAGAACGGCTACCCGATGGGCGACGAGCCGGCCAACGTCGAGGAGTTCTGGCGGCGCGGGGCCCGCTACATGGGCATCTGCCACAACGGCCACAGCCAGCTCGGCGACTCGCACACGCCGGCGGAACCGCTGCACGGTGGGCTGAGCGAACTGGGCCGGCGGGCGATCGCGGAGATGAACCGGCTTGGCGTGATGGTCGACGTGAGCCACTCCGCCAAGGCGACGATGCTGCAGGCGCTGCAGACCTCCGTGGCGCCGGTGCTCGCCTCCCACTCCGGTTGTCGCGCGGTGTGCGACCACACGCGCAACCTCGACGACGCGCAGCTCGACGCGCTGAAGGCCAAGGGGGGCGTCGTGCAGTGCGTGGCGCTCGGCGACTTCGTGAAGGACGGGTCCGCCCGCAACGCGGCGCTGGCGGCGCTGCGCACGGAGGTGAAGGTGCCCGATCGCCGGGAACTCGCGCGCCTTCGCGAGGCGGGCCCGTTGCCGGCCGAACTGGAAGCGAAGCTCGCCGAGTTCGCGAAGCGGACCAAGGAGGTCGACGCGCGCTTCCCCGCCGCCAACGTCGCCGACTTCGTCGACCACATCGACCACGCCGTGCGCCGCATCGGCATCGACCACGTCGGGATCAGCTCCGACTTCGACGGCGGCGGGGGCGTGGTCGGCTGGAACGACGCGAGCGAGACCTTCGCGGTCACGCTCGAGCTGGTGCGCCGCGGCTACGACGAGGCGCAGATCGGCAAGCTCTGGTCGGGGAACCTGCTGCGGCTGTGGAGCGAGGTCGAGGCGGTGGCGAAGCGGCTGCGGGAGGCGGAGTCGGGCAAGGGGCGGTGAGCCGGCGCCGCGCTCACCGCGGCGTCCTTACGGTCAACCCATGTGAGAACGACGCACCGCCCGGCACGGGCTCGAGCGTCGCGTACTGGAAGTGCACGGTTGCGCGGCGGATCGGGATCGTCACGGCGACCGACGCGAGCCCGCTGCCGTTGGTGACGGTGGGCATCGTGATGTCGGGGCCGACGAAGGCGGAGCAACCGCTGGTGCCCAGCAGCGGATCGAGGGCGAAGGGAAGGGCGATGCCCTGGAAGGTGGTGGTCGAGGCACCGACCATGAGGATCGCCGGGACGTTCGCTGCGTGCGCCGTCGAGAACATGTTGATGGGGATGCCCGCGAGGAAGGTGCTCTTCGCGCCGATCGTCGCTGCCGTCCCGCGCGAGGTCAGGCAACCGACGCCGAACTCGGTCGCGACGCCGCGGTGCAGTTCGGCGCCGCGCAGATCCGCGAGGCCGGTGTTCGTGCCGATCTGGGTGACGACGCCGGTCACGCGGTTCACGGTGTAGAGCGAGGTCCTGCCGCCGACGAGCGGCAGATCGTTCAGGCCGATCATGCTCGTGAGGAACTGGATGTCGGCGCCCTGGGTGCCGAGCCCGGGCGCGGGATCGCTCCCCGCGCCGGTGGCCTTGTCGATGCGGACGAGGCCGACGTTGATGTCCCAGCCGAGGAGGAAGGGCGAGGCGTCGTTCTCGTCCAGGCCCTGCAGGCCGAGGAAGCTGGTGGTGCCGACGTTGGTGACCTGGCCGGTGACCACGTGGATGCGCACCAGGCGATCGGGCGTGCCCTCCACGATCGCGAACAGCTCGTCGGAGCCCCGGTTGTCGGCCAGCGCCCGGATGTCAATGCCCAGATTCGGAAAGACGACCGTCGCGCGCGCCGTGATCGGATCGATGGTGACGAGCTGGCGCGGCCCCGTGGTCCCGGTCTGCGCCGTCGAGTAGAGGACGCCGTTGTGCGTCGCCATCGCGTTGCACGACGTCACGCCGGTGGGGCCGATCGGACGGCTGACGCCGGTGGTGAACTCGACGCCGAACGCCTGGCCCTGGAAGTTGACGGCGATCAGCTCCTGGGCGGGGAGCGGGGCGAGGATGGGGAAGAGAGCGGCGGCGCAGAGGAGAAGGGGTCGGAGCATCGGCTTGGGCCTGGCGGGAGTGCTGATTTCCCCTCAGGACGCAACGCGGCGCCGCAGCCGGACACGCGAGTTGTCGAACGTGCTCCTGCTCAGCGATCCCGCGCCCACACGTTGTCGGCGGGGTTGCGGTCGGGGAAGCGGCCGTAGGGGTCGAGGGTGATCTTCTCGATCTGCCGGGCGCCGAAGCGCAGCGGCGCCTCGAACGTGCGGCGGCCGTCGAACCAGACGTCGACCGGCCAGGTCACCAGCGCGCGGCCGTCGGGGAGGAGCGTCGCGTTCGGCATCGGCTCGGGTGCCGGGCCTTCCGCCGCGAACTCGACGCGCAACACCACCGGCGAGGGCATCTGGCCATCCTGGCGCACGGTCACCACGGTGGCGTCGCTGTTCGTCCGCACGCCCTGGATCGAGCCATCGACCGCGTCGGTGGTCCACAGCCACGAGTACCAGAACCAGCCGAGGTCCTGACCGAGTTCCTTGTCGAGGAAGCACGCGAAGTCCCACGGCGACGGGTGCTTGAAGGCCCACGCGCGCGCGTACTCGCGGATGGCCTTCTGCACCGCGTCGTCGCCGACGATGCCCCCGAGCATCGACAGCATCATCGAGGCCTTCTGGTACGTCTGGAACTGGTAGAGGTCGCCGCCGAGGTTGGACGCCCACATCATCGTGGGCTCGGCCTCGTTGCCGGCGGAGCGACCATAGCCCTGGCCGACGCCGTCGTAGGTGCCGCGGCGCCCGCGCTGGTGTGCCGCCGAGAGCGTGTTCATGTAGACGTTGAGGCCTTCGTCCATCCAGCCGTACCACGTCTCGTTCGTGCCGACCATCATGGGCCACCACTGGTGACCGGTCTCGTGGTCGGCGGCGCCCTGGTTGGAGTTGATGACCATCGGGTACTCCATCCCCGAACTCGGCCCGTCCTGCAGCGTGAGCTGCGGGAAGGGATAGGGGATCCACAGCTCGGAGTAGAACTCGAGCGCGTGGCGCGTGACCTTCGCCGCGTTGGTGAAGAGGCGCGCCCGCTCCGGGAGGTGGACCTGATGGACCGGGATGGGCCCGCGGCCGGGGATGAGCGCGCGCGAGGCCTTCCAGACGAAGTTCTCGGCGGTCGCCCACGCGAAGTCGTTCACAAGGTCGGCGACGTAGTGCCACACGAGGCGATCCCCCGGCGCGGTCGCTTTGCCGGGGCCGGTCTCGGCGCGGCCTGTTTCGTCGGGGCCGACGATCGTCACGACCTCGTCGGTGCCGAGCACCTGCGCGAGCCGTTCGCGCGCCGTCGCGGTGAGCACCTCGTCTGCGTTCTGCAGCACGCCGGTGGCCGACACGATCCAGCCCGCGGGCACGTCGATGCGCACGTCGAAGCGACCGAAGTTGTTGTAGAACTCGGCCGGCCCGAGATACGGACTGCGATCCCAGCCGCGCAGGTCGTCGTACTTGGCGACGCGCGGGAACCACTGTGTGGGCTGGAAGAGCGTGTCGCCGAAGCGCTGCGTCATCCGGTGGCCGCGCCCGCCATCGCCGCCGGGCAGGCGCGTGCGCCACGCGATGTCGAGGGTGACGTCCGCGCCGGGCGCCACCGGTCGGGCGAGGCCGATGCTCGCCACGGTCTGATCGAGCCCGCGGATGCCGGCGCTCGCCCCGCCCCGGCCGCGGCCGCCGCGGCGCCCGCCGCCACCCGTCGCGGTGAGGTCGAGGGCCTCGCCATCGACGGCGACGCGGGTCAGGACCATGCCGTCGGTGATCTCCGCCGGCACCGACGAGCCCCGCTGCGCATCGGCGCGGAAGATGTTGTGGTCGAGGCGGAGCACGATCTCCGTGAGCGGGGTCGGACTCGTGTTGTGCACGACGATCGTCTCGTCGCCGACGATCGACAGGTTTTCGCGATCGAGCCTCGCGCGGATGGTGAGGTCGGTCTGGAGCTGCCAGTAGTTCGGACCGGGCCTGCCGTCGGCGGTGCGCGTTCCCGCCGCGCGGGCCTTGCGGATGGAGTTGGAGAGCGGGATGTCGCGGCGGACGGCGCGGGGAACGGTGTCGATGGCGTCGACGGGCGACTGCCCGCGGGCCAGGGCGCCGAGCGCGACCACGACGAGGAGCCGACACGCTGCGGCGGCGGGAATGCGCAGGGCGCGGGATGTCCGAGGTCGCATGGGCGGCTGACTCTATCGAGGCGCTGGTCTGGAGGCGATCGACGGACGTCGGGCGAAACGACGGACGTGGTGCGGACACGCCCGCGCGATCGCGGCCATACTGGGTCGTCATGGATGACTCGCCGCGCACGGGGCTGCCCTTTCTCCTGCTCGGGTTCCTGCTCCTGCTGGGGCTCGGCGCCGGGTTCTTCGTGATGCGTCGCCAGGCGGCGCTTGCGGCGATGGCGGAGCGGCGCGCCGTGGAGGCGGCGGCGATGGCGGAGCGGCTGCTGGCGGAGAAGGCAGCCGAGTCTGCGGACCTGCGACGCGAGCTGGACGCGTTGCGCAGCGCGGCGACGACGTTGCAGTCCGACGCGCCCCTCGCGCGCGCGCCCGTGACGTCGCCGGATGCGATGTCGGTGCCGGTCGAGCCCAGGACGATCGCGGCCGCCGACATTGCCGCGAACGAATGGTTGCAGCGCGTGCACCCGGAACGCTACGCCGCCCTCACGCCGGCGGCGTTGCACGCGATCGCCGAACTCGACTTGCGCGGTTGCGAGATCACCGATGCCGACCTCGTCCACCTCGGATCCCTGGCCAACCTGCGGTCGCTCGAGCTGCGCGGCACCGCCGTCACCGACGCCGCGCTGGTGTACCTCGCGGCGCTCCGGCTGCAGACGCTGTCGCTCCGTGGCACCGCCGTGGGTGCCCACAACCTGCCGATGCTGCCGGCGACGCTCCAGCACCTCGACCTGACCGACACGCGCGCTGGGGCGGAGGCGTGTCGCTTCCTGCGGCCGCTGCCGGACCTGCACACGCTCAAGCTCAACCGCCTGCCGATCGACGACGCCGGCTTCGACAACCTGCCGGCGCTGCCGCGGCTGCGACACCTCGAGATCGACGGGACGCAGGTGACCGCGGCGGGCGTCGAGCGCCTGCTGCAGCGGTATCCGCTGCTGGTACGGATCGAGGTGCGGCGCGTGCGCCTCCCGGGGGAGGTCGAGGTCCTTGCCGAACTGGCTCGTCGCTTCCCACACGTCGAGCTCGTGGTGGACTCCGGCGCCCCGTACGCGAAGTGAGTCGATGCCGCGACTCGCGTTCGTTGCTGCTCGGTGGTCTTCGTCGGCGGGCTCGTCGACAATCCGGCGACAGGATCTGAGTCGGTTCATCCCATGCGCCAACGACGTCCAACTTCGGGTCTCGTGTTCGTTCTCCTTCTCGTCGCGCCCGCGGCCGCGCGTGCGCAGACGCGGGCCGGCCTGTCGCCGGCGGCGTTCGTCAGTCCGGCGTTCCCGTCCGCGCTCGTGGCTGCGGCGCGCGAGGGTCGCCTCGCGTGGATCGCGTACGAGGAGGGCCGGCGCAACGTGTACACCGCAGCCGCGCCGGCCTGGCGGCCGGTGCGCGTGACGGCGTTCCTCGACGACGACGGCACCGACCTCGGGGAGCTGCAGCTCAGCGCCGATGGGTCGATCGTGACCTTCGTGCGCGGGCACATCCCCAACCGCGACGGCTGGGTGGCGAATCCCGCGAGTCACCCCGACGGAGCGGAGCGCGCGGTGTGGGCGGCAGCGACGACGGGCGGCGACGCGTGGCGGATCGGGGCGATGTCGGAGTACCGCCTGTCGCCGGACGGAGCGTGTGTCGCCTTCGCGCAAGCCGGGCAGATCCACGTCGCGAGCACGGCGCGCGTGCGACCGGAGTCGGCACGCGAGCGGGGTGAGACGCCGTTCGTGCGCGTGTTCGGGACCAACAGCGGTCCGGTGTGGTCGCCCGACGGCCGGCGCCTCGCGTTCACGAGCGCACGCACCGACCACAGCTTCGTGGTGATCGTCGACCAGACGACGCGCACCGTCACCTACATGGCGCCGAGCGTCGACTTCGACGCGGCACCGACGTGGTCGACAGACGGCACGCAGATCGCGTTCACGCGGCGGCCGGGTCTCGCGTTCGGGCAACAGGCGCAGGAGGGTGGCGGCGGGATCGGCCTGCCGGACGGGCCAGCGCGCACGGCACCGGGCGACGGGCGGCGCGGGGCGCGAGGGACGCGCGGCGGGCGCGGGGAAGGCGGCGAAGGTGAGGCCGCCGGCGCGCCGACGCGCGCCGCGATCGCGGGTCTCATGCGCGGGGCCTTCCGCGGCGGCCACACGCTCGAGATCCTGGTCGGCGATCCCGTGACCGGCGCGGCGGAGGTGCGCTGGCACAGCAAAGCAGGCGAGCGGGTGTTCACCGACCTGCGCAGCTTCCGGTGGGCGGATGGGCGCGCGGTGTTCACGGTGGCGCGGCCCGGCGATGAGTGGGACCGCTGGTTCGCGCTCGACATCACCACGCCGAACTCGGCCGCGCCGACCCTGCTGACGACGACGGACGGCATCATCGAGGACAGCGGGTGGGTCGCGCTGAGCGCCGACGGCAGGACGTTGTTCTATGCGACCAACACGCTCGACATCGACCGGCGCGATGTGTGGGCGGTGCCGGTCGCCGGTGGCACGCCGCGGCAGGTGACCTCGGGCCCGAACATCGAGACGTATCCCGTGGCGCTGGCCGACGGCGGACTCGCGGTGCTCGTGTCGGGATGGGACCGGCCGCAGTCGGTGGCCTTGCTCGATCCCGCGGCTGGCGCGACGAGGATCGTGTTTCCCGAGCCGTTGCCGGCGCGGTTCCAGGCGGCGGCGCACGTGCGCCCGGAGGCGGTCACCCTGCAGGCTGCCGACGGCTTCGAGTTCTACAACCAGGTGTTCGTGCCGAAGGAGACCTCGCCCGGCAGCCGCCACCCGGCGGTGGTCTTCGTGCACGGCGGCCCGATGCGGCAGATGCTGCTCGGCTACGGCTATCGCCACTTCTACCACATGGCATACGGCGTCAATCAGTGGCTGGCGAGCCAGGGCTACGTGGTGCTGTCGGTGAACTACCGCTCCGGGATCGGCTACGGCAATGCGTTCCGGCGCGCGCCGAACACGGGTGGGGCCGGCAATGCCGAGTACGGCGACGTGCTCGCCGCCGGCAAGTACCTGCAGGGTCGACCCGACGTCGATCCGGAGCGCATCGGGATCTGGGGCCTTTCGTACGGCGGCGTGCTCACTGCGCAGGCGCTCGCCCGCAACTCGGACATCTTCAAGGCCGGCGTGGACCTCGCCGGCGTCCACCTGTGGGGCAGCTCCGTCGACCCGAGCAGCCGCTCGTTCCAGTCGTCGGTCGTCGGCGCGATCGACGGTTGGAAGTCGCCGGTGCTGCTCGTGCACGGTGACGACGACCGCAACGTGGCCTTCCAGCAGACGACAGGGCTGGTGCAGTTGCTGCGCGCACGCGACGTGGAGTTCGAACTGATCGTGTTCCCCGACGAGGTACACGACTTCCTGCTGCACTCGCGCTGGACGATGGTCTTCGAGCGGATGGGCGCGTTCCTGCGCGAGCACCTCGGGCGGCGCTGACCCGCCCGGCGGTGTGCTTTCTAGCGCACTTGGACCGTCACTTCCGGATGGCGTGGCTCCGCGGGCATGCGCAGCGCGGTCGTCGGCGTGTCGCGGGACCACATGCCGGGGGTCTCCTTGCTGAGGGTCAGCGCCTTCGAGAGCGCCGGGTCGAGGACGGCGCGACCGTCGCCGTCTGTGCGCAGCACGAGGCTCTCGTGTCCGTCGTCCACGCGCACGCGTTCGAAGCGGCGTGGTTCACCGCGGGTGTCGACGACGTGAAGGGTCAGGCGCCGGCGCGTGAACGCGAACGCGGTCTCGATCGTGTCGCCGGGTCGCACCTCGACGTCCTCCGGCAGTGTGACCCACGCAGCGTCGGCGTTGTTCTGTGCGCGCACGGAGACACTCCAGCGACCGGGGAGAAGGCGGGCAGTGAAGTGACCGTGCGGGTCGGTCCTGCACTCGATCGAACCCCAGAGCTGCACGCCGTCCGCCCACAGGTCGACGGCCCGGAGAGAGATCGCGCGGTCTGCCCACGGTCGGTCGTCGGCCCGCAGGCTCGCACGCACTTCTCCAGGCTCCAGGCGCACGGCGTCGATGGCGACGCGCTGAGTCGCATGGGCCTCGAGGGCGCGCACGGTGTCGAGGGTGAGTGACACCGTGGGTTGCGAGGAACCTGCCGGGATCGACAACCGGACCTCCCAGTCGTCGGGAGGGATCCCGTCGATCCGGAACCTGCCATCGGCGTCGATGGGAAAGCAGCACACGGGAGGCAGCGTGCGCCAGTCCCACACCGGCTCCGGCGGGGGAGAGTTGTCGCCGGGAACGCGAAGCCAGACCCGGGGTGGGGGGAAGAGCTGCAGGCCGTAGTAGCGATCCCAGCCGCACAGGTCGTGGACCGCCTTCGGCCAGCCCGACGCGCGATCGTGATCGCGGGCTGGATGGCGGCGCGCATCGCCGAGGCCTGCTGCGAGGGCGGCAGGCAGTCGGCCCACGAACGCACGGCCGGGCGGCAGCGTCACCCGCAGCGGTGCACCGGAGAGCCGCACGTCGGTGCGGATCTCCGGGAGGTGCGCTCGGCCGACGATGCGGACGGCCAGCGCGCGCTCCGCGGGTCCGCGCAGGACCACCCGTCCGTCGGCGTCGGTGTGGGCCGTCTGCGCGGTCGTCGCGTTGGCAACGAACCAAGGGTGCCAATCCTGGAACGAGTCGACTGCGAGCAGTGCCACGGTGAGGGGAGTCGTGTCGAGGGGGTCGAGCAACTCGACGTGGGAGCCGACCACGGGTGTGCCATCCGCAAAGACCACCTCGAGCACGCGTTCACCCACCATGGGCAGGCGCACTTCGAGGCGACCGGCGGCGTGAGGAAGCTCGACGAGGATGGACTCCACGAGGCAGCTCCGCTCGCCGCCGGGACGCACGGCAACCAGATGCGGGCCTGACGTGAGACCTTCGAGGCGCGCGCGCCCACCGGCATGCGGGCCGAGGGCAGGCGCCGACCCGGTCCATCCCCGCAGCCAGCCGCGCTTCCATCTCGGAGGCCCGGCGCGCTCGGGCTCGCGCTTCGCACACACGATTTCGTAGTCCGAGACGGCGTTTCCTTCGGCGTCCACCACGATCACGTCCAGGGCGACCGGTGGCGCGCGGCGCATGCGCAGGGTGATGTCGCGGGTGCCGGCGGCGAACTCTTCGAGAGGGAGTTCGGCGACGAAGCCAGGAGCGGCCGGGTGGTACCACACGCGCTCCGGCTCGTTCCAGCCCCATCGACGCACGGGCCCCAACGGATGACGGAAGCGCCCGGCGGCGTCGGTGACGAGGTCGTCCCGCACGCGCACGCCCGCGATCGGCTGGTCGGCCTCGTCGACGACGGTCCCGGTGTTCTCCGGGACCTCCCCGGCAGTGAACACGACGACGGTCACGTCGACCGGCGCGACGTCGTCGGCGACCTCGATCGTCAGCGGCGACCTCAGCGCGACCTTGGCGCCGACCTCCAGCAGCCAGGTGCCGGGGATCAGGCGATCCGCGAGGAGGAACGTGCCGTCGGCGGCCGACGTGCAGTCCGTGTCGATCCTCCACTCCGTCCGTTCGAAGGTGACCTTCACGCCGGGCTGGGGATCGCCGCGGGTGTCGACGACCCGCCCGGAGACGGTTGCGCCCCGGCGGAGCGGGAAGTCGGCGAGTTCCTTCGCGTCGCCCGGCTGAAGACTCACCCACACATTGCCCCCGGCGTACCCGTCGGCGCGACAAGAGACGAGGAACGACGCCGCTGCCGGCGGCGTCAGCTCGAACCGGAAGCGGCCCTCGGCATCGGTGCGCCTCGTATCGAGATCCCAGGTGCGAGGAGGCGCGGTGGACCACGGGTCCGCGCGGTCGGCGTGTCCCGACAGCGCGATCTCGCAGCCGGCGATCGGCGCCAACGTGATCGCATCGACGCAGCGTCCCGTGACGGTCGCGCGCGTGTCGGCGGGCTGTGGCGTCGCGCCGGGTCCGGTCGTCGCCGTGCCGTCGCGGGGAGCGTCGCGGGTTGGAACGTCGACGTCGGGCGACGCCGGCCACGCGGTCGTGATCGCGACCACGAGCAGCAGGCCGGCCAGGCCGGTCAGGGCGACCAGGCTCATGCGACGCAGGTGCACCGCGGACGGCATGGGCGCGGATCATAGGCGCGGTGGCGGACAGACGCCGGCTTCGACTCCCTCCTGCACTCGCACTGGACGAGGGTCTTCGCGCGCATGGGTGAGTTCCTGCGAAAGCACCTGGCGAAGTGAAGGCGGGGCCGGTGCCGCCTTGACGACTTCAGGGCGGGCTTCGACCATGGGCCGGTTGCGCTTCGCCCGATGCGCTGGATCCTCGGGCCTCCCTCGCTCCGACCATGTCCGTGATTCCCGAGTCCGATCCTCCACGCCAGGACCCGGCCGGCTCGTGTGTGAACGAGTCGACGCCGGTCGCGGACGCGTTCGGGCCTGTCTATGACGAGCTGCGGTTGCTGGCCGCGAAGTACCTGAGCGGCGAGCGACAGGGGCACACGCTGCAACCGACCGCGTTGGTGAACGAGGCCTTCGTGAAGATGGCACGGGCGCAGGTCGGCGCGGCCGTCGTCGATCGCAACCAGTTCTTCGCCATGGCGGCGCGGGCGATGCGGCAGGTTCTCGTCGACCATGCGCGCAAACACCTGTCGCAGAAGCGCGGCGAGGGGCGGCGCCGTGTGACGTTGCACGAGGACCTGCTCGACACCGGCGACCGCGAGGTCGACACCCTGCAACTGCACGAGGCCCTGGAGCAGCTGGCGGCCCTCGATGCGCGCCTGGCACAGATCGTCGAGCTGCGCTTCTTCGGTGGGCTCGGCATCGACGAGATCGCGGCGGTGATCGGCGTCTCGGATCGCACGGTCGATCGCGATTGGGTCGTGGCGCGAGCGTGGCTGCTCCGCAACCTGGAGGGCGGCGCGGCATCGTGACGGTTCCGTTCCATCGGGTCCGGGCGCTGGTCGCGGAACTGAGCGGGCTCGATCCCGCGCGACGGCGCGAACGCCTCGACGCCGCGTGCGAAGGCCAGCCGGAGCTTCGCGCGGAAGTGGAGTCGCTCCTCGCGCACGCCGACGCACCGGACAGCTTCCTCGATCGGCCCCTGCAGGTGCGTGCGTCGTCGGGGGCCACCGAACGGCCTGCCGCCGGTGCGACGGATCCGCGCCGGATGGCGATTCCGGAGCGGGTGGGTCAGTACCGCATCGTGCGGCGGATCGCGGCTGGCGGCATGGGGACGGTGTACCTGGCCGAGCAGGAGCACCCGCGCCGGGTGGTGGCGTTGAAGACCATCCGCCACCACTTCGTCTCCGAGCGCCTGCGCCAGCGGTTCCGCCGCGAGAGCGAGTTGCTCGGGCGACTGCAGCACCGCGGCATCGCCCAGATCTTCGAGGCGGGCGTGTTCGATCGCGGCGAAGGCCAAGAGCCGTTCTTCGCCCTCGAGTTCGTCGAAGGCGTGCCGCTCACGGAGTACGCGCGCAGCCGGCGCCTGTCCGTGGCGGCGCGCGTGGAACTCGTGATCGAGGTCTGCGACGCCGTCGAACACGCGCACCAGCGCGGTGTCGTGCACCGGGATCTCAAGCCCGACAACATCCTCGTCGATGCATCGGGACAGCCCAAGATCCTCGACTTCGGCGTCGCCTGTTCCGTGGACGCCGATGCACCGGGGACGACGTTGCAGACCGCCCCCGGCCAACTGATCGGCACGATCGCGTACATGAGTCCGGAGCAGGTCGGTGGCGACCCCGACTCCATCGACGCGCGCAGCGATGTCTATGCGCTCGGCGTGCTCCTCTTCGAAGTGCTCGGCGATCGGTTGCCGCTGGCGGTGCACGGACAATCGCTCCCGGCCGCGGCGCGGGTCATCCGCGAGGACACGCCGATCCCGCTGGGCTCGGTCGACACCGCGCTGCGCGGGGATCTCGAGACGATCGCCGGCAAGGCTCTCGAGAAGGATCCGGGCCGTCGCTACGCGTCCGCGCGGGCGCTCGGCGACGACCTGCGCCGGCACCTCGTGCATGCGCCGATCAGCGCGCGTCCACCGAGCGCGTCGTACCGGTTGCGAAAGTTCGCCCAGCGCCACAAGGCCCTGGTGCTGGGGGCAGCGACGACGTTGGTCGTGTCGGTGGTGGGCGCGGTGGTGGCGAGCGTGTTTGCGGTGCGTGCCGCGCGCAACGAAGTGAACGCCGTGCGCGCGCTGGGCATCGCCAGGGTGGCGATCGCCGACCGGGCGCTCGCGGAAGAGCCGCGGGTCGCGCGGCGCGCGCTCGACGAGGTGCCCGAGGTCTTGCGCAACTGGGAGTGGTACCACCTCGACTCGCGTCTGGCGCCGTTGGGCCGGATCGTCGCGCCGACTCGAGGTCGTGCGGAGGCGGGCCACGGCTCGGTTGCGATCGCGGCGGATGGGACTGCCCTGTTCGCCATCGTGGACGGCGCGCGCGTCGTCGTCAGCGACCTTGCCACGGGCGACATCCACACGACGATCGAGGCGCCCGTCGCGCTGCAGTCCGTGCGGCTGGCCGGCGACGGCAGCCGGCTGGTGGCAATCGGCGCGGATGGAGCGCGCGTGCTGGTCTTTGCCGTGAGCGATGGTCGACAAGTCCTGGACTCCGGGGGGCACACGGGTCTCGCGCAGCCCGCGATCAGCGCGGACGGGGCGCGGATCGCGATGCAAGTAGCGCGGGAGGAAGGAGCCACGGAGGTCGAGGTCCTGGATGCGCGAACCGGTGACCTCATCCTCGCGCCGCGGATGCCGAGCCGGGTCACGCCCGAGTACCTGAGTCCGGTGCTGAGCGCCGACGGTTCGCTCGTTGCCGTGCACCGTGACTTTGCCGGCGACGGCGGCAGCTTCGTCACCGTCTTCGACTGCGCGACCGGCGCAGTGCGCGGGCCGGACCGGCACGTGGGTTTCACCGCCGCCGCATTCTCCCGGCGCGGCGACCAGATCGCGGTCGGCACTGGCGGACAGGCCGTCGTGAGGTTCACCACCGACACGGGCGATCGCCTTTCGAAGTGGCAGGGCACGGAACGGGTTCGCGCGTTCGCGTTCGATCGCGATGACACCTGTGTCGCCACGGCGTCGTCGCGGGAGGCGCGCGTGTTGGATCTCACCACGGGTGAGTCGATCGCCGCCATCAGCGTGGGTGCCGACGAGATCGCGCTGAGTGCGGACGGATCCCGGCTGGCGGCCGCGAACGCCGACGGCGGGTGGCTGTGGGACCTCGGTGCGGGGCGCGCGATGACCCTGCGCGATGACGGCGTGCGGAAGCTGGCGCTCGCGTTCCACCCGGATGGATCCCTCCTCGCGTGCTTGAGCTGGAACGGGATCGTGCGTGTCTGGGACACCCGGAGCGGGGAGATGCTCGTCGCGACTCAGGCCAATCCCGACGCGCTGCCGGGGCAGCGTGCCGGCAACGGAGTGCAGTTCACCGCGGACGGCGCCGAGCTGTTCGTGTCCGGGGGGGATCACCGCACGTTCGATCTCGCGGCGCAAGACGGCTTCGGGCCCAGCAGCACCGGCGGCGACGGCGGGCAGGCCTGGATCGAATACTGGCGTCGGTGTGGTGGGCAAGGCGAGCGTGGGGCGGCCGTGGCGCGCCGGTGGGTCTTGTGGAAGCCCGATGCCGAGGCTCTCGTGTGCATCGATGCGCGCACCGGCAAGCCGATGGCATCGCCAGTCACGTTCCCGGGCGGTCCCACGGCCACCGCCGTCGCGGTCAGCCCGGATGGCAGGCTCGTCGCCAGCGGACACGTCGGCGGCGTGATCCGGCTGTGGAACTCCGAAACGGGCGTCGAACTGCGTCAGGTGGCGGCACACGACGACCGCGTGTACAGCCTCGACTTCAGTCCCGACGGCACGCGGCTCGTCAGCGGTGGCCTCGACTTCTCGGTGCGCGTGTTCGATGTCGCCACTCTGGAGCAGGTGCTCGAACTGCGTGGGCACGAGGATTCCCTGCGCGACGTGGCCTTCAGTCCGGACGGCACCCAGATCGCGAGCTGTGGCAGCGACGGCACGGTGCGCCTGTGGGACAGCGTGCCCGCGTCCCGCCGCGTGGCGCAGGCGCGCGCCGCGGCCGCGCTGCAGGCCAGGCTGCAGCCGCGCGTGGACGCGCTGCGGGCGGAAGCCGGCGATCGGGCAGCCGCGGCCGCACGGATCCGGGCCGATGCGAGCCTCGATGCGCGCGAACGCACCGCCGCGCTGCGCATCCTGATGGCGCGGACACGGGATGTCGCGCCCGAGCCGAAGGGCTCGGGGCGCTGATCCAGGAGTCCCGCGAATCCTCGCGTGGCGTGAGGATTCGGCTGTTGCGAGCCGGAGTGGTGGTCGCCTGCAAGAGACACCGCGCCTGCGGCCCCTTCTGGCGGTGCGAAGCACCGCAGACGACCCTTGGAGTTGCGGCCGTAGGCAGCGCCGAGCCGAGTCAGCCGCCGGCCGGCGCCGGGAACTCGAGCCAGGTCTCCTGACCGGGCTCCACCGCGATGTCGTTCTGGACGACCGCCAGTTCGTCGCCGCGGGCGAGCCCGAGCAGGCGCACGCGGTACCGCCCGGGCACCAGCGCGTCGAAGACGAACTCCCCGTCGCGCACGCTCGCGGTCGGCTGGCGGACACCGCGGGAGGCGTTCGGCTGGGACGCCTCATCGACGCGCGCGGCCTCGACTCGGACCCGGCGACCGTCGTCGCCGAGGTTGCCGACCCGCCCGCGGATCGTGCCCGCGCGCGCGACGGTGAGGTGCAGGACCGGCGTCGCCGCGGCTTTCACCACCGCGTCGGCGTCGACGCGGAGGTAGCCTGCGCGGCGCACCTGCACGCGATAGCGACCGGCAGCGAGCGGCGCCGACGCGAAGGCACCGTCGGCGTCCGATCGCGACACCGAGAGTGCGACCGACGCGCCGGTCTGCACGAGTTCGCCTTCGCCGATCGGTGCCAGCACCGTGATCTCCGCGCCGGGCACCGGGCGCCCCCGCTCGTCGCGCAGCACGCCGCTCAGGGCTGTTCCCGTCGGCGCGCCCAGCAGGAGCGGCCCCTCGTCGTCGCGACCCATCCAGAACGGCGTCGAGATCGCCGGCGCGTGCGTGTCGCTGAGCACGACGAGGCGGGCAGTGGTGTGGATGCCGAGCGGGAGGCGGAAGCGTCCGTGCGCGGCTTCGTCGGGAGTCGGCGTGAACGGTGAGCCGAGGCAGCGCCACGGGCCCGTGTCGGTCTCGCTCGACACGAGGATCTGCACGCTCGTGATCCCGACCTCGGCGCTCGATCCCGCCTCGACGACCCGACCATGGACCGCGCGCGTGGGTGTCAGCGTGATGACCAGGTCCCTCGAGTCGGTGGCACAGACGCGGCCGAAGGGGAGGAAGTCGCGGTGGCCGACGATGACCCGCGCGTTGCCTCGTGGCAGCGGCGCCAGCACGAAGGCGCCCTGCGCGTCGCTGGCGACGCGCACCGACACGCCGGCATCGCCTCGCGCCTGCCCGATCTGCGCCTCGATGGTGGCGCCGGCGATCGGGACGCCGGCATCGGTCTGCACCCGACCGGACAGCGCGCGCGCGCCATCGACCTGGAGTTCGATGCCCCGCTCGGTCTCGCCGGCCGCGAGCTCCACGCGGACCGCCGATCCCTGGACGTAGCCGGGCGCCTCGGCGCGCAGCGCATGGCAGCCGGCAGCGAGGCCGTGCACCGCGAAGGCTCCGTCCGCATCCGCAGTCGTGGTGACCTCGCCCGCGGCGACCGAGGCGTTCGACACCGGGCGACCCTGGTCGTCGATCACGCGCCCGACGACTCCGGCGCCGGGATGGAGCACGAGGTCGCCGAGATCGACGATCGAGTCCGGCCAGAGCGTGATGCGCCGCACCAGGGTGGCGGCGCCCGCGTGCGCGACTGCAAGCGAAGCGTCGTCACAGGCGAGCACCGCGGCGAGCGCGAAGCGACCGTCGGCCCCGGTCTCGGTCCGGTGCGAAGTCCCGGGCAGCGTGATCGTCGCGCCGCACACGACGGCGGGTGGGGCCTCGCCGGCGGCTGCCTGGACGATCCGGCCCCGCACCGAGCACGTCCCCGAAGATGGTGCGATGTCGGCGACGAGCGCGCGCTCGACGAGGAACGGCCCTGCGTCGGCCTCGGCGGAGGTCGGTGGCGCGGTCGCGGCCGTCACAGGCGCGACGGCTGCGTCGCTGGACCAGCACAACAGGCCCAAGGTGACAACTCCGAGGACCGGGACGGCAAACAGGAAGGAGGCGCGCATCGGGACACCCGGGAACGAGGTCGAGACAGACGAGCGAACCAGGCCGCCCGGCCGCATGGGCCGGGCGGCCGCACATCGCCGGGCCCTACTGCACGGCTTCGACCGCGGTGATCGCGAGGGTGAGGCAGGCGTGGATCGACTGCGACGCGACCGGGTCGGTGATGAGGTCGAGCCGGAAGCCCGAGTGCCGCACGTCGGGCGCCGCCCGCAGCGCGACGCCATCGGTGCGCAGCAGGACGCGCGACAGCGCGTGCAGGGTCGAGCGCCGGTGCGCCTCGATCTGCTGCGAGCTGCCCTGACAGCTCACCGTGCGATCGAGCCAGAAGGCCCGCCACGCCGCCACGCGCAGCGCGTTGCGCATCCAGCGCTTGGCGATCCGGGCACGCCGGGCCTGGTGGTTCGAGTTGCTGCTGGTCCCCGCGTAGAAGCTGCTGAGGGGCAGGCCGGCCACGTAGCAGTCGACCTCGTGGATCTTGGCGCGGGCGAAGTCGGCCGCGTCGATGGCTTCGAGTTCCATCGTGTCGGGAGCCGAGTCCGCGAACCCGTCGTTCACGACCAGCTCGACCACGTAGGTGCCGGCCACGTCGGGGCTCAAGGTCGGCGTGGCCGTCGTGTCGCCCACCAGCATCGCCGCGCTGCCGCTCGGCGCCGAGACCAGCGTCCACTGGAAGGTCAGCGGGTCGAGGTCGGGATCGGAGCTGTTGCTGCCATCGAGCTGGATCGCGACGTTGGTCGCGGTGGTGGCGTCGGCGCCGGCGTCCGCCGTCGGCGCCGCGTTCGGTTCGGCGGCGGTGATCACGACCTGATCGATGGCGCTGGTCTGGCTGGAGCCATCGGTCACCGCGAGGTCGATCGTGTAGTCGCCGGCCACGTCCGGCGTGAGGGTGGGCAGCGCCGAAGTGGCGCCGACCAGCGTCGCCATGCTGCCCGCCGGCGCGCTGCTGATGCTCCACGCGTACAGCAGGCTCGCGGGCGCGGTGAGGTCATCGGTGGACAGGCTGCCATCGAGCTGCACGGTGGTGTGGATGACCGCGAGCTGGTCGGGGCCGGCGTTCGCCACCGGCGGATCGTCGACCGTGACGGTGATGAGGACCTGGTCGGGTTCGCTCGCGAGACCCTGTGCGTCCGTGACGACGAGTTGCGCGGTGTAGTCACCGTCGAGGTCCGGCACGAAGGTCGGCGTCGCGGTGTCCGCGGCCGCCAGGCTCGCCCCGCTGCCCGCCGGCGCGCCGATGAGCGACCACGCGTACTGCAGGCTGGCGCTCGGCGTGTAGTCGTCGGAGCCACTCCCGGCGAGGGCGATGGCCTGACCGGTCGGCTGGGTCAGGCTCTGGTCGACACCCGCGTCCGCAACGGGGGGCGCGTTCTTCAGGAACACCTTGAACGCCGCGTCACCGAGGTGGGTGCTCGAGCCGCGGAAGAGATCGCCCGGGGCGTACAGGTCGGCGAGGTCGGAGCGGCGGATGCCCAATCCGTACAGGCGGTGCACGGGGTCGGCGACGCCGCCCACGCGCGGCGCCGCGAGGCGAATGCCGAGCTTGCTGCCGACCTCGACCGGGATGTTCAGGTGCGCGAGATCGATGTACGTCGCGTGCACCGCGTCGAGCGCGAGCGGCGCGTCGGGGCCGACCTGGCTCTCGGTGAGCGTGACCGTGCCGAGCACCGAGGCCATTGCCACGCCGTACGTCGTGTCGAGGACCTCGACGGTGCAGTCCGGCATGGGCTCGGGTTCGGTGTTGTAGACGACGAGGCGAACCTCCACCCCCGCCAGAGTGCCGGCGAGGCCGGCGGTGAAGGTCTGAGTGAGCTGGTTGGGGGGCTCGAAGAGAGGCGCGCCGTGTGGGTCGTCGAGCTGGTACTGGTCGACGATGCCCTGGCCGACCGCGGGCGTGGCAAGGATGGTCGCGACGAGCAGCGCGAGAGACGCGAGGCTCGGAGTGGCGGGTCTTGGTGAGGTGAACATCGCAGTCCTCCTGTGTCGTTGCGGTGGGAGTCCCTGGAGCCGAACCGGACGGCATCGATGACCACCACCGACGCCGCGGCCATCCAGAGAGGCGCGGGCTGCGGCGAGCCGACGACACGGAATCCCGGCGAACTGCGGCGAGGATCGGGACAGGTCTGGGCTGCAAGGGCCGCGAATTGTTGCCTCGCGCACAAACTTGGCGAGGCCCGCAACTCGCCACGCTCGTCGAATTCGCCACGCCCGAGCGGCCCTGGAAGCCCCAGACGATAGCCATCGCCGGCGGCCCCTTCTGGCGTCGCGCAGCGACGCATCAACCCTTCGGGTTGCGGCCGCCGGCCGCGATGGGGATCTCCCGCGAACAGGGTTGAAAGGTCGGGCCCGCGCTCCGCTTCATCGCAAGAATGGTCGGTGAAGAATGCTCGCGATCGCCACTGCTTCCCTCGGCACGGACGGGGTGCTGGTGCTCTGCGCCACGGCCGTGTTCCTGGTCCTGCTCGTCACCGAGCGCGCATCCTTCGTGGCGCTGGGTCTGCTGCTCATCGTCACGCTGCCGCTGCTCGGCGTGATCGACGCCAGCGCCGCGGTCGCCGGCTTCGCCAACAAGGCGGTGCTCACCATCGCGGGCCTCTACGTCATCGGCGAGGGCCTCACCCACACCGGCGCGATGGAGTTCTTCGGCCGGCTGCTCGATCGCGTCAGCGCCGGCAAGGAGTGGCGGCTGGTGTTCGTGCTGTGCGCGCTGGCGGCATCGATGTCGGCCTTCCTCAACGACACCGCAGTGGTGGTCGTGATGATCCCGGTGCTGCTCAAGCTGTCGGCGCGCAGCGGCGTACCGGCGTCGCGGCTGATGATGCCGCTCGCATTCGCGTCGCTCCTGGGCGGCATCTGCACGCTGGTGGGCACCTCGACCAACCTGATCGTGAGTGGGCTGGCCGAGCGGCTCGGTGCGGCACCGCTGACCATGTTCAGCGTCACACCGGTGGGCGTGCCGATGGCGCTCGTCGGGATCGCCTTCCTCACCTTGCTGTCGCGGCGCCTGTTGCCGGACCACCAGAGCCTGACCGTGATGATGGAGAAGGCGCCGCAGCGCGACTTCGTGACCGAGCTGAGCGTCGGGGCGGACAGCGGGCTGGTGGGCAAGCGCTACGCCGAGCCGCTCACCGCGGGCGGTGCCACGGTGCTCTGCTACGTGCGGGACGAGGCGCTGCAGCAGCGGCCGTTCGACGACGCCACCGTGCAGGCCCGCGACGTGATCGTGATCAGCGGCAGCCTCGACGCCTTCACGAACCTCACCGGGACCGCGGGGCTCGACTGGCTGCACGGCGTGAAGGTCGACCCGCGCGCGGTCGAGCTGTTCGAGGTCGCGCTCGCGCCGCGCTCGACGCTCGCCGGGCAGCGTCTGGCGCGCCTGGGGCTGCACCGCGACTTCGGGGTCACGCCGATGGCCGTGCTGCGCGCAGGGCGGCATCTGCACGAGCGGATCGGACAACTGGTCGTGCATCCCGGCGACGTGCTGCTGGTGAGCGGCGACGAAGCGTCGCGGCAGCGCCTGCGCCAGAGCCAGGACTTCTTCATGCTGGCCGGTGAGCCGCGCGCCGCCAAGCTGCCGGCGCATGCCCTCACCGCGATGCTGATCGCGGTCGGCGTGATCGTCCTGCTCACGCTGCAGTCGGTGTTCTCGTGGAAGGCGCTTCCGGCCAGCTCGGTCGCCCTGGCCGGCGCGATGGCGATGGTGGGCGCCGGCGTGCTCACCACGCGGCGCGCGTTCCGCGCGATCGACTGGCCGATCCTCGTGTTCCTCGCCGGCACGCTCGCGCTCGGGGAAGCGATGCGCGCGACCGGCGTCGCGTCGTGGTGCGCCGATCACCTGCTGGTGGTCCTGCAGCCGCTCGGCGCGGCGGCGGTGGCGAGCGGCTTCGTGCTGCTCGGGCTCGGCTTCAACTTCCTCATCGCGCACAGCGCGGTCGCCGTGCTGTTCACGCCCATCGCGATCGCGGCGGCGGGCCAGCTCGCCGCCGCGCGCGAGTTCGGGGTCGACTCCGCGGAGACGCAGGCCCTGGTCCGGGCCATGCTGCTCGCGGTGTGCTACGGCGGCTCGATGTGCTTCGCGACGCCGATCGCGCACCAGGTGAACCTGATGGTGTGCGGGCCAGGAGGCTACCGGTACCGCGACTTCCTGAAGCTCGGCCTGCCGCTGTCGCTCGTGGTGTGGCTCGTGGCGTCGGTGGGGATCCCGCTGGCGACCGGGATCCGTTGAGGGCGGCGCGCCGGGCTCACTTCGCGATCGAGACCAAGGTCACCTGGAACACCAGCGTCGCGTTCGGCGGGACGTCCTGGCCCGCGCCGCGGTCCCCGTAGGCGAGGGCGGGCGGGATGGTGAACTGGAACGTCGCCCCCGGCTGCATGAGGAGGAGCCCTTCGCCGAAGCCCTTCACCACGTGCCGGAGCTGCAAGGTCGTCGGCTCGCCGCGCAGGTAGCTCGTGTCGAACGGCGTGCCGTCCTCGAGCCAGCCCGTGTAGTGCACGGTCACGGTGCTGTCGGCCTGGGGGAACGCGCCCGCGCCGGCGCGGAGCTGTTCGTACTGGAGCCCGCTCGCGGTGGTGATGCGCTTGCTCGCCGGCGTAGGTGCGAACGCCGGTGCGCCTTCGGCGAGCCGGTCGTCGACGTCCGCGACGAGGTCGCCGTGCAGGCGGAACGGTCCCCAGGCGATCGCGATGGAGATGTTCTTCTTCACCTTGCGGTCCACGGCGAGCGTGATCGTGAAGTTCTCCGCGATGTCGTCGACGCGCGTGAATCGCATGGGCACGTACCGCTCCGGGTCGGTGTTGACGCCGCGGCTGCCGGGGCGGTTGGCGGCGTCGATCTTCGCAGGCGACTTGAAGCCCAGGGTCCAGGCGCCAGCGGCGTCACGGTGCACGCCGAGGTACCACCGGCCGCTGGGCAACGTCCGACCGCCCGCTTCCAGGGCGACGCCGGTGTCGAGGACGGTCCAGGTCCCGGATCCGAGGAAGTAGAACGACTGCTCCGTGTCGGGGGGGAGACTCGCCTCGTACTGCGGTCGCCACTTGCCCGCGCCGTAGTCGATCGAGAGCCGCTGGCTGCCCGAGCGCCCGAACCAGTCGATGCGGGTCACCTGGCGCGTCGCCGTCGACACGTTGGCGGAGTACTGCGCCGTGAGGGCGCTCGCGGTGAAGAGGGCAGAGAGAAGGAGGATCGGTCGGCGCATGGGCGCGGAGCCTAGCGAGCCGGGCGGGGGCGCTGGTCACGGCTCGGTCACGGCACGTAGGATCCCGGGTGTGCTCACGGTCATGCTCGTCGCAGCCGCATCCATCTTCGGCCTGCAGCAGGTCGTCGAAGTCTGTCGGGCGGCGGAAGGAACGACCGTGCGCACGATGGACGTGCACTGCCGCGCCTCGGCGGTGCGGGCGGACGGATCACTCTTCACCATCGTGGCGGAGGAGCGCGCGGGCGCGTCTGGTCTCGATCGACAGCGCCTCCTGCTCTGCGCGAGCAAGGACGGGGGGCGGACGTGGGCGACCGTCGCGGCCTGGAGCGTCGGGTTGCTGGGGGAGGCCTCGCTCGTGGCGGATCCGGCACCGGAGCGGCCCGTCGTGCACGTGGTGTTCACGAGCCGCGACAACGAAGCCGGCGAGCTCGGGCTCGCGCACCGGGTCTTCGGCGTGGAGGAGAGCACCTGGCTCGGCGAGGCGACGGTGGTGCACGTGCCGGCGGATGGCGACGGTCAGTTCCAGGTCGCCGACGTCGAGGTCGGGAGCGACGGCGCGTTGTTCGTCGCGGCCCTCGGGTTCACGGCGCGCGACCGCGGATTGGGCCGCCGGCCTGCGGTGCTGTTTCGGCGCGAGCCGAAGACGGGGGCGTGGGCGGACCCGGTGCGGCTCAACGGGGCGAGTGAAGGCGATCTCGCGGTGCTGGCGCTGCGTGGCCCGGAGCTGCTCAGTGGGTATCGCGCCCGCGCGCCGGTGAGTGCGTTGATGCTCCGGCGAATGGCGCTCGCCACGGGCGAGCTGGCGGCGGAGCGCGCCATCACCGACCTCGGCGACCCGATCCTGCCCACCGACGGTGCGATCCCGGAGGAACGGCTCGCGGCCCTGGCTCGCCGGCCGCTGCACGCGCCGCGGGCCTTCTCGATGCTGCACGATGCCGACGGCGAGGTGCGCGTTCTGCAGGTGGTCACATCGGTGTTCGGGTCGGAGCTCCGGCTCACGACCGATCCGGAGGGTCGACCGAGCCACGAGCGTGTCGACACGGACCTGCCGGCGCCGATGCGCGGCGAGGACTTCCAGCACTTCGGGTTGGCGCGCGGACCCGGCGCCGAGCTGTACGCGATCTGGTCGAGGCTTCGCGACGACCACGCGACACTCTGGTGGCGGCGGCTGGGCGACGATCGCGCGAGCGAGCCGCGCCTCATCGCCACCGGCGGCCCGGGCGCGTTCACGCGCGTCAACACCGTGCGCTCGGCGCACGCGGACTGCACGTGGTTTGCGGTGGCGTCCGGGTCGTGGACCGACGCTCCGGGCGGCAAGGTCGTGGCGGTCGGTGTGATCCCTGCGCGCGTGACGCGCGCGGTCGATCCGCCCACTGTCCGCCGCAAGTGACCGGCGCGGGTCACGGCAGGACGAGCGGGACGGCGCCAAGCGGCCGGGCTTCGCCTGGGGAGACTGCACGGTTGCACAATCTCCCGAGCAGGAACCCGCAGGCGCGGCATTGATGCACCCGACGATGACTCCTCCGGTCGCCTCGACCCTGAACCCCTCCGCGCGCGACGCGATGGCCGCGCTGCTGGCGGATGGCCAGTGGGTGCGCGCGCTGGCCCGGACCCTCGCGGTCGACGCCGACGAGGCCGACGACCTGGCACAGGACGCATGCCTGCTGGCGCTGCGGCGGCCGCCGGTGCGCGCGGACAACCTTCGCGGCTGGTTCCAGCGGGTGCTGCAGAACCTGCTGCGCCAGCGTCGCCGTGCGGCGGGGCGGCGTGTGCAGCGCGAGCGTGCGACCGAGATGGCCGCGGAGACCGCGGCGGTCGACGACCTCGTCTCGCGCGCGGCGACGCACCGGGCCGTCGTCGACGCGGTGCTCCGGCTCGACGAGCCGTACCGCGCCACCGTCCTGCTGCGGTTCTTCGAGGACCTGCCACCGCGCGCGATCGCTGCCCGCATGGGCGTGCCGGTGGCCACCGTGAACACGCGCCTCCAGCGCGGCTTCGCGCGCCTGCGCGCCCGCCTCGACTCCGACTTCGGCGACCGCCGCGCCTGGTGCGCGGCGCTGCTTCCCCTGCCGCGCCTCGCGGCCACCCTAACCTTCCTCGAAGTGCTGCTCATGAATGGCAAGGCCCTTGCGCTCGGCGCATCCCTGGTAGTCGGCGCGCTCGCGCTCTGGTTCGGTGCCGGTGTCTTCTCACCGGCCCCGCCACCGCCGGTGACCGGTGCTTCGCCCGTCGCCTTGGAGAAGGCCGGCGATCCGGCTCCGGCGGTGCGCGACGGCGAAGCGCGTGACGCCGCGGCGGCGCGCACGGCGGTCGCGTCTCCGCCCGCGGTGCCAACGCCGCAGGCCGCGCCGTCGCGCCGGCTCGATGGCCGCATCGTCGACGCGGAAGGTCGCGCCCTGCCGGCGGTGAAGGTGGTCCTGGAGTCGGGGAGCGGGGTCGCGCACGCCTCGACGCCGCGCGCCACGAGCGACCCGCGCGGTGGGTTCGCGATGGTCGCCGACCCATCGAGCGAGGGTCGGATCACGATCGACGACGGCGCCTGGCGGACGGTCATGTTTGCGGCGGTGCGGGCGGGTGAGCCGCCGCGACTCGCACTGGTGGTGGGGGCACCGCGCCTCGCTCTCGCGGGGCACGTCCGGAGCGCGGAAGGCCGGCCCCTGGCCGGGGCCATCGTGCAGGTCGTCTGGCCCGCCGACTTGCGTACCCGCCTCTCCGACATCAGCGACGCCGCCACCGAGGAGGTCGTGGTCGCGCGCACTGCCGCGGACGCGACCTTCCGCCTCGATGCCGCCCGCGTGCGCGGCGCGGAGCTCGTCACCACGGCCGAAGGGTTCCTGCCGGACCGACGCCCCGTGCCGGATGCCAGCGACGGCGCTCTGGAGATCACGCTCCTCGCTCCGCGGCCGCAGCCTGGGATGCTGCAAGGCCAGGTCGTCGATGCGCGCGGCGCGCCGGTGGCGGACGCACGCGTCGCGCTCGGTGAGGCGTTGGAACGGAGCGACGCGCAGGGGCGCTTCCTGATCGCCGACGACGGCAAGAGTGCGCTGCTGAGCGCGGCGCTGGTCGGGCACCGCCGCGGGACTCTCGCGCGCCCCGACAGGGGGTTCGCGGGCTTCGTGACCCTCACGCTCGGCGCAGCTCCGCTCACGATCGGCGGTCGCGTGCTGGATGGGGACGGGCGGGGGTTGCCGGACATCCGCGTGTGGGCCCTCGACCCCACGCTCCTCAGCCGCCGCGGCGAACTGCTCCTGGTCGAAGGTGTGAGCGCGGGCTGCACCACGATGGATGTCCTGCGTGAGCGCTACCGCCGCGGCGAACTCAGCGACCCGGAGCGGACGCTGCGCGAGACCGCGACTGCGTCGTGGCCGTGGGTGCGCACGGGCGCGGACGGGGCGTTCACCCTGGGCGGGCTGGAGGATCGACCGTATCGCCTCCGCGCGATGGACGACCGTACCGTCCTGATGGTGGACAGCGACCCGGTGCCGGCGGGCAGCACGGGCGTCGTGATCCGCGTGCGCAGCGAAGGTCTCTTCGGTGAGCTGCGCGGGCAGGTCGTGTCGCGCAGCGGCGTGCCGGTCCCGGACGCGCGCGTCCATGTGCAGGTCGACACGCAGAGCCTGGCCGGCACCACGATGCACGGTCGGGCTCTCGCCGTCGCGACCAGCGACGCGGAGGGGCGCTTCGAGCTGAAGGACGTGCCGAAGGAGAACGCCTACCTGCGCCTCGAAGGGGAGGGGATCCTGCCGGTGGAGTACGGGCGCGGCGCGCCGGGCGGTCTGCTGGTGCTCACCAACGGCGACGTGCGCAACGTGCGGGTCGAGGTGTGCGTGCGCATGCACGTGCAGGTGGAGTTGAGCGACCCGGAGACGGCCGACGAGCTGGCGGTGCACGATGCCGGTGGTGAGGCGATCATGATCAACGTGTTCCGCGGGAGGTCGCGGAGCGAGACCGACACCCTGGCCTTCGCCGCGGGCAAGACCCCGGTGTTCGTCGTGCCCGACACCGCGACGACCCTCTTCCTGCGCAAGGGCGGGAAGGAGGTGCGGCGGGAGGCTCTGCAGCTCCGGCCGGGCGACGTCAACGTGCTGCGCTACTAGCAGACGCGAGGGAGGCGGCTCGCATGCCCATGCTGGAGCTGACGCGCCCGACGGGCGCGCAGCTCAGCGGCGGTGGCGGGGTGGGGGTTCCATCCCGGAGGGGACCTTGTCTTCGCGGCTGGAGAACAGCTCGGCAGGCACGGCTCGCTAGTTGTCTCCGCTGCCGCTGTGCCGCAGCATCCCGGCATGACCAGGCCTCGGTCACTCCGGGCGGCGAGCTGGATCCGGCGCGCCACGCTCCCCGTCGCGCTCGTGTGCGGGTTCCTGCTCGTGCGCTGGTACGGGTTCCTGCGCGTCCCCGGGGGCATGGACACCCTGCCCCACACGCATCCGCCGGGGTCGGCGTGCATCATCGAGAAGTGGCCTTCGCGCGTGGTGCGGGGGGCCGTGGTGTTCGTCGATCTCGCGGACGGCGGGTCGTTGCTCGCGCGCGTCGCGGAAGTGCGCGGCGACGGCACGCTCATGCTGGAGCACGACAACGTGAAGTCGCGCTTTGCCGATCCGCAGGGGGAGCGACTCGGGCCGGTCACGCTCGAGCAGGTGCGCGGGATGGTGCTGGTCGTGTTCCCACCCGACGTGGAGGCGCCGCCGGATGGTCGATGAGCGCGCGTTCACGGCCGGCCTCGCGAAGTTCTTCGCGCCGCCGCGCGGACCCGGCGCCATCGGCATCGGCGACGACGCTGCCGTGGTGTGCAACCGTGCGCGGCACACGGTTCTGTGCTGCGACCCGGTGGTCGAGGGCGTGCACTTCGAAGCGACCGCGCCGCTGCGGCGCGTGGGGCACAAGGCCGTACACCGCAACCTGGCCGACCTCGCGGCGATGGGCGCGCGCTTCGACTACGCGCTGGTGTCCGTGCTCTGGCCGGAGGCGCGCCCGGCGCGGGGACTGCGGGCGTTGTTCGCCGGCATCCGCGCCGCGGTCGAAGGCGCCGGCGGCTGCGTGGTCGGCGGCGATCTGGCGGCGACGCCGGGGCCGCTCGTGGTCACGGTGACGGCGTGCGGCCACCTCGCCGGCCGCGCCCTGCGCCGGGATGCAGCGCGTCCCGGCGACGCGATCTTCGTGTCGGCGCCGCTCGGGGGCTCGCTCGCCGGACACCACCTGCGCTTCGTCGCGCCGCTGCAACTCGGCGCCTGGCTCGCGCGGCAACGCGGCGTGGGGGCGGTGATCGACGTGAGCGACGGCCTCGCCCTGGATCTGCGCCGCGTGCTCGCGGCGTCGCAGGCGGCAAGGCATGCGCCGCTCGGCGCGGTGCTCTCGGCGGACGCGATCCCCGTCTCGCCCGCGGCGCGACGAATGGCGGGTGGCGACCGTGCGGCCGGCGTCGCGCGTGCGCTCGGTGACGGTGAGGATCACGCCCTCTTGTTCACGCTTCGCCGCGGAGTGCGCCTGCCGGGCAGTCCGCTGCTCGCGCCATGCGGGCGCGTTCCCATCGGGGAAGTCGTGGCGACCGCGGGTCTGCGGATGCGGACGGGCGAGGGTCCGCCGCGTCGCGTCGCACACGTCGGCTACTCCCATGCCTTGGGAGGCCATCGCCGTGACTGAGCCCATTCGGCTGTGGTTCGCCGATGCCGAGGCGACCGACCGCTTCGGCCGGGCCCTCGGCGCACACCTCGTCGCCGGCGATGTACTCGCCCTCACTGGCGACCTCGGCGCGGGCAAGACCGGCGTCGCGCGCGCGGTGGCGTTCGGGCTCGGGGTCGACGATCCCGATGCCGTGGCCAGTCCCACCTATCTCCTCGTGGTGGAGCACCCGGGGCCGATCCCGTTCGTCCACATGGATGCCTACCTGCCGGGCAAGCTCCGTGCGTTCCTGGCCGACGGCGGGGTCGACTATCTGGCGGAGCTGCGTGGGGTGGTGGCGGTGGAGTGGGCCGATCGGGTCGCCGACCTCCTGCCGGCGCATGCGCTTGCCATCCACCTGGAGGTGAGCCGATGCGACGGGGTCGACGGTCGGCTCGCCCTCCTCCACAATGCCGGCCGCTTGTCCGGGGCAGCGTGGCTGCGGGCTTTCGCACCGCCGTGCTGAACCCTGACCACCAACCTACGTTCCCTCCCGCGATGTCCGCCTCGTACCGCCGTAGCCGCTCTGGCCCCCGGCTTCCGGTCTCACCGGATGAGCCCGCGGTTCCGCTCGGTGGCGAGGCAGGCGAGCGCGACCTGCTGGCGGCATTCCAGGCCGGCGACGAGGGCGCGTTCGACGAGCTGGTAGCGGCGTATGGGGAGCGACTGATCCACTTCTTCTACCGGCTGTGCTGGGACCGCGATCGCGCGGAGGACTTCACCCAAGACCTCTTCATGCGCCTGCTGCGCGGCGCCGCGAAGTACCGGCCGGAGGGGCGGCTCTCGACCTTCATCTACCGGGTCGCGACCAACCTCTGGATCGACCACTATCGCTCCGTCCGGCCGCAGCCGCGCCTCTACTCGCTCGACCAACCCCTCCTCGACGAAGGGCCGAGCATGGCGGGGACTGCGCCCGCCAACACGCCGGGGCCGGTGGATCTGGCGATGGGGAGCGAGGAGAAGGTGCAGTTGCGCAACGCGCTCGACGCGCTCAACGAACCGCACCGGCTCGTCCTCGAACTCGCGGTCTACCAGGAGCTGCCGTACGCCGAGATCGGCACCATCCTGAACATCCCGGTGGGGACCGTGAAGTCGCGGATGCACAACACGGTCCGCGTCCTGCGCGATCGGCTTGCGTCTCCGGGGAACGATCGGGCGACCGAGGTGCGCCACGAGGGCTTTCGCCGAGCCGGAGGGGCGTGATGGTTGACCACATCGACGTGCCCGCTGACCTGCTCCAGCGCCTGCGCGGAGTCCGTCTCGATGCATCGGCGCTCGCGCACTCGATGCGCGACCTGGGCCTGCGGTTGCGCTACGCGCTCCGGCGGCGGCGGGACCTGCGCGCGGCGCCGGAGCTGCGCCGGCACGCGTCGCGGCGACGCTGGCGCGAGGCCGGCAAGGTGGTCCTGGTGGCGGCGACGATCCTCGTCGGCGTCGCGCTGGGCGATGCGGTGGTGAAGCGCCTCACCGGTCCGGCGCCGCTGGGCGAAGTGATCCTGCCGGTTCCGGCGGCCAGCGCGCGCATGCCCGCGCCCGATGTTCCGGTCGCAGACTACGCGGATCCGATCGCGGTCGATCCGACTGGCGGCGAACCGCACGGCGCCGAATCGGGGTTCTTCGCGGACCTGCGCGAGCTGCTGGCGGACGCGGGTTCGACAGCGGCGATGCGGGGCCTGCCGGAGCGCGATGCGCTCGATTCGCTGCGGGCGCAGTTCCGGCAACGCTTCTCGCGCGAAGAGCGACGCCGGGCGCTGGCCGCGAGCGGCGCCGATCCCGATCGCGAAGATCGCATCCAGGATCTGGCGCGCGTCGTCGCGTCGGACCTGGAGGCACAGATCCACCCGCCGACCGACGACGACATCCGGCCGCGTTCGGTCTTCGACCTCGCGCTCGGCCTGCGGGCGCTGCTGGCGGCGGGGTCGTCGCGCGCGGTAGGCGAGCACCGTCAGGTCGTTCGCGACACCACCGATGCGCTCCTCGCCGAACTCGAGGTTTGGCCCGGCGACGAGGCCGCGGCGTCGATCCTCGCGGCGCTGAGCGACGTGGCGGTGGTCAGCGGCGGCAAGATCAGCGAAGTCGTGCGCCGCGGAGTCGCGAGGCTGGCTGCCGCGACGCTGGACTTCGCACCGCGCCGGTCGGGTTCGCCGCACGGCGCGTCGTGGCTCGGCGATCCCGGCCAGAGCGATTCTGGCCCGCGAGTGGCGACGGGTGGGGAGCGGCCGACGCTGCTGCACTGGCAGACGCGCGCGGCAAGCCTCGCCGACGCGGGTCAGGTGCTGGCCCTCGCACCTGCTTTTGGAGCGCCGACGGCGACGTGCGCGCGCGCCCGTCGTCTGATCCTTCGTCACCTCGAGGAGCGGCTCAGCGGGAGCACCGAGCGTCCCGACGTGATCGCGGCCATGCTGTATGGCTTCGGCGACCTGGTCGATCGCAACGACCTCGACCGTCGCCTGCTCATGTGGCGTCCGCAGCGGCTGTGGCCGAACTACGTAGCGCTCTACCACTACGCGTGGGGACAGTACCCGCTGCGGCCGGGTTGGACGCAGTTCCAGCAGGACCTGCGCTGGGTGACGGCGCAGCACGAGCCAGAGGCGGTCACCGACAACGCCGCGCTCCTGCTCACGTTGGCGATGAACTTCGCGGCTCCGGGTGCACCGGAGATGCTCCTCGCCAGGCGCTGAGGCAGCCCGGGGGCACGCCGCCGCGCACCGCAGCGTGGACGCCTCCGCTTTTTGCCCGCGCGCTTGCAATCGCGGCGACGGTGATCGTTACTCGTGCGCCCTCGGTCGCCGACCCACCCCCTTGAGCCACACGTTCCGCCTCGTCTCGTCCTTGCTGCCGGCGTTGGCAGTCGCCGCGGTCGCCCAGGAGCAGCGCCCCGCGCCGCAGCGTCCCGCCGGCGAGGCGCGGCGCTTCGAGGACATCGAGATCCCGGTCGAGCGCGGGGTCAAGGGGCGGCTCGCGCTACGCCTCGAGGATTGCCTGCGGCTGGCGCGCGCGAACAACACGACCATCCAGATCGGCTCGCTGCGACCGATGCAGGCGCTGGAGGAGCTGCGTCGCATGCAGGCGTTCTTCGAGCCCGAGCTGTTCAGCGATGTCGGGCTGCGCAAGTGGACCACGGTGGCGCAGGGTGCCTTCTCGCCGCCCACCGACCGCGAGACCGTCGATGGACGTTTCGGCTGGCGGCAGCGCGCGATCACCGGCGGCCTCTTCGAACTCGCGTTTGCACCGCTGAAGTTCGTGCAGGAGCAGAACGCGTTCTTCGGCAACAACGACGTCCGCCTGTGGACCTCGGACCTCTCGTTCACCTACACCCAGCCGCTGTTGCGCGGCGGATGGATGCAGGCGACGCTCACCGACGTGCGTGCGGCGGAGATCGCGCGCGCGGCGCGCGACGAGGACTTCGCCAAGACCGTGCAGGACACGCTGCTCTCGGTGGTGCGGGCGTTCTGGGAGCTGGCGTACGCCCGGGAGAACTACCGGGCGGTGTTCGCCGCGCGCGATCTGGCCCAGGAGCAACTGCGGATCACCGAAGAGCGGATCCGCGTGCGGCAACTCGCGCAGCGCGATCGCACCACGGACGAGGCCGAGGTCGCGCAGCGCACGGAGCAGCTCATCGCCGCGGAAAACGAGATCAACTCGCGCGCCGACGACCTCCGCCGCCTGCTCCTGCAGGACGCGGAGGGGGATCTGTGGAGCACCGACGTGGTTCCCTCCACGCCGATCGAGGGCGATCTGGCCGGGGAGGATCTCGACTGGCGCGTGCCGGCGCGAGTGGCGTTGCGCGAACGACCGGACCTCAAGCGCCTGCGCGCGGATGCGGCGCTGGCCGAGTTGCAGGAGGTCGACGCCCGCAACCAGTTGCTGCCGCAGGTCGACTTCGTGGGGAGCTACGGGGCGACCGGCAGCGCGCGCGACTTCGGGGAGTCGTTCGACAACATCTACGACTTCGACGCGAGCGACTGGAGCGTCCGGTTGCAGATGACCTTCCCGGTGGGCAACGGTGCGGCGCGTGCCCTGCATGCGCAGCGTCGGTTGCAGACCGAAGAGAGCGTGCGCAACGTGTACTCGCTGCAGATGGACGTCGTGCAGCAGGTGCGCGATGCCGTGCGGCAACTGCGGACCTCGGCGGAGCGGGTGCGCGCGAGTCGCGAGAGCGTGCGCCTGGCGGAGACCGAACTCGACACCGCGCAGCAGCGTTCGCGGGCGGGGGAGCTGACTCCGTTCGACGTGCGCCTTCGCAACCAGAGCCTGCTCGACGCGCGCAGTCGTCTGCTCCGCAACCTGGTCGACCATCGCGTGGCGCAGGCGCAACTGCTGTTCGTCCAGGGCATCCTCGGCGCGGACGACCCGGCCGCCAAGGATGCGCCGCGGTGATGCGTGACGCCCGCGGTGACGATCGCCGCGGGCGGACTATAGTCACCTGCCGCAAGCCCGAGTGATGACCGTCGTAGCCCCCTGCCGCCCCGTCCTCGCCTTCGCGTTCCTGCGGGCGCTTCCCCCGATCGTGTCCGGCGGTCCGGCGTGGACCGGGTGCCTCCTCCTGTCGCTGGCCATGGCGAGCTGCGGGGGGGACGCCGGCGCGCCGCCGGCGCCGGGAGTAGCGGCCGTTCAGGGCTCGGCACCCGCGAACGGACTTGCGCTCACGCCATGGCACGCGGACTTCCCGTTCGATCTGCACCTGTCGCCGCGCGTGCCCGGGCAGTGGTACGGTCACACCCGGCGGCAAGCGCTGGCCAAGATCGTCGCCAACCTGCAGGGCGCCTGCACCGCCGATGCCTGGCAGTTCGCCAAGCTGTACTTCGACAACGCACCGGCGGAGTCAGCGGAGCTCCTGGCCGACGCCGCGGACCGCAACTTCCTCGCGCCGGGTCTGGCTTCGTTCCTCGAGAACCTTGCCGAGGCCATGGCCCGCACGGGCGACCGGGCGCTCGCACCCGCGCTGCTGCGCCTGCTCGACCACGACAACGTGGCGGTGCGTTCGAGGGCCATGTCGAGCCTGATCAGTTGCGGTACCAACGATGCCGTGCTCGCCGCGGAGAAGTACCTCGACAAGGTGAACGGGCGGGCGCGCGCCGACTGGTTCCGCGCCGTGGCTCGACACGTGCCCGACGTCGTGCGGATCTTCAAGGCGCAGCTCGCACTCGACAATCCGGGCGCGCTCACGCTCACGACCATCCTCGAGGAGTCGGTCAAGCTGCCGCCGGCGCTCGGCGTGCAGGTCGCGGAGGTCGTCGCGAGCGAGCGACGTGTGCCGCCCGACATGCTGCTGGTCGCCGCAACGATCCTGCATCAGGGGGGGGATCGGCGAGGTTCGTCCCTCCTGCGCGAGTTCATGCGTGGCGAGAACTCGAGCCTGCAGGCGGGGGCGGTCCGCGGTGCGGCGAAGGCCGACGTGCCCGTGCTGCTGGACGACATCATGCGCCTCGTCGACTGTGAAGACGGGGATGTGCGGCTGGCGGTCGCCGAGGTGCTGGCGCCGCTGCCGGGCGAGAACATCGATGACATCCTGACGACGATGGGCGCGGACGTCGCGGTGCCGGTGCGTCAGCTCGCGCTGCGCGCCCTGGCGGTGCGGGGCAAGCGCTATCACCTCGATCAGCTCGTCGAGCGGGTGCGCACTGCGACCGGCTCGAACCTGGGGCAGGCCATGCAGGACGTGTCGGCGAGTGGCGACCCGGCCGGACTCGCTGCGGTGTACGAGCGCCTGAAGAAGGCGCCTCGCGACGAACATCGGCAGTTCATGCAGGCGCTGGCGTACTCGCGCCGGATCGAAGTGTTCGCCTACCTGCGCGAGATCTTCCTCGGTGAGGAGTACGTGCTCGGCGCGTCGGGCCTGACCTCCGTGTCCAACGCCGCGATGCTGATGGCCAACCTCGACGGAGTCGCCGCCAAGGTGATCGAGCTGTTCGTGGAACTGCCGCGGGCGGACTATCGGCGCCGGGCACACCTCCTGCGCGCGCTCGGCAACGTCGCGGGGGCGGGTGCGGACCAGACCTCGGTGACCCTGGTACGCGAGTTCCTCGCCGGGCTCCGCAGCGACCGCAGCGAGATCCCGCAGATGCGGCTGCTCGCGCTGCAGTTCGCCCGGCGGCTGCTCACGCTCGACGACGTCATGGCGATCCGGGCGGCGCTGCCGGTGGTGGGGGTGGCCAGGCGCTGGGCCCTGAACGCCTTCCTGTTCGAGTTCTTTTGATATGTCTCGGTCACTGCCGTGACCGAGACTTCTCAGTTGTCGCTGGGCGCCGCAACGCGGGATGCACCAGCGAGGAAGCGGTGGGTACCGGCCCCGCTGCGGCGTTGCTGGAACGGCCTCGGTCGCTCCCGTGACCGAGGCTTCTCCGGTCGCTGGACGCCGCGACGCGGGGAGAGGCCTTCGCACCGTCCGTTCGGCACCGTCGTCGCGGGCCGTGGCCCGCGTGCCGGGGGGGCCCTTGGCGTCGGCATTGCGATAGACTCCGGCGGTCACTTCCCACCCTCTGGCTGCGCCGGGTCCCGGCGCGGCCTGGTTTCGACCGCCCCCGACCATGACCTCTCCTGCCCTCCGCTCTCTCGTCGTCGCATCGTCCCTGGCCTTTGGCGTCACTGCCCAGACGCGCATGATCTCGATCGGCGGCGCCAACGAACTCGACCGGCTCGGGTCGGCGGCCAGCAGCGCCGGCGATGTCGATCGCGACGGGTTCGACGATGTGCTGGTGGGTGCGCCCACGGCGTGGACCGACGCGCCGTTCTCGGGGTGGGCAGGTCTCTACTCCGGGCGGAACGGCGAGCTGCTGCGCAGTTGGAATGGCACGAGTGCCTTCCAGGGGTTCGGCGGTGCGATGTGCGCGCTCGGCGACATCGACGGCGACGCCTGGGTCGACTACGCGATCTCCGGCATGGGTGACCGGACCAACGGGCCGAGCTGCGGACGCGTGTTCGTGTACTCGGGGAGGACCGGGCAGGCGATGTACGACTTCCTCGGCGAAGGCCCCGGCGACCTGTTCGGGCACGCGCTCGCGAATGCGCGTGACGTGGATCGCGACGGCGTGAACGACCTGATCGTCGGCGCGCCGGAGAACGGCGATCCCGTCGAGAACTACGGCCCGGGCTACGCGAAGGTCTACTCCGGGCGCACCGGGGCGGTGCTGCACCGCTGGAGCGGTCGGCTGGTGACGGTCGAGTTCGGGCAGGCCGTGGACGGCGTGGGTGACGTCGACGGTGACGGCTACGCCGACGTCGTCGTGGGTGCGGTGCTCGACTCGGTGCGCAATGGCGTGGGCGCGGCGCGCGTGTACAGCGGCCGCACGGGCGCCGTGCTGCACGTGCTCACCGGGATCGCGTTGACAGATCACTTCGCGGTGTCCGCGATCGGCATCGGCGACACGGATGGTGACGGCATCTCGGAGATCGCGGTGGGTGCGGCCGAGATGGGCACCCGACTCCCCGGCAACGTGACCGTGTTCTCGGGGCGGACCGGCGCGCCGCTGTTCCGGGTCGTCGCCCAGGAGTTCATGCAGATGTTCGGGGTCTCGCTGGCCGCGACCGGCGACGTCGACGGCGACGGGGCGCCTGACTTCGCGGTGGGATCGCCGGGCTCGTTCGAGATGCGCGGCGCGGTGTTCATCCACTCCGGCCGCGACGGCCGGTTGCTGCGCACGATCCAGGGTTCGGTGCAGGGCACGATGTTCGGGTTCCCGGCCGCGGTGGCCGGCGACGTGAACAAGGACGGCGCGCGCGAGCTGATCGTCGGCTCGCGCGGCGAGCGGGGCGCTCGCGGCGCGGCGCACGTCTTCGCGTGCGGCAACGTTGCGTCCATCGGCGCGGGGTGCGGGACGCAGGCGCCGACGCTGACCTCGACACCCTGGCAGATCGGGACGCGCGCGGAACTCGAATTCACGGGCGGCGAGCGCAACGCGCGCGCGGCGCTCTTCGCGAGCTTCCTGCCCAGCATGCCGACGCTCCTGTCGGGCTCGTGCACTTTCTATCTCGATGCGGCATCGCTCCTGCCGATCGGCCATGCCCAGCTCAACGCGCACGGGCGCGGCCGACGTCGGATCGACGTGCCAGCCGCGCCGGAACTCGTCGACGCGGCGCTGATGCTGCAGGCGACGTTGTCGTCGCGGGTCGATCCGATCGCCTTGTCGAACGGTGTGATCGTGCGCGTGCAGCGCTGATCCCCCGCCCTGGCGTGCCCGATCGCCGCGCTATCGGGTGGTGCGGCGGGCAAGCCAGCGTTCGCCGTCCAAACCCCAGTACCATCCGTCGGCGTCCGCCTTGCGGGGTTGCCCCATCCCGGGCGTCGGTACACGCTCTTCGCCGACGTACCGGCCGTTGAGGTTTCGGCAGTACCACGTCGCGCCGCCGCGGACCTGGAAGACGGAGCGTCCGCCGCCGTCCTCGCTGCGCGGCCACCCCCACACCTCGAGCGAGCGCTCGGGAAGGGGCGTGTCGATCGGAGACCCGAGTGGTGGCGGTGTGCGTGCGACGAGAAAGAGGTAGTGCTTGCACACGAAGCCGAGACGATCGTGGCCGGCGGCGGCGGGTAGCGGTTCGAGGAGCCAGGTAGACGGATGACCGAGATCTGCGCCGGCGTGCCGCGCCTCCTGCAGCAGTGCCTCCGCCGCGGCCGTCCCCGGCGTGCCGTCGACGACTCCCACCTTCGCCGCGATCTCGGAAAGGAAGGTCACGATCTCGTCCGCTCGCCCCTCGATCCGTGCGACGCGCTCGGCCGTCAAGTGTGGAAGCACAAGGCTGCCACCGAGGGCTGCGAACCCGAACACCAGCAGCACGTTGGTAGCGTGGAGGCGGACCTTGATGCGCACGCAGTCACGATAGCCGCGACGCCGTCGGCGGTTGGGATGAGAACGACGCGGATCCCGACGTGCCGCCGGCGCCGGGCGCTCACCGACCTGAGACGCCCGCGTCGATTCGCTTCGGGTGCCCAGTGCGCCGAGCCGATAAGGTCGCACCGGATGCGGGCCGCATCCGGTGGAGAGCACCATGAGCCCAAGCAATACGGACCCGAACTTCGAGAGCTTCCGGAGGCAGCGCAAGCGTGCCCAGGTGCGCTACGCCGGGCCCGCGCACACCGATCCGGTCACGCGGGAGATCCAGGAGTACGAGTCGAAGCAGATCCATGAGGCTCGTCTGACCCGGGAGGTACACGAGTTCCTGGAGGACGCGACCCGGCAGGCAGCCAGCATCGTGGAGAAGGTGACCGTCGCCGCCGAGATCGAGGTCGCGGAGCGGCTGCAGACGGAGATGCAGACCTTCCTGGCCGAGACCGTGCGACGCGCGACGACGTTCCTCCTGCAGGTGCAGACCAAGCGCGGGCGCGCGAGCCTCACCGATCTCGAGCCGCAGGTCAGCAACCTCGTGGGCCCGGCGCTCGACGCGTTCCGCTTCGAGGGGACGGCGCAACTCAAGGACAAGCACATCGGCCAGGATCCGTTCTTCGAGGCGCCCTCGGCCGACGATGCCGGCGCCGGACAGACAGGTGCAGATGGCACGGACGACTCGGCTCCGCCGGAGGCGGCCACCGCCGCGCACCCGCTGCTCGGGCGGCTGTGCCAGGATTCCGAGTCGCTGAAGAAGTCGCTGAAGGCGCTGGTCGGTGCCGGCGTGCTCGATCCGGAAGAGGCGCGCCGCATCTACTGCGACGTCGCGGCGAAGCTCTGAGGGAACGTGCGACCTGCGTGCGGCCGCTGATCGCCGCGGTCAGTCCTTCTTGTCGCCGTCCGTCTTGGGCGGGAGGTTCGGTGTGAACTTGCCCGGCTCGGCCTCGAACTTCGCCTTGCACTTGTCGCAGCAGAAGGCCACCGTCCGGCCCTCGAACACGAACGTCTGCGCGGGGTCGACGGCCTCGCCGGACACCGGGCACTTCGTGTTCACCGCCTTGCCGGCGACGGCGGCCTTCTCCTTGGCTTCCGCGGCGGCGAGATCCTGGGACACCTTCAGCACCTGCTCCGCGTAGCCGCCGCGGTCGATCACGAGCTTGGGCAGTGCGGCTTGCAGCGCCACGACGCCGGCGTCGGTGACGCCGGTCTGCCACAGGAAGACCTTCTCCAGGTGCGTCGCGCCGTGCAGGTGCGCGAGGCCCGCGTCGGTGACCTTCGTGCCGAACAGGTTCAGGAAGCGCAGTTCCGCCAGCTTGCCGACGGTCGCCAGGGCGTCGTCACCCACGGTGGTCTGCGCGAGGTGCAGACGGCGGAGGTTCCGACAAGCCGCGAGCTGGGCGACACCCGCGTCGGAGATCCCGCTGCGCGACACGTTGAGCCACACCAGCGCGGGGCCGAGCTGACCGACGGTCTTCAGGTCGGCGTCGTTCGCCGCCGGACGCAGCAGGCTGAGGTTCACGTCGATGCCGTCGTGGTCGCGCGCGATGGGGCCGGCGACGGCACCGCGGGTCTGCAGGGCCGCGACCGCGCTGCCGGCGGCGCTCCGCTCGGCCTCGGTCAGCGCGACTTCGATGACCTCGACCACGGGCTTGGCTGGAGCGGTGTGGGTGACGCCCTCGGCGTCCTCGGGCCACTTCGCGCCCTGGTCGATCCAGCGCGAGATCAGCGCGATCTCGTCGGCGCTGAGGGGATCGCCTTCCGCGGGCATGATGTCGACGTCGTCCTTGGGCAGGCTGATGCGCTGGACGAGCAGGCTGTCCTTGGCGTGGCCCGGCTTGATGACCCAGTCGGCCTCCTTGGCGTGGAACACCGCCGACCTGCGATCCAGGCGCAGGTCGGCTTCCTGCTCCTTCTCGCCGTGGCACTCGTAGCAGCGCGCCGAGAGGATCGGCCTGATCTGGGTGAGGTAGTCGACGTCCTGCGCCGCGACGGGCAGGGCGAAGGCGAGGGCGAGGGCACGTGCGAGCATGGGCGGGGATTCTAGGCGAGCGGCGGCCGAGCCTGGCGGTCTAGGTGACCGCAATCGAGCGGCTGATGCGGCGGCCGAGAACCGCCGCGACGAGAACCGCGCCCGCCTCCGCGAAGCGGCCCGAGCCGGCGCACAGCAGGGCGGTGTAGAGCATGGTGCCGATCAGGAGCCACGTCATCGCGGCGCGGATGGCGCCCTGCTCCCAGCTCCGGCGGCGGGCGATGCGCACCCAGAACGCGACGACGAGAGCGCCCCCAGGGGCCGCCGCAAACCACGGGTGTCCGGTCTGCAGCAGGGCGAGAAGCGCGACCACCGGGGGTACGAGCGCGAGCGCCGTGACGGCCTTCGGCTTCACACGGGGAACGTCCTCGAGCCAGCCGAGGATGGTGACCGCGAAGATGTAGAGCGCGTACGCGCTTGCGGCGTACACGAGCAGTAGCGGCGGTGGACCGGAGCCGAACACGAACGAGGCGGCGGCGAGGTTGAGCGCACGCAGCGTGGCCATCACGCAGGCCCCGACCCACACGATCCGCTTGCAGGCGTAGTCGTAGGCGAGGACGAGGGCACACAACGAGGCGTGGAAGAGGGGGCCGGGGCTGAGGGCGATGGCGCCGGCCATGAGTCCGAGTCCGAGCAGCAGTGCCACGCCGGGCCGGATCTGACCGCTGGGGATCGGGCGCTCGGGGCGGTGGACTGCGTCGGTCGCCCGGTCGGCGTGGTCGTTGAGGGCCATCCCCGCCGCGTACACGCAGGCACTTGCGAGCGCCGCGCGCGCGGCGGCGAGGCTCCAGGGCGTGCTGGTGAGGGCGAGGCCCGCGACGACGTCGGCCGCCGGTGACAGCAGCATGCCGACGCGGACGAGGCGCAGGTACGCGATCAAAACGCCAGCCAGCGCGAGAGGTCGTTGTAGGTGACGAACACGAGCAGCCCGACCACGAACACGAGGCCGAGCGTGAGACTGTAGCCGTGCATGCGCGCGCTCACCGGCGAGCCCTTGATGCGTTCGATCAGCAGGAACAACAGGTGCCCGCCGTCGAGCACCGGGATGGGCAGCACGTTGATGAACGCGAGGTTGATGCTGAACATCGCCAGGAAGTAGATGAAGCGCGCGAACCCCCACTCGGCGTTGGCGTAGCTGGCCCGCGAGATCTGGATGATCCCGCCGAGGTTCTTCGCCGAGACGTCGCCGACCACCATCTCCTTGATGGTCACGTAGAGCTGCTTGATGAGGTCGGCGGAGCAGCCCAAGCCCGCGCCGATTGCCGCGCCGGCACCTTCGACCACGTAGGTCTGGCGTCGATACGTCGCGTGCGCCGTGAACCCGGGATCGAGCGTGCGACCGGTCTCGATCTGCAACTCGACGGTGTCCGAGCCGCGGGCGACGACGCAGCGCATCGTCGTCGCCTTGAACCGGCCCACGGCGTCGAGGAGTTCCCACCAGCTCGCCACCTGGGTGTCGCCCACCATGGTGATGCGATCCCCGGTGCGCATGCCGCCGCGCGCGGCGGGATCGTCGGTGCGCACGACGACCAGCGCGCCATCGCCGTGCGAGTCGGCATCGAGCACGATGTGGTCGGCGAGGCCGGCGCGCTCCGCCACCGAGAGCGTGGCGTGCAGGTCGACGACACTGCGCGTACCCTGCGAGTCGCGGCGCACCCGCATGTGCAACTCCCCCGGACCCTCACGCCACGGCGCGAGGCTCTCCGCCAGAAACGGGACGCCGTCGATGCTCTCGATCTCGTCTCCGGCGCGGAGGCCGAGAGCGGCGAGGGGGCCGTGGTCATGACGGACGGCGCGTACGCGCTGCCGGATCGGCGCCACCCCGATGCGCGCGGAGGTCGGCATCGGCGCCGGCTGGAAGGAGACGTTGCGCGCTCGGGAATCGCCACGCGTGAAGCCCACCTCGACCGTGGTGCCCGGCGGCCGGTGCATGATCGAGCCGACGACGCGCTGGATGTCGCTCCAGGTCGTGGGCTGCCCGTCGACCGTCTGCAGGAGGTCGCCGGTGCGCAGGCCGGCGGTGTGCGCCGGAGAGCCGTCGGCCACGATCAGCTCCGGCGGCCCGGCCTCGACGGCAGGTGCGACGCCGATGCGGCGGAGACCTTCGCCTTCGTCGTACTCCGAGCGCACGCTCTTGTGGATGACCGCCCCGTCGCGCTCGATCTCGAAGTCGACCGGGCGGGCACCCGCCAGCGCGACTTCGACGCGCAGGTTCTCGAACGCGTGCGTGGGCTTGCCATTGATGCGCAAGACCCGATCACCCGGGCGGAGGTCGGCGTGCCACGCGGCGCCGCCGGGGGTCACCTCGCCGAGGACGGGGGCGGTGAAGGGCACCCCGTACTGGAACACGATCGGGAAGGCGATGAGCGCGAACGCGAGGTTCATGATCACACCGCCCGAGTAGTACAGCACGCGCGCGGCGAAGCTCTTCGCATTGAGATCGTCGCTGCGCAGGTGGCGGCGCTCGAAGTCGTCGGCGCCGGCCACCATGACGAAGCCGCCCACCGGGACGAGGCTCAGTCGGTAGTCGGTGCCGTTGCGCACGAAGCCGCAGAGCCGCGGCCCGAAGCCCAGCGAGAACACGAGCACGCGAACGCCGGCGGCGCGGGCCGCCAGGTAGTGGCCCAGCTCGTGGATGAAGATCATGAAGCCGACGCCGAGGATCGTCAGCAGGGTGGGAAGCAGGCTCATGCGGCGACTCCGGCGGCGGTGCGTGCTGCGCGACGCGCCCAGGCGTCGGCGCGCAGGACGTCGTCGAGGCAGCGGACGTCCTTCTGTTCGTGGCGTTCGAGCACGCGGGCTACCGACTGGGTGATGGCGGGGAAGCCGATCCTGCCCTCGAGGAACAGCTCGCTGAGCACTTCATCGGCAGCATTCAGCACTGCGCCTGAGTCGCCGCCGCGGCGCAGCACGTCGTAGGCGAGGTCGATGGCGGGGTAGCGCGCGGCTTCGACGGGTGCGAACTCGAGGGAGCGGAAGCGCGTGGGGTCGTATGGCGCGAAATCGAACGGCGTCCGCTCCGGCCACGCGAGGCAGTACAGGATCGGGACGCGCATGTCGGGGACGCCGAGCTGGGCCATGATCGAGCCGTCGACGAACTCGACCATCGAGTGCACGATGCTCTGCGGGTGGATGACCACCTGGATCTGATCGGGGCGGAGATCGAACAGCCAGTGCGCTTCGATCACTTCGAACGCCTTGTTCATCATCGTGGCAGAGCCGACGGTGATGCGCGGCCCCATCTTCCAGGTCGGGTGCTGCAGCGCTTCCCTTGGCGTGATGCTGGCAAAGCTCGCGAGGTCGCGGGTGCGGAACGGTCCCCCGGACCCGGTGAGGTGGATCCTGCGCACGCGTTCGCGCCGCTCGCCGACCAGGCACTGGAACACGGCACAGTGCTCTGAGTCGACCGGCAGGATCGTGGCGCCGGAGCGCGCCGCGAGATCCATGAGGTAGGGGCCGGCCATCACCAGCGACTCCTTGTTGGCGAGCGCGAGGGTCTTGCCATGGCGGAGCGTCCACTCGGAGGCGGCGAGTCCGGCGGCGCCGGTGATCCCGTTCAGGACGACATCCGGGCCGGTGGCGTCGAGCATCGCGGGCACGCCCTCGGCACCGACATGCCAGGCCGTACCTGCGGGAAGGTCTCTTGGTCGTGCGCCACCGGCGACGAGGGCGACCGCGTCGGGGGCGAACTCGCGCGCCTGCGCCGTCACCTGGTCGCTGCTGCGCCAGGCCGAGAGCGCGACCACGTCGAACATGGAGCGGCGACCATCGCGCACCAGGGCGAGCGCCTGGGTGCCGATCGAACCGGTGCTGCCGAGGATGGCGATGCGCTTCATTCGCGGTGCGGATTATGACGCGACCGCGCGCCAAGGCCCGAGTTCTTCCGGGAGCGATGGGCTGCGAGAGCCGCGAATCGTCGCGCGCGGATCCTGCCGTCGGGAGTGACCAGGGGAGGCTTCCTCACGTGGGACGTTGCCGCCGTGGGGCGCCTGGCCGATGATGCTGCCGTGCCGCGCCCCGAGGTTGTCCTGATGATGGCGCGCGTCGCCGGTGGGCTGATCGCCCTCGCGTGCGCCGGCCCGCTGCCGGCCCAGCGGGTCGAAGCCCTGTGGTCGCAGGCGGAAGACCTGCGCCGGAATCCGGGCGCCGATCCGGCGGCGGTGCGCACCGCGTACGCGCGCGTCGTGCAGGCGTTCGACGCGCTCGCCGTGGACGACGCCGCGCGCCGGCACGAGGCCGGGTTCGCGGCGCACGGCGCGCTCCTCGCCGGAGATGCGGCACGGGCGCTGACGCTGGCCCAGCAGCGGGAACGCGCGACGGCAGACGATGCCCTGGCCATCGAGACCCGGATGCGCGCGCTCGTGGAGCTGGGCCAGGCGGATGCGTTCGTGGCCGCCATGGCGAGCGCTGCGCGGGCCAACGGTCCGGCGGTGGAGAAGGCCTGCGTCGCGCTGGTCGAGCACCATGGCGGGGCGTTGTGCGAGGCTGCCGACCGCGCGCTGCGGCAAGGGCATGCCGACGAGGGGATGGCGGTGTTCGAGGCGTTGGTGCGGGCGTCGGGGCGAGCCCCGGTCGCGCTCGCCAACCTCGCCCTCGCCAACCGCCACCTCGGCCGCCTCGAAGCGAGCGAGGGTCTCTACCGCGAGGCGCTGCAGGCGCTGCCGGAGGATCCCGACTTCTGGAACGACTACGGCCTGCTCCTGAAGGGCCAACGGCGCGACCGCGAGGCGATGGTCGCCTTCGCGAAGAGTCACGCCCACGACCCCACCCGGCCCCCGACCGGACCCGCCGTGTCGAACCTCGCGTTCATGCAGGGACGCGGTCGCGGGCGTGGCGCCGAGGCCGAGGGCCTGGCCGCCCCGGTCGCGGCGCTCACCGACGTGGTGGCGCGGCGCCCCGACGCGATGATGGCGCGGCGCCTGTTGATCGACGCGCTCGTCGATCCGACGCGCGCACCGGGCAGACCCCCGGGCGGTGTTCCGCCGCGTGTTCCTGACAGCGTCCCTGACAGGAGCCGCGCTGGCCGTTAGCCTCATGGCGTGGGGTCGCGAACCGGCCCCGGTTCCAAGACCAAGCCCTGCTCATCGAATGCTGCTGAACGCTCTACTGTTGGTGTCTTCCTGTCTCCTCGCCCCGCAAGCGCAGGGCGGCGAACGCTTCGCCTCCGTCCTCTCGAAGTCCGAGCAGGACTCGCTGCGCAGCAAGGCGCAGGAGTGGTTCAAGCTTCAGCTCACGGTGCGCGACCTCGAGGGCCCGCGCCGCGATGCGGCGCGCAAGAAGGAGGATGCCGCGAAGGAGAAGTTCCTCCGCGAGTGGGAGGCCAAGTCCAAGAAGAGGGACCTGCTCGCGTGCGTTGGCGACCTCAAGGCGATCTTCGCGGGGTGCTTCGAGTTCGACCGGCAGAGCGGTGGCTCGGACGTGCGGACCTTCAAGCCGAAGGGCGCTGCGTCGTTCGACGCGGTGGTGCCGCGCCGCTACCGGGAGACCACACCGACGCCGACGGTGCTCGTGATCCGCGGCCACGGTGAGCGCGGCTGGGTCCTCGCCAACGAGTGGTGGTCCTCCACTTGGAAGGGAGCAGCAGAGGCGCAGGACTACGTCGGCATCCTGCCGCAACTGGATGACGGGATGGACCTCGACCCGCCGCTCGACCTGTCGAAGGAACACGGCCTCACCCAGGACGAGGCGCGCTACATCACGGTGCTCGGCGCGATCGGCTCGGCCAACCAGGTCCTGCACCTGGATCGCGAGCGCATCTACCTCGACTGCGCGGAGGGCTCGTGTCTGTTCGGGCTCCGGATGGCGGCCACCTTCCCGCAGATGTTCGCCGGCGTCATCCTGCGCAAGCCGACCGATCCGGGCGAACTGCGCCTGGAGTCGTTGACCGGCCTGCCGGTGCTGCTCCTGCGTACCGCGGCAACCAAGGACGTCTGCCAGAAGATCGCCGATGCGCTCAACAAGCTGCAGGACGGCGCGTGTACGCTGCTCGACGCCAAGGGCGATTACCCGCACGCGGAGTCCGGCGACGAGATCGCGGTGTGGACCAAGTCGAAGGAGCGCGACATGTCGCGCACGCGGGTCGTCGTGGCAAACAACTACGACAAGTTCCGGCGCGCCTACTGGGTGCAGATGGGCACGGCGCCGTCGCTGCTCGAGGTCGCGGCCGATGCGCGGCCCTACCTGGAGGTCGTCGCCGATCGAGCCGCGAACCGGATCACGGTCACGGCGCGCCGCGTGTCGGACTTCGGCCTCTACCTCAACGACGCGCTCGTCGACCTCGACAAGGAGGTGACGATCGTGGTCAACGGCCAGGCCCTCAAGCCGGCGCGCTTCGAGCGGAACCTGCGGCAGATGTGCGAGACGATCTACCGCGGGCGCGATCCGGGCGCCGTCTTCCCCGCGGAGCGGACGTTCGTGGTGCCGGCGGAGCCGACCCCGGCCAAGGCGGACGCCGTCGACAAGGGGGCTGCCGGCGACAAGGGCGCTCCGGGCGAGAAGGGCGAAGCTGGCGGCAAGTGAGTCTCGCCCTGCGGTGGCCGGCCATCGCGCGCTACGTGCCGTCCGGCGCGAGCGTTCGTACCTGCCCGGGCAGATCCTGGCGATGATCGTCGCGCCGCTTCTGTCGGCCTTCCTCGCCTGCCAGCCGGCCGCGCCGTCCGGGTCCACGGGCTCCGAGCTGGAGACGACGACGCGGGACTGGTTCGTGGCCCGCCGTCTGGCGGAGGACGGCAAGCCCGGCGTCACCGAGGCGGACGTGGCGTGGCACCGACGGCGCGTCCACGCCGTGTGGGGGCGCGCCGCATGCGAGCCTGGGTTCCTTCGCGATGCGCCACGCCTCATGGCGTTGTTTCGCCGGAGCCTCGACTACGCCCCGGCCGCGGGGACGGGTGCGTTCGAGCCCTGGGACAGCGGCGAGGGCGTCGCCGTGCGCGTGCCCGTGGCCTATGCGCCGGGGACTGCGTGGCCGACCCTGGTCTCGGTGTACGACGCTGCCGAGGAGACGTCGGACGCAGCCACCGCACGCGCGGCGTCGATCGTCGACGACGCGTGGTTGGTGGTCGCGGTCGATGCCCGGAGGCTGGTGTCGTTCCTGCGCGCTCCCCTACGGCCGCGGCTCACTTCGCTGCAGGCGCTGGGGTTCGCGGGGAGCGCATTGGCCTGGGCCGTGGGGCCCGTGCACCTGGCGACGCGATGGTGGCGTGTGACGCTCGATGCATCGCGCGTCGACGAGACCGTGGACGAGCGCGACCTGCCACGCGGGTTGTTCGCGCTGCTCGGCGGCGTGCAGCGACGCCTGCACATCGATCGGGAACGCCTCGTGTTGTTGTGCAGCGGGTCGGCCGTGCAGGTCGGGGTGCGGGCGGCCGCGACCGCACCGGATCGCTTCGCCGGGCTCTTGCTGTGGGCGCCCGCAAGGGTGCCCACCGGCCTGCTCGAAAACCTGGCCCTGGTGCCGATCCTGGTGGTCGGCGAGGGCACGTTCGACCTGGCAGCGGAGACGATCGCGGCCCTGACGCGCACGCCGGGAGGGGTCGTGCGACGTGACGCGTGGCCCGGCGGACGAGCCGAGATCACGACGTGGGTGCGCGGGGCGACGCGGGATCTGTTTCGGCGCCGCCTCGGGTTCACCATGGAGGACGACGCGATCGTGGACGGGTTCTGGCTGCGGGTCCTGGTTGCCGACTTCGGCGGCGCGCGCGGTGGGCGGCGGGCGCGGATCGACGCGACCGTGGATCGCGCGACGAACACGATCAGCGTGAGTGCGCAGCACATCGACGAGCTCACGCTCCTGCTCAGCGACGCCATCGTCGACCTCGACCGGGCGGTCGTGGTGGAGATCAATGGCGTGCCGGCGACGCTGCGGCGCGCACGCAGCGCCGACTTCCTGCTGGAGTCGGTGTTCCAGCGGTTCGATCCGGGCTACCTGTTCACGACCGCGATCACGCTCGCGGTACCGAGGCGAGGCTGACGATGGGGGACGCGAGGGCGGCGGTGGTCGCGGGGCTGGTCGGGTTCGCGATGATGAGCCTCGAGCTCACGGCGATCCGCATCATGGCGCCGCACTTCGGCGACAGCGCCTACGTGTGGACGAACGTCATCGGCGTGATGCTCGTGGCCCTGGCGCTGGGCGCGTTCCTCGGTGGACGGTGGGCGGGGTTGCCCGACCCGCAGCGCCGGTTGAGCCGGGCGCTGGTGGTGGCTGGTGGATTGGCCGCGGTGACGCCGTTCGTGGTCGGGCCGCTCGGCGCGTGGCTGGTGCCGCAGACCCTGCCCCTCGAGGCGGCGATGGCGGCCCTGGTGCGGGGATCGCTGGCGTGCACGCTGGTGCTGTTTGCGCCGGCGGTGCTCCTGCTCGGCGTGGCGACACCGATGCTCGTCGCGATGCTGGTGGCCGCCGGGCGGCCGGCCGGGCGCGCCAGCGGGCTCGTGAGCGCGATCTCGACCCTGGGCAGCCTGCTCGGGACGTTCGCGGCGACGCACCTGTTGGTGCCGGGGCTCGGGAGCAGGATGACGGTGTGGGTGTGTGCGGCCCTGTTGCTGGTGTCGGCGGCGATCGTCCGGGGGCGCGTCGGTCCTGCGGTCGCGGCGGGCGGTGTGCTGTTCTTCTGGCTGCTGCCGTCCGGACCGTTGCGGGCAGCGCCAGCAGGTACCGAGTGGGTCGCCGAGACGGAGAGCGCGTACCAGTTCCTGCAGGTGTTGCGTGCCATGGACGGCGACGCGACCGTGACCACGCTCAAGATCAACGAGGGGTTGGACTCCTTCCATTCGCTGGCGCGGAGCGACACCGCCTGGACGCGCGGTGCGTACTACGACTGGCACACGGCGGCGGCGGTGCTCGCTCGCGATGGAGTGCCCTCAGCCCCGGCTTCGCTGCGCGTGTTGTCGCTCGGCGCGGCCGCCGGCACCTTCGCGCGCGTGTTCGGCGTGGCCTTTCCCGGGTGCACGGTCGATGGCGTGGAGATCGATCCGGCGGTCGTGGAGCTTGGCCAGCGCCACTTCGGTGCGCGCGGCGCGGCGGGTGTCGATGTCGGCGGCCTCGACGCGCGCGTGTTCGTGGCGCAGGCGGGGGTGGCGTACGACGTGGTGCTGGTCGATGCCTATGCGCGCCAGATCTACATCCCCGCACACGTGGCGAGCCGCGAGTTCTTCACCGCCGTCCGCGGCCGGCTCGTCCCCGGTGGCGTCGTGTCGGTGAACGCGGGCGGGCTCGGCTTCGACGATCCGGTGCTCTCCGCGCTGGGCCGCACCATGGCGAGCGTGTTCGGCACGGCACACGCGTTCCGCGTGCCCTTCAGCCGCAACTTCGTGCTGGTGGCGCGACGCGATCAGCCCCTCGCACGCGCGGTCTTGCGGACCGCGGCGTCGAGCGACGCCGAGTTGGGGCGCGTTCTCGCGCAGATGGCGGACGACGCGCACTGGCGTGTGTTCCAGGTCGATGGCGCGGTGCTCGACGATGATCGACCCGTGCTCGACGCGCTTCAGCACGCGTCCTACGGCGAGGCGGCGGCCGAGCGCGTGACCCTGACGGCGGCGACCGGCGGCGGGGACCCTGCCGCGGTCGGCGAGACCGCGCGGGCGCACCTCGTCGCGGGTCGGGCGGAGGCGTGTCTCGCCGAGCTGGGGACGGCGAGCGCGATGACGCCCTACCTTCGCTTGCTGGCGGGGGACGCGCGGTGGGCACTGCACGACGCCGGCGGCGCGCGTGCGGAGCTGCGCGCCGCCGAGGCGGCGGGCGTGGACGAGGGGCTGGGACCCCATCTCGCACGCCGGTTGGCGACGGTCGAGGAGTTCCTTGCCAGCACTGCGGCCGCGCGCGCGGCGGGGACCCGCAACGGCTGGCTCGCGGTCGCCGGCGCGGCGGCTCTGCTCGCGCTGGGGTTCGGTCTCGTGCGGGTGGCGCGCGGCTGAACCGCGCGCACGCGACGCGAGTCAGAGAATGTCGAGGATGCCCGACACCTGGTTGGTCAGGGTCTCGACGGCCGCGCGATAGTTGAGGCCGCTGGCGATCGGGGCGTTCCATGGCAACGGCCGACGATCCGCGATGCTGCCGAGCGCCACGGCCGCGAATGCGCGCGACATGTCGGTGAGCGACGAGTCGAAGAGCATCTTCAGCAGGGGCTGCACGCTGTGCCGATCGCCGATCGCACCCAGCGCTGCCGACAGCGCGGCGAGGCGCGCGAGGTTGCGATCGGGTGCGGCCAGCGCCGCGGCGAGTTCGCCGGCGATCTCCTTGTCGCCCAGTTTGCCGAGGGCGACGGCTGCCTGTTTCATCAGGTCGGGACGCCGCACGCTGCTGGCCACGATCTCGCGGATCAAGTCCTTGCTGGTGTGGTCGGCCATGAGTGCGAGGCCGACGCACAGGTAGCCGGCGAGTTCGTCGCGCCGACGGTACTTGGCGAGCCGGGCGCGGAGGTCGTCGGCGGCGGCGAGATGCTTGCCGAGCCCCAGCGCGATGGCGACCGCGCCGAGGACCTCGTCGTTCTTCTCGGTCCGGAGCACGTCGTGCAAGGCGCGCCCGACCAGCGAATCGGGCGTGGCGCCCGCGCTCTGCGCCTCGAACTGGGCCACACCGAGCGCGATCGCCGCCCACGACTTCTCGAGGTCGCGGCCCCGCGTGAGTCGTTGCAGGAGGAAGTCACGCGCCTCGAGGCCACCGATGTCACCCAGCGCCAGCAGCGCGAACGAGCGCGTCTGCTGGTCGGCACCGTACAGCGCCTGGGTGCGCAGCGCCTCGCGTGCGCGGGCATCCTCCGCGCCGGGCGTGCACATCTGGCCGAGGGCGAGGGCGGCCGACTGGGTGAGTTCCCCGGAGCGACGCGCGCCGTTGGTGTCGAGGACGCGCACCATGCGGTCGACCTGGCTGCGCACGGACACGCCGTCGCCGGCGACGAGCGCTGCGATGGCTGCCGGCACGTGCGCCTGCACGAGTTGCTCGCCCACACCGAGATCGGCGTCGAAGTAGCGCCACAGGCATGCGACGGCCTCGTCGCGAAGCGAGCGGTCCTCGGGTGAGGGGCGCAGCAGCCGGATGCCGAGGATCGCGGCGACCACGAGATTGCGTCCGTGCTCGGCAGGCGCCTGCACGATCGGCGCCAGGGCGTCGAAGGCGGCAGTCTTGACGCCGACGCTGCTCGTGGCTTCGGCGATGAGGCCCAAGCCGTAGCACGCGAAGCTGCGCGTCCGCTCGTCGACCCGGCTGCGCGGCGTCGCCTCACGTCCCGCGTTGCCGTCGCGTACCAGCTCGACGAGGATCGGGAGCGCGTCGGGCATGCCGGAGATACCCAGCGCGACGGCTGCGGTCTCGCGCACCATCTGGTCGTGGCTGCTCAGCCGCTGCGCGATGAGCTTCACGACGCCGGGCTCGCTGTCTTCACCGATCTTGGCCAACGCGACCATGCAGGCCGTGACGATCTCGCGATCGGTCTCCTGTTCGAGTGCGCGCACCAGGGCCGGCACGACGTCACGCCGGATCTGATCGCGGCTCGGCGCCAGCGTCGCGGTGTTCACGTCGCGACGTTCGCCGCCCATGAAGAAGACGTCGGAGCCGGTCGCGACCCGGCCGGTCTGCACCGACGCCCGCAGGTCGATGAAGGCCGCCTTGTTGAACTCCCACCAGTAGATCCAGCGCGTGAGGTCGTCCCCGATCTCGCTGCCGCGCGGTCCCGTGCGGCCCGGGGTCAGCGCGGTGCCTCCGCCCGGAGGTGTGGTGCTCGGGCCCGGGATGCCCGGCG
>CAYQMF010000026.1:0-61486 GCA_964418595.1 uncultured candidatus Brocadiaceae bacterium
GGTGGCTACGGCGGCCGTGGCGGCGGTGGCAGTGGCGGCTACGGCGGTCGCGGCGGCGGGAGCGGCGGCGGCGGCTACGGCGGCGGCGGTGGCGGCGGTGGCCGCGGCGGCTGGTAGTCGCACCATCCTCACCCGTCTCCCGCGGGCTCGTTTCTCGCGACGGAGAGACATGACTCAGCGCCGACGCACCGACCTGACGTGATCCGAGCGAACGTGTTGCGCCAGGAGGTGCACTGGGTGAACCTCGCCTTCGTCGTGGTCGCCCACCTCGTGGCGGCGTTCGCCATCGTGTACGTGAGCGTCATCCACTTCTCGTGGGCGACGCTCGCGTTCGGTGCGGTGTGGTCGATCCTGTGCGGGCTCTCGATCACCGCCGGGTACCACCGGCTCTTCGCGCATCGGGCCTACACGGCCTCGCCGATCCTGCGCGCCCTCTACCTCGCGTTCGGCGCGGCCTCCGTGCAGAACTCGGCGCTGTCGTGGTGTGCCGACCATCGTGCCCACCACGCCGACACCGACGCCGACGGTGACCCCTACAACATCAAGCGCGGGTTCTGGTGGGCGCACATCGGCTGGGTCTTCCGCCACCGTGATGGTGGCGTGCTGCTCGGCGGTGTCCGCGATCTCGAAGCGGACCCGCTCGTCCGCTTCCAGCACCGCTTCTATGTCCCGCTCGCCATCCTGTTCGCGGCGGGCCTGCCGCTCGCGATCGGCACGCTGTGGGGTGATCCCATCGGCGCCATGCTCGTGGGCGGCTGGTTGCGCCTCGTGTGGCAGTGGCACGCGACGTTCTCGGTCAACTCCTTCGCGCACATGATCGGCCGGCAACCATACGGCGCGAACAACTCCGCGCGCGACAGCTTCCTCGTCGCGCTCATCACGCTGGGCGAGGGCTACCACAACTTCCACCACCGCTTCCAGATCGACTACCGCAACGGCGTGCGCTGGTACCACTTCGATCCCTCGAAGTGGTGGGTGTGGACGGCCGCGCGCCTCGGGCTCGCCGCCAACCTGCGCCGCGTCCCGGCCGACCGGATCGAGCGGGCCCGCCGCGAGGCCTCGCTCCGCGGCCCCGACGCGAGCTATCCGCGCGGCCGTCGCGCCAGCGCGACCCCGGCGAGCACGACTGCCGTCCCCACGGCCGTCGACAACGAGTAGGTCTCGCCGCCGAACGCGGCGCCGAGGCTCAGCGCGACGAGTGGCGTGAGGTAGGTCATCAACGCCAGCGTGCTCGCGGGGATGTGCCGCATCGACCAGAAGTACAGGGAGAAGGCGAGGCAGGTCCCCACCGCGGCGAGGTAACCGACGCTGAGCCATGCGCCCGTCGACCACCGCGGCGCAGTGTGCTGTTCGAACAGCAGCGCCACGACCACCAGGATGACGGCGCCCACGAAGAGCCCGTCGCGCGTCAGCAGCACCGCGCTCACCTGCCGCGCGCGCGCGCGCACGTACGCGTTCGCCACCGCGACCACCATGGGCGAGAGGAGCAGCACGGCGCCCGCGGTGACGTGCTCCGGCCCCGCTTCGCGCAGGTCGGTCCACATGAGGCTCCCGATCCCGACGAAGCCCACGAGCAGGCCCAGCCATTGCCGCGCGACCAGTCGCTCCCCAGGCAGCATCACCACCGACACGGCGGCGAGCAGCAGCGGGTAGGCGGCCCACAGCACCGCAGTGATGCCCGACGACAGCGTCATCTCGCTCCAGTACACGATCGCGTACGACGCGCCGAACTGCAGGCAGCCGGTGATCAGCACGAGGTCAAGCGTGGGGCGCGCGCCGCCTTCGCGGCGGGCCAGAGGCCGGGCCACCATCGCCATGAGCAGCCAGGCGAGCACGAAGCGCGCCGCCGCCCCGGAGAAGGGCGGCAGGTCGGCCGCGCCCTCCTTGATCACGAGCCACGTGCTTCCCCACACGAGCGTCATCGTGACGAAAGCGAGCGCGAGCAGGGTGCGGGGCGGGGTGCCGTCATGGGGCGCGGAAGCGGACATCGAAGCGGCGGGACTCTAGCGAGCGCGCGCCGGGTTGCATCCGGCACGGCGCTTCGCCCGACCGCGGCCGCACCGTAAGGTGCGCGCGATGGCTTCGCTCCAGTTCCTCGGCGCGGCGCGGCACGTCACCGGCAGCCGACATCTCCTGACCGCGAACGGCAAGCGCGTGCTCTTCGAGTGCGGGATGGTCCAGGGCCCGCGCGAGATGAGCAACCGCCTCAACCGCGACCTCGGACTCGACGCGACGAGCATCGACGCGGTGGTGCTCAGCCACGCGCACATCGACCACTCGGGCTCGCTGCCCCGCCTCGTGAAGCTCGGCTTCCGCGGCAGGATCCACTGCACGGAGGCGACCGCCGACCTCATCGAGCTGCTGCTGTACGACTCGGCCGGCCTGCAGGCCCAGGACGCCGAGCACCTGCGCAAGCGCGGCGTCGAGTTCGAGCCACCCTACGACGGCGCCGACGTCAAGCAGACGCTGAAGCAACTGCACCGGCACGCCTACCACGAGACCTTCGACGTCGTCGACGGCGTGACGGTGCAGTTCTTCGACGCTGGCCACATCTTCGGCTCGGCGCAGGAGGTGATCACGGTGCGCGAGGGCAACCGTCGCGTGCGCATCGGCTTCACCGGCGATCACGGGCGCAAGCACACCTCGATCCTGCGCGACCCGGAGCGCCTGCCGGAGGTCGATGTGCTGATCACCGAGTCGACCTACGGCGACCGCCTGCACGAGGAGACGCCGCGCATCAACACGCGCCTGGCAGAGATCGTGCAGGAGGAGCTGCGCGACGGCGGCCGCATCCTGGTGCCCGCCTTCGCGATCGGCCGCACGCAGAACCTGCTGTTCAGCCTCAACCAGTTGATCGCGCACGGCCGCATCCCGCCGCAGCGCATCTTCATCGACTCACCGATGGCGGCGCAGGCCACGCGGATCATGGCCCGCTACCCGGAGCTGTACGACCAGGAGACGCGCAACCTCCTCGACTCCGGGCGCGACCCGTTCTTCTTCGAGGGCGTCCGCTTCGTCGCCGACGTGCAGGAGAGCATCTCCCTCAACGACGTCCGCCAGGGGATCATCATCTCGGCGTCGGGCATGTGCGAAGGCGGGCGCATCCTCCACCACCTCAAGCGCACCATCGGCCGCCCGGAGGACTGTGTGCTCGCGGTGGGCTACATGGCGCAAGGCACGCTGGGGCGCCGCCTGGTCGACGGCGAGACCACCGTGCGGATCTACGGGGAGAGCTACACCGTGCGCTGCAAGGTGCGCAGCCTGCTCGGGCTCTCCGCGCACGCCGACTACAAGGAGCTGCTCGCCAACCTCGCGCACCTCACCACGAGCGCGCAGAAGGTCTTCGTCGTGCACGGCGAGGAGTCGGCGGCGTTGGCCTTCGCGACGCGCCTGCAGGAAGCGGGCTTCCGCCACGCCCACGCGCCGGAGCGCGGCGAGACGCACGAGTTGTAGGAGCGTCCGCGAATCACACTGGGCATGCCGGAGGTGGTTACGCGCCCTGGAAGACCCGGAGCAGTTCGACGTCCCGGTCTGCCAGACGCAGGGACACGACGTAGTGACCGCTCTCGACCGCGGCCTGCAACGTGCCGATCGCGACGCCGTCGGCGAACACGGTCCCGGTCGCGCGCCAGAACGAAGGCTCCACGGCGCGACCGTCCTGGAAGACCACGTCGAGGTGTCCGTCGCGCAGCTCGTAGCTCACGCCGCCCGCCGTCCAGGTCCCGGCCAGGGTACGCGTTCGCTGCGACACGCTGCGGTTGTGGTGCACGAAGTGGTGTTCGAGATCGTCCTGGACCGTGGTGCGGACGCCCTGTCCCTCCAGCGTGCCGCGCACCGCCGTGCGACTCCTGAACTCGATGCCGCCGCCGGAAGACTCGAAGTAGATGTCCTCGGCCTCGCTGATGTCGGCGGTGAACGAGTTGCCTTCGATCACGACCATGCCGCGCAGGCTGCGCGCAACGCTGCGCGCACGCCGTTCCGAGGTGACACGCGCGTCGAGGACGCCCTCGACGTCCATGCGGACATCGAAGTCGTGGTCGGCCTGGAAGAACGACGCGGCCGCGTTCGAGAAGTCACCGCGCAGAGCGCCAACGCGGTATGTCATGGTCTTGCCGTTGCGCGGCACGACGACCAAGCGGTCGGTCGGCGTGGGCTCGTACGTAGCCTCGCCGTTCGCCTGCTGACGCAGGGTGCCGAAGACCACGGGTTGCATCTGCGCCGCGCGCCGCGTCGCCTCCGTCACGGCGGCAATGCATGACTGGCCGTAGGCGAGCTGTGTGTCGGACAGGCCTGCGGCCCCGGTCGCCCCAGCCTGGGCGCCGAGCGCGACGAGGGCATTCCCCCCGCCGCCGCCACCCCCGCCTCCCCCACCGCCACCGCCGCCGCCACCGCCACCGCCGGCGGGCGCGCCGCCGCCACCGCCCGAGCAGGCGGCGAGGGTCACGGCCAGGAGGAGGGCGAACCCGCCCCGGCCGGCGCGGGGGGAGACCATGGAGACACGGGACTCGAGGACGTGGATGGGGTTCATGCCGGAGGGATGGGCGGCGCCGGCCCGGGCGTGACGCGCCTTCCTTCCGAATCGGCGACCGGTCAGGTCGACCGGCGGTCGAGCGCGATCTCCAGCTTGATCAGGGCGCGCCGGAGCAACTGCCGGCAGGCCTCCTCCGTCTTGCCGAGCTGGGCGGCGATCTCGGCGTGGCTCAACCCCACGAGCTTCGCCAGCGTGACGATCTCCTTGTGCTCGTCGCTCAGCTCGTCGAAGGCCGCCTCGAACGCCGCCTCGCTCTCCTTGCGGGCCACGAGCATGCTCGGCGTGGACACCGTCCCGTACGCATCGAGCAGGCCGCCGCCCTCCGTGTCGCCGGTCGCCGCGGCCTGCTCCCGCCCGACGTCGCGGCGCTGCGCGTGCCAGTGCCGGTCGCGCGCCACGATCTTGCGCAGGGCTGCCGTGTACAGCCAGTTGCGGAACGCGGCCTCGCCCTGGAACACGAACTTCTCCCGCTCCTGCAGCACCTCGCGGCACACCGACTGCACGAGGTCACTGCACGACTCACGGGCGCGGATCGCCTGGTTGGCGCGCAGGCGGATGAACGCGCGCAGGCGCGGCAGGTGCTCTTCCAGCAGTTGCTCCATGGGCGCGGCCCCGTCAGCGCCCCCTGCGTCGGCCGGATGCGTCATCGGTACACCTGTGGTCAGCGCAGGGAAACGTACGGCAGCGCCTCGCCGAGGCGACCCTGCAGGAAAGACGTGTCCAATGTGAGCGCCTGCAGGACCAGCCCATAGCCGGCGACCGACGGCGGCGCGCCCGGAACCGACACGCTGGTCAGGCCGCTCGCGCCGATGGCACCAGACCACAGCACGTATGCGCGCGGCAGCGGCAGCAACAACGCCATGTCGAAGGGCAGGAAGGCGGACACGTCCAGCAGGTCGAGTCCGTCGCTCAGCAGCAGGACCGCGGCGTGACCGGCCGTGCCCGTCACCGTCACGGTCCGGGAGCCGCCGGACGGCCACTGCGTGGTCGACGCCAGGAGTCCCGGCGCGGCGCCGGTCAGCCGCTGCGCCGACGAGGTGCCGTCGGGCACCACCGAGACGGCGGAGCCGCCCGCGTAGACGAGCCGCGACGACTGCGCCAGCGCGACGGAGTTGAACGAACAGTTCCACGCGTACGTGGTCCCAGCCGTGATTCGCGTCGTGCCCGGGCACGACACTCGCTCCATGGCCACCTTCGGACACCCCGTGAGCGCGAGGGCCGGCTGCGTGCCGGACGTGACGTAGAGGTCGCGCAGGAGGAGCGGGGCGGTGACGTTGTTGACCGTGAGCGACGCCTGCGCCGTCAGGTTGGTGAGCGCGACATCGGCGCCCGCGACGTTCTGCACCACGATCGGTCCGGTGACCGTGACGAGCGCGACGGAGCCTTCGCCGATGATCCGCACGGCGTTCGTCACGGTGAAGCCACCGTAGCTGCCGGCCTCGACCGCGACGATCGTGCCCGCGGGGGCGCCGCTGAGCGCGGCGGCGATGTTCGCGTAGCCGTTGGGGCCGACGAAGCGCGTGACGCCCTCGTTGGCCGCGTGCGGCGTGGCGGACGTGCCGGTCTGCGCGATGCGGACCCACTCCAGGAACGGCGACTGCCGCTGGCGATCGAGACCGTAGGAGTAGGGTGTGCCCGCGAGCAGCCCGTCGTCGACCGGGTAGTAGAAGCCGGGCCCGGTGGCCGCGAACGGCACGAACCCCGTGCTCGGCAGGCGCACGACCCGGAATGCGGCGGTCTCTTCGACGCCGGTGCGGACCGAGAGCAGGTTGCGGTGCACGGCGGGGCGGACGGTGAAGTTCGCGATCGACGTGGCGTTGCCGCGCCACGCGATGCGGCTCCCGGGGTCGTCCTCGAAGGCGGCTCCGGCGCGGTTGCCGCGCGAGTCGACGACGGTGATCGCGCTCCCCGACGTCGTCCTGATGTTGCGGACCGACGCGGTGTCGTCGAAGTCCAGGTCGAAGAGCGTCGTCGCCGTGCTGCGAGTGAGGTCGAGGAGGACGCCGCCGGCCTGGCCGCGGGTGAAGTGGCCACCCTGGAAGTTCCGATCGTCGGGCGGGCTGCCGAAACGCGCGCCACTGCCGATCCGGACGCCTTGGGCGCTCATGCCCTGGATCCTGAACCCGCGCGCGAAGACCTCGCCGTCGATCTGCATCGGACTGTTGGAGCCGGTGATGACGGCCGGAGAGGCCGGGGTTCCGTCGAGCTCGAGACGACCGGTCGCGGTCACCGCCAGTGAGGTGAGGAAAGGGCCCTGCTGCACGAGATTGAGCGTTGCTCCACTGCGCAGCTCCAGCGACCGGTCGATGGTCAGTTCGGTGTCGAGCGCTTGCGTGGGGACGACGTCGAGTGTTCCGCCCACGTCGACCAATACGTCGCCGGAATGCGTCGCGTCGCCCAGAGCAACATGTGCGTGGATCCTCGCCGATCCACGGATGGTGGCCTGGCCGAGCACCGTCCGCGCCATCAACCCGGGCATGACCCAATCGTGCATCTCGAACGCGGCACCGGCGGCCACGTCTGCCGAGTAGATCCGGAAGTCGTACGCGCGCGCCGTGCACCCCGTGCCGACGACGAGCCGATCGATCGACGGGTACCCCTGTGGCTGCGTGTAGTGATCGCACTGGAAGTCGACCTGAACACCGTTGGCAAGGATGACGTCCCCGAGGTACGTCGGAGGGTTGTCCGACAGCGCAACCACGATCGGGACCGCCGGATTGTCGAGCGGCTCCTCGAACCGGACCACGCTCCGCGTCGGAGCGAAGGTGTTCGAGGGGCGGATCGTGATCCCGCGGCGGATGTGTATCTGCCCGGGTACCTCGACCCCATCGCACTGCGACGACGAGCGCGCGATCACGGAGTCGGCGCGCAGGACGTCGCTCGGCCCCCCCGCGAGCCGGACCTGATGTTGGAGGTCCATCGTGCCGCACACGACCGTGCCGAGGATCCGGATGGTCAGCGTCGCCAGATCCAGATTGCCACAGCGAAGACTCTGCAGGGTCAGTTCACCACCGCGACCGACGATGGTTCCGGTGACGTTGCCGGAGCTTCCGACGCCAAAGATCACGAACTTCGGGCCGAGGCTCGTGACCTCGGTCGAGCCGGAGATCGTGCCCGAGACGCTGAGCCGCGAGTCGGCCGCTGGCTCGAAGCGCGTTCGCCCGCTCACGCTTCCGTCCACGGCGTGCGTCGTGCCTCTGAGAACCACGGGTTGCGTCGTAGAGGCGTTGGCGAGACTGCCGGTCCCGGATGTGTCCGCCAACACGCGGAGGTTGCCGTCGACGATGAAGGGTGCGGTGACGGACGCCGGCACGTTCACCGTCCCTAGCGAGGCGACGGTCAACGCAGCCACGCGCGTCGAACCCTCTACCGTGCAGATGCCGTTGGTCACGGTCAGCGTGCCGGACAGCGTGGTCCCAGCGACGAGCGTGACGGTACTCGCCACCACCTCCACCTCGGCGAAGAGTCCTGAGACGACCGCGTTCGTACTGCCCGCGAGCCGCAACAGTCCAGGGCCCATGACGCCGGAGCCCGGACCCGTGGCAGCGGATCCACGGACATCGAGCCGGCCGCCCGCTGCAATGGTCAGTGCCTTTGCCGTCGTGATCGACCCCACGACCAAGGTCTTGCAGGTCGCGGCACCGGAGATCGTCGGGTCGAAGGTGCCGCCTTGGATCGTCGCGTCCACGGACGCGGTCGGCACTCCCGCACTCCAGTTGGCCGGGTCGTACCAGTTCGTCGAATTGCCCAGCCAGACCGTGCTCTGGGCAACGAGCGGGGCCGACATGCACGAGACGAGAACGACGCAGGCGAACGACACGCGCATGGACGACTCCTGATGACGAGGCCGGGATCCTAGCAGGAGGGAGCCCGGCGGTGGGGCCAGGGCGAGCAGGCGGAGCCGGCCGAGCGGAACATGCAGCCGCGGCGCCGCGATTCCGCTACCGCGCGGCCGGTTGCAACCGGCGCGCGGGCCGGAAGCCGATCAGGTCGCTGGCCGCGCGTGGCTGGACCTCCTGGCGGTCAGCGCAGCGCGCGTATCCGGCGTCGAACTGCCAGCAGCCTCCGCGGCCAATGCGAATGACCGTGGCTCCCGCCGGCTGGTCACTGCCCAGGCGCAGTCCGTCGTCGGGACGGACCGTTTGCTCGTACGGCAACCGCGCGTCCGCGCACATCTCCATCACGTTGCCGTGCATGTCGTGCAACCCGAACGCGTTCGGCGCGAAGCTGCCCACGGGCGCATGCACGACGTGGCCATCGGACCACGCCTCGAAGGCCGGCCAGCCGCGCGCCTTCGTTCCCGCAAAGGCATCCGCGACGTTGTCGTGGCGCTCGAGCCCGGCGGGGTCGTCGCCCCATGCATAGGCGCCCGTCGATCCCGCCCGGCACGCGAGCTCCCACTGCGCCTCGGTCGGCAGCGCGAGACCGTAGCGACGACAGAGCTCGACGGCCTCGTCCCAGAGGACCTGTTCCACCGGATTGGTCCAGGTCACCGCGGGCACGCCGTCGGGCAGCCGGTAGGCCGGGGAGTAGTGGCTCGGCGCGCCGCCGTCGAACAACCGCCGCCACTGCGCCTGCGTGCACTCGAACTTCGACAGGAAGAAGGGTGCCAGCGTCACGTCGTGCGCCGGCGTTTCGTCCTGCTCGATCCTGCGGCCCTGGTCTCGCTCGCTCCCCATGCGAAACGTGCCGCCGGGCAACAGCACGAACACGAACCCGTACTCCGGGTGCATCGCGAGGCGCCCGGTGACCGGGTCGCGCACGGGAAGAGGAGCGCCGGGTTCCGCAGAGTCGAGGTGGTGGAACTCCCACAAGCGGGAAACGGGGTCGCAGCCGAGCGGGATCAGGCCCACCTGCGGCTCCAGGTCAAGACCGCGGTACGCGGCATGCGCCCGCTGAGCGTCGCCGGCCCGGATTGCGGCGCGCGCCTCGTCCCACGCGGCGGAGTACGCGTCGACGGTGCGCGCGCGCGCGGATCGCGCCAGCTCGAGCCGACCGCGCACGCCGGCGACGTTGCGGACGGTGGGCGCGTCGGCGAGGAACCGGGCAAGCGCGTCGGTGAACGCGTTCAGCTCGGCGTGCTTCGCGGCATCGGCGGAACTCGCGAACACGAGCGTCGCACCGTCGCTCCGCCCGCGCGCCGCGATCGCCGCCAGGTTGGCGCGGTGCACGCTCAGCCGGGGCCGCAGCGCCTCGGCACGCACGAGCCACTCCTCCAAGCGCGGCGCCGTCGCGGGATCCACCGGCCACAGGTCGGTCTCCGCCTCCCGTTCCAGGCCGCGCAACACGACAGGGTCCAGTCGGTCCTTGGCGTGCGTGGCTTCGAAGAAGAACAGAAGGCTCACGATCAGGCCGGCAACCAACGCGACCAGCACGAGCCCGCCGGCGACGGCCTGCACCCGGTAGCGCCGCAGCAGCTTGCGCATGCGGTACACGGCGCTCGGCGCCGTCGCCAGCACCGGCTCGTCGTCGCTGTAGCGGCGCACATCGGCGGCCAGCTCGCTGACGGAGCCGTAGCGGTGCTCGCGATCCTTGGCGATCGCCGTCATCACGATCCAGTCCAGGTCGGTGCGCAGGGCGTGAACGAGCGCCGCAGGCGTGCTCGCGCGCCGGCGGGCGATGGCCTCGGCGCCAGCCCCGAGACGCAGCAGGCGGGCGCTGGGGCGCGCCGGCTCGACCTCGCGAATCAGACGCAGCATCCCGTACACGCCCGCTGCGAGGAGGTCCTTCTCCGCGAACGGTGGCTCTCCCACCAGCAGCTCGTAGAGGATCGCGCCCAGCGCATACACGTCGGTGCGCGTGTCGACCTCGTCACCGGTCGAGCCCGCCTGCTCCGGGCTCATGTACGCCGGCGTGCCCATGATCGCTCCCTCGGTCGTCAACCGCGTTGCGTCGCGCACGCCTTGTCCGGTCGCGCGGGCGAGGCCGAAGTCGATGATCTTGGGCACCGGTCCGCCGTCGCCGTCGACCACGAGGATGTTCGCCGGCTTGAGGTCGCGGTGGATGATGCCACGCTGGTGCGCGTGCTGCACCCCGGCGCAGACTCGCTGGAACAACGCGAGACGGCCGGCCAACGACAACCCGCGCTGGTCGGCGAAAGTCGCCAGCGGCACGCCGGGCACGTACTCCATCACGAAGTACGGCTGGCCCCGGGGCGTGCGGCCGGCGTCCAGCACGCGCGCGACGTTCTCGTGATTCATCAACGCGAGCGCCTGACGCTCGAGTCCGAAGCGACGCAACACGTCGTCGGTGTCCATGCCCGCCTTGACGAGCTTGAGCGCCACGGTGCGGTCCAGCTCGCCCGATTGCCGTGCGAGATAGACCGTGCCCATGCCGCCGCTGCCGAGCTTGCCCACGATCCGGTACGGCCCGACGACCTCCGGGTCGGCGACAAGCGCCGGCGTCTGCTCACCGGCGCGCACGCGATCGAGAATCCGGCGCGCCTGCGCACGGATCTCCGGACGGTCGGCGGTGCGCTGCTCCAGCTCACGCTCCGGATCGGGGGCGGCGAGGCACGCGAACACGAGGCTCTCGAGGGCGTGCGCCGGATCCTCCGGAAACGTCTCGTCGGCACGCATTTCCCCGAAGCATACGCGCAGGAACCGCGGGACAGCGCTCGCTCGGGCTCTCGCAACCAGTCTCGAGGGCGCTGGGTTCAGAGGAAGCGCGCCCGCTCGCCCGGCGAAGGCAGCGTGCACACGTCGCGCCGGCCGAACAGGCGATAGCGCACACGCGCGACCGCGCGGTAGCCGAGGTCGAGCAGGAAGTCGGGAAGCACCCAGAACGCGAGCAGCGCGCGCCAAGGCCAGCCGAGGATCGCGAACAGGCGCAGCGCGCCGCGGCCGCGCTGCCACACGCGCGGCGTTGGGCCTTCGAACTCCTCGATGAGGTAGAAGGTGTCGAGGCGCGACTGGATCCCGTGCCGCGCGAACTCCGCGGCGGCCCGCTCGCCCTGCAGCGCGCTGAAGCAGATCGCCCCCGCCGGGTCGCGCTTCAGCACGAAGCGCACGAGGTGATGGCAGAGGCCGCAGGTGCCGTCGTACAGGAGCAGGTGCCGGCCCGGCGCGCGCTCAGCGGAAGCCATCGATGGCCTTGATGACGCGCTCCGGCATCTCCACGTGCGGGCGGTTGCCGCACGCGTCGATCACGACGAGCCGCGCCTGGGGCAGGGCCGCGGCCATGCGCTTGCCGTAGCTGTCCGCGGGACGCAGCCGGTCGATCCCGCCGAACAGGAGCAGGACGGGCTGCTTCACGCGCGGCAGGTGGCCGGCCAACCGGTCTGGCTGATCCCGCTCCGCGGCCGCGAACAGCGCCGTCGTCTGCCAGTTCCGGGCGTTGCGGCGGACGCACAGCGCCTCGGCGATCTCGTCTTGGGTCGCGGCGCGGTAGGTCTGCACGGCGAGGCGGGCACGGACCGCCTCGACATCGACGCGACGGTAGCCCTCCGGATCGAGCTCGTCGGCGGCGAGCTGCGTCCCGGGCTCGGGCGCAAGGCCGCTCGGCGACAGGAGCACGAGCTTGGCCACCAGCTCCGGCTCGTCGGCCGCTACCCGCAAGGCGACCTCGCCGCCGCGCCCGGCTGCGATGAGGATCGCCGCGCCGTCGCCGAAGGCACGCAGCGCGCCAGCGACGACGCGGGCCAGTTCGGCCGACGACATCGGCGCCGCCCCCTCCGGGGCGACGCCGTGCCCCGGCAGTTCCAGCGCGTAGATCGGGTTCATCGCCTCGCGCAAGCCTTCGAACAGCGTGTCGGCAGCACCCTCGCCACCGAAGATCACGTTCACCCACTCGCTCGAACTACCCGGACTGTCGTGCAGGAACACGAGCGGTGGCAGCGGCGGACGGTCGCGCCGCGGCGGCGCGAGGCTCGGCAGGTGGATGTAGCGGAGGGACACGGCCGGCTTCGTGCCGTCAGGCGATGCGATCATCCGCTGGACCAACCCCCGCTCCGCCCACGCGGCATTCTTGGCGAGAGAACGGAGCGCGTGCTCGATGGCGGGTTTGGGCACCGACATCGCCTCGCGCGCGCCGTGCCAGGCGAGTCCGCCGGCCGCGCCGAACAAGGCCGCGAGGACCGCGAACTGCCGGAGGGGGCGCGGGCGGGTGAATGGCGAAAGGGCGGTCATCGCGGCGGGTCCGCAGTGTGCATCGAACGGAGTGTGCCGCCAAGCGTAGTCCGCTCCGTCCGCGCGGCAGCGCTGGAGATCCCGTCGACAGCACTTGAGTTGTCCGCTGCCACGGGGATCGTGACGCGACGTCCGCGTGCTGCCCCTCCGCGACAACATCCCCTCGCGCACCATCCCCATCGTCAACTACGTGGTGATGGGCCTCTGCCTGCTGACCTTCCTGCAGCAGCTCTCGAACCCCGACCTGACGGAGCGCTTGGCGATGATCCCGGCCCGGGTCTTCGGGGGGGACCGCGACGTGCTCGTGCCCGACGTCGAGCTGGTGCGCACGATCTTCGGCGTCGAGCAGCGCGTGAACCTGCGCCCCGCGCTCGCGGCGGCGATCCCCGACTGGCTCACGCTGGTCTCCTGCACGTTCTTGCACGGGGGCTGGCTGCACCTCCTCGGCAACCTGTGGTTCCTGTGGATCTTCGGCGACAACGTCGAAGACCGGCTGGGGCACGTCGGTTACGCGGCCTTCTACCTGGGATGTGGGGTGATCGCATCGGCGGCACACCTGCTCAGCGCGCCCGGCTCCGCGGTCCCGACCGTGGGCGCGAGCGGCGCGATCGCCGGCGTGATGGGCGCGTACTTCCTGCTCTACCCGCGCGCGCTGGTCGTCACCCTGATCCCGATCGTCTTCTTCCTGCACATCGCCGTGATCCCGGCGCCGGTGTTCCTCGGGATCTGGTTCGTGCTGCAGTTGGTGCAGGGCTCGTTCGCGGTCGGTGACCTCGAAGCCGGCGGGGTGGCATGGTGGGCGCACATCGGCGGCTTCGTCGCCGGCCTCGCCACGGTCTCGCTGTTGCGCCACCGCCTCCGCCCCCCGTCCCCCGCTCGCCGTCCCTACGCATTGCAGCCCGGCCACCGCCGCCTCCGCCTGCTCGGGCGCCGCTGACCCCGCCATCCCCATGACCCTCTTCGACTGGATCGCCAATCCTGACGCGTGGCTCGCGCTCGCGACCCTCACCGCCCTCGAGATCGTGCTGGGGATCGACAACCTGATCTTCATCTCGATCCTCACCGATCGCCTGCCCGAGGCCGCGCGCCCCAAGGCCCGCCGCACCGGCCTGGTGCTGGCGATGCTCATGCGCATCGTCCTCCTCGCCGGCATCGACTACGTCTCGAAGCTCGAAGACCCCTGGTTCACGGTCATCGGCAACGCCATCTCCGGTCGCGACCTCGTCCTCATCGTCGGTGGACTCTTCCTGCTCGCCAAGAGCACGCTCGAGATCCACCATCAGGTCGAAGGCGACCACGCCAAACGCAACGCGAACCCCGTGATCCCCACCGTCGGCGCCGTCCTCGTCCAGGTCGCGCTCCTCGACCTCGTCTTCAGCCTCGACTCGGTCATCACCGCCATCGGCACAGCTGACGACTTCGGTGTCATGGCCACCGCGGTCGTGCTCTCGATGCTCGTGATGGTCCTCTTCGTGGGCAGGATCTCCGGCTTCGTCACGCGCCACCCGACCTTCAAGACGCTGGCCTTGTCGTTCCTGGTCCTCATCGGCGTCGCCCTCATCGCCGACGGCCTCGAGCTCCACATCCCCAAGGGCTACATCTACTTCGCGATGGCGTTCTCGCTGGGAGTGGAGGTGCTCAACCTCCGGCTGCGACGGAAGTAGCGGTCCAGGAGGTAGTCGCGCGCCCGGAGCGGGGTTGTGAGTGGTGGCCCGTGCTGGATTCGAACCAGCGACTTCGACCTTGTGACCGTACCCGGGGGAGCGGAGCGGAAACTGCGAAGAACAGCGGGAAAGGGCAGGTTAGAGGCCGAGGACGCGGTTCGCAAGGGGTCGCTGCGGGTCGCGGGTTGTCGTTGTGAATCGGCCCGATTCGCGTCGTTGGGTTGCACGTGCAACCCAAGAGCGCCGGCCGAGTCGGGCAGCGTTCCGCCCTGGAGCCGGGCGTTGTCCGCTGCATGGACACCGAACGGATTCCGCAGATGATCGCCGAGATGATCGAGATCCAGGGGGTTTCACCGGAGGTGATGGTGGGGTTGATCGGTTTCGTGGGCGCGGTGGTCGGCGCCGGTGTCTCCTCGGTCGCAGCCATCGGCGTCTGGTGGTTGCAGGACCGAAGCAAGCACAAGGCGATGATCCGCCGGGAGCTCGTTCGAGTCTACGAGGGCTGGTTGCAGTGCGGAGCGCACTGGATGCGGACCTGGTATGCGATGGTCTGCCTCGCACCTGGAGAGCCGACCATACTCCTGGACCGGGCCACGGCGCGGTTCGATCGATTCAACTTCCGCCTCTCGATCCTCGACGGTGACGAGGGCACGCGCACACTGGCGTTGCATGTTGCCACCATTCTCCACAGCGCGCTGGACACGCCCATCGACCAACTCCGCGCACTCGCGTTCGAGCCCAAGACCAGGCACCTTCGCGCCGTTCGCGAGGAGCACCGCCGAGGTGAGAAGGCTCTGATCCTTCGCCTCGAGCAACGGTTCCATCTCGTTCCGCGAACCGGGAGCCGAGAGGATCCCGCCGGCTGAGTGTTGGTGCGGCCCGGATGGCGACGGGGTTATCGAAGCCCCGACTGTGGCCAGTCCATCGAATCCCCGCCCCGCCCTGGCTACGCTCCTCCCACACCAGGACGAGGTGACCACCATGCGCCGCCAGAAGGTTCCGGGACCCGCACGATGAGGCTCGAAGACCTCCAGCCCAACGCCGCCATTCGCGGCCTCCTCACGGACGCCGTCGTCACCGTCGTGAGCGTCCAGTGGTTCGGCTCCGAGGCCCTGGAACTCACCTACAAGACGCCCGCCGGCAAGGTCGCCAACGAACTCCTCTACCGCCACGACGAGCCCCGCATCGAGCTCGTCGAGCACGGCCGCCCGTGGAGCTTCGACGGCGACGGGGCGCTCTTCCGCCTCGTCTCCGAAGCCCAACGCATCCGCCTCGCCCACCTCTTCGACCCGGTCCTCGCGGTCCACACCTCCGTCGTCGATCCGCTCCCCCACCAGATCACCGCGGTCTACGAGGCGATGCTCCCTCGCCAGCCGCTCCGATTCCTCCTCGCCGACGACCCCGGCGCCGGCAAGACGATCATGGCCGGGCTCCTCATCAAGGAGCTGATCGCCCGCGGCGACCTGCAACGCTGCTTGATCGTGTGCCCCGGCAGCCTCGCGGAGCAGTGGCAGGACGAGCTCTACCGGCGCTTCCAGCTCCCCTTCGAGATCCTCACCAACGACAAGCTCGAGGCCTCCCGCACGGGCAACTGGTTCCTCGAGGCCAACCTCATCATCGCCCGCCTCGACAAGCTGGCACGCAACGAGGAAGTCCAACAGAAGCTGCAGGCCCCCGACTGCCGCTTCGACCTCGTGGTCTGCGACGAGGCACACAAGCTCTCCGCCACGATGTTCGGCGGCGAGGTCAAGTACACCAAGCGCTACCGCCTGGGCCAGATGCTCTCCGGCCTCACGCGCCACTTCCTCCTCATGACCGCAACGCCGCACAACGGCAAGGAGGAGGACTTCCAGCTCTTCATGGCGCTGCTCGACGGCGACCGCTTCGAAGGCCGGTTCCGCGACGGCGTGCACACCGCCAACGCCTCCGACCTCATGCGGCGGATGGTGAAGGAGAGCCTGCTGAAGTTCGACGGCACGCCCCTCTTCCCCGAGCGCATCGCCTACACGGTCCCCTACAAGCTCTCGCCCGACGAGGCCCAGCTCTACAAGGCCGTCACCGACTACGTGCGCGAGGAGTTCGACCGTGCCAAGGCCCTCGAGAACGACAAGCGCGCCGGCACGGTCGGGTTCGCGCTCACGATCCTGCAACGTCGCCTCGCGTCGTCGCCCGAGGCCCTCTACCAGTCGCTCCGGCGTCGACGCGAGCGCCTGGAGCGTCGCCTTCGCGAGCTGGAGCTGCTCGAGCGCGGCGGCCAGACCGCGCCGGTCCTGGATCCGTCCGCTCCCCAACTCGACGACGACGACATCGAGGATCTCGATGATTCTCCCGAGAACGAGGTCGAGGCGATCGAAGAGCAGGTCCTCGATCAAGCCACCGCCGCGCGGACGATCGCCGAGCTCAAGCTCGAGATCGCCACCCTGCAGCGGCTCGAAGCCCTCGCCCTCAACCTGCGCCGACGCGGGAGCGACACCAAGTGGCGCGAGCTGGCGAGCATCTTCGGCGTCATCTTCACGACCACCGCCATCGCCGACCGCCTCGCCGAGCCGACCATCCCCTTCGGCGCGGGCTCCATCCCGCCCCCGACTCCGTCCCCACACCAGAAGCTCGTGCTCTTCACGGAGCATCGCGACACCCTCAACTACCTGGAGTCCCGGATCACCACTCTGCTCGGTCACCGGTCCGCCGTCGTGGCGATCCACGGCGGCATGGGCCGCGAGGAGCGTCTCAAGGCGCAGGAGGCCTTCAAGCACGATCCGGAGGTGCAGGTGCTGCTCGCCACCGACGCCGCCGGCGAAGGCATCAACCTCCAGCGCGCGCACCTCATGGTCAACTACGACCTGCCGTGGAACCCCAACCGCCTCGAGCAGCGGTTCGGCCGGATCCACCGCATCGGTCAGACCGAGGTCTGCCACCTCTGGAACCTCGTCGCCGATGAGACCCGCGAAGGCGACGTGTACCGCAAGCTTCTCGAGAAGCTCGAACAGGCACGCCAGGCGCTCGGAGGCCAGGTCTTCGATGTCCTCGGCAAGCTGCAGTTCGAGGGCCGCGCCCTTCGCGACCTCCTCATCGACGCGATTCGGTACGGAGACCGCCCGGAGGTCAAAGCCCACCTCACGACGGTCGTCGAGCACGCCCTCGACCGTGCCCAGCTCCAGACCCTTCTCGAAGAACACGCCCTCGCGCACGACGCCATGGATGCGAGCCGCGTCCAGCGCATCCGGCAGGACATGGAGCGCGCCGCGGCGCGCCGCCTGCAGCCGCACTATATCGAGTCCTTCTTCCTGCAGGCGTTCGCAGGGGTTGGCGGGTCGGTCCGACAGCGCGAACCGCGCCGCTACGAGCTCACCAACGTGCCCGCTCCCGTGCGCAACCGCGACCGCTTGATCGGCATTGGCGAGCCGGTGCTGCCGCGGTACGAGCGAATCGCCTTCGAGAAGGCACTGGTCGCCCCGCAGGGGCAACCGCTGGCAGCGTTCGTGTGTCCGGGCCACCCGCTCTTGGACTCCCTCATCGACCTCACCCTCGAACGCCACGGCGCTCTGCTGCGCCGAGGCGCCGTGCTCGTCGATGAGCGCGACTCCGGCACGCAGCCCCGCATGCTCTTCTACCTGGAGCACGCGCTCCAGGACGCAAGCCGCACGCGCACCGGCGAGCGCCGCGTGATCTCGCGGCGCATGCTCTACGTCGAACTCGACGCCGACGGTGTCTCGCGCCACGTCCACTACGCCCCGTACCTCGACTATCGCCCCCGCCGCAACGACGAGCCCAACGTCGACGCCCTGCTCGCACGCCCCGAGTGTGCGTGGATCACCCGCGACCTCGAGCAGCGTGTGGCCGGCTACGCCGTGGCGAGGGTTGTGCCAGAGCACGTCAAGGAGGTCCGCGACGCCCGACTCGCTCTCCTCGGGAAGACCGAAGCGGCGGTCAAGGACCGGCTCACGAAGGAGATCACGTACTGGGACCACCGCGCTGAGCAGCTCAAGCTGCAGGAGCAGGCGGGCAAGTCCAACGCCAAGCTCAACTCCGGCGAGGCGCGCAAGCGCGCCGACAACCTCCAGGGCCGCCTGGAGAGGCGACTCAAGGACCTCAAGCTCGAGGCCCAGATCGCTCCGCTTCCCCCTGTCGTACTCGGCGGCGTGCTAGTGGTCCCCGCCGGCCTCCTCGCGGCAATGGCTGGGCGCGCCCCGCTCGCCGCCGCCGCGCCGATCGACACGCAGGCGTCGGCCGCCCGCGCCCGCGCCATCGTCATGGCGATCGAGCGCGACCTCGGCTTCGAGCCCATCGACCGCGAGGTGGAGAAGCTGGGCTACGACATCGAGAGTGCCATCCCCGGAACCGGCAAGCTCCGCTTTCTCGAGGTGAAGGGCCGCGTCAGCGGTGCCGCGACCATCTCGGTCACCAAGAACGAGATCCTCTACTCGCTCAACCAGCCCGACGAGTTCATCCTCGCCATCGTCGAGTTCACCGGCGACGACACGCACCGGGTCCACTACGTGCGACGCCCCTTCGAACGTGAGCCGGACTTTGGCGTGACCAGCGTCACCTACGATCTTGCTGGCCTCCTTGGACGAGCCAGCGCCCCGGCGTAGGCCCCGCAATGTTCCGATTCCTGCGGCAGACGGTCCGGATGTTCCGCTCGCAATGCACGCTACCGGTGTACGAGCTTCAAAGAGCACACGTCAAGAAATCCAAGTCGCAGATCCGCCCATTCGATCCCGCTAGAGGGTTCACTCGCGACCCTCTGTGCCCCAACACCCCCACCCGACCGACCACACTATCGCTTGGCGCGTGGAGACTGGCACATGCGGTCAAGAAGGCCGATGCCCTTCGAGTGCTGTCGCACCCGCTAGCGACTCGACTCGGCTTCCTCCTGGAACACCTGCCCACGTTCCACTGGATCGCCGGGAATCTCCGCCTAGCTCAGGGCGTCACCGATGGCTACCAGGACTTCGTCGGAGCCGGATTCGCTGGGAGGATAGGGCAGGGCTTGACACTCTTGACGATGGAGAATCGCGGCTATCACCTCGTCGCCCACTACCCATCGCGACCAGGAACTCGCGCGCCAGACTTCGTCATGCAGAGCGCCAGGGATGGCCATAAGGCACTTGTTGAGTCCAAGGGGAGTTTCGTGGCGCCGCAAGAATCACGGCCCCCGATAAAGGGGGTGCTCAACGAGGCGATCGAACAACTCGAATCCGGGCCAGCTCTCGGTGCCACGAAGTCCTTTGCCGTCGCTACGTTTCTGCGTGAGTTCGGCGACACACACCCCGAACCCTCGTTGGTAGCCCTTGTCGACCCTGATCTTGAGGCAGATCCAACCCACAATCCGCCGGTCGACTGGGTGGTTCGCGCCAACTACGCCGCGGCCCTGGATCTCATGCGGCTCCACGCTCCGGCAGAGCGTCTGCGGCATCGAGTCACCCGAGGCTCCTCCGAACGGTTTCTCCTGCGCGTGCTCCGGACTCGCCAGGGTGTGTTCGCGGTCTCATTCCCAGCGCTCGATAGCGTTCCCAATGGAATCCCCTGGAGCCCACTCGGCGGTTGGCGTGGAGGCCGACTCGTCATCGCGGGCCTTCGCGTATCAGTGCTTGGCGCGATCAGCGCAACCCTATCCGGGGCCTCCGAGACGCTTGAGGAGCATCAGGGTCCACCAACGGCGACTGATCCAATGCCGGCGAGCCCCGTTCCATTCGAGGGCAGCATCCTCAAGGACGGCTCAATCCTGGGCGACATCTCGCTCGCAAACCTAATTGCGCTGCCGGTCCAGGAGTTCCTCCTATGAAATTGAACCGCAAGAAGTTGATCGAAGTAGCCCTCCCGCTCGCAGCGATCAACAAAGCCTGCGCAAGGGAGAAGTCCATCCGGCACGGGCACCCGTCCACACTTCACCTGTGGTGGGCACGGCGTCCGTTGGCGGCGGCGCGGGCAGTGATCTTCGCGCAGATGGTGGACGACCCCTCGGCACATCCCGACCTTTTCCCTACCCCGAGGAAGCAAGAGAAGGAGCGACAGCGGCTCTTCCGGATCATCGAGGACCTCGTGCTCTGGGAGAACACAACCAACGAGAAGGTCCTGCAGGCAGCGCGCGACGAGATCTGGTCGAGCTGGCGGCGAGCATGCGCTGACAACGCCGACCATCCGCGCGCGGCTGAGTTGTTCGATCGCAAGAAGCTACCTACGTTCCACGATCCTTTCGCGGGCGGAGGGGCGTTGCCCCTCGAAGCGCAGCGGCTCGGACTCGAGAGCTACGCCAGCGACCTCAATCCGGTAGCTGTGCTGATCAACAAGGCGATGATCGAGATCCCGCCGAAGTTCGCCGGCAGGCCGCCGGTGAACCCCGACGCGCGACAGAACAAGGACCTCTTCAAGCAGAAGTGGCATGGCGCACAAGGGCTCGCCGAGGACGTGCGCTACTACGGGAAGTGGATGCGCGACGAGGCCGAGAAACGGATCGGGCACCTGTACCCCAAGATTGCTGTCACGTCGGCGATGGCAAAGGACCGGCCCGACCTGACGCCCTACGTGGGGCAGGAACTGACCGCGATCGCGTGGATCTGGGTGCGCACCGTGAAGAGCCCGAATCCGGCCTTCGCGCAAGTGGACGTGCCGCTCGCATCGACGTTCGTGCTCTCCACCAGGGCGGGCAACGAGGCGTACGTCGAACCCGTCATCGAGAACGGTAGCTACCGATTCACAGTGAAGGTGGGCAAGCCGAGGGACGCGGAGGCAGCGAAGAGCGGCACGAAGCTCTCGCGTGGCGCGAACTTCCAGTGCCTGATGTCGGGGACGCCGATGGCGGCCGATTACATCAAGACCCAAGGCAAAGGCGGGCGGATGGGCGCGCGGCTGATGGCGATCGTGGCTGAGGGTGATCGCGGGCGGATCTATCTTGCACCGACGCCCGAGCACGAACTGGCGGCGCTCAAGGCCAAGCCGGAGTGGAAGCCCGACATCGAGTTCTTCCAGCAGGCACTCGGCTTCCGTGTCGGCAACTACGGCATGACGAAGTGGAGCGATCTGTTCACCGAGCGCCAGCTCGTGGCGCTGACCACCCTCTCCGACTTGATCTGCAGAGCGCGCGAGCGCATCCGCCGCGACGCCGTCGCCGCCTGTCGCCCCGACAACCCCGAGCCCACCCGCAACGGCGGCACCAGCGCGACGGAGCATGCCGACGCTGTGTGCGTGTACTTGGCGTTTACATTGGGCAAGCAGGCAGACCTGGGCAACTCACTGTGCGGATGGGAACCCATCGCGCAGTGCCCGCGACACCTATTCGGCCGACAAGCTATCCCGATGATATGGGATTACGCCGAGGGCAACCCGCTCGGTGTCAGTTCCGGCGCGTGGATCGTATTCCTCGATGGCATAGTCAGAGCGTTCTCAAAGGCGTTCGAGTTCGTCGCATCGAGTGCGACAGGGATGGTGCAGCAGGCAGATGCTGGATCGCAGGCGGTGTCACAAGACAAGGTGGTCTCAACCGACCCGCCGTACTACGACAACATTGGCTACGCCGACCTGTCGGACTTCTTCTATGTCTGGCTGCGTCGATCTCTGCAACCCCTGTTTCCCGACCTGTTCGCAACTCTCGCGGTGCCTAAGGCCGAGGAGTTGGTCGCCACACCTGCTCGCCACGGTGGCAACGAGCAGGCCGAGACCTTCTTCCTCGACGGCATGACCAAGGCGATGCATCGCCTTGCCGAGCAAGCCCACCCAGCCTTCCCGGTAACCATCTACTACGCCTTCAAGCAGTCGGAAACCAATGCGACAGACGGTACGGCCAGCACGGGATGGGAGACGTTCCTCGACGCGGTGATTCACGCGGGGTTTGCCACGAGCGGCACGTGGCCCATGCGCACGGAGAACGACAGTCGGATGCGGGGCCAGACATCCAACGCGCTCGCCTCCAGCATCGTCCTCGTCTGCCGCAAGCGCGATGCCTTCGCCCCCACGATCACGCGGCGCGAGTTCGTCACCGCGCTGAAGGCCGAGTTGCCGCGAGCCGTGGCCGACCTGCAAGCCGGCAACATCGCACCCGTGGACTTGGCGCAGGCGGCGATCGGCCCAGGCATGGCCGTGTTCACGCGCTACGCCAAGGTGCTCGACGCCGAGGGCAAGCCCCTTACCGTGCGGGAGGCCTTGGCCCTCATCAACCAGACCCTGGACGAAGCCCTGGCCGAGCAGGAAGGTGACTTCGACGCCGACACCCGCTGGGCACTCGCGTGGTTCGAGCAGACGGGATTTGCCGAGGGCGAATTCGGCGTCGCCGACGTGCTCGCACGCGCCAAGAACACCAGCGTGCAGGGGCTGGTCGATGCGGGCATTCTCACCTCCGGCCGCAGCCGGGTGCGTCTACTCAAGCCGGACGAGCTTCCGACCTCGTGGGACCCAGGCACCGACCCCCGACTCACCACCTGGGAGGTCGTGCACCACCTGATCCGAGTGCTCGCTGCTGGCGAGTCCTCCGCCGCCGAGCTCGTCCGCAAGCTCGGCACCAAGGCGGACGTGGCCCGCGAGCTGGCCTACCGCCTCTACACGATCTGCGAGCGCAAGAAGCGCGCGGCCGAAGCACTCGCCTACAACGGCCTCGTGCAGAGCTGGCCCGAGATCGTTCGCCTGGCGACAGAACCGGGGACCAGCACTTCACACCAAGGCGCGCTTTTCAAGGAGCGGTGACCCATGCAGATCGAATCGATCGAGATCAAGAACTACCGACTGTTCCGCTCCGCGGAGCTACGCAACCTCCCGCGACTTACGATCGTTGTGGGCGCCAACGGTTCCGGCAAGTCGACTCTGTTCGACGTGTTCTCGTTCCTCAAGGACGCGTTGACGCAGAACGTGAGTTCCGCAGTTTCTCGGCGCGGTGGCTTCCGCGAACTTGTGAGCCGCGGACAGACCGGCCCCATATCTATCGCGGTCAAGTTTCGAGAGAGCGGTGGGAAGCTCGCGACCTACCAACTCGAGATCAGCGAGGATGCCGGCCGTCCGGTTGTTCATCGCGAGGTTCTCAAGTTCCGGCGTGGCCAGTACGGACAGCCATGGCACTTCGTCGATTTCTCCCGCGGTCGCGGCTCCGCGATAACGAATGAGGCAGCGTACGGTCAAGAGGGCGTGGAGCAGGAGCGCAAGGAGCACGTGCTCGATGACCCTAGCGTCCTCGCGATCAAGGGACTTGGCCAGTTCAAGGAGTTCCGAGTCGTCGCCGAGTTCCGCAGCCTGATCGAGAATTGGCACATCTCCGACTTTCACATCAGCGATGCGCGGCCGAGCGCAGAGGCGGGCTTCGCCGAGCACCTCTCCACGCGGGGCGACAACATCGCGCAAGTCGCGCAGTTCCTCTATGAGCACCACCGCCCACGCTTCGAGAAGGTGCTCAAGGTAATGAGCGAACGCGTTCCCGGAGTCAGCAAGGTCGAGGCCAAGGAAACTGAGGACGGGCGACTCGTGCTGCGCTTCCAGGACGGCAGCTTCAAGGACCCTTTCATCGCGCGGTACGTGTCCGACGGCACGATCAAGATGTTCGCGTATCTCGTGTTGCTCTACGACCCACAGCCGCACCCCCTCCTCGCGGTGGAGGAGCCGGAGAACCAGCTCTACCCTGAGCTACTCCACGAGTTGGTCGAGGAGTTTCGCGACTACGCTCGCCGGGGTGGGCAGGTGTTTGTGTCCACACACTCACCGGATTTCCTCAACGGGGCGCAGCTGGAAGAGATCTACTGGCTCGTCAAAGAAGGCGGCTTTACGACCGTGCGCCGGGCATCGGAGAGCGATCTGCTTCACCGCCTTGTAGCCGAGGGCGACCTACCCGGCGGGATCTGGAAGCAGGGCCTCTTCGAAGGAGCAGGCCCCCGATGAAGCTCGTGTTCCTCCTGGAGGAGTACTCGATGAAGGTCCTTCTCGACGGGCTCCTCCCCCGACTGTTCCCCGAACTGAAGTTCCAGTGCCTGCCGCATGAGGGAAAGCAAGATCTCGAGAAGAGCATTCCTCGCAAGCTACGTGCTTGGCAAGAACCCGACGTTCAGTTCGTTGTTCTGCGCGACAACGACGGAGCGGAGTGCCGAGAGATGAAGGCCGCGCTCGTGGCGCTTTGCGCCACAGGGCGACGCACAGATACCCTTGTGCGGCTCGCATGTCAGGAATTGGAAGCTTGGTACTTCGGGGATCCGGACTCCCTGGCGCGCGCGTTCGAGGATCCCACCCTGAGTGGGGTCGCGAACAAGAGGTCGTTCCGAGACCCTGACAGGATCCAGCAGCCTTCTATCGCACTGGCCAACCTCGCGCCCGTGTTCCAGAAGGTTTCCGGCGCACGCGCGATGGCATCACTTCTCTCCCGGGGGAAGAACTCGTCGCGAAGCTTCCAGATGTTCGTCGACGGCGTCGAACGAGTCACGCAGAAGGGACGGCGGATTCCCTAAGGGCCTCGGGAAAGAGATTCAGATGGCGATCACCAACCAGGAACGCGTCGGCAAGGCGATGGAACTCCTCCGGCTGGGGCTCGCCCCATTCGCCGGGCGGGAGTTCACCAACCTGCACAAGGCCAAGGCGGGAGCCGAGGCCCTGCGCTACATGAGCGAGGACCGCAACGTCGCCAAGAAGCCGATCGCGGACTGGGATGTGGCGGCACTCCTCAAGCTCATGTGGGATGCCTGGAACGACGTGTTCGGCAAGACCCTGGGAAGGGCGGAGCGGTCGCTGGTGCAGGAGCTGCGCGACTGGCGCAACAAGTGGGCGCACCAGGAGGCCTTCACGAGTGACGACGCCGACCGCGCTCTCGATTCGATGGCGCGGCTCCTGACCGCGATCTCGGCGACGCCGCAGGCGGACGAGGTCGGCAAGATCAAGCAGGAGCTGCGCCGCCTGATGTTCGACGAGCAGGTGCGCAGCGAGAAGCGCAAGGTCGGTGGCTCTCTCATCGAGGCGGCAGCCGCGGGTTCGCTGAAGCCCTGGCGCGAGGTCGCCACGCCCCATCCGGATGTCGCGAGTGGGCGCTACCAGCAAGCAGAGTTCGCCGCAGACCTCTGGCAGGTGCACCTGGGGCAGGGCAGCGACGAGTACCGCAAGCCGGTCGAGTTCTTCCGCCGCACCTTCCTCACCGAGAGTCTCAAGCGCCTGCTCGTGGGCGGCCTGCAGCGGATCTCCGGCTCTGGTGGCGACCCGGTCGTGCAGCTCCAGACCAACTTCGGAGGTGGCAAGACCCACTCGATGCTGGCGCTCTACCACCTGTTCTCGGGGGCGAGCCCGAGCGAGCTGGCGGGCGTCGACACGGTGCTTGCGGCGGCCGGCGTGAAGAGCCTCCCCAAGGCGCAACGGGTGGTGCTCGTGGGCAACAAGATCTCGCCCGGCAACCCGGCCACGAAGCCGGACGGCACGGTGGTGCGCACGCTGTGGGGCGAACTGGCCTACCAGCTCGGCGGCAAGAAGGCATTCGCGCGCATCGCCAAGGACGACGAGAAGGCGACGAACCCGGGCGACGTGCTGCGCGAGCTCTTCGTGGAGTACGGGCCGTGCCTGGTGCTGGTCGACGAGTGGGTCGCGTACGCACGCCAGCTCCACGACCAGAGCGACCTTCCCGGCGGCGGCTTCGAGACCATGTTCAGCTTCGCGCAGGCGCTGACGGAGTCGGCCAAGCTGGCGAAGAACTGCCTGCTGGTGGTGTCGTTGCCGGCGTCGGACACGGCAGGCTCGCCGCACACGCAGGCCGACGATGTGGAGGTAGGCGGCATCCGCGGGCGGGAGGCGCTCGACCGGCTGCGCAACGTCGTGGGAAGGTTGGAGTCCTCGTGGCGGCCGGCGACCGCGGAGGAGGGCTTCGAGATCGTGCGGCGACGGTTGTTCCAACCGATCGCAGGCGAGATGTTCAAGAGCCGCGACGTGACCGCGCGGGCGTTCGCGGATCTGTACCACGCGCAAGCGGCGGAGTTTCCGCCGGAGTGCCGGGGAGCGGAGTACGAGAAGCGCATCCAGGCGGCGTATCCGATCCATCCCGAGATCTTCGATCGACTCTACACCGACTGGTCGACGCTGGTGAAGTTCCAGCGAACGCGTGGAGTGCTGCGGCTGATGGCGGCCGTGATCCACAGCTTGTGGGAGAAGGGCGACCGGAATCCGCTGATCCTGCCCTCGACGATCCCGATCGACGATGGGCGCGTGCAGGCTGAGTTGACGCGGTACTTGTCCGACAACTGGGTGCCGATCATCGAGAAGGACGTGGACGGACCGGGGTCGCTGCCGCTGGAGATCGATGGGGCCGTGCCGAACCTGGGCAAGTTGCATGCAACGCGACGGGTTGCGCGCACGATCTACCTCGGCTCTGCACCCACGGCGACCGCGGCGCATCGGGGCATCGAGGATCGCCGCGTGAAGCTGGGCTGCGTGATGCCCGGCGAGGCCCCGGCGGTGTTCGGTGACGCGCTGCGGCGGCTGGCGGCGGCGGCGACGTACCTCTACCAGGATGGGCCGCGCGCGTGGTACGCGACGCAGCCCACGGTCACAAAGTTGGCGGAAGACCGGGCCGAACAGCTCAAGCGTGATCCGGACAAGGCTGCTGCCGAGCTGGAGGCGCGGCTGCGGGCCGACCTGAGGAAGACCGGCGACTTTGCTCGCATCCACGCACTCCCGCGATCCGGCGCCGACGTTCCGGATGACCTGGATGCCCGCCTCGTGGTGCTGCCACCCGAGCACCCGTACGCGAAGGCAGGCGGCAGCCCGGCCGACGCGGCAGCGAAGGCGATCCTGGAGTCGCGGGGCAACACGCCGCGGCTCTATCGCAACACGCTCGTGTTCCTGGCCGCGGACCGCGTGCGGTTGCAGGATCTCGATGAGGCACTGCGGAAGTACGTCGCCTGGTCCTCGATCCTCGAGGAGAAGGACACCCTCAACCTCGACCCCCATCAGGTGCGTCAAGCCGAGACCCAGCGAAAGACAGCGGACGGCGCGGTGACGGCGCGGCTACCCGAGACCTACCAATGGGTGCTGGTGCCGGAGCAGAAGTTGCCGCAGCAGAAAGCGCCGCAGCCCCCCATCGAGTGGCATGCCATGCGGCTGACCGGCACCGAGCCGCTGGCTGCGCGCGCGAGCAAGAAGCTGCGGAGCGACGAGCTGTTCTTGATGAGTCTCGGCGCCACGATCCTGCGCAAGCACATGGACGACGTGCCTCTCTGGCGTGGCGACCATGTCGAGGTGAAGCAGTTGGTGGAGGACTTCGCGCGCTACCTGTACCTGCCGAGGGTCGCAGCCCCCGAGGTCCTGGTCCACGCCATGCGTGACGGTCTCGCGATGCTCATGTGGCACAAGGACTCGTTCGCATGTGCGGACGCCTACGACGACGCAGCGAAGCGCTACCGGGGTCTCCGTGCCGGGCAGGTGGTGTCCCTGTCGGCGGACGGCGCTGCGCTGCTTGTCCGACCGGAGGTGGCCCGGCGGCAGATGGACGCCGAGAAACCCGCGCCTACGAACCCGAGCGAGGGACCGGGATCTGATGGCGGGGGAAAGACTGCCCCCCCGCCGTCTCCAGGGGAAGACCCGCCGTCCCCGCCGCCCACACCCCCTCAGCCACGTCGCTTCCACGGAACCGTCTCGCTGAGCCCTGATCGCGTGGGTCGCGACGCCGCCAAGGTCGCCGAGGAGGTCGTCGCCCACCTCACGGGGTTGGTCGGCGCGAAGGTGCGCGTGACTCTGGAGATCGAGGCGGAGATCCCGTCCGGGGCGCCGGAGCAGGTGGTGCGGACGGTGACGGAGAACAGCCGGACGCTGAGGTTCACGTCGCAGGGATTTGAGGCGGACTAGCCCTTCCCTGCAATCGCACGTCGAAGGAAGCGATCGGGAAGGCTCTGAGTTGGTGGTGGCCCGCGCTGGATTCGCTTCGACGCAGCCCGCGCAGCGTCGGCGCCTCGGGAGTCGCTTCGGCCCAGGCCCGCGCAGCGGGGCGGGCCGCCGACTCAGCCCGGTCCCCCTACTCCCGCGCCTGCGGCGCGGGAGTGGTGGGCCGTGCTGGAGTCGAACCAGCGACTTCGACCTTGTGACGATCGCACTCTACCAACTGAGTTAACGGCCCACCCAGCGGTCGCGGAATCTAGCGATGAGTCCGCACCGTCGCAACCGGAACTCCGCGTGGATTCACGCCGCGCGACGAAGCGCCTGCCCCGACGCGGGACGCGGCCATGGGCGGTCTGCGATTCGCAAAAGGCCCCGGGTGCGCACGCCCGATACCTGATCCGGACTCCCCAGGGTGGGGACGCCTGGAAGGTGCCATGACGTTGACCGTTTCGATTGCCCTCCTCTGCTGCGCTGCCGGACTCGTGGCTGCTCCGCAAGAGTCCACCTCCGCTGCTCCTCCGAGTTCGAACGTGGCGCAGCAGGCGCGCGCGCTGCCCGACACGACCATCGCCTGCCTCAGCCTCGCGCCGAGCGAGAAGCAGTTCGACGCGCTGCTCGCCTCGCCGCTGTTGCAGGTCGTGGCGGATGGACTCGGGCTGCGCGGCCTGGACATCGGCGGCGCCCTGACCCGAACGATGGACGCGCTGCACCTCGACCGCGGTCAGGTGCGCACGCTCGCGTCGCGCGGACTGACGATCGGCCTCGTCGAGATCGCGGGCGACCGCGTTCCGGAATGGCTCGTCGTCGTCGACGCCGGGGAACAGATCGACAGCCTGCTGGCAGCCATCGACACCGCCCGGCAACAGGCGAACGTGCCGAGCCAGAAGACCACCGTGGACGGCCGCGCGATCTGGGTCCTGCGCCATCCGTGGTCGCCAGTGTGCTGGACGCATCAGGGCCAGCGCCTGCTCGTCGGCGCCTCGATGCGCGGCATCTCTGCCGCTGCCGCCCGTCTCGCCGACGCCGCGGCGCCGGGCTCTCTCGCTGCGGCTCCCGACTACGCCGCGCACGCGGCGCGTCAGGGGGCACCCGGCACCTTCCTTGCCGCGTACGTCCGCCCGCAGGCGATCCTGGGCGCGCTCCAGTCGCACCTGCCCGCAGAGTTCGCCGCTGCCTACGGGGCAGTGCGCCGGACGCTGGATCTCGATCGGATCAGCGGCCTGGCGTTCACCCTGGCGCGCGACGGCTCCAGCTACCGCGAGACATTCGATGTCGACTGGCCTGAGCCGCGCGAAGGCATCCTCGCCGAGTTCCTGGGGCGAGGCGGGTCGCTGCCGGCCACAGCCGGCGAGATCGTGCCGGGCGGCACGACGTCGTTCACGCTGACCAGCGCCGACGTCGGCCGCCTCGCGCGGATGAGCGCAGCGTTGTTCGAGAGCCTCGCGCCCGCCCAGTTCCAGGAGGTCAGCAAGCCGGTCCGCGACTGGTGCAAGGGGCTCGAGATCGACCTCGAGACGGACGTGCTCGCGACGTTCGGCCGTCAGATCGGCGTCCTGCAGTGGATGGACCGCACGCGCGGCACCGTCGACGTGGCGCTGGTCCTGGCCCTCGCCGACCAGCCGCGCCTCGATCGCACCCTCACCAAGGTCCTGCAGACCCTGCGGGTACCGATCCGCAGCGAGGCCGTGGCCGGCTACCGCGCCCACATGCTCGAGTCCGGCAACTTGCAGCCGGGCTTCGCGCTCACGCAACGCCACCTGGTCGTGGCGACGACGCAGGCGGCGCTGCAGAAGACCCTCGAGCGCCTGAGCGGCCACAGCACGGCCCAGGACATCACCATCCCGGCCGACCACATCGCGGTGAGCACCACCGATCTCGCCGCGACCCTGGGCTTCGCGATGAGCGAACTGCGCCGGTCGCGCACGGCCGTGTTCGCCCGGCTCGGCCGGCCCGCGCCCGCCGCCACCCCCGGCGAGACCGCGCTGCGAGCGCTCCTTGCACCGGGCGCCGTCGGCACCACCCGCGTCCGCGGCCACGCGGCCGGCCTGACGATCACCAGTCAGTCGGACCTCGGCCCGCTCACGCTGGCCGGGGCCGCCATGGCCCTGCCCCTCGCCCAACAGAGCACGCAGCTCGCCGCGCACCAGGCGGAAGCACACACCAACGTGCGCCTCGCGCTGACCAGGCTCGCAGCCGCGCAGCACCAGCTGCGTTCGAACACCGACGCGCGGCGGTTCGCGCCGCTGCGGCTGCTCGTCGAGAGCGGCGCAGTCGACCCGGAGGTCGCGGGCACACCGCTCGCCGACAACCTGTACACGCGCGACGGCTTCCTCCTTGCCGCGCTGCTGGGCAAGGCGCAGACCGACGACTTCGCGATCGTCGCATGGCCTGCCGACAACCGCACCGGGCCGGTGTTCGCCGTGGATTCCAAGGGCGTGCACGCGACCAACGAGATCATCGCCCGCGCGGTCGGCGTCGCCCTGGTCGAGATCGAAGACGTCTACGCGAGCGGCTTCGGATCGGCCCTGCGCAGCGGCTGGCGCCAGCAGGAAGCCGTGGCGATCGTCGATCCGGCGAAGCAGCAGAACGACCGCGTCGCGCGCACCTTCCAGGCGATCGCCGCGCTCGAACGCAAGCCGCCGCCGCAAGGCCCGCTGCCGCAGGTGCTCGCCGAGGCATTGCTTTCGGAGATGCCCGCCTACGTCGCCCGCGCGTGTCACGCCCTGGGCGTGCTGCGGCGCGCGGAGGACGTGCCGACGCTCGTGAAACTGGCGACGGACCACCCCGACGTGGACGTGCGCGCGCAGGCGATGTGGGCGCTCACCCGCATCCGCGACGCGCGCGCGCACCCGGCGGCCCTCGCTGCCCTGCGGGGCGACGACATCACCCTGCGCACGCTGGGGGCGAACTTCCTCGGCGCGCTGCGCATGCGCGCGAGCGCGCCGGACCTGCTCGCCGTCGCCGCCGACCGCACCGGAACCGAGGGCGCCACGGCGTCGGGCGAGCAACAGGATCGCGTCGCCGCGATCACCGCACTCGCCGACATCGGCGACCCCGCCCAGCTCCTGCCGCTCGCCGCGGCCGTGGCCACCGGGACGCCGCTGGTGCAGCAGGCGCTGACCTACGCGTTCCAGTCCCTCTCGACGAAGCTCGCTCCGCAGGACGAGGCGACGACGCTGATCGCGGTGCTCGCGCACGCCGTCCCCGGTCTGCGGCAGTACGCGATCCAGCGTCTCGCCGAACTGCGCATCCCGTCGACGGCCCGCGCCCTCGAGGGACGGCTGGCGCAGGAAGGCCGCGAACTGCTGCCGCTCCTGCAGGTGGCGATCGCCGCGGTTCGCAACGACCGCACCGGCGTGGAGTCGTCGCTCACGGAGCGCGCCGAGGCGGTGCTCACCAGCCTCACGCAGGCCTGGAACGAGCTGCCGATGAACCAGCGCTACGCCATCGGCTGTGGCGCCGCGATCCTGCTGCTCGTGGTCTGGCTGGCGCTCGCGCTGCGCAGCCGCGCCCGCAACCGCGCGGCCGGGGAGACGTGGGCGGCACTCGCCGCACCGTCCAGCCCGCAGGAGTCGAACGAAGGCTGGACCGGCGAGCCGGAGGGGGCGTTCCAGGACGAAGGCCAGGAGGAACTCGCGGTCGACCACGAGACGGACCTGACCGCGGCGGCAGACTCCTCCTCCGTCGACGAGTTCGAGCTCGAGATCGGAGCAAGCGGCGTGTTCCGCGCCAACGACTACGACGACGACTCGCTCGCGCCCGCGGGCCGCAACCCGGAGCACGAGTCGCGGTGATTCGCGCGCTGGCCGCCGCCTGCATCGCGGCGGGTGCCGCAGCGGGCCAGGGGCGGATCGAGGTTCGCCTCCCCGCCGACCCCGAGCACCGCGGCCCGCCCGCGCTGGTCGCGGTACGCGAGGTCCTCGCCGAGTTCGGCGCGGCGACGCCCGACCCCTTCGCTGCCCTGGTGCTCGAGTTGGACGGCGCGGGTCTGCGCGCGCGGCCAGCGGCAGCCGACGCGACAGTCGCCGGAGCCCTGAGCGCAACCATCGAGGTCGACGGCAGTGTCATCCACGCCATGTGTGACGCGCAGGGCCTCGAGGTGTGGCGTTCGCCGGGTGGCCGCGCCCTGCGCGCAGCGCCGCTGCAGGCCTTCGCCGCCGCGACCGACCTGCGACGCGCGCGCGGCCCGGTGTGGCTGAACGTCGCCACGCTGGTCGGCGGGCGTGCGGCCGGCATCCAGATGGAGAGTCCGCTCGGCCGCCTGCTCACCATCGGTGCGGTGGAGTGCGGCGACCTGATCCTCGACGTGCAAGCCGAGGGCGAAGACATCGTCGTGCTCGGTCGCAGCCGTGGGGGCCTGACCCTGCCCGCCTTGCTGCTGCATCTCGCGGCGACGACGACGCCGCCACCGACGCCGACGGACGCCTGGCGCGTGCTGGCCTTTGCCGCCCGCGACGGCCGTCGCGAGGAAGCCGCGCTGCACCTCGCCTTCGCCACCGAGCCCGGTGCCACGGACACGCTGCGCAGCCTGCTGTACGGGAACGACGCCGCGCAGGGTCGGGCCGCGGAAGCCCTCGCGCGGCGCGGCGACCCGGCCGCCCTGTCGCCGCTCGCCCGTGCCCTGGCCGCGGCGAGTCCGGCGCAACGGCCGTCGGTGCAGGCCGCGATGGCCACGCTCTGGCCGCTGGCCTCGACCGACATCCGGGCGCACGCCGAGCGGGCCGCACCACCGGCGGACGACCGGCGGCGGGCGACGGGCACCTTCGTCGCCCGCGTCATCGCCGCGTGCCTGCTCTTCCTCGCCGGCCTCACGCTGGTGAGCGCGCTGCGCGATCGCTCGCCGCGGCGCTCCTGATCCGCTCAGCGCACGTCGTAGCGCAGCCAGCGACAGTCGATGCTGCCGTTGCGCACGGGATGCTTGCGGCTGCTCTTCAGGCGCAGCACGCGGGTCAGCTCCGGGTTGCCGGACAGGACGAAGGCCACCGCCCCGGAGCACTCCTCGTGCAGGAAGCGCGCAAGCTGGCGCCAACTGTCGTGCAGCTCCGCTTCGTCCTCGCCGAGGCGTTCGCCGTACGGCGGGTTGACCGCGACCATCGCCGGGGGGTGTTCGAGGCGCAACGCGTCCGCAGGCTTCTGTTCGAAGCGGATCGCGTGCGCGACGCCGGCGGCCTCCGCCCCGCTGCGGGCGATCGCGATCGCGCCGGGATGGTGATCGGCGCCCATCAGCTCGACGCCGGGCGAGGAGCGCATGCGCTTGCGGGCGTCGGCGCGCAGTCGCGACCACGCGTCGGCGTCGAAGTCCGGCCAGGCTTCGAACGGGAAGTGCCGCATGAGACCCGGCGCGCGATCCATCGCGATGTGCGCCGCCTCGATGAGGAAGGTCCCCGACCCGCACATGGGGTCGACAAGACTCTGCGTGGGTTCCCACCCGGCCAGCATCAGCAGGCCCGCCGCGGTCGCCTCGTTCAGCGGGCTCTTGACCTGCACGCGCCGCCAGCCGCGCTTGTGCAGGCTCGGGCCCGACAGGTTGCGGTAGAGCAGCACCTCCTCGTCGCGCAGGACGAGCTTCAGCGGCAGGTCGGGCTGGCGGCGATCGACATCGGGGCGCACGCCGTGGCGGTCGCGGATCTGGTCGACGATCGCATCTTTGACGACCTGCGCGGCATAGCCGCTGTGCGTCATCCACGCCGACGTGACCGTGGCGTCGACCGCGAGCGTGATCGAAGGCCCGGCGGTGTGCGACCAGTCGTAGTCGTGCACGAGCCGGTAGAGGTCCGGCACCGACTGCGCCCGACCCTCGAGCACGAACTCCTGCACGCGGATCGCCGTGCGCAGCCAGAGGTTCATGGCATAGCCCAGCGCGAGGTCGCCGCGGCACGTGATCCCGCCGCGCTGCGGCGTGATGTCGCTCGCACCCAGCGCCCCGAGTTCGCGCTCCAGCGCGGGCTCGAGCCCGAGCGTGCACACCACGAAGTAGCTGCGCAGGTCGGTCACGCGCTCACTTCACGACGAAGTTGACGAGCTTGCCCTTGACCAGGATCTCCTTGGCCACCGTCTTGCCCGCGAGCTGGTCGGGCACGGCGCCGCGCGCCGTGGCGAGCACCGTGGCGTCGTCGGCGTCGGCGGCGACCTTCACCACCGCGCGCTTCCTGCCGAGCACCTGCACCACGATCTCGATCTCGTCGTCGCGCAGCATCGACTGGTCGACCGCGGGCCAGGGCGCGTACGCGAGCAGCTCCGTGCGACCGAGCCGTCGCCACAGCTCCTCGGCGATGTGCGGCGCGAACGGTGCCACGCACTGCACGAAGCGGCACACCTGACTGCGCGAGAGGTGCTCGCGGCGCCCGGTCGCCTCGTTGACGAAGATCATCATCGCCGCGATCGCGGTGTTGAACGCCATGCGGTCGATGTCGCCCGCCACCTTGTGGATCGTGCGATGCAGCAGGCGTTCGAGGTCGGGGTCGTCGGCGCGGTCGGCCAGGAGATACGGCCACGCGCCGTCGCCTTCCGCCTCGGGATCGACCACCAGCCGGAACGTGCGGTGCAGGAAGCGGTGCACGCCCGGCACGTCCTTGGGGTTCCACGGCTTGGGGTCGGCCAGCGGGCCCATGTACATCTCGTAGAGCCGCAGCGTGTCGGCGCCGTACTCGGCGACGACATCGTCGGGGTTCACCACGTTGCCGTAGCGCTTCGACATCTTGGTGACGATGCGCTTCAGCTCCTCGCCCGTCTCCTTGTGCACGAAGCGCTCGCCGTCCTCGACGGCGAGGCTCACCGGCACGGTGGCACCGCGCTGATCCTCGAAGGCGTAGCTGAGGATCATCCCCTGGTTGTAGAGGCGCTGGAACGGCTCCTTGCACGGCACGAGACCCAGGTCGTGCAGCACCTTGGTCCAGAAGCGCGCGTACAGCAGGTGGCCGACCGCGTGCTCCGTGCCACCCACGTACAGGTCGACCGGCAGCCAGTAGTCGGCAGCGGCGCGCGCGCAGAACTCGCGGTCGTTGTGCGGATCGCAGAAACGCAGGAAGTACCAGCTCGACCCCGCTGCCCCCGGCATGGTGTCCACCTCACGGCGCGCGGGGCGACCCGCGGCATCCACGGTGTCGACCCAGGCCTGCGCGCGGATCAGCGGCGACTCCGGGGTGCCGCCGGGCTTGAAGTCCTCCATCGCCGGCAGCTCGACCGGGAGGCGGGCGTCGGGCACCAGCTCGACGCCGTCCTCCGTGTGCAGCACCGGGAACGGCTCGCCCCAGTAGCGCTGCCGGCTGAACAGCCAGTCGCGCATCTTGAACTGCACCTTGGTCGCGCCGCGCCCGCGCGCGGCGAGCCACGTCACGACCGCGGCCTTGGCCTGCTCGATCGACAGCGGGCCGAGGTCGAGGCCCTGGTCGTTCCTCGAGTTCACGTAGCGCGCCTCGCCGACGAAGCAGCGCTCGCCGCGCGCGACCGCGGCATCGTGCGCGGCGTCGCCAGTGGCCGGCGCGAAGATCGGCGGGACCTTCAACGCGAAGGTCTGCGCGAACTCGAAGTCGCGCGCGTCGCCCGCGGGCACCGCCATGATCGCGCCGGTGCCGTAGCTCACCAGCACGTAGTCGGCGACCCACACCGGCAGGCGCGCACGCGGATCGTCGGGCGGAAACAGCGGGTTGAGCGCGAAGGCCCCGGTGGCGACTCCGGTCTTGGTCTTCGCCAGATCGGTGCGCTCGAGTTCGCTCTTCTTCGCGGCGCCCTCGACGTAGGCGGTCACCGCCGCGCGCTGCGCGGGCGTCGTGATCTTCGCCACCAGCGGGTGCTCCGGCGCCAGCACCATGAACGCGGCGCCGAACAAGGTGTCGGCGCGCGTGGTGAACACCTTGATGCGCGCGCCGGCGTGGCCGGCGACGTCGAAGTCGATCTCGGCGCCCTCGCTGCGGCCGATCCACTCGCGCTGCATGGTTTTGAGCGACTCGCTCCAGTCCAGGCCGTCGAGTTCGGTCAGCAGGCGTTCGGCGTAGGCGGTGATCCTCAGCATCCACTGCCGCAGCGGGACCTTCACGCACGGGTGATCGCCGCGCTCGCTGCGACCGTCGACGACCTCGTCGTTGCTGAGCACGGTGCCGAGCGCCGCGCACCACCACACCGGCGCGTCCGCCTGGAAGGCGAGGCCCTGCTCGTACAGCTTCTTCCAGATCCACTGCGTCCACTTGAAGTACGCGGGGTCGCTGGTGCCGACCTCGCGGCTCCAGTCGTAGCTGAACCCGAGCGCCTTCAACTGGCGGCGGAAGTTGTCGACGTTCTTGCGCGTGGCGGCGGCGGGGTGCGTGTTGGTCGCGATCGCGTACTGCTCTGCCGGCAGCCCGAACGCGTCCCACCCCATCGGGTGCAGCACGTTGTGCCCCTTGGCCCGGTAGTAGCGGCTGACGATGTCGGTCGCCGTGTAGCCCTCCGGGTGGCCGACGTGCAGGCCCGCGCCCGAGGGATACGGGAACATGTCGAGGATGTACTTCTTCGGCTTGCGGGCGTCGAAGTCGGGGTCGCCGGGGTTCGGCGTGCGGAAGACCTGGTTCTCCTCCCAGAACCTCTGGATCTTCGGCTCGATGCTCGAGGGGTCGTAGGTGCCCATTGCGGAGTGGAGTGGCGGAACGCGGGGCGGGGAGTATGCGGTCTCGCCGACGCCTGGGTAAGGCCGATTTGGCCGCGGCCTCGCACTCGCCGGCTCAATCGCGCGGCGACCGGATCTCGACGCGCTCGAACTCACGCGGCGGGTAGTGGCGCATCGCTTCGATCACGTAGGGCGTTCGGTGCAGCTCGTTGGCGTGGGCGAGCACCGCCAGCGGGCCGAGGCTCGGCGACTGCGTGCCCGCGTAGTGCACGCGGTCGCCGTGCGCCCGCGGCCCGAGACCCAGGCCTTGCGCGACGTCGACAGTCTCCCCGTCGATGATGACGGCCTCGATCGTGGCCAGCGTCGTCGTGACGCCGTGGTCATGGATCTCGCGGATCGCGCCGTCGCCGAGACCGGCGGGGTTAAAGACGCGCGTCGGCAGCCCGGTCAGCGACCCCGCGTACGTCGCGAGCCCCCCTCCCAGCGAGTGCCCGACGATCTCGCCGCCGGGGTACTGCAACTGGAACGCACGCGCGTCCGCCGCGGCGTGCGAGTACTGCGGCGGGATGAAGCCAAGGCCCTGGGCCACGTTGGTGAGCCGGTCGCGGGTCTGATCGGTGCCGGCCACCGTCACGGCCTCGCCACGGCGGCCGTCCCCGGTGAGGTGCAGGTAGCGATGCCCGTCCGCGCCCATCCCGACCGCCACGCCGCGGGCGTCCGGGGCGCGGCCCTCGCCGCCCACCTCCCCGTAGAGCGCATTGGTCACGAGCAGGGCGCGTTCGTCATCGAGGCGCTCTGCCGCCGCTGCGTCGGTCACGCCGCGCGCTGCATCGGCCTCCGTCGCGCCGTTCCGCAGGGCCCCTTCGTAGGCGCCCTGCGCCGTGCGCGCGGCGGCCATCGCCGGTTCCGGGGCAACCCCGCTCGCCAGCGCGTCGTCGAGGAGCGTCACGACGGAGGGCGCAAACCCCTGCCCACCGACGAGGACCGATGCCGCTCCGGCCACGAGCGTGCTCGGCACCGCGGTCGCGGAACCGCGGCGGGTGACGAACCGACCGGCGCACAGCACGCTCGTGCTGCCGACCGCACCGCGTCCGCATGTAGCGACGCCCGTCGACGCAGGTGCCCGGATGCCCGCGCAGCGAGAGCGCGTGACCGGCCGTCATCACCCGGCGGTCGGAGCTGCCACGGATCTCGCGGCGGCCCGCCTCGTGCTCCTCCATGCGCAGGCGGACCAGCCGATCGCCGCGATCGATCGAACCGTAGTCACCCACGTGGTGGTCGTAGTCCTCGAGGTCGTCGCACGTGCCGCCCGTCCTCGTGCCGGAAGAAGGAGAAGATGTCCTCGTCCTCGAGCAGCCCGCTCACGAACGCGAGGTCGTCTCGCGGTACTGGCCTGGATCGCGAACAGTCCGTTCACCGCCTCGTCGATGCGGGCCTGCTCGAGGAGGAACACGTCGGCGCCGAGCGGAGTGCGCAGCGCGGCCATGCGATAGGTCTGCGAGTAGGGCATGTCGGTTGGCTCCGCCCGACTGAGCGCCGCTGGCGACGCTGGCGTTGCAGGCGCGCGCCGCGAAGATCTGGCTCACCACCGAGCGGGACTCCGATGCACGAGCGCAACTTCCACCTCCTGATGGGCGCCTGCCTGTTCGCGTCCACGTTCGTCGACCGCGCCATGCGCACCGTCATGCCGGGCTGGGATCCGCCGGCAGTCGGCCTCCTGTCCCTGGTCCTCGGCCTGATCTGGGTCGGTCTGTTCGCGGCCTGGCGCGTGCGGCTCGCCGACGAACAGATCACCGTGCTGAAGGACCGCGCCGAGCGGAGCGAGCGCAAGCTCGGCGCACTCGAGGACGAGCTGCGTCGCCTCAACGGCGGAAGGTGAGCACGAAAGCCGGCGGCACGTTGCGCAGGATCGGCCGCGAGCGTTCGAAGTGCGTGAAGTGCTCCGCCATCATGGCGCGGAAACGCCGCGCCGCCGGCAACCGGTAGGCGTGCAGGTACTGGAAGGTGCGGAACTCGCCCGCCGGCGCGAGGACCTCGAGCACGCCCGCGACGGTACCTTCCTGCACCTTCGCCGGCAGGCTCGCGAAGGGAAGGCCGGAGATGATGTAGCGCGCCGGCCCCAGGCCGCGTGCGCGCGCGAGCGCCGGCGCATCGACCACCGACCCGCACACGAAGTCGAGGTGCGGATGGCGACGGCGCAGGACCTCGACGAAGCCGGCGTCGAGCTCGATGCCGAGGAAGCGGACGCCGTCGACTGCCGCCAGTTGCGCATCGAGGACGGTGGTCATGGGGCCGGTGCCGGGGCCGTACTCGAGGACCACGTCGCCGGCGCGGAGGTCGAGGTCGCCGGCGAGCGCCTGGGCGAGGCGCGGCGAGCTGGGCCACACCGCGCCGACCGAACCCGGCTTGCGCACGAAGGTCGACAGGAAGCGCAGGGCGTCTCGCACGATGGGGCGCGAGTGTGCGATGCGAACCGACGCGCCCCAAGGGGAAAGCGCGCGCCGTCAGCTCATCGGGCCAGGTCGACCTCGGCCGCGATCCGGCCGAACGCGCCCGCGGGTGCCGACGCGACGATGCGCCGGCAGAGCGCGTCGGCGTCGGCCGTCCTGCCCTCGGCGCGCAGGTAGCTCGCCACGCCGAAGCCGGCGGAGGCGAGCGTCGTGGCCTTGCCGCCATCCAACGTCGCCGTGACCTCGTCCACCGTCAGGTCGCCGCGGTACATGAGCAGGAGCCGGTGATAGTCGTGGTTCTCGATGATGTCCTCGTCGGCACGCACGCCGGCGATCGCGTCCCTCGCCTCGGCGTCGCGACCCAGCCGCCGCAGGGTCGTGTACTTCCAGTGCAACGTCGCCGCGCGCATGTCGGGGTTGCGCGCGACCTTCTCGCACTCGACGTAGGCGCGCAGCGCGGCCTCGTAGTCGCGACGGAGGAAGCAGGCGAGGCCGAGGTGGTACCACACGTTGCCGTGCAGGGTGCTGGTGGGGATCCCGCGCGCATTGGGGATGCCGTCGGGTTCGACCTCGTCGGGCGTACCGGCGATGCACGCGGCCGCGCGGGTGAGGTCGGCGACGGCGAGGTCGAACCTCCGCAGCGAGATGTAGCGGTGGCCGCGGTGGCGCAGGAGGTGCGGCTCGTCGCCGTGCCGGGCCAACGCCCGCGTGTACACGTCGATCGCATCCGCGATGCGACCGACGTACGCGAGCCGGCGCCCGTGCCACACGGCAGCGTCGACGTCGTCGGGCGCCTGCGCGTGCCGCGCCTCCGCCGCGCGCAGGGCCGCCGCTTCCGGACCGACGGCGGCGGCGCACGCCGTCAACACCGCGCACGCCAGGAGCAGGCCGACGCGCAGCTTGCGCATCAAAACGCCTCCGTGTCGACGACGACCGTTCCCGCCATCGCCTTCGCGGAGCACGACAGGCGGAAGCCCGGGGCGAGTCCCATCCGCTCGAGGGTCGCGCGCTCGGCATCGAGGATCGGGCCGAGGCCGTCGGCGCCGGCACGGATCCAGACCGGATCGGTGCCGCAGTCGCCCCGCGTGCAACCGCTCGCGATCTCCGCGTCGGCGAGCCGGCTCGCGGCGAGCAACGTCGTGCCGGGTGGCACGAGCACGCGGCGGCCCGCCGGTTCGAACTGCACCTCGACGAGCCCGCTCACGGTCGCTCAAAGCCTGAGAGCATTCCTCTCTCCGGCTCTGCCGCGGCCGCGGAGGCGGCCACCGGGAACATGCTGAGAGGCTGTAGCCTGGTTTGTTGCACGGCCTCTCAGCCCTGGATGCGCTCCTTGAACTCCATCGTCTCGGTGTCGATGCGCACCTTGTTGCCGACGTCGACCAGGTTGCCGACGCGGACCTTCATCCCGTTCACGAGCATCGCGTCTTTCAGGCCGCTGCCCGCGCCGCGGATCGGCGGCGCCGTCTCCGTGACCTCGAGCACGACGCTCGCCGGTGGCATGACGAACACGAGCTGGCCGTTGACGAAGAGACCCTTGTAGATCTCCGCCTGCCAACGCAGGGCGTCCTCCGCGGCAGCGACGGTGCAGCGCACCTCTTCGCCCTCCGGCGTGAAGAACACCTCGTCGCCGGCATCGCGATACGAGTGCGTCAGCTCCACTTCCTGCTTGTCGAGCACCTCGTACTTGGTGTCGCCGTGCTCCTTCAGCTCCTGGGTGCGCCCGCTCTGGATGTCCTTGATCCGCATCTGGACGAAGAGGCGGCGGTCGTTGCGGAGGATGTTCCACCAGACGACGGAACACATGCGGCCCTCATAGGAGACGAGGGTGCCGGGACGGAGATCGAGCGCTTGGACTTGCATTGGAGCGCGGAGAGCGTAGCTCGCGGCGCCCGCGACTTCCCCTCAGAAGATCGGCAGCTCCACCCAGCGCGTGAAGTCGCCACGCGGCGTCAAGTCCATGAAGCGCACCGCCTGCGCGTAGAGCGCCTTGCGCACGAGGAAGTTGACGTTGGGAACGGCGATCTGCGTGCGCAACGGCGACTGGCCGTCGCCGACGCCGACCAGCACCGTCACGAGGTTGCCCAGATCCAGGCCGAAGCTACCCGCGAGCCCCGGCATCGAGACCGGGGTCGCCGCGATTCCGGCCGCCAGGAACACCGCGCCGATCTCCGACGCCTCCACGGGCAACGCGATCTGGAACGTCTGGCCGATCTCGATCCGCGGCTCGATGCGCATCTCGCGCGCGAGTTCGACCTTCAGCACCTGCGAGGTGTTGGCGCCAGCGAGGTCGCCGCTGAACACGACGCGGTTGCCGACGGCGCGATCGAGGTGCGGCGTGCCACGGAACAGGACCGGCCGCGAGGTGTCGAGGAACACGTGCCCGCCGCCGCGCACCGGCATGAGGACCGGGGTCCACACCTGGCCCGCCTGCCAGTACCCCTCGTACAGGATCCAATCGCCGGACGGCGCGACGGAGATGTTGCGGGCGCGGGTGGGGAAGGTCAGCGAGGTGATCGTCTGGGTGCCGATGGTCAGCCGTTCGACGACCTGCCGGCTGATCGCGAGGTCGGTGCGCGGGAACAGGATCGCGCTGCCATCGCCATCCCACCATGGGTACCCCACGCTGAGCTGCAGGCCCTGGTTGTTGGTGAGGCTCTGCCGGTTGCCGCCGGTCGCCGTGGCGATGACGAGATCGATGGGCTGGAACGGCGTGGGGTCGTACTCGCGGTAGACCATCGCCGTCTCGTCGGGGCTCAGGCGCACGCCATCGATGGTGAGCACGCTGCGCAGGAGCACGGTCGGCGGCGCGCTGCCATCGGTGCGCATCGAGAACACCTGCCACTCGCGCACCGGCGTGCCGGACGTGCGGACGAAGAACCACACGCCATAGAGCAGGACGCCGTCGTCCTTGATGTCGCAGAGGATGTGGTTGGTCTCGGGCAGCCGCTGCACGATGGTCGCCTGGCCGCCACTGACGCGGGCGAACTTCAGGTCGGGCCCATCCATGAAGTAGAGGCCGGTGCTGTCGGGCGCCCACACGAAGGTCCCGAGGTTGAGGCCGGCCGCGAGCACCGTCTCGTTCCCACCGCCGTAGCCCACCACCGCGAGCTTGTCCGCGCCCTTGAAGGCCACGTAGCCGCCGGAAGGACTCACCACGGCGGAGACGTGTTCCTCCGCGGAGTTGGTGATGGGCACGATCGTGCGCTGCTGCGCACCGGCCGGAGCCGCGGACCACGAACCGGCGAGCACCGCGCTCAACCACAGGCATGCGGACGCTGTCTTCACGAGCCAAGGGTAGCCCAGCAGCGGCCGGCAGTAACGCGGCGGGTGCGCGGAAGCGGGGCCCACCCATCTGTCTGGAAATGACCTTGGCAACGGCGAGGGCCTGACCCGTAAATACGGCGTCCTCCCGCGGCCCTGCGTGGCCGCTCGCTCGCCACCCTCCCCCACGCCCCCGCTCGCATGGCTGCATCCGCGCGCCGGCTCTGCTCGGCACTCGCGCTCGCCCTCGGCCTGCCGCTCGCCGGCCAGGCCCAAGGACCGACCTCACCTTCCCCATCTCCGGCCGCGTCTCCGGCCCCCTCTGCGACCCTGGCCCTCGCGGTCGGCACCGTCCATCCAGTTTCTGGCCCGGCGTACCAGGATGGGATTCTCCTGCTCGGCGGCGGCAGGATCCTCGCCGCCGGCAAGCGGGGCGAGGTCGCGGTGCCGGCGGGAATCGAGGTGCTCTCGTATCCGACCGGACACGCGTACCCGGGGCTCATCGACGCTGCCTCGCACGCCTACGAGACCGGCGTGATCGCCGAGACCGACGCCGGCACCGAGGTCCTCGGCGCCCTCGATCCGTTCGCGATCGGTGCGCCGATCGTGGATGCGGGCGTCACGACCGCGCACGTGTCGCCGGTGAGCACCGGGCAGTGGCGCGGCATCGGCGCCCTCGTCCGGCCGCGCGCGCATGGCTTCGTGGGCTTCGGGGATGGCGCGCGCGGCGCCGTGCACCTCGATCTCGTCGCGTCCGCCAACACGCATCCCCTGGCCCGCGCCAAAGGGCTCGCCGATCTCAGCCGCCCGTTCGAGGAGGTCGCCGCGTACCGCAAGGCGCACGACAAGCACAAGGAGGCGGCCGAGAAGTACGCCAAGGACTTCCAGGCCTACCTCGACGCGCTCAAGCGCCGGGGTGGCGGCGCAGGCGAGGCCGCGCCGGCGGGAGAGGGCCGACCGCGCGGCGAAGGTGAGCGCCGAGGGCGCGGCGACGGCGCGGGAAGACCGGCGCGGCCACCGGCGGAAGGCGGCGAAGGCGCTCCGCCGGCTGCGCCGGAGCAACCGGCGCCGCAGAACCCGGAGACGGGCGGTGCGCGCGGCGGCAACGCCGGCGGCGCGCCGGCGGGACCGACGAAGCCGACCTTCCCCCGCCCACCTGCCGTCGACCCCGCCAAGGAGGCCCTCGAACAGGTGAACACCGGCGCTCTCCGCCTGCGGATCACCGCCCAGCGCGACGATGAGCTGCGCGCCGCGATCGCGCTCGTCGACGAAGTGCACGTCCGCCATGTGTCGGTGCTCGGCGCCGCCTTCGCCGGCGGGCTCGCCGAGGAGCTGGCGAGCCGCGGGATCAGCGTCATTCTCACCCCCACCGGCACCGCGCTCGACGTCGACGGCGACCCGGTGCCCGACACCCTCGCGGCCGACCTGCACCGCGCCGGCGTGCCGGTGGTGATCGCGTCGGGCGACGCGGGGCGCGCCCGCTTCCTGCCCTTGCTCGCGGCGCTGTGTGCGGGCGGTGGCATGCCCGACGACGCCGCCGTGCGCGCGATCACGCTCACCGCGGCGGAGGTGCTCGGCATCGCCGACCGCACCGGCTCACTCGACGTCGGCAAGCGCGCCGACATCCTCGTCGCTTCCGCGCCGCTGCTGAGCAGCGAGGCCCGCGTGCTGCGCGTCCTCGCCGACGGCGAAACCGTGTCCCAGGGCCGCTGATCGTGTCGACCTTCTTCCTCGCCGTCGTCGTCGCCTGCGTGCCCGTCCAGGATCCCAAGGCCCAGGATCCCAAGGCCCAGGATCCCAAGACAGCGGCGCTCCTGATCGAAGCCAGGACCATCGTCGTCTCGCCCGAGGTCACGCTCACCGACGCCGCCGTCCTGGTGCGCGGCGGCCGCGTCGCCGCGGTGGGAGCCGAGGTTCCCAAGGACCTCGGTCCGGATGTCCAGCGCGAGCGCTTCGAGGGTGCGACGGTGGTGCCCGGCTTCGTCGTCGCGCACGGCCATGCCGGCGCCGAGCGCGACCTCGCCGAGACGGTCGACTCGTACACGCCCGACCTGCGCGCGACCGACGCGTTCGATCCGTTCGGCAAGGGAATCCGTCGCCTCGCCGACGGCGCCGTGACGACCCTCGGTCTCGCGCCGCGCTCGGTGAACACGTTCGCGGGCCTCGCGGGCGCGGTGAAGACCGGCCCGCGCGAGGGCGCGATCCTGCAGGAGGTGTGCTACCTCAAGACCGCGATCGTGCCGGAGGCGCTCGACCAGGAGCGCTTCCCCACGTCGCGCATGGGCGCACTCGATCTCATCCGCACGGCCTTCAAGGCCGCCGAGGATCCGCTGCGTGAGATGACCGTCGACCGCCAGGTGCTGCGCGATGTCCTGGCGGGATCGTACCCGCTCGTGCTGCACGCCAACTCGCACGACGAGATCACCTGCGCGCTCGATCTGCTGGATCCGGCCCGCGGTGGCGTGCTCGCCGGTACGCAGACGCGGCTCGTGCTGCTCGGTGGCCTCGCCGCGAGCAAGTCGCTCGACCGCCTCGCCGCGCTGAAGGTCACGGTCGTGCTCGAGCCACTGACGCTGCGCAGCGAACGCGACCAGCTCGAGACGCCGGGCAAGCTCGCCGGCCGCGGCATCCGCTTTGCGTTCACCGCGCCGAGCGCGCGCGAGGTGCGTCTGTCCGCCGCGTTGGCGGTACGGCATGGCACGAGCCGGCGCGCCGCGCTTGCGGCGCTGACCGCGACTCCCGCCGAGGTGCTCGGGCTCGCCGATCGCGTCGGCACCCTGGCGCAGGGCCGCGATGCCGACTGCGCCGTGTTCAGCGGCGATCCGCTCGACCTGGGCAGCCGCCTGCTCGCCGTGTTCGTCGCCGGCCAACGCGTGACCGACGCCACCCGCGCGCAGTGAGACCCGAGAAGTGAGACCCGAGACCAGGGAACCAAGACCATGAGAATGCTGCTCCGCTCCGCCCTCACGCTCGCCGCCGCCCTCCCTGGCCTCGCCGGCCAGGACCAGGTCCTCGTACTGCGCGGTGCGCTCGTCCTCACCGGGACCGGCGCCGAACACGTCGGCGGCACCGTCATCCTGCACCAGGGCAAGATCGTCGCCGTCGGCGGCAACGACCTCGTGTTCCCCGCCGGCGCCCGCGTGCTCGACCTCGCCGGTCGCACGATCACGCCGGGCCTCGTCGACGCGGGCGCGAGCATCGGCGTGCGCGACAACGACCGCAACGAGCAGGGCGACGAGGTCACGCCACAGCTCTCGATCCTCGATGCGGTCGATCCGACCGACCCCGGGTTCGTGCGCGCCCGCGCCACCGGCGTCACCGCCGTACGGCTCTGTCCCGGCAACCGCAACGCCATCGGCGGCCTCGGCGCCGTCCTCAAGACCGCGGGTGACACCGTCGCCGCCATGCTCGTGAAGGAACGCGTCGGCCTCAACCTCAACGTCGGGCGTGAACCGTCCGACGGCAATCGCGCGATCCGCGGCGGCGCCCCCGTCGGCATGTACTACCGCCGCCCGACTACGCGCATGGGCGTGATCTGGGAGGTGCGCCGGTCCTTCTACCAGGCGATGGAGTACCGCGACGAGCGCACGGAGGGCAACGACACGCCGCACGACGCGGGCCTCGACGTGCTGGTGGAAGCGCTCGCCGGCAAGCTCGACGTGCACACGACCGCGCGCGCGGAGCAGGACATCCGCACCGCCCTGCGGCTCGCGGGCGAGTTCGGCTACAAGACCGTCCTCGAGGAGGTCACCGAGGCCTACCGCTGCGTCGATCTGCTCGCCGCCTCCAAGGTCACCTGCCTGATCGGCGCGCCGTCCGCGGAGGCCGTGGTCGGCAGCGGCGCGAGCGACGGCGCGCGCATGCGCTGGCACACGCTCGGCCTGCTCGCCCAGGCCGGCGTGCCCTTCGCCATCCAGACCGGCAGCAACGTCGGCAGCAAGGCCCTCATCCACGAGGCGGTGTTCGCCGTGCGCAACGGTCTCGACCGCAGCGCCGCGCTCGCCGCCGTCACCGCGACTCCCGCGAAGATCCTCGGCGTAGCCGATCGGCTCGGCAGCCTGGTTGCGGGCCGCGACGCCGACGTGGTGGTGTGGAGCGGTGATCCGTTCGACCCCGCCTCCGTCGCCTTGCACGTGTTCATTGCCGGCGCGGAGGTCCAGCCGTGACCGCCCGCCCGACGCCTTCTCCGCTCCGCTTTCCCCCGTCGCCGATGCGCATCCTCCCCACTCTCGTCCTGCTCTCGTCGCTCCCGCTCGCGCCGGTGACGGCCCAGGCCGCCGTCGCGGTCAAGGCCGGCCGCGTGATCACGCTGGCCGGTCCCGACCTGACCAACGTCACGCTGCTCCTCGAGAACGGACGCATCACCAAGATCGGTGCCGACGTCGAGGTGCCGTGGAACGCGCAGGTCGTCGACGCCACCGACAAGGTCGTGATGCCGACCTATCTCCTGGCGCACAGCAGCGGCGGCATGCGCGGCGCCAACGAGAACCTCGCCAACGTGCCGTACCTCACCGTGCAGGACGCCGTCGATCCGTCGTCGCGCTTCTTCGACGAGGTGCTGCGCAACGGCATCGGCGCGATCCACGTCATCCCCGGCAACCGCACGCTGATCGGCGGCCAGGGCATGGTGTGCAAGCCGTACGGGCAGACGGTCGAAGACCTCGCGATCCGCGCCCGCGGCGGGCTGAAGGTGTCGCTGCAGGCGGAGCGTGGCGGCGCGGTCGCGCAGGTGCGCAAGCTGCGCCGCGCGTTCGACGACGTGCGCGACGCGGTGGCCGACCTCGCCCGCCGCAAGGCCGAGTTCGACGCGGAGAAGGCCGCCTCCGGCGACAGCAAGAAGGAGTTCGAGGACAAGCTCGACCTGACCAAGCAGCCGACCGCCGACCTGCTGGCGAAGAAGAACACGGCGTTCTTCTACGTGCCCGACGCGGCGATGGTGCCGGAGGCGCTGCGCATCAGCAAGGACTACGGCTTCGACGCGGTCTACGTGCTCGGTGAGCGCGTGCACCGTGCGCTGGCCGGGCTCGTCAACCTCGCGCACCCCGTGGTCCTCACCGGCGACGTCGAGTTCTGGGAGAAGGACGAGGTCACCGGCAAGCAGGTCAAGATCTGCCCGGCGGCGGAGCTGTACCGGCGCGGCGTGCCGTTCGCCCTCGACGTGTCGACCGGCCAGGACGGCCCCAACCGGTACCCGTGGTGGCAGATGGCGACGCTGATGCGAAATGGCGTCGACCGCGCCACCGCGCTGCAGGCGTTCACGACGGTGCCGGCGCAGATCCTCGGTCTCGACGGCGAACTCGGCACGCTCGCGGCGGGCAAGCGCGCGAGCCTGCAGATCCTCACCGGCGATCCGCTGTCGGCGACGACGTGGGTCGACTCGGTGATCCTCGACGGCGTGCTCACCTACCAGCGCAGCAAGGACCCGCGCCTGCAGCACCTCTTCGGAACCAGCCAGGAGACCGACAAGTGAGGGCGTCGTTCTTCCGCGTGGCGGTGGCGGCGGCCGCGTGCGGCGGCAGCGCCATCGGCAGCGTCGCGGCGCAGGACGCCTTCGTCGTCCGCCTCGGCCGCACCCACGTCGGCGAAGGCCACACGCTCGCGCAGGGCTGGATGCTGGTGCGCGACGGCCGCATCGAGCACATCGGATCCGACGAGCCGGAGAACGCACAGAACCTGCCCGTCGTCGATGCCCGCGACAAGGTGGTGATGCCGGGGCTGGTGGCCGTCGACACCGACCTCGGCGGCAACGGCGACGCGGACTACAACGTCACGCCCGACTTCGTGGCGCTCGCCAGCTTCGACTTCGCGCGCACTCAGCACCGCGCGCTGTCCGGCGGCGTGACGACCGCGTACCTCGCGCCCGGCCGCAACCGCCTGATCCCAGGCCAAGGCTCGGTCGTCAAGCTGTTCGGCGACGACGTGACCCGCCGTGCCCTCGCCGAGACCAACTGCCTGCGCGTGACCCTCGGCGAGGCGAGCACCAAGGCGCCCGCCCTCTTCGAGCCGACGCCCGCCCCCACCGCCGACGATCCCCTGGTGGGAGCGCGCCGGCAGGTGCCGACGGCCCGCATCTCGCAACTCGCCGAGCTGCGTCGCCTGTTCCGCGACGCACAGGTGGAGGCGCAGCGCGGCAACGACCACGTCGGTCCCGGCGCCGCCGAGGATCGCTACGACCCGGCGGCGCTGCTCGCGGTGCTGCGCGGCGATCTGCCGCTGCGCGTCGCCGCCGCGCGTGCCGATGACATCCGCCGCGCGCTGCAGCTCGCCGGCGCACTCGGCGCCCGCCTCGTGCTCGAGGATCCCGCCGAACTCGACCGCGTCGCCAGCCTCGTCCTGCGCGCCGGCGCGGTCGCGTCGTTCCGCGTGCCGGTGCGCCCCGGCCAGTCCAACCCCGGCGGCGAGAACCGGCTCGACGAGACGCCGCAGGTGACGCTGGCGGCGATCGCCGCGGCGGCGCGCGTCGGCGTGCCGCTCGCGCTCAGCGCGGCCAACGACGGCGACCTGGCGGACCTGCTCCTGCTCGCCGCGCTGGCGGTGCGCGCCGGCCTCTCACCCGAGCAGGCGATCGCCGCGGTCACCAGCCAGGCGGCGAAGGTCCTCGGCGTCGACGACCGGGTCGGCAGCCTCGCGCCCGGACGCGATGCCGACTTCGTGATCCTCAGCGGCGACCCGCTCGCCACGGGCACGGTGGTCGAGAAGACCTACGTCGACGGCAAACTCGCCTGGGAGCGGAGCGGTGGCAGCAGCATCCTCGCGGTGCGCGCGAGCAAGATCCTCACCGGGGCCGGCGCCGCGGTGCGCGATGCGGTGATGCTGGTCGAGAACGGCCGGATCAAGGCGATCGGCGAGGGCCTCGCGATCCCGTACGGCGCGCGCGTGCTCGAGACCAAGGGCGTCGTCGTGCCGGGCTTCGTCGATGCCTACAGCCACGCCGGGCTCGCGGCACCCGGCGGCGACGGCCAGATCCCGCGCGGCACACCCGAGCAACTCATCGCCGCCGCGGTCGCACCCGATGATCCCTCGCTGCGCGCCGCGCTCGCCGCGGGCGTGACCACCGTGGTGGTCGCCGGTCGCGACGAGACGCCCGTGTCGGGACGCGCCACGGCGTTGAAGACGGGAGCCGCCGACCGGGCTGCGATGGTGCTCGCGCCGATCGCGGCGCTTCGCGTCGTGCACGATGCGATCGGCCCGGATGCGCTCGAGCCGCTGGAGTCGCTGCTCGAGCGCGGCCAACGCTACATCGAGACCTGGCAGCGCTACGAGAAGGCGATCGCCGAGGGCAAGGAGGTCGACCTCGTCGTCGAGGAGAAGCCCGCGGACGAAGACCCGGTGACCGGAGTCTGGGAGTGCGACATCGAGAACGCGCAGTTGCCGTTCGCGATCTCGTTCAACGTCAACGCCAAGCTCACCGGCGAGACCGTCACCGGTCAGATCACGCTCGTGTTCCGTGGCACGGAGCGGCCGCCGGTCGACATCGAGAGCGGTTCCTTCAAGGACGGCAAGCTCAAGCTCGGCTTCGCCATGGGCATGGGCGGCAGCGTCACCCTCGAGGCGACGGTGGGCACCGACACGCTCGACGGCTCGCTCAGCGGTGGCTTCTTCTCGGGCAAGGTGAAGGGCAAGCGCGTGAGCAAGGACGCGCCGGCTGGCGGCGCGACCGCCGACAACGCCCTGCGCAAGCCGCGTGTCGACGAGAGCCTCGAGCCCGTGCGCGCGCTCATCGAAGGTCGCACCGTCGCCGTCGTGCGGAGCAACCGGGCTCCGGCGATCAAGGCACTGCTCGCCTGGGCCGACCAGCACAAGGTGAAGCTCGTGCTGCACGGTGGTGCCGACGCCACGCGCACTCCGGAGCTGCTGCGCACCGCTGCTCACACCGGCGTGTGCCTCGAACCCGACTTCGTGGTCGAGGAGAACGGCGCGCGTACCAACCGCGCCCAAGTGCTGCACGACGCCGGCGTGCCCTTCGCGCTGGTCTCCGCCGCGACGGCGGGCGCGCGCTTCCTGCCGGTGCACGCGGCCTATGCCGTGCGCCACGGGCTCGATGCCGCCGCAGCCCTCGCCGCGATCACCCTCACCCCCGCCAGGCTCCTGGGCCTCGACCAGCGCATCGGCAGCCTGGAGGCCGGCAAGGACGCGGACTTCGTCGTGTTCAGCGGCGAGCCCTTCGAACTCACGAGCCGCGTCGAGGCGGTCGTGTGCAACGGCGAAGTCGTGGTCGACAACCGCAAGCGCTGATCCCATGTCCCGATCGAACCCTCCCGTGTCGGAACGCTCCCTCTCGTGGCCCGTCGTCGCCGCCCTGTCGCTCCTCACGCCCCTGTCTGCGCAGGCAGAGCCCGCGTCGGCGGAGACGACCCGCTCGATGCAGATCCACTACGGCAACCGCCCGCGCACGGAGGCCGAGTACAAGGTCGCGATCTGGGGCCCGCTCAAGGTGCCGAGCCCGGCGCAGGCCTTCCGCGCCAGCAAGGTGCTCCCGGTCACCGGCGCGCCGATCGCCGACGGCGTCGTGCTCACCAAGGACGGCGACATCGTCGCGGTGGGTCGCGCCAAGGACATCGCCATCCCGGAGGGCTACGAGGTCGTCGACCTCGGCGACGCGTGGTTGCTGCCGGGCTTCATCGATCTGCACAACCACATCTCCGCCGCCAGCTCCGCGGACATCAACGACACGGTGCACCCGACGAACCCCGAGTTCCGCACCATCGACCTGATCACCATGGATCATCGCGCGCTCCGACGCGCGCTCGCGGGCGGGGTGACGGCAGCGCTGTACATCCCCGGCTCCGGATCGAACATGGGCGGTTTCGGCACGCTCACCAAGACCGCCGGGCGCTCGCCGGAGGAGGCGCTCATCCGCTTCCCGGGCAGCCTCAAGATCGCGCAGGCCGGCAATCCGGAGCGCGGCTCCGGTGACCTCGGCGCCGGCGTCATCGGCATGAACCAGGGGCTGCGCTTCACCCTGCAGCGCGGGCAGGCCTACTACCAGGCGTGGCAGGACTTCGACGCGGGCAAGGGCCCGCAGCCGAAGTTCGAGCCCGACCTGCACTACCTGCGCGGCCTGTTCCGCCACGAGTACCCGGTCAGCGTGCACACGCAGATCTATCAGGTGGTGCTGCAGACGATCCGCCAGCTCCGTCACGAGTTCGGGCTGTGGACGTTCCTCGACCACGGCACGTTCGACGCTTACCGCCTGAGCAACTTCGCCGCCGAGAGCGGCGTGCCGATCGCCGGCGGGCCGCGGCAGTATTACTTCGACCCGGCCGACGCGCGCTTCATCGGCCTGCTGGGCGCCTGGTATCGCGGCGGGGATCACGGCTGGCTTGCGCCGGTGCGCGGACTCGGCCGCGACGGCATCGCCATCAACACGGACTCGCCGGTCGTCCCGCAGGAGCAGCTCACGTTGCAGGCGGCCATGGCCGTGCGGCTGGGGTTGCCCGATGAAGTCGCCATCCGCGGCCTGACCATCAACCCGGCGCGCATCGCCGGCATCGACCACCGCGTCGGCTCGCTCGAGCCCGGCAAGGACGCCGACCTCGTGGTGTGGAGCGGCGACCCGCTCGACCCACGCAGCCATGTGCACATGGCGATCGTCAACGGCCGCATCGTCTACCGACGCAACCCTTCGCGCCCCCTCTTCTGATCATGATCCGCAGCACGAACCTCATCCTCGCCGTCGCGATCGGCGCCGGCGCGCTGGCCGCGCAGGACGACCGCGGGCTCTCGATCCAGAACGCCAGGATCCTCACGATGGCCGGGCCGGAGATCCCGCGCGGCACCGTGCTGGTGCGCAACGGCAAGATCGAGCAGGTCGGCGCCGACGTCGCGACGCCCGCCGGCTACCGAGTGGTCGACGCCCAGGGCGGCACGCTCATGCCAGGTTGCGTCAGCGCGTTCAGCCACGTCGGTCTCGGCGCAGCGCCGGTCGCCACGGAGGCGCGCCCCAACCAGTTCCGCGGCCGCGGCGCCCGGCGCGGGGGACGCGGCGGTGCTCCCGCCGCGAGCGGGGACAACAAGGCTGGTGAGCGCGTCATCGACGCGCTGTACGCGCGGCAGGACGTCTTCGGCGAGATGCTGCGCGCCGGCGTCACCACCATCGGTCTCGCGCCCACCGGCCGCGGCCTCGCCGGCCAGGGCGCGGTGATCCGGCCGCAGGGCGACAGCGCCGAAGCCATGACCATCGTGCCGAGCGCGTTCCAGGCGATCGTCCCGGTGACCGACACCAAGACGAAGGACCTCCTGCGCAAGGCGTTCGAGGACGCCAGGCGCGAGGTCGAGGCGCGCAAGCGTCGCGCCGCCGCGCCGCCTGCGGAGGCGACGCCGCCGGCCCAGGAAGGCGGCGCCGCCGAGGGCAACGCCGCCGAGAAGCCCAAGGAAGGCGAGGCACCGCCTCCGGCCGAAGGCCAACCTGCGCGTGAGGAGGGCGGCGGTGGCCGCGGCGGCGAGACGGGAGCGCGCCCGGCCGCGGCGCCGCAACCGCCCGACCCGGCAGTCGAAGCGCTGGCCGACCTGCTCGAGGGCAAGGCGCGCGCCTTCGTGTCGCTCGACTCCGCCAACGACGTGCTCCACTTCGCCGACACGGCCCAGGGCACGACCTTCCCCATCACGGTCGTGGCCCGCCGTCACGCGCAGTCGATGTCGGAAGGGAGCCTCGAACTCGCCCTCGCGCAACTCAAGGCCATGAAGGGCACGGTGCTCCTCGCCCCCGACCTCGCCACGCTGCCGAACACGCAGCAACTGGTGAGCATCCCCCGCCGGCTGCACGCCGCCGGCATCGAGATCGGCTTCCTGCTGCCGGACGGCGCGCGCGCCGTCGACACCCTGCGCGCGCAGTTGCTCGAGCTGGTGCGCACGGGCCTTCCCGCCGCGACCGCCCTGGCGGCGGTGACCGTCGTGCCGGCGAAGGCGCTCGGCGTCGACAAGGCCTTGGGCAGCATCGCCACCGGCAAGACGGCGAACCTGCTCCTGTGGAGCCACGACCCGCTCGACCCCGAAGCGACCCTGCGCTCGGTCTGGCTCGAGGGCAAGGCGGTGACGGAGGAACAACGATGAGACTGCTTGCCTTCGCCCTTCCCATCCTGCTCATCGGCGTCGTCGCCGACCTCTCCGCGCAGCGACGCGGCACGCGCGGCCGCGGCGGCGTCGGCGCCCCCCGGCCGGAGGTGCCGCCGCCCGAAGCCCCCGCGCCCACGAAGGTGGAGCACTGGACCGCGGTGGTCGGTGGCGATGTGCACGTCGGAGATGGCCGCGTGCTGCGCGGCGCGACCGTGCTCATCGGCGACGACAAGATCCACGCCGTCGGCCACGACGTGGAGGTCCCGGAGAAGGCGACGATCCTCGACGCCAAGGGTCGCGTCGTGACACCGGGCTTCGTCGCGGTGCGCGCGCAGGGCCTCGGTGTGCCGGCGTCGGTGAGCGGCGAGATCCGCGACTCGGTCAACCCGTTCGATCCCAACATGAAGCGGGCGCTGGCCGCGGGGATCACGTCGTACCTGTTCACCAACGGCAGCGGCCAGGCCACGCCCGGCGGGAGTGGCGCCGTCATCAAACTGGCGTACGGCGACATGAAGCACATGGTGCGCGCCGACAAGTGCGCCTACTCGATGCGCGTGCCGCTGTCGGCACCGGAGTGGCGGCGGCTGCGCGAACTGATCGGACAAGCCAAGGAGCACGAGGCCAAAGCGGCAGCAGCACCGGCCGCGCCCACCGCTGGCGCGGCGCCGGGTGGCTCAGCTCCGGGCGGCCGATCGGGCGCCCCGACCGGACAGCGCGGCGGAGCGGCCGCGGCTGCGGCCCCCGCCGGGACGGAGGAACTCCTGCGCATCCTCAAGGGTGAGGCCGTGCTCTGGGTGCGCCTCGAGGCCGGCGGCGGAGGTCGCGGCGGCGGTGGCGGTGGCGGTGCCGACGATCTCGACGAGATCCGGCAGGCCCTCCAGATCGCGCACCTCCTCGGCCGCGGCGTGGTGCTCGACGACCCGATCACCGCCTGGGTCGTGCCCGACGAGATCGCCGCCACCGACTCCGCGGTGGTGCTCAATCCCCGCAACGACGCAGCCCCCGACGCCGCCAACCCCGATCGGACCGGCGCCAACGCCGGCGCGTCCGGGATCCTCGCGGCCGCCGGCGTGCCCGTGGCGGTCACCTGCCCCTCCGGCCGTTTCGGCGGTGCCCAGGTCGGCACCGGCGGCATCCTGGGCCAAGATCTCAACGTGCCACAGGTCGACGCCGCGTTCGCGGTCCGTGGCGGGATCGACCCACGCGATGGGCTGCGCACGCTCACGATCGACGCCGCCCGCGCCATCGGCGCCGACCGGTTCCTGGGGTCCCTCGAGGTTGGCAAGGATGCCGACGTCTTGATTCTCGACGGCGATCCGCTGAGCTATAAGACCTTCGTCGAGTCGGCGCTGGTCAACGGCAAGGTCGTCTACGAGAAGGACAAGGAATCGTTCTACAGCCACATCAAACGCTAGGCACATCAAACGCTAGGCACATCAAACGCCAGGCACAGCGCCAGGCACAACAGGCGGTGAGGGATCGACCCGGCGACCTGCCGGCGAATCGGATCGGCCCGGTGACGCCCACCGGCACTCCAACCCACCGCTCACCTCGCAAAGGTCTGCACTCACATGGCGGCGATCGCAAAACTGGCCATGACCGTCGAAGCGAACAAGGATCTGGAAGACTTCTTCCGCAACATGCGGCAGGCGTTCAACAGCCGCGACATCAAGGCCTACCGTGGCCACTTCTGGACCGACAAGCGGTTCGTACACCTGGATGCGTCCGGTCGGGTCGACTCCGGCTGGGGCGCGTACGAGGAGTTCCTCGACCAGGAGTTCCGCTACATGGAGATCCTGAAGCTCGAGATCCGCGACCTGCAGATCCAGGTCTTCGACGACGACTTCGCGACCGCGCACGGGTTCTGGCGGCTGCAGCAGGTCGATGCCGGAGGTCGCGAACAGTTCGCGAACGGACGGGTGACCTTCTGCGTCAGCCGCAACGGCTCCGACTGGAAGATCGTCAACCAGCACTACTCCGCAGTGCCGGACGCCGAGCAGGCCTGAGCGAGACCGCGCGTCAACGCAGCACGACGTCGTGCGCGCACGTCGTGGCGTAGACGCCGTTGTTCGCCGCGGCATCGAGCGCGAGACCTTGCGCGCGCACGGTGACGCCGAGCAGACCGCTCGGCACGTTGAGCACGATGCCGAGGCCGGTCGTGCCGACGACGCCGATCACCTGCGCCTCGACCCGCGCCATGTGCACGCCCGGCATCGCCACCGGCGTCGGGGCCGCGCCAGTCGCATGCGCCTGGAACACGATCGCGCCGATCGCGCTCGCGAGCCGACCCTGCGGCGACTCGAGGCGCACGGTCCAGGTGTCGCCGCCGACCGCGGCCTTCACTGCGAGTTCCTTGTCGCCGAGCGTGTTGACCTCCGTGGTGAGGAGCAGGTCGTCGCCCGTCCCCGGCCGGCCGCACCACGCGGTCACCGCCATCGGATGCGGGCGCGCCATCCCGGTGGCACGCCAGGTGTCGAACAGCTTGCGACCTTCCTGCGCCAGGTACGGCACCGTACCGTCGTTGGCGAGCGCGAGGAACTGGATGTACTCGTAGCTCGTGGGCTGGTACATCAGCCGCACGCGCGCCGCCATGGCGCCCCGCGGTGGCGCGAGCGCCAGCTCGTCCCAGTGCTGGTACGTGCCGCCCGGCCCCGGGTTGCCGTACAGCGTCGCCGGCACCGGCGTGCAGTTGCGCTGGCGCGCCGCGTCGGCGCGCAGGCCGTACGGCGGCACGCGGTTGTCGCTGACGATCGTGTTGTTGAGGACGAAGTGGAACGTCGACACGTCCGGCGCCGCCGGCGACGCCGCATGCTGGCCGAGGGTCTTCGTCACGGCGCCGGTCGCCCGATCGAAGGTCAGCGGCAGCGCTGCCGATCGACCGAAGCCCAGCAGTTGCTGCGCCCATCGCGACGTGATCCCGGGCTTGGCCTCGTAGATCCGCGTGTTGGTGCCCGCGAGATCGAGGATCGTCTCGACGGTGTGGGTCTGGCCGAACATCTGCACCTGGATCGGGCCATAGGCACCATCCTCACGCAGGATCGCGCCGCTCTCGTCCAGCCACTCCATGGCGAGCCACATGCGGCGCCCCTCCGGGTACCCCGTGAACAGCTTGTGGCCCGTGAGGTTGACGACGCGCACGGTGTCGCCGCGCACCGTCACGCCCGCGGCCAGCTCCAGCTGCCGGCGCGCCCGCACCTGCCCGTCGCGCATCCCCGCGATCTCGTTCGGTCCGAGCCCCCCGCCGAAGCGCAGCGTGTTGGCCGCGTCCTGGTGCAGGATGGCGTCGGCGAGCCAGTAGTTCGCGCCGACGAGATCGTGCACCGCCAGGTCCTGGCGCGCCTGCGCGAACCGGCAGCCCTCGCCCGGCAACGGCGGCATGTGGCAGGTCTGGCAGGTGAACGATCGGCGCGCCCCATCGGCGTAGTCGCCGGTCGGCGTGCTCGCGAGCGCGGCGCGATGTGCCGCGGCGATCGCACCGGCCTGCAGCTCCGCGGGCAGGCTCCCGTACGCGCCCACGTGCGTCGTGCCCAGCGCGCTCGCCTGCGCCTCGCTGAACGTGCGCTCGATCACTCCGTACTTGTAGGGGAAGTTCTTGAACGCGGCCTTGTCCGCCACCGGCGTGCCGACGACGCCGCTGAACGTGCCGGGCGCGAGCGGTACCAGCGCGCCGTTGTTGTGCGCGAGATCGCCGGTGACCGGGTTCGACACATCGTGGCAGGTGCCGCACATGTCGTTGCTCCGCAGGAAGGTCGAGCGCAGCGACGGATGCGACGCCTGCCCATCCCCGTACGGCCCCATGCGCTCCGGCCCGCCCCACAGCACCATCGCCGCGCTCCCGGAGAAACTCTTCTTGGGCGTGCCACCGTCGTTGGCGATGTACGGCGCCGTCTGCACACCCGCGTGCTCGGAGTCGTTCGGCGTCACCAGCGCGTGGCAGATGGCACACTCGACGCCGTCGACATCGAGCTGCGCGAGTGCGGAGCCGTCGGTCGCATTCGCGCGCCCGTCGAGGAACGCGCGGGGTGCGTGGCAGCGCAGGCACAGGTTGCCGGCACCGGGATGGTCCTGCTCCGCGATCGCGAGCGACGCGTAGAACACCGGGTCGCGCGCGGAGTGCGCCATCGCGCTGCCGAGCCACTGGTGCACCGGTTCGGTGGCGGGGTGGAACTGGCCGTGGCACAGTTCGCAGCTCGCGCGCAGGCCGAGGTTGGTCACCTGATTGGGCTGCGTGCCCGGGATCTGGACCTCGTTCGGCACGATCGCCGCCATGAACACGGCGCCGAACGGAGCGCAGACGATGCCCGCCGCGAGCGCAGCGCGGAGGTGGAGAGGATTCGACATGAGCGGACGGGCGACAGGGGGGCGGCCGGAGAAGTCTCGCACACGTCTGGTCGCGTGCAACCGTGCGCGACGCAGGGGACGGCGCCATCGGGCCGGAACACCCCGTCGCACGGGGCACACGTCTCAACGGCCGGCGAGTTCGAACTGCAGGACGTCCGATTCGCGCAACGCACCACCCTCGAGACGGAGCGCCAGGAGCGCGATCGCCTCGCCGCGCAGCCCGAGTTGTTCGAGCGGCACGCGCAGGGTTCCGCCTGCGGCGGGCAGGCGCACGCGCCAGGTGGCAAGGGGGCGCAACGGTCGCGCCCGCGCCGCATCCATGACGACCGACATCAGCCACAGCGACTCACCGGCACGGCCGCCCACTTCCACCACACCGTTGCCCAGCCTCAGCGTCGGCGGCGCCAGCCGCTCGACGACCGCGGGAGACGGTGCGATCTCGGGAGACGGAGGTTCGCTGGGCGGCGTGACGGTGGCAGTGGGCGCCGAGTCCGTCACGCTCTCGACCTTCGGCGGGGGCGGCAGCGCCACTGCCGACCCACGCAACACGACCTGCAACGGTTCGGCCAGTTCGCCGAGGCCGATGTGCAGCGTCCCCTGGTGCGCACCGGCACGCTCCGGCTCGAACCAGACCACGATCTCGGCGGGCACGCCCGCCGCCACCGTCGTGCGCGCGACGCCCTCGATCGAGAAGCCATTCCCCGCCACGCGGAGTCCCACCGACACAGGCCGCGTCCCGGGGTTCGTGACCCGGACCGCGCTGCGGCCCTGCGCGCCCACCGTCACTTCGCCGAACGTGAGCAGGCCGCCATCGACGCGTAACCGGGGTGCGTCCGGGTGCACGAAGCGCACCGTCTCCGCCGGCGCCGGCCCCTGCACCACGACGTCGATCTGCCCGGTCCCGCCGTCGTGCGTCACGGCGAACCCCGTGGTCGTCGCGGGCAGGGTCCGGCTCGCGAACACCTGCTCGCCAAAGCCGATCGCCCGCAGTTCGCAGCGCTCGTCCTTCTGGTACGCGAACACGAACACCGTGTCGCCGATCGCGATCGGCCACGAACCCAGGCCCCCCGCGAAGCTGCTCGGCAAGCGACGCCCACCCTCGCTCGCGACTCGGCGGATCTCGCCGTTGCTGCGCGCCAGGTACACGTCGAGCGAATCGCGCACACCTCCCGCCAGCACCACCAGCACGTCGCGACCCGCCCGGCCGAGCGCCACACGCTCGCGTGGCACCGCCAGCGGGATCGTGTCGATCGCTCCCTCTCCGCGTCGCCAGCGCACGGCGCTCACGCCCGCGACGCCATCGCGCACGACCGCCTCGAGCCCGGCCTCCCGCCAGCGCGCCTCCTCGACGATCGCGACCGGGGCCGCCGGCTGCGCCACGGACGCCTGCGCGCTCGACGGGCCCGCCGCCAGGGCAACGACGAGGCTCGCGCGTGCGACGGGTGCGACCATGCAGGCCGCATCATGCCGGACCGCCGGCGGCGGACGCCACGAAGTCGTCTCGCCTCGGCTCGCGGGTGGGAGGGCCAAGGCCCCTCCGCTACACTCCCACCCGCCCACGCGAGTCGCTCCGGCGTTCGCCGCGACGCGCGTGGGTCGGCAAGCCCCGACTCCCAGAATATGTCCAAGGTCGAATCGACGGATCCGCCGCTTGCCGGGGTGGCGGATGCCACCTCCGGCGCGGCCAACGGCCGCTATCTGCCCCGCCACAAGATCCGCCTCGTCACGGCGACCTCGCTCTTCGACGGACACGACGCCTCGATCAACATCATGCGGCGGATCGCGCAGGGCGCCGGGGCGGAGGTGATCCACCTCGGCCACAACCGGTCCGCCGAAGCGATCGTGGCCGCGGCGGTGCAGGAAGACGCGCAGGGCATTGCGGTGACCTCGTACCAGGGCGGCCACCTCGAGTTCTTCACCTTCATGCACGACCTGCTGGCCGAGCGCGGCTGCGGACACGTGCGGATCTTCGGCGGTGGCGGCGGTGTGATCCTGCCCGCGGAGATCGAGCAACTGCACGCGCACGGGATCGAGCGGATCTACTCGCCCGACGACGGCCGGGCGATGGGCCTGCTCGGCATGATCGAGGACATGCTGCGGCGGTGCGACTTCGCCCCGCCGGAGTCGTTCGCCGCTGGCGTCGACACCACCGCACACCACGCCCTGGCCAGCGCGCTCACGCTCGCCGAGAACGACCCGGCGCGCGCCCGCGCGTGGCTCGCCGGCAAGCCCGCCGGGCAAGCTCCCGTCCTCGGCATCACCGGCACTGGCGGCTCCGGCAAGTCCTCGCTCATCGACGAGATCGTCCGGCGTTTCCTCTACGCCTGTCCGGAGCGCACCATCGCGGTGCTCTCCGTCGACCCCTCGCGCCGCAAGACCGGAGGCGCGCTGCTCGGCGACCGCATCCGCATGAACGCCATCGACTCGCCGCGCGCGTTCATGCGGTCGATGGCCACCCGGCAGGCGAACCTCGCGCTGGCGGGCTGCATCCCGGAAGCGATCGCCATCCTGCGCCACGCCAGCTTCGACCTGATCGTGCTCGAGACCTCCGGGATCGGCCAGAGCGACACCGAGATCGTCGACTTCGCGGACGTGTCGCTCTACGTGATGACGCCGGAGTTCGGCGCGCCGACGCAGCTCGAGAAGATCGACATGCTCGACTACGCCGACGTGGTCGCGATCAACAAGTTCGATCGGCGCGGGGCGGAGGACGCCCTGCGCGATGTGCGCAAGCAGTGGGCGCGCAACCGCAACGCGTTCGACGTGCCCGCGGCGAAGGCCCCGGTGTTCGGCACGATGGCGTCGCGCTTCGGCGACCCCGGCACCAACCGCCTGTTCGCGGCGCTGCTCGGTGCCCTCGATGCCAAGGCTCCCGGCCGCTTCGCGACCACGCGCGAGCTGCCCGCGTTCGGCGACGACCGCGTGCACGTCATCCCGCCGAGCCGCGCGCGCTACCTCGCGGAGATCGCCGACGACAATCGCCGCTACGCCCGCTTCGTGGACGCGCAGGTCGAAGCGGCGCGTGCCGTGCAGCACATCGACGGCGCACTGGCCGCGGTGCAGGCAGCGGCGGGCGAGCCGACCGCCGTCGCCGCGCTGACCAAGGCGCGCGCCGCGGCGGAGGCGAAGCTCGATCGCGACTGCCAGCGCGCGCTGGCCGGTTGGAACGACCTCGTCCAGAGCTACGCGACGCCGGAGCACGTGTTCAAGGTGCGGGGCCAGGAGGTCCGCGTCCGCCAGCGCTACACGTCGCTGTCGGGCACCGACCTGCCCAAGGTCGCGCTGCCGCGCCTGCAGGACCACGGCGAGCGTTTGCGCTGGCTGCTCACCGAGAACGTGCCCGGCAGCTTCCCGTTCGCGGCGGGCGTGTTCCCCTTCAAGCGCGAGGGCGAAGACCCCACGCGCATGTTCGCCGGCGAGGGCGGCCCGGAGGCCACCAACAAGCGCTTCCACTACCTCGCGTCGGGCCAGCCGGCGCAGCGCCTGTCGACCGCGTTCGACTCGGTGACCCTCTACGGCGAGGACCCCGACGAGCGCCCGGACATCTACGGGACGATCGGGGAGAGCGGCGTCAGCATCTGCACCCTCGACGACATGCGGAAGCTCTTCGCCGGCTTCGACCTCTGCGGCCCGAACACCAGCGTGTCGATGACCATCAACGG
>CAYQMF010000027.1:0-58943 GCA_964418595.1 uncultured candidatus Brocadiaceae bacterium
CGAAGTGGGTCTCGCGCTGCACGTAGTTGTGGTGGCAGTTCACCGCGACCTCGCCGGAGCTGAACTTCGGCAGGTCGCCGCAGCGCGCCAGGGCATCGAGGATGTTGCGCATCATGATGTCGCGGTTGGCGCGCGCGTAGCGCTGCGCCCAGTCGACCGCGAACACGTAGTCGTCGAAGTGCTCGGCGCCTTCCTCGAAGTAGGCCAGGTCCTCGTCGGGCAGGTTGTGGGTGTGGCGCTTCTGGTCCTTCTTGGCCAGCTCGATGAAGTGCATGCCGATGCGGTTGCCCACGCCGCGGGAGCCGGAGTGCAGCATCACCCACACGCCGCCGCTCTCGTCGAGGCACACCTCGATGAAGTGGTTGCCCGTGCCCAGCGTGCCCAGGTGCTCGACGTGTCGGCCGCGGTCGAGGCGCGGGTACTTCGCGACGATGGCCTCGTAGTCCTGGCGCAGCCGCTTCCAGACGTCCTCGGCCCGCGCCGGCACGTCGCGCCACGCACCGCGGTCATTGCGGCCGCCGTTGTCGGTGCGGCCGTGCGGCACCGCGCGCTCGATCGCGCTGCGCACGCCGCCCAGCGAGTCCGGCAGGTCGTCGGCGCGCAGCGTCGTGCGCACCGCCATCATCCCGCAGCCGATGTCGACCCCGACCGCGGCGGGGATGATCGCCCGCTGCGTGGGGATCACGCTGCCCACCGTCGCGCCGATTCCCCAGTGCACGTCGGGCATCGCCGCCACGTGCCGGAACACGAACGGCAGCGACGCCACGTTGCGGAGCTGCTGCATCGCGGTGTCCTCGACGGGGACGCCGCGGGTCCAGGCCTTGATGGGGACGCCCTTGGTGTCGATGTGTTCGGGGCCGGTCATCGCGGCATGCGACACGGCCGGCCGGGGCGGCGCCAGGGTCAGCTGAGCGCGTCCCGCTTGAGGTTTGGCCGGCGATCGCCACGATCCGAGCATGCCGCTCGCCAGCGACCGACCGACGCGACGCCTGCGCACAGAGGCGCTTGGCGCGCTGCTGGTCGCGGGCTCGTCCCTGGTGGCGGCTCCGCAGACGCCGGCCGAGTCGCCGACCTGGGCGCTCGCGCCGGTGCGGTCGGTCGCCCCCCCCGCCGTCGACGACGCGGGATGGAGTCGCAACGACATCGACCGCTTCGTCTTCGCGCGGCTGCGCACAGCCGGTCTGTCGCCGTCGCCCGCGGCGGACCGCCTCACCCTCGTGCGCCGCATGTACCTGGTGCTCCACGGCCTGCCGCCCACGCCGACCGAGGTCGCGGAGTTCGTCGCCGACGGGGCGCCCGACGCCTACGAGCGGCTGGTCGACCGCGTCCTCGCCTCGCCGCGCTACGGCGAGCGCCAGGCGACGCACTGGCTCGACATCGTGCACTTCGCGGAGACCAGCGGCTTCGAGACCAACACGGCTCGGCCGAGGGCGTGGCCGTACCGCGACTGGGTGATCGACGCGTTCAACGCCGACCTGCCGTATCCGGCCTTCATCCGCGCGCAGTTGGCTGGCGATGCCGACGGGGATGATGCGGCCACGGGGTTCCTGGTTGCCGGCCCGTACGACGAAGTGAAGAGCCCCGACCCCGTGCTCACCGCGACCCAGCGGCACGAGGAGATCCGCGACATCGTGAACACGGCGACCACCGCGTTCCTCGGGCTGACCGTCGCCTGCGCCACGTGCCACGACCACAAGTTCGATCCGATCCCGCAGCGCGACTTCTACGCCCTGAAGGCGATCTTCGCTGGCGTCGCGCACGGCGAGCGCGAGCTGCGCGGGGCGGATGCCGCGGCACGGGAGGCGCAGCGGGAGCGCGTGCGCGGCCGCCTCGTCGCGGTTCGCGCGGCGATGGACGAGCACGAGCCGCTGGCATCGCCGGGTACCGAAGGTGGGATGGGGCGGCGCAGTTCCCTCGACGCGCAGCGCAACGTCGACCGGTTCGCGCCGGTCGCGGCGCGCATCGTGCGGTTCACCGTGCTGGCGACCAACGGCGCCGAGCCGTGCCTCGACGAGCTGGAGGTGTACGCGGCCGGGAACGCGGCGCGCAACGTGGCGCTGGCGAGCGCGGGCGGCGTGGCGACGGCGTCGAGCGTGTATCCGGACAACCCGAGGCATCGCCTCGAGCACATCCACGACGGCTGGTGCGGCAACGACCACAGTTGGATCTCGCGCGAGGTCGGCGGGGGTTGGGTGCAGATCGAGTTGAAGGAGCCGGTGGTCGTCGATCGCGTCGTGTGGGGTCGGGACCGCGAGGCACGCTACGCCGACCGCCTCGCCACCGCCTACCGCATCGAGGTCGGCGACGCCCAAGACGCGTTGCGCGTCGTCGCCGACGCCAGCGACCGCCGACCGATCGGCGAGGCCGCTCCGGAGGGCGGCGCCGACGTGCCGCCGGCGCTCGCCAGCCTGCGCACGGAGTTGGCGGCCCTCCAGGCGAGACTCGTCGAACTGGCGCCGCAGCGCGCGTACGCCGGCACCTTCGCCGAGCCGCGGCCGACGCGATTGCTGGCGCGTGGCGATCCGATGGTCGAGCGTGCCGAGGTGGCCCCCGGCGCGCTCACCGCGGTGGCGCTGCCGTTGGACCTGCCCCGGCGGAGCAACGAGCAGGCGCGTCGCCTCGCGTTCGCCCGCTGGCTCGGCGATTCGGCCAACCCGCTCCCGGCGCGGGTCATGGTGAACCGGATCTGGCAGCACGTGTTCGGCGAAGGTCTGGTCAGCACGCCGAGCGACTTCGGGGCCATGGGGGCCCGGCCGAGCCATCCCGACCTGCTCGACCACATGGCGACGCGCTTCATGGCCGACGGCTGGAGCACGAAGCGGCTGCTGCGGGCGCTTCTGCTGTCGAGCACGTTCCGGCAGGACAGTTGCCCGCGGCCGGCGGCGCTCCGCGTCGATGCCGGTAACCGACTGCTCTGGCGGTTCGCGCCGCGGCGGCTCGAGGCCGAAGTCATCCACGATGCGATCCTGCTCACGAGCGGCGCGCTCGACCTGCGCATGGGAGGGCCGGGGACCAGCGCGTTCGTTCCGAACGACAGCTACGTGCGAGTGTACGAACCGAAGACCGAGTTCGGCCCCGCCGACTGGCGGCGGATGGTGTACCAGACCAAGGTGCGCATGGTGCAAGAGCCCGTGTTCGGCGCCTTCGACTGTCCCGATGCCGGCCAGGTCGCGTCGCGGCGGCAGCGCTCGACCACGCCGCTGCAGGCGTTGAGCCTGTTCAACAGCGGATTCGTCGTGCAGCAGGCGGACCTGTTCGCGGGGCGCCTGCAGACGGAAGCACCGGGCGGCGTGCCGGAAGCGGTGGAGCGTGCCTTCGTGCTCGCCCTGGGGCGCCCGCCGACGACCGCGGAGTCGGCCGCGTCGATGCAGCTCGCGGAGGTGCACGGCCTCGCGCAGGTCTGCCGAGCCCTCTTCAACGCCAACGAGTTCGTGTTCGTTCAGTGACGATGTCGACCTCGCCGCTCTCCGCCGTCGGTCGCCGCCTCCTCGACCGCCGCGCCTTCTTCGCCGACGCCGCCGGGGGGCTCGGTGCGATCGCGCTCAGTTCGCTGTTCGAAGCGGGCCGGCGCGGCGATCCCCTGGCGCCGCGCCCGCCGCACTTCGCGCCGCGCGCCCGGCGCGTCGTGATGCTCTTCTGCTCCGGCGCGCTCAGCCACGTCGACAGCTTCGACTACAAGCCGGAGCTGATCCGTTGCCACGGCGAGCGCCTTCCCGGCGCCGAGCAGCTCATCACCTTCCAGGGCGAGAACGGCCACCTCACGCGCAGCCCCTGGACCTTCAAGCCGCGCGGCCAGTCCGGCAAGTACGTCTCCGAGCTGCTGCCGTGTCTCGCGGCGCTGGCCGACGAGATGTGCTTCGTGCATTCGATGACGAGTCGCACCAACACGCACGGCCCGGGCGAGACGTTCATGAGCACGGGGTTCACCCTCGAGGGCTTCCCCAGCGCCGGCGCCTGGGTGAGCTATGCGCTCGGCAGCGAGGCGGACGATCTTCCCGCGTTCGTCGCCATCCCCGACCCGCGCGGCGTGCCACAGGTTGGCGCGCTCAACTGGGGCAGCGGCTTCCTGCCGGCGGTCTACCAAGGCACGCCGTTCAACTCGAGCCGCCAAGTGCGACACCTCGCGCGGCCGGCGGGTGTGGGTCCGTCGCGCGACGCGGCCACCCGCGAGCTGCTGCGCCGGCTCAACGACGAGCACCTCGCGCGCTTCCCCGGCGACACCGACCTCAGCGCGCGCATCGCCAGCTACGAGCTGGCCGCGCGCATGCAGCTCAGCGTGCCGGAGGTGTCCGACCTCTCCGGCGAATCGGCGGCCACGCGCCGGCTGTACGGGGCCGACGACGCGAACCCCGTCAAGGCCGCGTTCGCCCGCAACTGTCTCCTCGCGCGCCGCCTGTGCGAGCGCGGCGTGCGCTTCGTGCAGGTGTTCAACGGCGCGTACGCGATGGGCGAGGGTGTCGGCAACTGGGACGGGCACAAGTCGCTCGCCGCCCAGTACGCGGTGCATGCGCCGATCCTCGACCAGCCCGCGGCGGCGCTGCTGGCCGACATGAAGGCGCGCGGGCTGCTCGCCGACACGCTCTTCGTGTTCACCACCGAGTTCGGCCGCATGCCGACCTTCCAGAAGGGCGCGAGCGGCCGCGACCACAACCCCGCTGGCTTCACCGTGTGGCTCGCCGGCGCGGGCGTGAAGCGCGCGTTCAGTTACGGCGCGACCGACGACTTCGGATACCGCGCGATCGACCGGGTGGCGACCGTGTACGACCTGCACGCCACGATCCTGCACCTGCTCGGCCTCGACCACGAGCGCGTGACCTTCTATCACAACGGCAACGCGCGCCGGCTGACCGACGTGCACGGCCGGGTGTTGCACGACGTGCTGGCGTAGGGAGAACCCACTTCGCCGCAGACGCCGTCGCGAGTTCGCGGGCGGCGGGCAGGAAGCGCTGATGCGGAGTCTGGCCGCGCCAGGCCAGATCAGCGGTCCGACCACACCAACTCAGCGACCACCATGGCGTGATCCGAGTTGGTCGGTGCGCCGGTGCGGAAGCCCACCGCGCGGAACGCAGCGGAGTGCACGACGTGGTCGATGGCGACGCGGAACGGGGCCTGCCACGCCGGATGGGTCGGCCACGTCGCCGGCGCGGCACCGAGCGCGTCCTGCGACGCGTTGCGCAGGCCGCGGCCGCGCAGGCGCGCGAACAACGCGCTGCGCGGCGTGGCGTTGAAGTCGCCGGCGATGACCATGGGCAGGTCTTCCGCGGCGAACCAGTCGAGCAGCTCGCAGCGGTCGCGCCATGCGCCGGGGTGCGCCCACGCCGGGAAGCCCTTGCGCGGGTGGATGCCGTAGAGCGCGAAGTCACGGCCCTGCCAGCGCAGGGGCACGCGGAGCTGCGCGACGACTCTCGCGACGTGCACGACGGTGGGCTCGCCGGTGGCTGGAATGCGCGAGCAGACGGCGAGACGGAAGCCGTCGGTCCGGTAGCCGTCGGCGGGCGGCGGCAGCGCGAGCCAGCGGTGCGGGTAGGCGGTGGCGAGCCAGGGCCCGAGGCGTCGCTCCCACGAGACGGTGTACTCCGGCAGCACGAGCACGTCGGCGTCGAGCCCGCGCAGGGCGTCGAGCATGGACGGGTCGTCGGTGTTCTGCTCCGCGAGGTTCGCGGTGGCGATGCGCAGGCGCGGCGCCTCGGTCGCCAGCAGCAGGGCGGGCGCGCGGACCCGCGCCCACAGGTCCGGCAGCAGGATCGCGGCGGCGACTGCGGCCAGCAGCGTCGCCGGCCACCACCGGCGGCGCAGGGCAACGACGAGCGCGACCGCCACGGCGAGCACGCCGCCCTGCAGCCACATCGCGTTGATCACCTCGATCAGGAAGCCGAGCGTGTCCTGCAGCCCTGGATCTTCGCCACCGAGGTGCGGCCCCACGAGACCCAGCGCGAACGCACCCGCCGCGACCACCGCCGCGAGCCACGCCGCGATGGCCTCGACACGGCGCGGGCTCACGTCGGCTTGCACGCGACGATCTCCGCCGTCGCGCGGTGGTGGCCTTCCTCCCGCGACGAGCCCTCGCGCGCGTGCAACACCGCAAAGCCCCAGGCCTCGACGATGGCGCGCAGCTCCCCCGGCGCCAGCGCGAAGGCGTGCGGCTTCGCCACGCCGGGTTCCTCGTAGTGGATGGCGGCGACGAACAGGCCGCCGGGTCGCAGCGCAGTTGGCACCGCGGCGAGCAACGGGCGGTGCAGGAAGTAGAAGTCGAGGATCAGGTCGTAGCGCGCGGGCACGGGGGCGAAGCCCGGCGGCTCGGCCTCGAGGTCGGCGCAGTGTGTCGCGACACGCTGCGCGACCCCGCGTCGCCCGGCCTCGCGTCGCAGGACCTCGAGCCCGACCCGCGACGCGTCCACCGCGTCGACCTGCCAACCGCGCTCGGCGAGGAAGAGCGCGTGGCGCCCGCCGCCGCAGGCGAGGTCCAACGCCAGGCCCGGCGGCACGCCCGAGATCGCGGCGGGCAGCGGCGGCGAAGGCACGAAGCCGTACAGCTCGTCGCCTCGCGCGTAGCGCTCGTCCCACCGGGAGAGGGGGCGCTCGGCCATGCGAGCCTCAGTCGGCTTCGCGCTCCGCGATCAGGATGAGGCGCCGGCCCCACAGGACCGCGGGCGACAGCACGTGGCTGCGGATCTCGCGGCACGCTTCGCGCGCCTGCGGCACGATCTCGCGCCGCCGTTCCTTCACGAGCCCGCGGTTGATGGCGAAGGTGTGCGCGAGCCAGAGCAGGGGGTACATCGGGATCGCGAAGAGCATGCTCGTCCACGAGTACTTCGCGCACCGCGGCGGCGGCACCCGAAAACCCGACAGGCGCAGGATGTAGCGCAGCACCGGGTAGCGCCAGTGCCACGCGTGGCCGTGGTACATGTCGTCGCCGTCGCGACCGAGCAGGGTCTGGTACTCGTTGATGAGCCCGCCGCGGTAGGTGCGATGCCCCACCAGGAAGTAGGCGAGGCGCGACGTCATGTGCAGGACGTTCGGCGTGGTGAGGATGAGCTTGCCGCCGGGCTTGAGCACGCGCGCGCACTCGCGCGTGAAGGTCAGCGGCGCCTCGATGTGCTCGATCCCCTCCTGGCAGAGGATGTAGTCCATCGACGCGTCGTCGAACGGCAGCGGCTTGCTCATGTCCGCGCGCACGCACGGCGGCGAGTCGTTCTTGTAGCAGTGCGGAAAGAGGTCGGCCGGCACCACGTCGTAGCCGAGTTCGAGGACGGCCCGTGTCGTGACGCCCTCGCCGGCCGGCAGCTCGAGCAGGCGACCGCGCGGCTGCGTCTCCAGGTAGAGGAGCACGTCGCCGGTAGCCTGGCCCCGGCGGCGGAACTTGTGGCGCGCTTCCTCCGCGGTCGTGATCCGCGTGCCGCCGGCGACCGCCTCGTCGTGGACTATCCGTTGCCGCTGGCTGGACATCGCCAGCCGATCATACGCAGCGCACTGCGCGCGACGGCCGGCAACATCGCCTTCTCCATCTCTTCATCCGCGGGCCGCGACCGTCGGGCGCGCCGCGAGCTGGCCGCGGATCAGCGCCAGGGCCCGCTCGCGCTCCTGGCCCGTGAGCGTCAGGCGCGGTGCCCGCACGCGCTCGCTGCCCATCTTCACCTCCTGTTGCACCAGCTTGATGAGCTGCACGAAGTCGGGCGTCGTGTCGAGACGCAGCAGCGGCAGGAACCAGCGGTAGAGCGCGAAGGCTGCCTGTCGCTCGCCGGCGCGCGCCAGCTCGAACAACCGCACCGACTCCGCGGGCAGCGCGTTCACGAGGCCCGCGATCCATCCGGTCGCGCCGCACCACGCCGCCTCGAACGCCATGTCGTCGAGGCCGGCGAAGGTCGCCAGCCGGTCGCCGAGGAGCGCGTGCACGGCGGTGATCCGGCGCACGTCGCCGCTCGACTCCTTGACCGCGTGCAGGTTGGCGTGCGCGGCCGCGAGTTCCGCGATCTGGGGCGCGGTCACGTCGGTGCCGTAGGCGATGGGGTTGTTGTAGAGCATGCACGAGAGCTTTGTGGCGGCGAACACCGCTCCGAAGTGTGCGCGCGCCTCCGCCCAGGTGCCCTTGTGTACGTACGGCGGCAGCACCATGAGCCCGCGGCAGCCGGCTTCCTGCGCGCGCTGCGCGAGCCGCACGGCCTCGCCGGTGCTCAGCGCCGCGATCGCCGCCACGACCGGCACCCGCGCGCCCACCGACTTCACGCAGGTGGTGAGGACCTCGACCTTCTCGTCGAAGGCCAGCGTCGCGCCCTCACCCAGCGAGCCGAGCGCGACGAGACCCTTGCAGCCGGCGTCGATCATCCACGCGGCGTGTTTCGCCAGGAACGCGTGGTCGATGCGGCCGTCCTGGTCGAGGGGAGTGGTGATCGCCGGGAACACGCCGGCCCAGGTCATGGCGGAAGGAGAGGTCGTCGCAGGCATCCGGGCGATGATGTTGGGGCGATCGCCGCGGCGCAAGCACGCCGCCGACGCGAACAAGTGACAAACCGATCGGCCGGGGCGGGTGGTCAGCCGCCGCGCGGGCGCCGAGAATCCCGTCCCATCCCTGCCGGAATCGCTGCCCGCCACGACCCATGCGCCGAGCCTGCCGCCCCGCCCTCCTGCTCCTCCTGGCCAGCACGATCGCCGCCCAGGACTTCTACGACGAGAGCGTCATCCGCACCTTCGAACTGCGCTTCGCGCAGCCGGACTGGGAGGCGCAGCTCGCGCAGAACTACGCGGCGCGCGTGTTCATCCCGGCCGACCTCATCCTCGACGGGATCGCCTACCCCAACGTCGGCGTGCGCTACCGCGGCAACTCGTCGTACACCGCCATCGGCACGTCGAAGAAGAAGCCGTTCGAGATCTCGCTCGACGAGTACGTGCCCGACCGGAGCCACCAAGGCTACGAGACCTTCAACCTCAACAACGGCTACCGCGACCCGACCTTCGTGCGCGAGGTGATCTGCTTCTGGATGTTCCGGCAGTTCATGCCGGCGCCCAAGGCGAACTTCTGCCGGCTGTCGATCAACGGTGAGAACTGGGGGCCGTACACCTCCGTGCAGCAGGTGAACAAGGATCTGCAGCGCGAGTGGTTCCGCGATGCGGGGGGCAACCGCTACCGCGCGGAGCGCGCGCTCGGCGCGGGGGCCAACGACTCGGCGCTGGTGTGGCTGGGTGCCAACCCGACAGCGTACGCGCGCGGCTACGAGCTGAAGTCCGACCTGAACGCGACGTCGTGGATCGACGTGATGGACCTGTGCGATGCGCTGAACAACACGACGCCCGTCGATCTCCCGAAGCAACTCGCCGGCGTCCTCGACGACGACGAAGCGCTCCGCTACCTCGCCGGCAACGTCGTGACGCCCGCGCTCGACAGCTACATCGGCAACACAGCGCACAACTACTACGTCGTCCATGACCCGTACCACGGCCGCTTCTCGCTGGTGCCGTGGGACCTCAACGCGTGCTTCGGCGGCAACAACTGGCTGACCGTGCAGCAGAAGGTGACCCTCGATCCCTTCTACCAGAGCACGAACGCCGGGCGGCCGCTGGCACGGCGCATGCTGGCCGACGCGCGTTGGCGGCAGCGCTACCTCGCGCACGTGCGCACATTCCTCGACACCGTGTACGACTGGCAGGTGCTCGGCCCGCGCGTGGCCAAGCTGCAGGCGCTCGTCCAGCCGGACCTCGCCGCCGACAACAAGCGCCTGTACTCGATGCAGCAGTTCGCCGACAACGTCATCCGCGACGTGCAGATCCTCGTCGGCACGAGCCTGCAGTGGATCCCCGGCCTGCAGTCGATGACCAACAACCGCGCGGCGTTCCTGCGCGCGCACCCGCAGATCGCGGTCACCGCGCCGACCATCGACACGCTGGCGCGCACGCCGCTCGCGCCGACGGTGCAGGACACGGTGGCGATCACCGTGCGCGTCGGCGGCGCGACCCGCGTATCGCTCTACTGGCGCGAGCGGGGCGCGTGGCGGGAGGCGACGATGTTCGACGACGGCCTGCACGGCGACGGCACGGCCAGCGACGGGGTCTTCGGGGCGTTCCTGCCACCGCACGGCTACGGCACGGTGATCGAGTACTACGCCGGCGCGGAGCGCGCCGACGGCGCGACGACGTTCGCCCCGCGCACCGCCGGTCACCGACCGCCGGCGTACGCGGTGGCGTGGCCGACGCGGACCTCGACCGTGCACCTGAATGAGCTGCTGGCCAGCAACACGACCGGGATCCGCGACGAACGTGGCGAGCGGGAGGACTGGCTGGAACTCGTGAACACCGGCACCCAGACGGTGGTGGTGGGCGGGATGTACCTCACCGACGACCTTCGCATGCCGACCCGCTGGCGCATCCCGGCCGGGCGCGCGCTGGCCCCGAATGCCACGCTGCTGGTGTGGGCCGACGACGAGCCGGGCGACGGACCCCTGCACGCGACCTTGAAGCTCAGCGCCGGCGGCGAGGAACTCGCCCTCTTCGACAGCGACGGCGTGACCCTGCTCGACCACATCGCGTTCGGCCCGCAGCGCTCCGACGAGTCGGCGGGGCGGCTCTTCGACGGGACGGGGCCGTGGGTGACCTTCCCGCAGCACCAGACCCCCGACGCCCTCAATGCCGGCGCGGCGTGCGGCCGTCGCTACTACTCGGCGCTCGAGCCGGCGACGCACACCATGCTGCTGCGCGGGTCGGGCACGACGCGCATCGGCGGCAGCGAGCAGTGGCAGGTCAGCAATGCCCCGCCATCGAATGGCGTGGTCGCCGTGCTCGCCGGCAGCGGCGGCACGGTTCCGATCACCGGACAGACCGTGTCGCTCCTGGTCGGCAACCCGGTGTTCATGGTCGTGCCGCTGCCGACCGACGCGCAGGGTGCGGCGTCGCTGACGCTGCCGATCCCCGACGATCCGAACATCGTCGGTGCGCGCATCTACGGCGCGGTGCTGGGCGCGGGGGCCACCGGCCTGCTCGCCACGAACGCGCTCGAACTCGTCGTCTGTCCGCGCTGAGGGCGTAGGCGTCGATGGGCGGGGGCGCGACCGGCGTCCGGCACCCCCGCGTGGCGATCGCGCGCGTCTTTTGCTACACCCGCTCGCCATGCTCGTGCGCAGCCTTCTCGCCGTGGCGTTGGTCGCCCTCCCTCCGACCTGCACTTCCGCTCCGGCGACGCAGGCCGGCGACGAAGTCGCCGCGTGGGAACGCCGCGCGCAGCGGGTGACGATCACGCGCGACGACTGGGGCATCCCGCACATCCGCGGCAAGACCGACGCCGACGCGGTGTTCGGGCTCATGTACGCGCAGGCGGAGGACGACTTCCCGCGCATCGAGACCAACTACCTGAACGCGCTGGGGCGGCTGGCGGAAGCGGAGGGCGAGGGTGCGATCTTCCAGGACCTGCGCATGCGGCTGTTCATCGATCCCCTGGAGCTGCAGGCGCTGTACGCGCAGAGCCCGGCGTGGCTCAAGGCGCTGATGGACGCGTGGGCGGACGGGCTCAACTACTGGCTGCACACGCATCCGGACGTGAAGCCGCGCGTGCTCACGCGCTTCGAGCCGTGGATGGCGCTCTCGTTCAGCGAGGGCAGCATCGGCGGCGACATCGAGCGCGTGTCGATCCCGGCGCTCGCCTCGTTCTACGGCAAGCAGCCGCTCAAGACCGGGATGGCGGAGCCAGTGTTGCTGCGCGAGCCCCGCGGCTCGAACGGCATCGCCATCGCCAAGGCGAACACCGTCGCCGGCAACACGCTCCTGCTCATCAACCCGCACACGTCGTTCTACTTCCGCGCCGAGGTGCAGGTGACCAGCGACGAGGGGCTGAATGCCTACGGGGCGGTGACGTGGGGCCAGTTCTTCGTGTACCAGGGCTTCAACGAGACGGCCGGGTGGATGCACACCTCGAGCACCGTGGACAACATCGACGAGTACCTGGAGGCGGTGGTCGAGCGGGACGGCGCGCGCTTCTACCGCGTCGGCGACGAAGAGCGCCCGCTCCAGCAGAAGCAGATCGTCGTGCACTACAGGACGGCGGCCGGCATGGCGGAGCGCACGTTCACGTGCTACCGGACGCACCGCGGCCCGATCGTGCGCCAGCAGGGCGATCGCTGGGTGAGCGTGCGGCTCATGGAGAAGCCCCTGACCGCGCTCACGCAGTCGTACTCGCGGACCAAGGCGCGCAACTACGCGGAGTTCCGCGCCACGATGGAGCTGCACACCAACTCGTCGAACAACACGCTGTTCGCCGACCGCGAGGGCAACATCGCCTACCTGCATGCCAACTTCGTGCCGACGCGCGACACGCGCTTCGACTGGACGAAGCCCGTCGACGGCACCGATCCGGCGACCGAGTGGGGGTCGTTGCTGTCGGTGGAGAAGAGTCCCTTCGTGCTCAATCCGCCGTGCGGGTGGGTCTTCAACACCAACAACTGGCCGTGGTCCGCGGCGGCAGACGCGAGCCCGAAGCGCGAGGCCTATCCTCCGTACGTCGACAGCGGCAGCGAGAACCCGCGCGGCGTGCACGCGATCCGCGTGCTCGAGGGTCGCAAGGACTTCACCCTCGACGGGCTGGTCGCCGCCGCCTACGACAGCTACCTGCCGGCTTTCGCGGAACTGATCCCGCCGCTCGTGCAGGCCTTCGATGCGTTGCCCGCGGGCGACGCGCTGCGGGCCGAGCTGGCGGAGCCGGTCGCCGTGTTGCGCGGATGGGACTTCCGCTGGGCGGCGGACTCGGTGGCGACGTCGCTCGCCGTGTTCTGCGGCGAGGAACTCGGCCGCGGCGCGCGGCGCCGGGCGGGGCGCGGCGACGGCGCGGGGAGCGGCCTCGATGCGCTGGCCGCCGCCTGCAGCAAGCTCACCGCCGACTTCGGGACGTGGCGCACCCCGTGGGGCGACATCAACCGCAGCCAGCGCCGCACCGGCGACATCGAGCACGTCTTCGACGACGCCGCGCCGAGCATGGCGGTGCCGTTCACGTCGGCGCGGTGGGGCTCGCTCGCGTCGTTCGGCGCGCGCGCGTACCCGCAGACCAGGAAGTGGTACGGCACCAGCGGCAACAGCTTCGTGGCGGTCGTCGAGTTCGGGCCGAAGGTCCGCGCCCGGGCCGTCACCGCCGGCGGCCAGAGCGGCGACCCGCGTTCGCCGCACTTCAACGACCAGGCGCAGCGGTATGCCAGCGGCGACCTGCGCGCGGTGTACTTCTACCCCGAGGATCTGCAGGGTCACGTCGAGCGCGCGTACCGGCCCGGCGAGCGCAGCCGCTAGTCAGCCACCCAGCAGCGCCTGCAGCCGCTCGATCGCTGGGAGCAGGTCCTGCCCCTGGCTCAGCGTCGGCCGGAACAGGTCGCCGAGTTCGAGGATCCGGCGCGGCATGTTGTGGATGGTGAACATGCCCGGGTGCACGTCGGAGTCGAGTTCGTCCCAGTGCAGCGGAGTCGACACCGTGGCGCCGGCGACCGGGCGCGCGGAGTACGGCGGCACCACGGTCTGGCCGCGGCGGTTCTGGAGGAAGTCGAGGTAGATGCGACCGCCGCGCCTGGCGGGCGTGCGCTCGATGCTGGCGATGTCCTTGTGGTCGCGCAGGATCACGCGCGCGATGCCTTCGCAGAACATGCGGCTGTGGTCGTACGTGTAGCCGGGCTGCAACGGGATGTGCACGTGCATGCCGCTCTTGCCGGAGGTCTTGACGCACGCGGTGACGCCGATCGAGGTGAGGACCTTGCGGGCGGCGCGCGCGATGCGCAGCACGTGCGGGAAGGGTGAACTCTTGGCGTCGATGTCGAGCACCGCCCAGTCGGGGCTGTCGGGGGTCTGGTGCCGAGACAGCCACGGATGGATGTCGATGGTGCCGAGGTTGGCGAGGCACAACAGGCCATCGCGATCCTGGCAGAGCATGTGGCGGATGGGGCGGCCCTTGCTCTCGCTGGCGATGGGGACGGTGGGGAACCAGTCGGGCAGGTGCTCCGGCGCCTCGCGCTGGTAGAAGGACTTGCCCGTGATGCCGTCGGGGTGCCGGTCCATGTGCACGGGTCGGTCGGCCAGGTAGGGCAGCAGCGTCTCGGCGACGGCCTCGTAGTAGTCGAGGAGCTGGCCCTTGGTGGTGCCGTCGTCGGGCCAGAAGACCTTGTCCGTGTTGCTCAGCTTGACGCGGCCGGTGCGGGCGCGGCGCTTGGGGCGCGCGTCGAGGGCCTGCGCGACGGCGACGTCGCGTGCGCTGGCGTCGGGCTGGAGGAGGATGCGTTGCCAGGCGGGGGAGGGGCCCGCCGTGTACGGCGCGTCGGTGCGTTTGGCGATGACGGCGCGCAGGCCCGCGGCGCTGACCGCGGCGCAGAGGCGCTCGCCTTCGCCGAGCACGTGATCCACGTAGAGGAGCTGGGTCGTCTCCGGCATGGTCGCGCGCAGGAGCGCCTTGCGGTCGACGAGCGGCAGCGGGCGGACGTCGAGGTCGTCGTACGCGAGCAGGTCGAAGGCGTAGAGCAGCAGCGTCTGGGTGTGGCCGTTGTCGAGGGCACGCGCCAGCGCGTCGGGATCGGGCCGCTGGTGCGCGTCGAGGGCCACCAGCACGCCGTCGAGCACGGCACGCGTGGCGCGCAGGTTGGCGAGCGCTCGGGCGAGGTGGGGGAGCGCCGCGGTGAGGTCGCGCGCGCCGGCGAGGATGCTCGTCGTCGAACCGTCCTTGTTCGCGAACACGCGCAGGCCCGCGAATGCGACCTCGTACAGCCACGCGCTCGCCGAGAACGGGGCGCGGTCGCCGCCGCACTCCATCCGGCCTGGGGACTCCGCTGCGTCGTACGGTCGGGCCGCGCCCACGCCCAGCCGCAGCAGCACGTCCAGTTCACCGCCCTCGTATTCGTCCTTCGACTTGAAGAGCAGCCACGCCTTGCCCTTGTCGGCCTTGGTCTGCACCAGGTGCCACTCGCCGCGCAGGCGCCGGCCGAAGAGCAGGATCTTCAGCTCGCCGGTCGCGCACTCGGCCCCGGGGTCGGTGCCGCGCGCCAGCGCGTACGTGCCCTTGTCGAAGATCGCCATCGGCCCCGCGCCGTACTCGCCCTTGGGGATGGTGCCCTCGAAGTCCTCGTAGGCGAGCGGGTGGTCCTCGGTCTGCACCGCGAGCCGCTTCTCCTGCCGGTCGTAGGTGAACCCCTTGGGGATCGCCCAGGAGCGCAGTGCGCCGTCGATCTCGATGCGCAGGTCGTAGTGCAGGCGGGTCGCATCGTGCCGATGCACGACGAACACCGGTGGCCGGGGCGTGCCCTCGCCGCCGCGGCCCTCCGGCCCCGGTTCCGGCGTGCGCGCGAAGTCGCGCTTCTTCTCGTACTCGGCGAGGCGGCGTTTGCTGGCCACGACGGTCAGGCCGGCCGGAGGTGATCCAGGTCATCCAGATCCTTCGGGCGGCCGGCGCTCCGCTTGCTCTTGCGCAGTTCGGCGAGGCCGAGGATCCAGACCGGCACGATGTCGGCGCCGAGCGTGACCGACTCGCGCACGCGCGTGCTCCACGCGTCGGCGAAGGTGACGGCTTCCAGGCTCGCGATCAGATCGATTCGGTTGGGGGGGCGGCCGAACTGCACGACCAGCTTGGGATTCGTCAGCTCGCCCGGCCCTTGCACGGCCGGCACCGTGCCGCCCCAGAAGTCGACCAGGGCCTTCCACAGACGCTCGGCGTTGGCGGCACTGCAGTCGTAGAGGAAGTCGATGTCACCAGTGAGGCGGGCGTAGCCGTGGTAGATCACCGCCGTGCCACCGATCACGAGGTAGTGGACGTCGTGAGCTGCGAGACAGCGCAGGAACTCTTGCACGTCACGCGAGAACAGGTCTGCCTTCACTTGGTGCGCTCGGCTTCGCGCACGTCCGGCGCGTCCTTGCCGTAGGCGCGCTCACGCAGCTCCTTGGCGACGGCGAGGCGTTCCTCGGGCGTCATGGCCTGGTGTTGCTCGCGGTCCCACCGGGCCGCCTCGGCGAACGATGTAGACTTGTGCGCGATGCGCTCCATCTTGGTGGAGTGTAGCTGGGTCCTGGTGTCCCGGCGAGCGACGCGGCTTCTTCCCATCGCGGCCGGCGGCCGCAACCCGTGTCCGACACCTCGGTGCAGCGGCAAGCCGCTGCACCGGGCGTCGTACTTTCCGGGTTGATGCGTCGCTGCGCGACGCCAGCGAGGCAACAATTCGCGGCCCTTGCAGCCCAGCGCAGCACCAAGGTGCTCGACCAAGAGGCCCTCAGATCCTTGTCAGCTCGACCTTGCGGAACTCGCAGCGGGCGCCTTCCGCCTGCAGCGCGATCTGGCCGCGGTCGGTGGTGCAGCCGGTGCCGTGGTTGACGAGGTCGCCGTTGACCCACACCGAGATCTCGCGCCCGCGGCACTCGATGACCATCGTGTTCCACTCGCCGGCCGGGCGCTCGCTGCCGTCGGTGAGGTTCTTGATGCGACGCCGCTTGTCGCCGTCGACGCCCCAGTCCTTCGGCGGCCCGCGTCGCGCCTCCATGTCCGGCACCGTGATGTCCTCGCCGATGCACCAGAAGTCGCCGGCGTTGCCGACGTGCATCTGGCACTCGATCGACTGCGGGAACATCGCGTAGAGGCGTCGGGGCTTCGAGCAGTGCACGAGCACGCCGCAGTTGCCGGGATCTCCGGGCCAGCGCCATTCGACGGTGAGGCGGTAGTCGTGGAACGACGCGTCGGTGATCAGGTGGCCTTCCGGCGTGCCCTGGCTGATCAGGAGGTTGCCGTCCGCCACGAACGAAGGCGCCACGGTGGCGCCGCCGTCGGCCGCGGGTACGTCGGGATGCCAGCCGCTGAGGTCCTTGCCGTTCCAGAGCTGGAGCGGGGCGCTGGCGCAGCTCGCCAGTGCGAACAGGAGGGCCGAGGTGACGAAGGCACGGGCGTGGACGGACATGCGCGCAGGCTACTTCGCGCGCGGGGACACGCCAGCAGGATGGGCGTGTGCGCCGTGGCGGTCGCCGCCACCGGATGATCGCCGCATCGCGCGCGGCGCGGCCCCGACTACCATCGACCGCATGCGCTCGCTGACCCTGCTGCTTCTCCTGCTCGGCGCCGAGGCCGCGCCTGCCCAGGAAACGCCCCGCGCCGAACGGCCCAACATCCTGTTGCTCTTCGCCGACGACCAGCGCTGCGACTCGCTCGGCGCCTACGGCAACGAGCGCGCGGCGACGCCGGCGATCGACGCGCTCGCGGCGCGCGGCTTCGTGTTCCGCGCCAACTACTGCATGGGCTCCGTGCACGGGGCGGTGTGCCAGCCGAGCCGCGCCATGCTGCTGAGTGGGCGGACCCTGTGGCATGTGCCGATGGACATGAAGGGGGTGACGACCTTGCCGATGGCGCTGCGTGGCGAGGGCTACGAGACCTTCCTCACCGGCAAGTGGCACAACGGCGAGATCGCCGCCATGCGCAGCTTCGGCCGCGGCGAGGCGATCTTCTTCGGGGGGATGAGCGACCACACGCAGGTGCCGCTGCGCGACCTGAAGGACGGCGTGCTGGGTCCGAAGCGGGTCGGCGCGAAGTTCTCGAGCGAAGGGTTCGCCGACGCCGTGATCCGTTTCCTGCACGAGCGGCCCCGCGCGCGTCCGTTCTTCGCGATGGTGGCGTTCACCGCGCCGCACGACCCGCGCCAGCCGCCGGAGCCGTACCGGAGCCAGGCCTACGAGGACCTGCCACCGCTGCCGGCGAACTTCCTGCCGCAGCATCCCTTCGACAACGGCTGGCTCGTGGGCCGCGACGAGAACCTGCTGCCGTGGCCGCGGCCGGAGGGATTGGTGCGCCAGCAGCTCGCCGAGTACCAGGCGATGGTCCGACACCTCGATGCGCAGGTGGAGCGGATCCTCGGGGCGCTCGACGAACTCGGCCTGCGCGAGAACACGCTCGTCGTGTATGCCGCCGACCACGGGCTCGCGCTCGGCAGTCACGGTCTGGTCGGCAAGCAGAGCGTGTACGAGCATTCGATGGGTTGTCCGTTGATCGTCGCGGGGCCCGGCGTGCCCAAGGGCAGCAGTGCGGCGCTCACCTACCTCCTCGACCTCTGTCCCACGCTCTGTGCCGCCGCGGGAGCGATCGCGCCGGACGGAGCCGAGGGGAAGGACCTCGCGCCCCTGTGGCGCGGCGAGCAGGCGGCCGTGCGCGAGTCGCTCTTCCTCGCCTACGAGAACAGCCAGCGCGCCGTGCGCGACGCGCGCTTCAAGCTGGTGCGCTACCCGCGGATCGACTTCGAGCAACTCTTCGACCTGCAGGCCGATCCGCACGAGACGCACGACCTCCGCGCCGACCCCGCCCGCGCCGAGGACGTGGCGCGCCTGCATGCGGAGCTGCAGCGTTGGCGCGAGCGCACCGACGACCCACACCCACTGACGGTCGAAGCGCCCGCCGCCAAGGCCATCGACCTCACCGGCCACGCGCGCGAGCCCGACCAGTGGCAGCCGGCGTGGATCGTGGAGAAGTACTTCGGCAAGTAGGCGTCGGGAGGATGGAACGGTGATGCGCGGCGGTGGATGCGTGCTGTGCCTCCTGCTCGGACCGCTACCGGCGCAGCCCGATCTCGCCGCGGAGCTGGCGCGCCTCGTCGACGCGAGGACGCCCGCAGCGCGCGCCGTGATCGCTGGCGAACTGGCGGCGCGGCGCGACGTCGCGCTGGAGGCGTGGCTCGCGGCGATGCGCACCTTCGGTGCGTTCGACGCTGTCGCTGCCGGAGAGCGACACGAGCGCATCGACCTGCAGGTGGGCGAGGTGGTCGAGGCCACGGACCTGTGGATCCATGTGCCGCGGGGCTACGACCCGGCGCGCCCGGCGCCGCTCCTTCTCATGGGGCACGGCACCGGCGGCAGCGGCCAGGGGCTCACGGGGATGTGGCGCGGGATCGCCGACGAACTCTCGATGCTCTTGGTCGCGCCGACGGAGGCCGGTCCCAACGAGGGCTATGCCTTCAGCGAACGCGAGCGTCTGGCGGCGCTGGCGGCGCTGCGCTGGATGCGGCGCCACTTCCACGTCGACGAGAACCGGATCTTCGGGGCCGGCATCAGCCGTGGGGGTCACCTCGTGTGGGACCTCGCGCTGCGCCATCCCGATCTCTTCGCGGCCATCGCGCCCATGATCGGTGGCCCGCGCGTCAACCCGGCGCAGGGGCAGAACAACCTGCGCTACGTCGAGAACGTGCGCGACCTGCCGATCCGGGATCTGCAGGGGCTGCAGGACGACCCGCGCCTCGTCGCCAACGTGCAGATGGCGTTCGGCAAGCTCGCAGCGCTGGGCGCCCGCGACGCCGTGCTGCACGCCTTCGAGGACCTCGGCCACAGCTTCGACTTCGGCTCGGTCGATTGGCGCGCCTTCCTCGGCGCGGCGCGGCGCAGCGCCGAGCCGATCCGCGTCGTGCGCGCCTTTGCGCGCGCGGGTGAGGGGCGTGCGTTCTGGGTCGAGGTGACCGCGGCCGAGCGTGGCGTGCAGGAGGACGTGCCGCTGCGGGTCGAGGAGAAGGAGTGGAAGCGGCTGCAGGCCGATGACGCGGCGATGCGGGCGTTCCTCGACGCGGAGGCGGCCAAGCGCACGGCACGGCTGCAGGTGACACGGGCGGGCGGCAACCGCTTCGCCGCCGAGAGCAGCATGGTCCGCGCCTATCGTCTGCTGCTGAGCCAGGACATGTTCGACAGCAAGCTCCCCGTCGAGGTCACGTCGCCCGCCGGCACGACCAGGCGTCGGGTGACGCCGTCCCCGCTCGTGCTGCTCGTCGAGTTCGCGGAGCGGTTCGACCGGACCTTCCTGCCCGTCGCGGCGCTGGCCGTGCCCAGATAGGAAGCCCGCCGATCGTCCTGGAATCCGGCGCGCGCTCCTGGATCCTCTGCGCGCCCATGCACGACCAGCTCCTGCAACTGACCCTGCTCCTCGCGGCTGCCGTAGGGTCCCAGTGGCTCGGGGCATCGCTGCGGGTGCCAGGCATCCTCCTCCTGCTCGGGATGGGGCTCCTGATCGGGCCGGTGACCGGTCTGTTCGACCCGCACCAGATGATGGGTGAGTGGATGGGCACCATCGTCGACGTGGCGGTGGCGCTCGTGCTCTTCGAGGGCGGGCTCACCTTGCACGTCACGGAGATGCGCGTGGCGGGTCGGCCCCTCATCCGCCTCCTGCTGTCCGGCCTCGTGCTCGGCTCCGCGCTCACCACCCTGGCGGGCGTGTACCTGGGTGGGCTGACGTGGGCGACCGCGGGGGTGATCGGTGGGATCCTCGTGGTCACCGGGCCGACGGTCATCATCCCGATGCTGCGCATGGCGCGCATCCCGCTGCGCCCGGCGTCGTTGCTCAAGTGGGAGGGCATCGTCAACGATCCGTTGGGCGCACTGCTGGCCTACGTGATCTTCAAGGTGGCGATCGGGTCCGGTGTCGAGGGCGAGCAAGGGCTGATGACGATGCTGCTCACCCTGGTGGGCAGCGGCATCGCCGCGACGCTGCTCGGGGTCGCGGCCGGATTCCTCCTCGACAAGCTCCTCGACCATGAGTTGATCCAGCCGCACCTCAAGAGCCCGGTGATGCTCGCGTCGGTCCTGCTGGTCTTCACCGGCTCGGAGTTCCTCGGTGAGGAGAACGGGCTGCTCGCCGTCACGGCGATGGGGCTCGTGCTCGCGAACGTGAAGAACCCCCACGTCGAGGAGATCCGGCACTTCAAGGAGCAGATCAGCACGCTGTTGATCGGCCTGCTCTTCCTGGTGCTGTCGGCCCGCCTCGAGACCTCGTCGCTCGCGAGCCTGCTCGGGCCGCCGCTGCTCGTCGTGGCGGCGGTGCTGTTCGTGGTGCGGCCGATCGTCGTCTTCGCGGCGACCGCAGGTTCGTCGATCCCCTGGTCGGAGCGGCTGCTGGTCGGCTGGATCGGGCCGCGCGGAGTCGTGGCCGCAGCGGTGGCCGGAGCGTTTGCGCCGCGCCTCAAGGAGGCCGGATACCCCGACGCCGAGTTGCTGGTGCCGATCATCTTCGGCGTGATCCTCTGCACGGTCGTGCTGCACAGCCTGACGTTGCGGCCGATGGCGCGACGGCTCGGTCTGTCGGCCGGCGACCGCGGTGCGGTGCTCCTGGTCGGGGCGTCGACGATGTCGATCGAGCTGGCCCGGACGCTGGCCCGCGCCGGGGCCGAGGTCGTGCTCGCCGACGCGCGCTTCCACAAGGTCAGCCGGGCCCGCCGCGAGGGAGTCGAAGTGCACCACGGCGACGTCCTCAGCGAGGAGATGGCGTTCGAGATGCCACTCGAGCGGCTGGCGCTGGTGGTCGCGGCGAGCGACGACGACTACTACAACGCGCTCGTCAGCATGCGCTTCCACGCGTTCCTGCCGCGGAGCCGCGTGGTGCAGATCACGCCGGCGAGCGCGGGTGCCGACCGCAAGCACTCCGATTCGAGCGCGAAAGGCGAGACGCCGTGGGGCGAGCGCGGGACGTACCGGGAGATGACGCGCCAGTTCTGGCAGGGCTACGCTTTCAAGGTGACCCAGGTCACCGAGACGTTCGGGATCGAAGCGCTGCGCGAGCGCAGCCCCAAGACCCTGCCGCTGTTCGCGGTGATCGACGGCAAGGTCGAGCCGCTCGAGCCGGACGAGAAGGTCCCCGCCGGCGCGAAGGTCGTGCACTTCGCACCGCCGGAGGCGTGAGGGCTCAGCGACCGCGACCTTCCGGCATCGGCTTGCGGGGCAGCTTCTCGTCGCGCTGCGCGGTGTGCCACGCGAACATCGCCATGATGGTCGCCGCCTGCCGCAGGTCGTCGCCGATGGCGTGATCCCAGTTGTCCATGTTGGAGTGGTGCGTGCGCGGGCTGTACGACACGGGGTCCTGGATGAACTGGAAGCCGGGCAGGCCGACCGCATCGAAGCTCAGGTGGTCGGTGCCACCGGTGGTGCCCAGCGTGATCGTGCGGGCGTCGAGGTCGTGGAACGGCCGGAGCCAGGCGCGGAAGATCGGCGCGACGGCCTCGTTCTCCTGCAGATACACGCCGCGAATCCGGCCGGTGCCATTGTCGAGGTTGAAGTAGCCCGCGAGCCGGTCGTGCGCGGACTTCACCTCGCGAACCGGCTGACCACGCTCGGCGACGGCGAAGTGCTGGCCCACGTAGGCCCGCGAACCGAGCAGCCCTTGCTCCTCGCCGCTCCAGAGCGCGGCGCGGATGGTGCGGCGCGGGCCTTGGCCGAGTTCCCGGCTGAGCACCGTGAGCAGGCGCATCGCCTCCATCACCACCGCCGAGCCGCAACCGTTGTCGGTGGCGCCGGTGCCGGTGTGCCAGGAGTCGAAGTGGGCGCCGAGCATCACGACCTCCTGACCGAGCACGGGATCGGTGCCGGCCAGCTCGGCGAGCACGTTGTGCTCCATGCGGTCTTCGGTGGAGAAGGTCGTGCGCAGTTCGAGGGCGACGCGGACGGGCACCTTCTTGGCGAGCAGTCGGCAGATGCGGTTGTAGTGCTCGACCGCGATGGTGAACTGCGGGATGACCGGCGGCGTGCTCGCCAACGCGGTGCGCGTGCGTTCGCCGCCCGTGCTCATCGCCGATGCACCGCCGACGAAGATCGTGCCGTAGTCGCCCTTGCTGCCGCGGTCGACGATCGCGAGCGGCTTCTTGCCGGCGACGATCTCGAGGATCTGCCCGCGGCGCTGCACCTCGCGGCGGAAGTCGGTGGCCGGGCGCGGCTGGCCGGGCAGCGACGCGGGGACCGCAGCGGCGTCGGCGAGGTCGAGCAGCTCCGTCGCGTCGAGGCGATGCGCGGTGGCGTCGAACGGCTCGCCGACGGTGCGCATCGGTTCGAGCAGCACGACCTTGCCGGTGAGATCCAGGGCGGTCAACTCGTCGGCGCCGAGCCCCGCGACGTGGACGACCTCCGCCTCGACGACACCGGGGAGGCTCGGCGACCAGGCCTTGGCGTAGGCGAGCACGGGCCAGGGGTTGTCGCCCACGACGTGCATCGACACGTGCTCGAGCTGCCACGCCCGGCCGAACGGACCCCAGGGTTCCTTGTGCGCGTTCGACAGTCCGAAGCCCGCGAACGTCGCGACCGCCCAGTCTTGCGCGCGCGCGAGGTTGAGGGAACCAGTGAGGCGCGGACCGTACACGTCGCACATCCAGCTCAGGTGTTCCATCACCTGGCCCTGCTCGAGGCCCTCCTTGCGCAGGATCGCGACGGCCCTGTCGTTGACGGGCTCCTGGGTCTGGGCGCGGGGCGCAGCCGCCAGCAGGAGCAGCGCGGCCGCGAGGACGGGACGGGGTGCGAGGGTCGGCATGGGGGCAGGTCTACGGGCGAGAGCCGCCCCGCGCGAGGGGGAGGTCGCTTGCTCAGCTCCCGGGCCGTTGCTTTGCCACGTAGGCCTTGGCCAGGTCGGCGTAGGCCGGCGTCTTCATGCCGATCTGTACGGCTTCCTTGTGCGCCTGCTCCCAGGTCTGGCCGCCGTCGAGCACGCGCCAGGCGATCCAGATCGGACCGATCCGGTTGCCGGAGCTGCAGTGCATCATCAGCGGTCGCTCCGCCTTGCTCAGCAGCTCACGGCCGCGATCGAAGACCGCTTCGGTCAGCTCGTCGGGACCGTTCCAGGGCAGGTTGACGTAGGTGAGTCCCTGTGCGGCGACGATCGCGGCTTCGTCGAAGTCCTTGTTCTCGGCGTGGTGCCGGAGGTTCACGACGGTCTTGATGCCACCCTTCTTGGCGTGCTCGAAGTCGACCGGGGTCGGCTGGCTCGCGAGGAAGATGCCTTGGAAGGTGTGGATGCGCTGCACGTCGCCGCACTGGTAGGGCTCGAGCACATCGGCCCCGGGGGCGTGGGTCTCGGCGACCGGCGGGCTCGAGCAGGCGGTGGCGAAGAGGGCGAGGGAGAGGAACGACAGGCGCAGGGTGTTCATGGTTCGTAGTGGGTTCGGGACAGGAACACCCCTGCAGAGACACCGGTTGCGAATGCGTTCCCGAAAAACCGGCCCCGACTCGTCACCGCGGGTGCGCGAGGATCCGCTGGCGAAGGGCCACAGGGAGGCGGCCCTTCGCCAGCTCCGCGCACACGTCGTGTGCCAGATCCATGGTCTGGAAGACCGCGCGGCAGCGTTCGCACACGAGGTCGTCGCCGCCCGGCATCGGCACGCCGAGGTCGAGGGCGCGCTGCTTGGCGCGGAGGAGATCGAGGCACACCTGGCGCGAGTAGGCGGCCTTGGGCAGCGCGCGCTGGGGCAGGACCTTCGCGAGCGCGCTGCGCAGGCGCATGCGCGCGCGATGGGTGCGGGTGCGGACCGTGGTCGGCGTCACGCCGAGGATGCCGGCGATCGCGTCGATGTCGAGGCCGACGATGTCCTTCAACACGATCGGCATGCGGTACGTGATGGGAAGGGCGACGATCGCGGCTTCGAGGCGCGCGCGCTGCTCGACCCGCGCGGCGGGATCGGTCCCGGTCGGAGTGGCCACCAGCGCGTCCGCGAACGGAGCGTCGGCGTCCAGCGCGAGCTTGTGTGCCGGCTCGCCGGCGCGCCGGCGATGCATGCGCTGGCAGGCGCGCGCCGCGATCGTGTACAGCCAGCTCATCGGATCCGCCTTGCCGTCGAACTGGGTCCACTTGGCGAACGCCTGCAGGAACGTCTCCTGGACGAGGTCGTCGGCGTCGTCGCGGCTGCGGCACAGGCGCGCAGCAATCGCGTGCAGGCGGTCGCCGTGCGCATCCAGCAGGCGCTCGACGGCGACGTGCGCCGGCAGGCGACGCCAGGCGGCCGGGGACATCGCGGGGGCCGCGGTCGTGCTCACGAGGAGATCTCTGCGAGCACAGCGAGGAAGCGGTCGACCTCGTCGGCCGTGTTGTAGTGCAGGACGCCGGCGCGCAGGACCCCGTCGGGCTCGAGGCCGAGCGCGGTGGTGACCTCGAGCGCGTAGGCGTTGCCACCCCAGGTGTAGAAGCCCTGCTCGGCGAGGGCCGCGGCGAGGGCGCGCGCGGGAATGCGCGTGTGCGTGAAGGCGACGGTCGGCGCGCGCTCCGCGACGCGATCCGGGTCGGCGATGCCGACGACGCGGATGCCGTCGAGGCGGCGCAGACCGGTCAGCAGGCGCGCGCACAGGGCGTTCTCGTGTTGCGCGATCGCGCGAAACGCTGCGTCCAGCGCTTCGCGACGCGCGAGCCGCGCGCCGGTCACCTCGCGCCCGAGATCGGCGACGTAGTCGATGGCGGCCGTCGTGCCGACGATGGCCTCGTGGCTCGCGGTCCCGCTCATGAAGCGGTTGGGGAGGATGTCCTTCGCCGGGCGGACCTTCTCGGCTTCCAGTGCGCGCAGGAGTTCGGGGCGACCGAAGAGGAGGCCGGCGTGCGGGGCGAAGAACTTGTAGGGCGAGCACGCCGCGTAGTCGCATCCCCATGCGCCGACGTCGAGGCGGCGGTGCGGAGCGATGTGGACCGCGTCGACGAAGGTCTGGGCGCCGACGGCGCGGGCCATCGCGGTCAACTCGGCCACGGGGGTCAGCGTGCCGACCAGGTTCGATGCGGCAGTGAATGCGAACAGGCGGGTGCGCGGCGAGATGGCCGCGCGCACGGCATCGAGGTCGAGGGTGCAGTCGGGTGCCGCGAACGGCACGAAGCGCACGGTCGCGCCGGCGGCCGCGGCGGCGCGCACCCACGGCGTGACGTTCGCGTCGTGGTCGAGGCGCGTGAGCACGATCTCGTCGCCCGGTTGCCACGTGCGCGCGAGCGCGCGCGCCAGCATGAACGTGAGCGACGTCATGTTCGGCCCCGGCACGACGGAGCGTTGATCGTCGGCCCCGAACCAATCCGTCGCGGCACGTTGGGCCTCGACCAGGGCGGCATCGGTGGCGCGGGAGGTGGCGAAGCTGCCGCCGGTGTTGGCGTTGTCGTGCAGCAGGTATCGCGTCACGGCGTCGGCCACGACTTGCGGCACCTGGCTGCCGGCCGCGCCATCGAAGAACACGGCGCTAGCCTCGCCGTGGCCGCGGGCAAGGCCAGGGAAGCGTGCGCGGATGCGAGCGAGGTCGTAGGGCGCGGTCACCGCGGACAGGCTACGGGGCGATGCGGTCGGGGACAGCACCGGGCGCGGGATCGGCGTATGGTGGGATCGCCCGCTCCCTACCCTTCTCGTCCCCTGATGTCTGCCATGCGTTCCCTGGTCCTCTCCCTGCCCCCTTTCCTGTTCCTCGCCGGCGTTGCGGCGCAGCGCCCCCTGCTGACGACCGTGGTGGATCCGCCGGCCGATGCCGTGGCGTTCAACGCGGCGGAGGTCGCCCAGCACGGCCAGGTTCTCGCTTCCCGCTTCGTGAAGGTCGACGGCCGGGCCCTCTGGGGTGCCTTCGTGCGGGGCGAAGGCCCGGTGCGCACCTTCGACGCTGGCGACGAAGTGGTGACACTCGACTTGACCCTCGAGCCCGAGACGTGGGGGCACGCGGTTTTCCACGGTCGCGTGCGCGGCACGGATGGGAAGGTCACCCTCGCCATCGCGCCGGACGGTACCACCGCCGGGCATGTGCGGTTCCTCGATCGGGCGTTCTCGATCGTTCCCTACGGGCCGGAAGGCATCCACCTGCTGCACGAGGTGCGCGCCGATCCCTTCGACCCGGCGCGGCCCGAGCTGAGCGAGATGGTCGACGGCGAGCTGGGTGGTGAGGCGGTCGTGGCGCCACAGGACGCGACAGCCACGCCCTTGGATGTGGCCGTCTTCTACACACCGTTGGCCCGGAGCAACGCAGGGGGCACCGCCAACATCGAGGCGGCGATCGTCAACGCGACGGCGATGGCGAACACGACGACGCAGGCGAGCAACGTCGCGGCGCGCTTCCGCCTCGTCTACATGGCCGAGACCAACTACGTCGAAGACGGTTCGTCGAGCGACCTCGCGCGCTTCCGCAGCACCACGGACGGGATCATGGACGAGGTGCACGCGGCGCGCACCACCTACGGCGCCGACCTGATGCACCTGATCACGAACCCCGCCACCGCGCAGTACTGCGGCGTGGCCTACCTGATGGGGTCGTTGACGACGGGCTTCCGCACCAGTGCGTTCGGGGTCACGGTGCGCACCTGCTTCTCGGGCAACACGTTCGCGCACGAGATGGGGCACAACATCGGCTGCCACCACGACCGTGCCAACGCCGGTACCGCGATCTATCCGTTCTCGTACGGCTACCGCACGCCGGACAGCAGGTATCGCACCACCATGGCGTACTCGCCCGGGACGCGCGCGCTCGTGTGGTCGAGCCCGCTGGTGACCTACCAGGGCTACGTGATGGGGGTCGCCGACAGCGAGGACAACGCGCGCAGCATCACGGCGACCAAGGCCACCGTGGCGGCGTTCTACCCCACGCGCGTGCTCGACTGGTGCCAGCTCACCGGCGGGATCAACGGCACGCTCGGCAAGCCGCGCTTCACCGGCAGCGGCCGGATCGACGCGCCGGCGACGATCCGGATCATGCTCACGTCGTTCCTGCCCTTCAGTCCGGGCGCTCTGGTGATCGGGGCGACGGCTGTGGACCTGCCGGCCTTCGGCGGGCGCCTGGTGCCGAGCCCCGACCTGGTGTTGCCGCTCGGCGGCAGCGGGACGCCGATCGACCTCGACGCGTCGGCGATCGCCACGCTGCAGCCCAACACGCCGATCTGGCTGCAGGCGCTGTTCCTCGACGGCCTCGCCGTCCAGGGGGTTTCGGCGACCGACGGCGTGAAGGTGATCCGGCCCTGAGCAGCCGCACCAGCAGGCCGCGGCGTTCGCTTCAGCGCTTCGCCGGCGGCAGCTTGCCGAGGGCGCGCTGCATCATCTCCCGGAAGCGCTCGACGCTCGCATCGCCTTCCTGACGGTCGACCTCCTTGCCGTTCGCGTCGAGCGCGATCGTGCACGGGATCGGTCCCGGCAGGTCGTAGAGGTCGCTGAGACCGTCGAGGTTCTTGTCTTCGAGGATCAGGATCGGGTAGCGGACCTTGCGCGCCCGCGCAATCCTCTCGACCTTCGGTAGCACGTTCTCGCGCGTGGTCTCGGGCAGGAACAGATCCTGCGAGATCCCGATCACGCGGCCGCCCTCAGCTTCGGTTTCGCCCGCGACCTGCACGAGGTGGGGCATTTCGGCGACGCACGGTACTCACCACGTCGCCCAGAGGTTGACCAGCGCGCCGCGGCCGAGGTTCTGCTTCACCTCGGCCGCGAGCTGCTGCAGGTCCACGAACCGGGGCCTGGGCCCCGCGGGTGGCGCGCCGGGCTCCGCCCCACACGCGCCGAGCAAGCCCGCGAGCCAGATGGCCCCGATCCGCGCTTGCATCACTTGTTCCCGTCGCCCTTGTTGCGGCCCTTGCCAGCGCCCGAACCGGGCGCGTTCAGCTTGACCATTCAACCATAGGGACGGGTGCTGCTCGTGGCGACGTCCTTGCCGGCCTTGACCGCGTCGACTGCCAGGCGCACGTAGTGCTGGGCCTTGTCGCCGAGTTCGTTCTTGCCGTCGTCGTCGAGTGCGCCGCTGTAGGCGACCTTGCCCTCACCGTTCAGGACGAAGCAGTGCGGCGTGGTCTTGGCGGCGAACAGGCGGGCGACGTCGCCGCTGTGATCGACGAGGACCTTGTGGTTGAACTCGGTCTTCTCGATGTGCTTGCGCAGGCTCGCGTACGGCTTCTTCTTCGCGTCCTCGCTGGCGAAGGCCGCAGCGTCGGGCTGCGCACCGATCTCGCCGGCGTTGGCGTTGATCGCCAGCACCACGACGTCCTTGTCCTTGTAGTCGGTGGCGATCTGCTGGAGCTTGGGCTCGGCGTTCTTCTCCCACGGGCAGGTGATCGACCAGAAGTGGATCACCACGGTCTTGCCGCGGACGTCGCCGAACTTGAACTGCTTGCCGTCGAGGTCGGTGAGCGCGACGTCGGCCGCGACGGTCGAGCCGACTGCGAGGACGACGGGCTTCTTCTCGGGTGCGTCCTGTGCGGCGGCGGCAGGGGCGGTCTTGGTGGCGCCTTGTTGCGCGACCAGGGGGACGCCCAGAGCCGCCGCGAGCAGGGCGACGGGGATGATGCGTTGGGTCATGGGTCTCCTGAGAGAAACGGGAAAACGGGACGGCGTGAATACGGGGACTCCCGTCGATGGGCCCGCGGAATCTGGCCGCGGTGGCGGGATTGCGGCGCGCCGCTGGACCGCATGCCGACGGCGCTGCACAGTCCCGGCGTGCCGTTCCGCGCTCCGACCCGTCTGCATCTGCACCCAGGGGCCAGTGCTCGCCTCGGCGAAGAGGTCGCGGCGCTCGGCTGCCGGCGCGTGCTGCTGGTGAGCGACCCGGGTCTGCGCGGCACGCCGCATCCGGGGGCCATGCGGGCACATCTCGCGGCGAAGAGGATCCAGGCGGTGGAGTTCGATACGGTGGAGCCGAATCCGCGGTTGGCCACGGCATCGACCGCGGCAGCGCGGATCCGCAGCGAGAAGGTCGACGGGGTGGTCGCCGTGGGTGGTGGCAGTGCGCTCGACTGCGGCAAGGCGGCGGCGATGCTCGCGACGAACCCGGGGGACCCCAGGCAGTTCGTGGGGCGCAACCGGTTCGCGGCGCGGCCGCTGCCATTCGTGGCGATCCCGACGACGTGCGGCACCGGTTCGGAGGTGACGTGGGTCGCGGTGCTGACCGACCCCGACGCCAGGCGCAAGGTCAGCTTGAAGGGCGACGGGATGTTCCCCAACGTCGCCCTGGTCGACGCCGACCTGCTCGCGACGCTGCCGCGCGCGACGCTCGCCGCGACGGCGATGGACGCGTTCACGCACGCGCTGGAAGCGACGACGGTGGCGTGCGGCAACCCGGTGTCCGATGCGCTGGCGGAGGAGGCGCTGGCCCTGCTCTTCCGACACCTGCTCGCCGCGTGCGAGGGCCAGGCTGCGGCGCGCGCGGCGGTGATGCGGGCATCGACGCTGGCGGGGCTCGCGTTCGGTAGCGCCGACGTGGGCGCGGTGCACTGCCTGTCGGAGTCGCTCGGCGGGGCGTTCGACGTGCCGCACGGGTTGGCCAACGCCGTGCTGTTGCTCCCCGTGTTCGAGGCGCACGGCGCGAGCGTCGCACCGCGGCTGGCGGAGCTGGCGATGCGTCTCTTTCCAGGCGACGGTGAGGATGCCGTGGCTGCGCCCGCTCGCTTCCTCGCGCGCCTGCGCGCGCTGCTGCGCGCGGTGGCGATCCCGGGCTTCGCGAGTCTCGGCGTGCCCGCGAGCGCAGACGCGGAGCTGGCCACCATGGCGGTGGCGAACGGATCGAACGGGAGCAACCCGCGGCCGATGCGGGAGGCGGACTACCGCGTGATCCTCGCCGCGGCGCGCGCCGGCGACGCATAGGAAACGAAAGCCCGGCGACCCGGCGAGGATTGCTCGCATGGGCATGTCCCCGAGCCTCGTCACCTCATGACCGGAACTCCGCTTCGTCGGCGCCCGCAGCTTGCGGGCGTCGCTCCCCTGCTCCTCGTCTGTTCGCTCGCAGCGCAGGCCGGCCCGCCGCGGCCAGCCTTCCAGCCGCTGCGCCAGAACGAGGACTGGTCGGTCTTGCGCGGTGCGACCGACGTGTCGGGGCTCGAGGCGGCGAAGTACGTGGCGTTGCGCGAGGACGGCGCGATCTGGCTGTCCCTCGGCGGCGAGGGGCGGTTGCGCGTGGAGGCGTGGGACGGGTTCCGGTTCGGCGCGCCGGCCACGGCGGATCACGACGACGTGTTCCTGCTCACGCGCGGACGTCTGCACGCCGATCTGCACATCGGCGCCCACGCGCGCGCCTTCGTTGAAGGAATCACCGCTTGGGTCACGGAGCGCGACCTGGTCGGTGGAAGGCGCAGCCTCGACGTCGACAGCGCGGATCTCCTGCAGGCGTTCGTCGACATGCGCGCGCCGCTGGTCGATGACTCGACCCTCACGCTGCGCGGCGGACGCCAATCGCTGTTGTTCGGCAAGCAGCGCCTGGTGAGCCCGCTGCCCTGGGCGAACGCGATGCGCGCGTGGGACGGCGTGACGGCCATCGCCGAGAGCCCGAAGTTCCAGGCGACCGCCTTCCTCACGCAGTTCGTGCCGGTGCAGAAGTACTCGTTCAACGACGTCAACCGCGCCGTCGACTTCGCGGGCGTGTACGCGACGCGCAAGCCCGTCGACGGCGGCACGGGCTTCGACCTGTACGGCCTGTGGTTGCACCGCGACGCGGCGGCGTTCAACGGCACGGCGGGCGACGAGGAGCGCTACACCGTCGGCGCGCGCGCGTTCGTGCCGCCGCAGGCCGGGCAGTTCGACTACGACGCCGAGGCCGCGGTGCAGCTCGGCGATGTCGGCGGCCGCGACATCGAGGCGTGGATGGTGGCCCTGCAGGTGGGCCGCGTGTTCGCCGGCGACCTGAAGCCGCGCGCGTGGGTGGGGCTCGACTACGCGAGCGGCGACCAGCGCGCCGGCGGGCGCGTGCAGACCTTCAACCAGCTCTTCCCGCTGGGGCACGCGTTCCTCGGCTACATCGACGCGGTCGGGCGGCAGAACGTCGTCGACGCGAGCGCGGGGCTCTCGATCTCGCTGACGGACACCATCAAGGCCGGCGTGGACGGCCACGCGTTCTGGCTCGCCGATCGCAGCGATGCCCTCTACGACGCGGGCGGCAACGTCCTGCGCGCCGGCGGCACCGCGCGCACGAGCTTCGTCGGGTACGAGGTCGACCTGACTGCGACCTGGCAGGCCAACCGCAACCTGGGCGTGCTGCTCGGGCTGAGCTGGTTCGGCGCGGGTGGGATGCTCGAGGACTCCGGCCCCAGCGAGGACACCGCGTTCGCGTACGCGCAGGCGACCGTGACTTTCTGAACGGCGCGCTTGTTCCTGCGATTCAGTCGCAATAAGGAACGGGCATGCCAAGAACCCTGTCGGGCGTGCTCGCCCTGACCCTGACCGCCGCCCTCCCCGCCCAGGACCCCGACCTCCAGGCCCGGCTCGCCAGCGTCGAAGCGCAACTCCGAGCGCTGCAGGCCGAGCGCGAGCAGGCGCAGCTCGCGGGTGCTGCCCCGGAGGAACTGCGCGTGCGACCCGGTCTCGGGCCCGCCGGGAGCAAGGTCTACGCCGTGCCGGGCGGTGTGGCCTTCGGCGGCTACGGGGAACTCGGCTTCGCCGCGGTCGCCGGCGCAGTGGACCAGGCCGACGCCCAGCGCGCGGTCGTCTTCCTGGGCCATCGCTTCGACGAGCGCTGGCTCGTCAACACCGAGATCGAGTTCGAGCACGGCACCACGGAGGCGAGTTCCGGCACGACCACGAGCGGCGGGTCGGTCTCGGTGGAGCAGGCGTACCTGGAGTACGAGGCGAGCGCCGCACTGTCGCTGCGCTTCGGGCTCGTGCTGGTGCCGCTCGGCCTCGTCAACGAGCAGCACGAGCCGACCCTGTTCTTCGCGACCCGCCGCTCGCAGACGGAGACGCGGATCATCCCGTCGACCTGGCGGGAGTTGGGCGTGGGCGCGGGTGGCGAAGCTGCGGGATTCGTCTGGCGCAGCTACCTGCTGACGAGCTTGGACGGCGAGGACTTCGGTGCCGCCGGCTTGCGCAACGGCCGGCAGAAGGGCAACCGCGCCGCGGCCGATGATCTTGGCCTGGCGGTGCGTCTCGACTGGATCGGGTGTGACGCGCTGACCGTCGGCGCGTCGGCGTTCAGCGGACGGACCGGTCAGGACCAAGTGCGCTCGGGGGTGCGTATCCCGGCCCTGCACACGACCGTCGCCGACGTGCACGTCGCGTGGCAGATCGGGCCGTGCACCCTGCGCGGCGTTCTGGTTACGGCCTACGTGCACGACGCGGGGGAGTTCGACCGTGCGACCGGCCAGCGCCTGGCACGGCGGATGGACGGGATCTACGTCGAGGCGGCGTGCGATGTGCTCGCAGCGTCGGGTTGCGACACCCGCCACCAGCTCGCGCCGTTCGTGCGCTGGGAGTGGCTCGACACGCAGGCCGACCTGCCGCAGGGCATTGCGCGCGATCGCGCCCAGCGCGACCGGATCGTCACCGTCGGTCTCGATTGGCAGCCGCGGCCCGGGATCGTGTTCAAGGCCGACTACGAGGACTGGCAGGCCGACCCGGATCGCTTCAACCTCTCCCTGGGGTACGTGTTCTAGATCCATGCGCATCGCAGCATGGATCGTTGCGCTCGCCGTCGGCGGCGCCGTCGCGGCGCAGGTCGAGCTGCCGGAGACACACCGCGCGGCCCTGCGCGCGCTCGCACCGGGCGGCGTGATCGAGCGGCACGTCGTCGTCGTGGACGAGGCCGCACACGCACGCCTGTGCGCGGAGCTCGGCGACGCGTCGCTACCGCGCACGTGGTTCGTGTACGTTGCGCGCGTCGATGGGGCGGTCGTGCGGATCGCACTCTTCGATACCCATCTGGTCCGCACCCTGCGCGAGACCCTCCTGATCGGGTTCGATCTCGAGCTGCGCCTTGGCAGCGTCGATGTCGTCGCCTTCGCCGAACCCCGCCGATTCCTGCCCAAGTCGAGCTACTACGCGCGCTACCAGGGCCGCACGCAGGAAGACCTCGCGGGGCGTGGCATCGATGGTGTGAGTGGTGCAACGCTCACGTCGGGTGCGACGGCGCGCTCGGCCGTGCGCGGTCTCGCGTTCGGTGATCACCTGCGCGCGACTGGCGTGCTGGAGACCTGGGCGGCGGCGATCCCGGCAGCCGTACGTGCCGCCGCGGGCCCCGCCGTCGCGCTGGCGACCGCGCGCCTGCGCGAGCGCAGCCTCGGCGCCGAGATCCGGCCGCGCACCCGGCTCACCGCGACGGCGGCGGGCGCCGCCTGGGTCGTGGCGCTCGAGGTCGTTCGCGCTGGCCGCGTGCTGCAGACCGCCTATCTGCACACGGCGATGGTGGGGGAGGTCGCGGTGAGCACGCTGGTCACGCGGGCGGCCGACGGCGAAGTGCACGCCGAAGCGATGTCGTCCGACCATCCCGTGGATCCCCGCGCGGCCGTCGCGGTGCGATCGATCCTCGCCGAAGTCGACACCGAGCCGGGTCGATGAGAGCTGGCTACCGACGGCTGACCTGGATTGCGGTTGCCGCCGCCGCGGCGACGGGACTGCCGCTCCTCGTCTTCCGCCACCTCATGGGCCCGCCGGCCGGCGATGCGCTCGCACACGACGGCGAAACCTTCGCCCTCTACGCGCACGTCCTGTTGGCACCCTGGCTCCTGTTCGTCTGCGGCATGCTCTGGCCGGTGCACGTGCTCCCGCACTGGCGCGGGCGGGGCGCCACGCGGCGTCCCACCGGCGTGATCCTCGCGGCCTCGCTCTTCCCGCTCGTCGTCCTGGCCTACCTCGCGCAAGCCTCGGACTCGGACGCCGCGCGCGCCATCTTCGGCACGGCCCATGCCTTCGGCTTCGTCGCCTGGCTGGTGCTCCTCGGCCTGCACGCCGTGCGTGCCCGCACCCCCCGGCGCCCATCGGTGGGGAAGCCGTAGCCCGGCCTGGCGCGGCCGGCCGTCACTCTCGCCGCGCGCGGAGCTCGGCGAAGCCGGCCAGTCCTTCCAGCGCGCGGTACCGTTTCGCGTTCAGCTTCAGGCCCGCGGGCCAGCCACGCCGCTCGGCTTCGAGCAGGAGGTCGAGCGTCCGCTGACGCACGGCATCGCGATCGGTGAGCACCAGCCGTGGGTCGCGGGTCAGCAACTGCGCGAGGATCGCGGCTGCGTCGATCGCGTCGCGTGCCTCACCGCGGCTCTCCGCAAGCTGTGCGCCGATGGCGACGGCCTCGTCGCCGCGGGCCAGCGCCGCGAGGCAGTCGGCGAGCATGTGATGGCATGCGCGCAGGAAACGCTTCGCCTCCGCGAGGTCCGGGCTCATGGCGAGGGCGGCGCGGTGCTGTTCGATGGCCCGACGCAGTTGCGGCTCGGCCTCGGCCGGGCGGTCGAGCTTCAGCAGCGCTGCGGCGCCGTTCGAGATCATGGCGCCGAGCCGGCATGTGTAGCCGGCCGCCGTGGGGAAGTCGCGGGCGAGCGCTTCGGCATAGTCGACGGAACGCTGGTGCGTGGTCACCGCCGCCGCGTAGTCACCGGCCTCGAAGTGAGCCGTGCCCTTCGCGCTCCACGCGAGCATCAGGAGTTCATCGCGCCGCGGGCGCGCGTCCTTGTCGTCCGGCAGCGGCTCGACGATGGCGATCTCGCGGTCGAGGAGCGCGAGCGCCTCCGCGAAGCGTCGCTGGTCCTGCAGCGCGTAGGACAGGCGCTGGAGGCTGGCGGCCCAGGTGCGGATCACGTTGGCATCGTCGGGTTGCTCCGCGACGAGGTCGGCGAGGATCGTCGACGCCGCTCGGAGAAGGCGCTCGCGTTCGGCGGCGAGGCCAGGGTCGTCGCCGCGGGCCTGCTGTTCGCATTCCGCGAGCGCGCTCAGGGTCGTCGCCCGCCCGAAGCGGAGCGCACGATCGGTGGGGGCGCGCGCCTGCAGCTCGTCGAGTTCGCGCTGCTTCTGGCGAAGGGTCTCGGCGGCAGTCTGGAACTGACCGCGCGCCATCTGCACCGCGGCGATCGCCTGGAGCAGTCGCGTGCGTGCGGGCATGTCCTCACCGCCTGACGTTGCGGCGCTGTCCGCTACCAGGAGTGCATCGGTCAGCGCCTTCTCGGCATCGTCGTAGCGCCCCAGCTCGACGAACATCTTGCCGAGTTGCTCGAGGGTCCGCATCCGATCGCCGCGCAGGCTCGGATCGGTCGACTCGTCCGCGCGCAGGCGCTCGTACAGGTTCACCGCCTCCTGCAGCAACTCCGTGCGCAGGGTCTCCGCGCCGGGCACCGACCCGAGTTGGACCTTGCCTACTCGCACGAGCATCGCCTGGATCGCATCCTTGCTGACCGCGAGGCTGCGCTGCGCGCGCTGGAACTCGGCGTCGAGGCGCCGGTTGGCGGCGCGCTGTTGCACCCAGAGCAGGAGCGGGGTGAGGGCGAGGAAGACCACCGCCAGACCCGTCGCGACCGCGGTGGTGCGGTGCCGGCCAGCCCAGCGCACGACGCGCCGCGGCAAGCCCAGGGGCCGCGCCAGGACCGGGCGATGTTCGGCCGCCGCTTCGAGATCGAGTGCGAACTCCACCATCGACGCGTAGCGTCGCGCCCGGTCGGGATCGAGGGCCTTCAGGCACACGGTCGCCAGATCGCGCGGCACCGCACTGTTGTCGGCGCGTGGCGAGGGCGGTGCGCCGGCGAGGATGCGGGCCCGGAGGGCGTGGCCGTCGCTGCCCCGGAACGGCGGCGTCAGGCAGAGCAGCTGGTAGAGGGTCGCGCCCAGCGAATACACGTCGGTGCGATCGTCGAGCGGCTCACCGCGCACCTGCTCGGGAGACATGTAGGCCGGCGAACCGAGCTCACTCCCGGTGCGCGTGATCCGCTCGTCGGCGGCCACGCGCGCCAGTCCGAAGTCGAGGACGAGTGCGTGCCCGTGCGGCGTCAGCATCACGTTCGACGGCTTGAGGTCGCGGTGCAGGATGCCGCGGAGGTGTGCGTGCCGCATCGCATGCGCCACCTGTGCGCAGAGGCGGGCGCACACCTGCCACCACGCACCGCTGAAGACCGACGGCATGGTGTCCCCGGCGGTCGCGGGCAGGAGTTGGGTCCACAGGTCGTGGCCGCTGAGGCTCGCCGGGGCACGCCCGCGCAGCGCGGCTGTCAGGTCTTCGCCCGAGCGACCGGCGACGAGATCCATCGCGAAGTAGGGGATGCCGCGGTCTTCGCCCACCGCGAGGATCGGCACGATCCCCGGGTGACGGAGCTGGGCGATGGCGTCGACCTCGCGGCGGAAGCGCTCGCGCGCGCCCTCGAACAACAACAGCTCCGGACGGACGACCTTGAGGGCGACCTCGCGGCGCAGCGACGTCTGCTCCGCCCGGAACACGACGCCCATGCCGCCGGCGCCGAGCTGCTGGAGGAGACGGAAGTCGCCGAGTCGCTCCGGAAACGCGGGCGCGGGCCCAGGGCGGGTCAGCAGGCCGACCGCGAAGAAGCGGTCGACGACGCTGCGCACCTCGCTCGCGCGCGGCCCGAGCCCATCCAGGTAGGCGGAAAGCGCCGTCTCACCGCCCTCGTCGTGCGCGGCCAGCGCGTCGGCGACGAGGTCTTCGAGCGGGCGGACCGGGCCAGTCATGGCGTGGGAAGCATACGCCGCAGTCGATGGCTAGACTCGGCGCCCGTGGCCGAAGACCAACCGAGCCGGGTGTTGCTCGAGCGTGCTGCCAGACACGATCGCGCGGCGCTGGGTGAGCTGCTGGCCATGCACCTGCCGGGCCTCGAGGGGTATCTGCGCCTGCGCATGGGTCCGGTCCTGCGCGCCAAGGAGTCGGCGTCGGATCTCGTGCAGTCGCTCTGTCGCGAAGTGCTCGGCGACCTGTCGCACTTCGAGTACCGCGGCGAGGCGGCCTTCCGGCACTGGCTGTATGCGCAGGCCGCGCACAAGCTCATCGATCGGCATCGGTTGCTGACTGCCGAGAAGCGCGACCCGCGCCGCGAAGTGCCGCTCGACAGTGGGCGGTCGTCTGCGGTGCTGTCGTGTTATGGCACGCTGTGCACGCCGAGCCGGGCGTTGTCGGCGAAGGAAGCAGTGGCCAGCATCGAGGGCGCGTTCGACGCCCTCCCCGACGACTACAAGGAGGCGATCACCCTGCACCGCATGGTGGGGCTGAGCCACGCCGAGATCGCAGTGCACATGGGGCGCTCGGAGGGCGCGGTGCGCAATCTGGTCTACCGCGGGCTGGCGCTCCTTGCGATGCGCTTGGGTGGGGGTTCCGAGTAGGAAAGCTTCAGCGGCTGCCTGGCGCTCGGCCCGGTGGCGCGATCCCCTTCCAGAGGTGCTCGAGCCGCCGTTCCTGCAGCTCCAGGAAGCCACCGTCGGCGAGGCCGACGCGCACCGTGCGCAGTTCTTCGAGCAGCGATGCGAACAGGACCGGATCCCTGGTGTGCTCGGCCCAACGCCTACGCGCACTGCCGTTGGTCAGCGTGCTGCGAACCCGGAGCCGTGGTCCCGGTGCTGTGCGCACTCGCGAGACACGTGGTGGGCAGGGCCGGAGTTGAACCGGCGACCCCAGCATTTTCAAACAAGCCCGGCGCACGCCGGCGATGTGCCCAATCTGTTTGCCAGCAACGCTCTTACACGCTCGCAATGCTGGTTGCAACACGACACCATGAGTCATCGTAAGTCGTGTGTTTCCGTGGTCGAATCGGCCTGGACGTGGTCACGACCACGGCCAGGCATCGGCGCTCGCGACTCAGCTCGCACGGGGCTGGGGTCGCTGGTTCGTCGAAGGTCGCCGCGACCCGCAGCCCCCACCAGCGAGGCAGGTGACGAACCCTCCCCCGGTTCAGGTAGGCCGGCACTCCGCCGACGTAGCCGAAGCCGCTGGTCGTCACCGGAACGCGAGGCAGGTCAGGAACCCGGCGACGAAGACTAGGCCGTAGCTCAGCAGTGCTGCACCGAGGGGCCAGCGCCGAGGCCCGTGGTTCGTCACGATGTGCCCGCTGGGGGGTCCTTCTCGCGATGGGCGCGCGTGGGGAGGTCGATCTCATCTCGACCCCCAGGCGAGGCACACGATGAATCCAGCGGTGAACCACGCGCTCGGCCACAAGGCGGCGCGAGCCAGGTTGCACGTGTGCCCCCACCAGGTGAAGTGCGGGTAGTAGCGGACACCGCCGTCGGGGCCGACCCGCCACTGGCCACGCTTAGCAAGCGTGGCGAGCTGCGTCACGTAGTCATCGGTGCACTTCGGCGGGTGGCGCTTCACTGCCAGGCCTCCGGCCGGCGGAACCGCCGCTCGTCGTCGGCGCCGGCCACAGGTGCCTTCCGCTCGTCGAGCCAGCGGGTCAGTTCGGCTTCGTCGATCAGCCAGACCCGCGTCGTGATCCGTAGCGCCGGCAGCTCGCCCGACTTCGCCATCCGGCGCGCGGTGCGCGCAGAGATCCGAAGCCGCGTCGCGACCTCAGCGATCGTCAGGAGGTTGCGGGGCGCCGGAGGAGTCTCCGGTGGGATGGGTTCGCGTGTGGCCACTGCCAACGCACGTGCGTAACGTTCGCGCATCGCTGCTCCAATTCAGGTTGGGGTCTGCGAAGGCCTCCGGTGCCGCTACACACGGCGCCGGGGGCCGCTTCCTGACCCAGGAGAGTCTCGCCGCCGAGGGACGAGAGCGTCAAGGCCCAGCAGAAACCCTCTAACCCACCTCACCCCGAAGGTGTACAAGCGTCTGCTATCAGGAGCTCCACCAGCAGATGACCACACCGCTTCGCGTCGGCATTCAAGGCAGCGACGACACCGCGGCCGCGTTCGAGGCGCTCGACCGGCGCATCCGGCGGGTTGAGAGCTCGACCAAGAGCTGGACCCAGTCGCTATCGCAGCTGAGCCAGCTCACCCGGAACGTTGTCGCTGGGTTCCGGTCGATGGTGAGCGGCGTCGAGGCGATCCTCGCGCCGTCGCAGAAGCTCGTCGGGCTCGAGGTGCAGCTGGCGGCATCGCTGGCGAAGTCGGGCAAGCTCACGGACGAGAACTACAAGTCGCTCATCCGGTTCGCGAGTGCCCGCGCCGACGTCACGCTCTTCTCGCGCGAGGTCTCCTTGCGCATGGCGACCATCGGCGCCGAGTTCGGCCTCACAACCGAACAGATCGGCCAGGCCATCGAAGCCGTGCAGGATCGCAGCCTGCAGCTCGGCCGGGATCCGATCGATCTGTTCCGCGGGTACGCGAAGGCTCTCGCCGGCATCGGGAACGAGTGGACCGAGCTCGGCCTGAAGGTCGACCAGAGCGCAGACCGCCACACGAAGTTCACGCAGACCCTCAAGCAGATGCGGAGCGGCATCAGCGAGGCGATCGCGGAGCTGCCGACAAGCGCTTTCACACGCCTCGGGCTGAGGATCGGGGAGATCGCGGACGGACTCGGGCGCGTGATCGTGAGCACGCGGACGTTCCAGTCGGTCATGGGGATGCTGCACTCTTTCGCGAAGTCGCTGCGCGGCGCCCTGGGCGACCCTGCGGCCATCGCACGCATTGCCCTCGCGATCGACGCCTTCGTGCAGAAGGTCGTGCAGTCGATGGCCTACGGCGCAAGCGTCGTGGTGCGCGTGACCGGGACGGTTGTGGCTGCGATCGAGGACATCCGCGAGACGATCAAGGGGTTCCTGAACGCCGGGGAGATCGCTCGGCTTCGAGAGGAGTACGAAAAGCTGTGGATCGCTACGGACACCGGCGCCGAGCGCTCCGCCGAAGTGAAGGACAAACTTGCGGGCCTGAGTGCGCACGCCGCCCTCCTCGCTGGGCGCTCATCGGACCTGGGGCGCGAGTTGCTTCGCACAGCGGATTCGCTCGAGGAGTTCTCGCGCAAAGCCACCATCTTCAGCGGCCCGTTGCAAGCGCTCGCTGGGACCGTGAACGCGATCGTCCAGTCGTTCCAGAGCATCCCCGCCGAGGTATGGGACAACCAGGCGGCGTCGCTGCAGGCCCTCGTGGCGCAGGCTCAGGCGGACCGCGAGAAGCTGGTCGAGGAGAATCGCGCCTGGGGCACGGCGATGGCGGACGCATTCTCGACCGCGTTCCAGCGCGCCTTCGACCGCGACGTGGGGATGCGCCAGGCGTTTCGTGACCTTGGTGGCGACGTCGTCAGCGTGTTCACGGGGCAGTTCGGCGATGCGGCCTTCGACCCACTGAAGGCCTCGTTTGGCGAGCTCGCGAAGGCCCTCGCGGCGCCGTTCCGCGTGGTCGGGAACGTGATCGCCGGGGTGCTCTCCCCGATCACCAGCTTGATCAGCAACGCGATCACCTACCTCATCGAGTCGTTCGCCTCGATGATCGGGCTTCAGGTCTCCGGCGCCGCGACGTCGGCGGGAATCATGGCCGGACTTGCCACACAGATCTCCGCCACGGCCTACGGGTGGGGCGCCGCCGCCGTGGCCGCGTCGATCGCGACCGTGGGCGGTGCGCTGTCGGTTGTGCCTGAGACGATGGGTGCGATCGGCGCCGGAGCCGGTCTCACCGCCGCCCTCGTTGTCCCGAAGGCCGCGGAGGGCGCGTTCGTCGAGCCGCGGCCTGGCGGCACGATCGTGCGGGTAGCCGAGGCTGGCCAGGCCGAGGTGATCGCACCGATGCCGAAGCTCGAGGCGAGCATCCGTCGGGCGTTGGGTGGGATGGGCTCCGGGCTCTCGATCAACCTGAACGGCCCGATGGAGTTCGGCACGAAGGGGACGGCTAGCGAGATCGCCGAGGAGATCGCCGGGCAGCTGGCGCTCAGAGCCGCGCGGGATCGCTCGTTCCGGGGCGGGATGTTCTAGTTCGTTTGCAAGGAGGTCAGGTCATGGGTCTTCGGTTTCAGGGTCAGGCGGTCGCAACGGTGCCCACGGTCGAGCAGCGACGAGGGGATGCCCCTCTCTCTGCGCAGCTGGTGATCGGCACCGGCGTGAAGATGGAGGCGTACTACAGCTCGCAGATCGTCTTCAAGGACGCGTTCAAGCAGAGCCAACCGTTCTGGCACCAGCAGAACGACTCGCATTGGCCGGACGGCGAGGCGACGCCGTTCGTGCCAGCGACCAGCGTCTCGAACACGAACGGCTACCCGAACCAGGACCCGGTCGGCGGCGGTTGGTGGAAGACGCACATGCGCGCCAACATCGGCGGCAACTACGAGTCGGGCACCTACAAGGTGTTCTTCGACGGCGAGGCCATCGTCGAGGTCAAGGGCGACACGGGCGCGACGTGGGCCTCGGTGGCGAACGGCGGCTCGATCACGGTGACGCCGACGGCGGAGGGGATCCACCTGCGGCTGAGCGGCATCGTCACGCCGCCGTCGTACATCCACGTCGTGCCGGCGGCCTACGAGGCCAACTACCAGTCGGCGCCGTTCCACCCGACGTGGATGGCTTCGATCGCGCACTACAAGGTGCTGCGCTGGATGGACAGCTGCGGCGTCTCGAGCGAGCTCTCGGCGTGGGCGAACCGCACGGTCATGGCGTCGCAGACGCAGTGCCCGAAGCTCAACCGCGGCGCGATCGCCAACCCCAACTACGCCTCGTACGGCGGGGGTTGGCCGCGCTACTGGCAGGACGAGTGGGGCATGGCCGTCGAGTTCGCGATCGACGTCTGCAACGCGATCGGCGCCGACTTCTGGTGGTGCCTGCCGCCGAAGTGCTCCGACGACTACGTGACGCAGCTCGCGACGCTCGTGAAGGCGCGCCTCGACCCGCGACTCAGGTTCTACATCGAGTACGGGAACGAGTGCTGGAACAACGCGGCCGTGGCCGGGGTGTGGATGGCGATCCAGACGAACACGCGACCGGAGGTCATGTTCCCGTGGTCGCACCAGCCGTTCAGCTACATCCCGCCTGGCGTCGCGAGCAACGAGCACAACTTCGTCAACGTCCTGGGCCTCTGGTTCCAGGCGTGGCGCGGGTCGCAGTGCATGCAGCTCGCGCGCGCGGTGTACGGCGCGGCGGCGCCGACGAGCCTGGTGCGCGTGTTCGGGTGCCACCTGCGCGACTCCTGGGCGATGACCGAGGTCCTGACGGTGTCCGGTGCCCACCGGGACTTCGACGCGATCGCGCCGGCGTTCTACTGGGGGCAGAACGAGCTCGTGCCGTGGGGCGAGTCGATGGACACGTGGCGCAACTACTGCATGTGGAAGATCGGCGAGACCGGCGTCGATCGGCCCGACCTGACCACCGTCGACCTCGACCCGGCGCTGATCTACGGCGAGAGCGATGGCGACAGCCTCCGCCGCACTGCAAACGCCATCCGGCGCTTCGGCAAGCGGATCCTCGGCTACGAGGGCGGCCAGCACATCATCCCCACCGATGGCGCCGAGGTCACCGAATGGAGCGCGGTACAGAACGACGCGATCATGCGCGAGGTCTACCTGCAGACCATGCGCGTGTGGCTGCGGATCTGCGGCGCCGACTCACCGTTCTTGCACTACGTCGACGTCGGCGGCTGGGGCACGTCCGGCACCTGGGGGTCGCGGACGCACATCGGCGACGTGACGAGCAGGAAGTACCTGGCGATGAAGGACGTGGCCACCGGCGCCGTCCAGCTGTAGGGCGCCAGGGCCTACCAGCCGCCGACCGCGGTCACGACCATCGCGTGCGGCACCGGGTCGCTGTAGTTGAACCCGTTCCACGCGTGGAAGTGCCATAGGGTGAGGCCGGGCGCCCAGCAGTTCGAGCCCGTCACCTGCCCTACCTCGAAGCTCGTGTAGATGCCACCGAAGCCGTTCATCGAGACGGGCGGGATGGGACGCGAGCTGTGGTTGGGGTTGCACGACTGCTGCTGGCCCCACAGCTCGGCGCTCCCGACCGCGTTCCACGCGATCGCGTGCACGCGAAGCCTCCGCGTCGTGCCGTTCATGAACGCGAACGAAAGGCCTGACGTGTTGTAGATGGCGAGCCCGAGCTCGTTGCCGATGGCGATCGGCGCCACCATGTCGCAGTTCATGATAACGTCGCCCCAGCGGAGAAGGCAGCGCTCGCGGGTTGGCATCGTCCAGTACGGCGTCTGCGCGGCGAGGGGCGCCGCGAGGAGGAGGGCGAGGGCGAGGAGTTTCATTCTTCACCTGGTTGCCGAGGTAACCCACCGGCTTCACGAGCCAGGGCCCGGTACCGTTCAGGTGTCAGGGTCCCACCTTCAATCTCAACTAGCACCTTCGCGTGGAAGTAGAGCGATCCAGCAAGAGGCATGACGAGTCCGCCTCTGTTGATCTTTGCCCGCTCCAGCCCTTGCCGGAAGTCCTCGATGGCCAAGTCTGCGGCGGCGCGCATTCGTTCGCGCCGATCCTGCGACCTCGCTTGCACCAGTGTTGGTATGAGGGATATCAGTCCACCGACCACAGTGCCAATTAGGACGTAGATCTCGGGTGCCATTGGGGGATCTCAAACCTCTACCCGCGTGATAGCGCGGGCTCGTGCGTCTTCGCGGTCGTCGAGGTACTGCTTGGCGGAGTTCGCTGAGGACCAGCCGCCGAAGGCAAGGAGTTCGTGGTATCCGGCGCGCTCGGCGTCGGTGGCGCCGCGGTGGCGCAGGCCGTGCGGCCGGACAGTCGTGCGGATGCCGCAGGCCTTGGCGCGAGCGCGGAGCATGAGGCGAACCGCTTCGCCGGACATGCGTCCAGGGTGGCACGATAGTGCCGCCCTGGCGCGGTCGAGGCGCTGGAAGACAGCGCCTGGCGCGACGCCGCGGACCTCGAGCCAGGCGCGGAGCGCGGCCTCGGCCTTGGGGCCGATCGAGAGCTGCGTGAGCTCGCGGCGACCCTTGCGCTTCACGAGGACGGCGCCAGCGACGACGTGCTCGACGTCGAGGGCGCAGAGCTCGGCGCGGCGCAGCCCGGCGCCGTGGAGGAGGCGGACGATGGCCAGGTCGCGGACGGCGGCGGGGTCTGGCACGAGCTCCTCGAGGTGTTCGACGAGCGCCGCGACGTGGTGCCGCTTCGGGCCGGACCGATCGTGCCTGGCTTCGTTGCTCGAGGGGAGAGCCTCGAGGCGCCAGGTGACGAGCCCGGCGACGCGCGCCATCTTCACGAGGGAGGAGACCGCGGAGAGCATCCGCGTGATCGTGCGCGGTGCGAGACCTCGCGCCTGCAGGTCGGCAGCCCAGCCGAGAGCGAGGCGCTGCGCCTGTGCGTGTCCGGCGCCGAGCAGGGTGGCGAGGGTGGTGGCGGGCGTGGCGGCGAGCTCGCCGAGGGCCCAGCGGCCGAAGTCGGTCAGCGCGTGGTCGTAGGCCCGGCGCGTGCCGCGCGCCTTGCCGGCGAGCCAGAGCTCGAGCAGATCGGTGGTCGAGGCCTTCGCGGCGAGCGCGGCCGCAGGGGTGAACCTCAGAGGGGAAACGGCGCCGAGGGAGGCGACGGCAGTCATGGCGAGGGAAGGATCGGGGTTGAGGACGTTCGAGGCCAGCTTGCGTTCTACTGGCGGGCCCAGCTACCATTCACGGCATGAAGGTTGCCACACAGGATGTCCCATACACGCGCCGTGACTGCGAGCTGGCGCTTTCGGTCCTGACCACTGCGTCGAGCGGCGACGGAACGCCCCAGGTGGTCACCGACCTTGGTCTGAGCGCCGCACCGCAATGGGGCGAGGTGCTCCCCGGCCTCGATGCGAAGCTCGAGGCGGCGCGGTTCTTGGTCGCCAAGCTCGAGCGTGCGGTCCATCTCGCGAGGAGCGCGGCGCAGTTCGACCAGTTCGCGATCGAGGACGACGACGTGGCCCGCGCGCGGGCCGCGGCGGCAGCGGCTTGCGGCGAGCACTTCCGCGAGTTCCACGACTCGACTCGCACGATCCTCGCTCCCGTCCCGGTGCGGCAGAGCTGGACCCCAGCGATTGCGGCCGCGGCGGCGAAGCTCGAGCTGGCGCGAGCGCAGGAGCCTCCGGTCGAAGACCTGCGCGCGCGCGTCGCCGCAGTCGCGGGAGTCGCCGGCATCGACGATGCCCTGGGAGTCACGCTCGCCTTCGACACCGCGCGGTCGGCAATGCGTCGTCAGGGGCGCGTCGCGCTCGGGAACCTCGACTCGTTCGTGGTCGGCGCCTATCGCCTCGGCGACGAGGACGTTGCGGTCCGCGTCGCGGTCGCCGATCCGCTCAACGACCCGCATGAGCGACGGCTGACGCTCGACAGCGTCGCGGAGTGGCGCAACCTCGACCCGGCCGCGTGGGCCCGCGGGGGGGACGCGATCGTGATCCCGGTCGAGGACATCCCGGCGCGATGAGCGACGCCCGCAGGTGGACCGACGCCGACAGAGCGGCAGCGATGCAGCTCGTCTCGGAGGTCGCGCGAGCGGTCGGAGTCGGCGAGCGCGACCTCCTCGAGATGGTGCGCACCGGCCGACCGAGCGTCCTCGACGCGCTGCGTCGGCAGGTGCGGCGCCTCGAGAATCACTCGCGGGTGATCCCCTTCACATGCAAGGGGGCAATGTGACCACGCCATTCGACGCCATCGACGCCGCGACGGTCGACCCGCAGATCGTCATCGACCACGTGTCGCTCGTGCGTTGGCCGCGTTTCGCCTGGGTGGTCACCATCGGCACGGTCTCCGTCGAGTTCGTGCTCGACCCGAGCACCGAACAAGGTCAGGTGCCCGACGGGATGTTCGCCGAGAGCTACATCGTGCGCCCGCACGGCTCCCGCGCGACCGTCTACGAGGAGGGCATGCTCGCCGTGCGTCGGAACTTCGTGAGCGCGCGCGACGTGCTCGGCGCCGCCTGCAAGATCCTGTCGACGTGGTTCAAGAAGGTGGCCGGCGATGGATGAGCCAACGCCGGGCTCCGACCTCGCCGCGGCGCCGGACCACTGCATCCGGCAGCACGTGCGCCTGACCACCTGGCCCGATGCGCGATGGTCGGTGCGCATGGGAGGCGTGCTCGTCGAGTTCCCCGGCGCCGCCCACCACGACGGCACCATCCGCGGCGACCGCTACGAGCTGCGGAACACGATCGACGGCGAGCTGTTCGACGGCGGGATGCTCGAGGGTGAGAAGGTGCTCGTCGCCCTGCGCGAGCTCGCCGACGACGACCTGCAGCGCCTGGCCAGACAGGTCTGGGCGCTCGCCATCGAGTGCCTGGGCGCCTGGCACCGCCAGCTGCGCCGCGATCACGAGGAGAGTCAACGACGATGACAGAGTCCCGCTATGTGCCGTGCGCGACCGCGGCACCAGAGTCAGTCGACGCACGAAACAGAACACTCACCGCGACGATCACGAGCAACGCCGTGGATCGGGACGGGGAGATCGTGGAGCCCACGGCGTTCAAGCAGCGCATCGGCACGTTCCAGAAGAACCCGGTGCTGCTCTGGATGCACAACCCGTTCGTGCCGCCGATCGGCAAGGTGCTCGACCTGCGCTTCGTCGACAACCGCATCGACGCCACGCTTCGATTCAGCCCCGAAGGGAGGAGCACCCTGGCCGATGAGGTGTGGGCGAGCTACGCCGACGGAGCGCTCACCAGCTTCTCGATCGGGTTCCGTGTGCACGAGGTCGATCGCAGTGCGCGCCCGCACCGCATCGTCGACGCCGAACTCCTCGAGGTCTCCGCGGTGACGGTGCCGGCGAACCCCGAGGCGACTGCGAAGAGCCTCGGCGCCGCGAAGCGACTAGGATTCCTCGCGCTTCGCGAGGAGCTCAAACACCGCCAGGAGCCAACGGGGGGTGCGCTGCAGGCGACGACTCCAGACCTGTCCTCCCTGGCGGAGTTCGACCGCAACGAGTTCTGGCGCGCCCTGGCGAAGAGCTGCCTCGAGGAGGTTCACGCACCGACGGACAGGGACCAGATCGAGGCGATGTTCGCGCGACACGCCGCTCGGCGCGCACGCGGCGAGACGGCCCGCGCCGAGGTTCAGCGCGCGCTCGGCGGCTGGACGCGGCTCTTGGGGTAGCCGTCGCCCACAAGCTGGTCGAATCCCTCAGCAACGAAGGCAGCGCGCTGGCGGTACAGATCCTCCTTGATGCGCGTCGGTAGATCGGCAACGGTCGGTTTCGGTCCGCCATCCCGCTGAAGGTGTTGGAGGCGGACCTTGGCAAGGCGCGCTAGATCGTCATCGCTGATCTGCGCAACGGCCGCAAGCGCCTGCGCCTTGGCGCTTCTCGCCAAGTAGTCACCTTGCGCGTTGAGCGCAGCTTGCGACTGCTCTTGGGCCTCAGCTGTTCGCTTGAGAACGTCCCTCGTCTCGCGCAGCTCGGCCCGTTGCGCCTTCAGCTCCTCGCGCTGCAGTAGCACGGTGATGATGAGACCGGCAAATGCAAGCGCCGAGAACAGCGCGTTGATCGCGCCGAAGCTGTCTCCCCACTGGCCGCGCGCGTCGGTCTTCCCCTCGACGAGCGGTCCCCACCAGAACCAGAACGAGAGCCAAACGCCGAGCACAAACGCGAACAGCGACGCGACGATCGTTCGGAACAGCCAGCGAGGCATCGGAGCATCGCGGCCCTTCTCAGGTGTGCACTCCATCAATGCATTGGAGCGACCCCGGGGATCCCCGCGAAAAAGAAACGCGAGGCCGCCCCGCGGCGCCGGGAACGCGCGCCCGAAGCGAGGGCCTACCCCCGCGGCGCACGGCAGACGCCGCCACCCTTGCGAGAGCGCTTGCGCCCGCACCGCTGACAGCGCCCGGCAGGGCCCCAGAGGTGAGGTCCGGGGGTTGAGCCCCGGAGGACGGGCGGGGTTCGTTGGCCTCGTCGACGTCGCGTTGTGATTCTCGACCCCCTTCCCCCTCGGCCGAGGTCTTCGTACCCCCGCCCGTGCGGCGCCGCCACAGTGGGGGGGCGCCGGTGGGCCGAGGTATACCGGTGCTCGGCGAGTGCCTGCTCCGGCGCCGGTCGCTCGACCTCGCGCACGTGGCGCGCCGCCTCGAGCGCCGCGCCCTCGGCGACCAGCTCGAGGACACCCTCGGCAGCGTCGGTGCCGGTGTTTGCGATGCTTGCGCTCTGTGCATTTCTCGCAAGCTTGCCATCGCTGGCGTCCCAGTGCTCGAGGAGCGTGAGGACCACCCCGGCCACCGCGCGCAGCTGCGCTACGGCGCTACCGGCTACGACCGGGGCGAACACGCCGAGGAGGTTCTCGAGGAGCGCGCGCTTCACGCCTGGCGCCAGGTCGCTGCGGACCACGTCCTGCAGCTCGGGCACGGCGCCGGCGAGCATGCGCTGCGTCAGGTCCCGCATCGCCGTCGACCACCAGGCTCGGAAGCGCGCGCACGCGAACCAGCGCACGACGGTGCGCCTGTAGGAGCCTGTGGCGCGCGCTAGGCGGGCCTGAGACCACATGCAGGCCGGGTCCTCGACGGCAGCCCTCAACGCGAGCTCGTGCCGCGCTGTGGGCTTCCAGGGCCGTTTGGCGCGAGGGTTCCGGGCGGGCGCCGGCGGGGCCGGGCCGGCGGTGCCGGGCGGCGCGGACGTGTGCGGTGCCCCGCCGCCCGGGGTGCTCTTCCGCGACCTTCTCGGCCAACTGCCGCTGCCAAGAGACATGCGTCTACCTTACCCCAAGGAGAGCGCGGAGCAGGTGCGTGCGCCGATTCGCATCTAGCGTGGCTGAGCGTGGCCGGCCACGCTACTGGTGCGGTGGCAGACGGGCCGCCGCGCTTTCCTTCGTTTACTTCGTGCTTCGTAGGAAGAGAGGACGAGAGAGTGAGGCAGAAATCAGCACTAAAGAAACGAAGTATTACCTTCCTACATCTCCTTTCTCTCTACGAAGCACGAAGTAAACGAACATCAATGCACCGACGTCCGCAGGCGCAACTTGGTCGCCGGTCGCCCACGAAGGCCATCGGGTGCGCCTGGGATCTCCTCGACGCCAACTCGCTTCAGGACCTCGATGGCTCGGTTCATGCGCGCCGCTGACACGTTGCGGCCGAGCAGATGGCTGACCTGGGTCCGGGTCCGGCCGTCGGGGTGCTCACGGAGCGCCTGGAGGATCCGCTCGGCCACCGGATCGCCGAGCCGGTCGCCGAAGATCCACGCCGCGGAGTCCTCCGCGTAGCGCCAAAGCTCCAGCGCGGCCTCGAGGTGCATCAGGTCGACCTCGCCGGCACCGTCCAGGCACGCGAACACGAGGGCCAGGCGGAGAGGGATCGTGCTTCCTCTGGCGAGCAGGGAGCCGAGCAGGCCGGGTCGATCCTCGCTGAGCCGCCTGTACTCTGAGTGCCACCTGCTGCGCGCGGCAGGTGCCAGGCGCACCTCGCCGAGCAGTCGTGCCCGATCGAGGGAGCGCCGGACCTGTTCGCCGTAGTGGGCGAGCAGGTCCCGTGGCACCGCGGGCGCATCGGGCAGGAGTTTCGAGCGCCTGCAGCAGATCCAGATGAACCGGTTGCCGAATCCGTTGGCGGCCTCGACGTCCTCGAGCACGTTGAGCAGTTCGTCCTGGGTGATGTGTCCGACCAGGCCAACGTGCGGGTGCGTCGCGACCTCGCCGACCGACTTCGCCATCACGCGGAGGGTCTCGCCGTCCCACGCCTCTCGGAGGATCTGCGAGAGGGTCGCCCCCTCACGCCGCATGACGCCGAACACCCGGGCGAGCTCCGGCTCGACAACGAGCAGCCTCTTGTCCCGGACCCCCTCGTCGACGAGGACGTCCTCGCGCCCCATGGTGTGGCCGCGGTTCTTCACGGGTTGGTTCTGCCACTTCGGATCGCGCACGCAGTGGATCAGGCCCTCGCCAGTTGCGAGCCCGCCCTGCACGCGTGCCATGAAGCCGGCTTCGCGTGCGGGCCCGATGGGGAGGTTACCCACGCCGGGCTCGGCGATCGGCTCCGCGCACCGGAAGACCTCGCGGACCACCGACCACGCCGTGCCCTTGCGGCCGCTCGCCGTCGCACCCACGACCCCGAAGAACAGGTTGCCGCAGTGCTTCGTGGCGCCGACTCGCAGATGTGGCCCCTTGTTGAGGGCAATGCCGTAGGCGGCCAGGAAGTGCACGAGCAGCGCGACGGGGTCCGCCTCGGTGAAGGGCTCGACCTCGGCGACGAGCTCGCCGGCGAGACCGTACAACGCCACCTCGCCGAGCGGCGCCGGCCACGGTCTCGCCGCGCTGGGCGGCTCCGAGTCGGCCGCTGCCGCCGTGGCCGGCGCCGGTTGGTCAACCCACCCCGCCTTCTTCGCCATGTAGTACAGCGTCCCGAGGGTGATCTCACGCGCGCCAGAGAGGGTCTCTCGCAGGCTGCGCCACTGCCGTCGGCACTCCTGCGCGCTGTAGTTGTCCGGCTTCTTCGCGGTCTTGCTCCACTCGTCCCACAGTGCGAAGGCCTGCTGGTCAGCACCCGTGCTCTTGAGCGCCATGCCGACGCGCATCCACTCGTCGCGCTCGCAGTCGGCGTCGAGGAACTCGAGCGCACCGCGAATCCTCGCGACCTCGTGCGCGGGCAGCTCGTTCCAGGCTGGTTCGGTGACGCCGCGCTCCACCGGTGCACCCGCGGGCCGCTCGTCGCACAAGAGATCGAGCAACCAAGCCGGCGCGTGCTGGATCGCGCTTCGCAGGTCGTCGATCTCAGCGTCGACGTCGAGCCACTCGTAGCGTCGACCGCTCGCGTGCAGGCTCGGCGCCGCCACGACGTAGCCGCCTTCGCCACGGACGTCGAAGCCAGCCCTCATCCTGAGCTTGCCCTTCGAGTTCGTGACCAAGCCAGAGTCCGGCCAACTGAAGTACAGGTGCCTTCCTCCGCCGCCGGTGCGGGCCTGCAGGGTCGTGGGTTCGCGTGCATCGTGGTCGTCGAGCAGCGCCCGCCAGCGTTCCTCGTCGTCGACGTCGACAACCCAGACGCGTGACGCGGCCCCCGTCGCGATGGCGACCCCCGCGTCGGGCCGCGCCGCGCACCACGCCCGGATCGTCGCCTCGTCCGTCGTCGCGTCATGGCAACCGTGGGGCACCAGGTCGCCGATGGGTTCCTTTCCCCGATTCCACACCGGAAGCACACGCAGGCCGAGCGCGGCGTATCGAAGCGCCGCGGCCAGAGCCCCCGAGGCATCAGCCGTCATTGCTCCTCCTCGCGGCCACGGTATCCTTCGGTGGTTCCTCTCTTCCTAATGGTTGGCCCGCCTGCGGCCCGTGCCGGGATGGCCCGCGCGGGCCGCGCTTTCTCTCGGCGCCGAGCAAAGCCATGGCGCAGCTCGGACGCGAGCGCCGGCCCGGCCCGCAGCTCCGCGACGATGCAGTCGCGACAGCCTCGAGAGAGCCTCAGCTGCGTGAGCCAGTGAGCAGCGCGGGCCGGCCCTCGGTTGCGCGACCTGCTCACCCGGCATAGGCGATCCAGGAAGGAATGCGCGGAGGCTTCCCCGACGATGCCCGTGATCGTGCCCGTGACCCGGGTCGCCTCGCGGGCGCACTCCGGCACGAGCCTCGAGATGGCCTCGAGCAGAACCCGGCACCGTTGCGACACCTCGGCGCGGATGACCGCGAGCTGCGCGCCGAGGCGGCGCCGCATGGCCTGCAGGAGACCGTCCCGGCCAATCAGTCGAACGCACCGGCCGTGCGCTGGAACGCTGAGGATCTGCCCGTTGTGCAAGCCCCAGTGCTCCGGGTCGGGTGGCTGGATCGGCACCCGCTCACTGCACGACTGGCCACACACTTCGCACGGAGGGTGCAACGCTGGTAGACTCCCCACCCGACCGCACCCCAGGAAGGTCTGGTCATCGGCGGCGTTCGGAGGTGGCACTCCGGCGCCGCCGCCTTCATCTTCGATGGTCACGGGGCACCTCCGAGTAGCACCTTCGCCGCGCGGTGGAGCTGCTCGGCGCGGCGCCGCCGAGCAGGCTCGGTGCGGTTGGAGCTGCGGGGCGCGGGCGCCGGGCCCGGCGCGCGTTGCGCGTCGATCGCGTCGAGGAACTCGCGCAGCTCGCGACCACTGCAGCAATGGCGTGCACCAATGCGCCGGGTCGACAACTTGCGGCCGCGGACCCCGGCAACGTGCCAGCGCACGACGGCGCGGGGGTGCATCCCGCGCCCGGGAACGCGTCCCGGAAGCACGAGAGCCCACGCGCCGAGCGAGGCGACGACGTCGTCGGCGCGGCCGGCGAGTAGGTCGGCGAGCGTCGCTGGTGCGGCGTAAGGGTGAGCGGAACGAGGTTCGCGTGTCGTCACGATGCAGCCTCCGCCGGCAGGGCGCCGGACTCGCGAGCGAACTTCACCAGCGCCGCGCGCGTGGTCAGCCATCGCCGCCCAATCTGGCGCGCCTCGATCCTGTGGCCCCGAACCCCTGTGCGAATCCAGCGGAACACGAGCGACACCGCGATCGGGTACGCGACGATCTCTGAGAGGACCTTCGCGAACGTCTCCAGGCCTTCGAGATGGTCGACGGGTTCGGCCTGCACACCCCGCGCCGTGCTTCTGTTCTTCGCTGCCATGTTGGTGCGTAACTTCACCAGTCGGCTAATCACGCCCGCTATGAGCGAACACAGAAAACCTCGCGCGAGAGCCAATGGCGGATTCTCGCAAGCTTCGCTCTCGGCGCGCCTCTACCCGAGCCTCTCCATCAGCTCTGCAGCGCGTCGCTCGTCCCGCTCGACGTAGATCTGCGTGACGTTGAGGCTCGAGTGACCGAGCACCGCTCGCGTGCCGTCGTGGTCGTGGGACCCGGCTTCGACGCGCGTAGCGGCGGCGTGGCGTAGCTGGTGGCACGACCAGCGGGGCACGCGACCCGGAGCCTTTCGGATGGCCTCGAGGGCCTTTCGCACCGCTTGCCGCCGAGACTCGTGTTCGTCGCCGCAGGCCTGCTCGGCGAGGCGGTCGAGCGCTCGCCTGGGCATGCGGCTCGCCAGGCGCGCGCACGCCGCATCGATGGCACCAGACCTGTCGGGCAGCAGCTCGAGGAGCTTCGTGCGCATCGCAGCGATCTTGTCGGGGGCGTTGGCGGCGTTGATCGCACGCGTGATGGCCAGGGTGAGTGCGTGCGTGTCGTAGCGGGCACCGACCGCGAGCTTCGGGCTCCGTGCGTTTGCCTCGTCGCGTGCGCGTTGCGATGGCGTGAGCTTCGAACGGCGCTGTTGGCGCCGCTGCCGCTTCTGCTCCTCGAGCGCGTCCGCCGGCCTGAACAGGAACTCGTTCGGCGCCGCCCGCAAGAGCAGGGGGCCAAGGATCGCACGCGCCTCTGGTCCGAACCAGATCGTGCGCGCCTTGCCATGGTGCTGCGTCTTGTGGTGGGGCGGAGTGAAACGCCACGGGCTCTTCGACCGGTCGATGTCGCAGGGTCGCGCCTGCAGCAACTCGCCGGCACGGGCGCCCGACCACCACATGACGAGCACGGCAGCCCGGAGCGGCGTCGACAGGTGCGGGAGGGTCGCTTCGACGGCCGCCCAAGCTGCGGGACGCACCACCTTCGGTTCGCGGAGCCGCGAGTCGCCGGCGCGAAGAGACGCCAGAGCGGCGAGGGCGTGCGCTGTGTCGGCAGGGACCAGCTCTCGCGCGACGCACCAACGGAAGAACCGCTTGATGCCTTGGACCATCCGGTTGAGTTCCCGGCGGTTGAAGCGACCGCTCTCCGCCATGGCGTCGCGCAGGCTCGCGAGCAGGCGCGGCCCGAACTGACTCGCCGGCATCCTGCCGTGCCGAGCCTGCAGGTCGCGGAGCGAGCGGTCGGCGTGATCGCGAACCCACACGGACCTGTGGGCGAGCTCCTCGGTCTTGTAGACGATGATCAGCTCGTCGATGGTGGGGGAGGACACCTCCTGTTCGCGTCGTCGTTGCGGGACCAGGTCCTCGCCCGCGAGGAGCGCCGCCACGAAGGCGGCGTACCGTTGCTTCGCCTCCACGCTCCCGAATGGCCCGAAGTAGAAGTCGCGGGCCCGGCCGTTGGTGTGGACGCGGGCGAAGGCGCGGCCGCTCTTGTGCCGCAGGAGCTTGGGGATGCGCGGTACTCCGCGCGCGTCGTCGAGTTGCATCGTCGGTCTCCGGTTGGGTGCTCCCGTGATCTGGTGAGACCACGGCGAGGCACTCGCCGGCGCCGCACGGCCGAAGCCGGTGGACGCAACTCGCGTCGTCAGCGCTTGTTAGATGGTGGGCAGGGCCGGAGTTGAACCGGCGACCCCAGCATTTTCAATGCTGTGCTCTACCAGCTGAGCTACCTGCCCGGGTCGAAGGGCGGCGGACGATAGGGGCGGTGCAAAGGCCACGCAAGCGCGCGGGACGGAAGATTCGTGGCTACGCGTCGCGCAGGATCGCGGCGGCGCGCGCGACGTCGCGGGTGATCTGAGCGCGCAGGGCGTCGGCGTCGGCGAAGGTCTGCTCGGGACGCAGGTGTTCGACGAAGCCGACCTCCAGCGAAGCGCCGTAGAGATCGCCGTGCCAGTCGAGCAGGTGCACTTCGAGCACCGCGGGCGAGTCGGGCGCGGTGAACGTGGGCCGTCGGCCGAGGTTGGCGACGCCGGCGAACGTCTCGCCGTCGTGGATGACGTGGACGGCGTACACACCGAGTGGCGGAAGGACCGGGCTCTGCGGGATGACGTTGGCCGTCGGGAAGCCGAGACCCCGGCCGCGTCCGTCGCCGCGCGCCACGGTGCCGAAGGCAGACGGGTAGCGACCGAGCAGGCGAGTGGCTCGCGGTAGGTCGCCGGCCGCGATCGCGGCGCGGATGGCGGTCGACGAGATCGGTGCGCCGTCGACGAGCAGCGGCGCCGCCGTGCGCACCGTGAAGCCGAGCTTGCCGCCCAGGTCGGCGAACGCGGCGGGTGTGCCTTCCCGGTCGCGACCGAGGGCGGAGTCGAAGCCCAACAGGAGGCCGCGGGCGCCGAGCGCGCGCGCCAGGATCCGCGTCGCGAACTCGGTCGCGGTGAGGTGGCGCAGGCGATCGTCGAAGTCGAGCAGCACGAGCCGTTGCACGCCGGCGCGACGCAGGAGACGGAGGCGGTGCGAGACGCTCACCAGCAGCGGTGGCGCCGCGCCGCGCAGCAGGAGATCGGGATGCGCGCGGAACGTGATCGCCGTCGGCACCGCGTCGAGCGCGGCGGCCATCTCCACCAGCTCGTGCACGAGGCGGAGGTGTCCGAGATGCACGCCGTCGAACACGCCCACGGTGACGGCCGAGCGCGCCTCGCGCCCTTCGCCGTGGAGCGCCACGAGGTCGAGAGCCAGCAGGTGGTCGAGGCCCTCGACGACCCTCATGCGTCGACGCTCACCCTCGGCGCCTCACTCGGCGGGCGCACGGTAGTCGCGCTCGAGGTCCAGCAGGCGCGGGCGGATGCGGACCTTGTCGGTCGCGCTCAGGCGGTCGACGAACAACACGCCGCGCAGGTGATCCATCTCGTGCTGGACGATGCGGGCCAGGAAGTCGGCGAACTGCGCCTCCTGCGCCGCGCCCTGCTCGTCGACGTAGGCGACCGTGATCTTGGTGGCGCGCTCGACCTCGCCGTAGATCCCGGGGAACGAGAGGCAGCCCTCTTCACCCCATTCGCGACCCTTCTGCGCCTTGATCACCGGGTTGACGAGGACCTTCTCTTCCTCCGGATGGCCCGCCTCGCCGGTCGGGTTCAGGACCAGCAGATTGAGCGCGAGCCCGACCTGGGGGGCGGCGAGGCCGACCCCGCGTTCCGCGTACATGCTCTGGAACATCGCGCGGATGATCTCGCGGTGGCTGGCATCGAGGCCGGCGATGTCCTTGCCGCCGCGGCGCAGGAGTGGGTTGGGGTAGACGAGGACCTCCATGGGGCGGGCGGAGGGTAAGGGACGGGCGCGAGTCCCGAAAGAGGCAGTCGAAGCCCCGCGGGTTGCGAGCCCCGAGGGCCGCGGCTACCATCCCGCGCCCTTTCCACCGCCCCGCACGAACCGACATGGCCATGGATCTCAGCAAGCACCTCGAGAAGGCCGAGGAGGCGGTCAAGCGGCGCGCGTATCCGTTGGCGATCGACATCTACGGCAAGCTCCTCGCGATGCAGCCGGACAGTGGCGAGGCGCGCGCCGGGCTGCGCGAGGCGCTGTTCAAGAAGGCCGCCGCCAAGGCTCCGTCGCGGGCCGTCGCGATGGTCGGCGGCGGGATCCACCTGTTGACCGGGTTCCTGGCCCGCAGCTTCGGCCGGCACGCCGCGGCCGCGAAGGCCTACGAGCGCTACCTGAGCCTGGACCCCCTGCACGAGGGGACCAACCTCGCGCTGGGGCGAAGCCTGCGGAAGGCCGGGCTCAACCGCTCGGCGTTGGCCGTGTTTCGCGCCTTCGCCGGCGCCGAGCCGCGCTGCCTCGAGGCCGCCCGCAGCGCGGGGGAACTGCTCTACGCGGACGGGCAGATCGACGACGCGCTCGAGATGTACGAGCAGGCGCTGCGGATCGACCCCCGCGACCAGGACTCGCTCAAGGCGCGCAAGAACCTCGCGGCCGAGGGCGCCCTCAAGAAGAGCGGCATCGAGAGCGCCAAGCACTCCCGTGACCTGCTGAAGGACAGCGAGGCGCAGCGGCAGATCGAGCGTCAGGCGCGCCTGCAGCTTTCGCCGGAGGAGATCGCCGCAGAGCTGGGCCCCCTCGAGGAGCAACTCGCGGCGCGCCCGGATGACATCAAGCTCCTGCGCCGCGTCGCAGACCTGCGCCGCATGGAGGGCGACGAGCGTGGCGCCCTGGACTGCCTGGAGAAGGCCCTGCAGGTCGAACCCGGCGACGGCGACCTCGCCGACAAGGTGGGCGACCTCCGTCTTGCGCTCCAGGAGAAGCTGGTGGTCGCGGCTCGCAAGCGGGGCGACGACCACGCGGCGGGTCTCGCTGGCAAGGCACTGGCCGAGGCCCAGGCGGCCGAGTTCAAGCGCCGGGTGCAGCGCAACCCCACCGACCTGGGCCTGCGCTTCCACCTCGGCTCCGCCCTCCGCCGCCTGGACCGCCAGGACGAGGCGATCGCTGAACTCCAGCAGGCCGTCAAGGACCCGCGCATGAAGGTCGAGGCCCTGGTGGAACTCGGGGCGGCCTTCCGGGCCAAGGGGCTGACGGACCTGGCGCTCGGCCAGTTGCAAAAGGCGCTGGACGCCACCGGTCCGTCCGGCAAACTTGGCAAAGACATCCTCTACGAGATGGGCGTCCTCACGGAGGCCGCCGGCAAGCGCGACGAAGCGCTCGCGCTCTTCTCCCGCATCATCGAACAGGACATCGGTTTCCGCGACGTCGCCAAACGCGTGGAGCAACTCGAAGCGTCCTGATCCCGCCCCGCAGTCTCGCCCAGAATCCCAGACCCGATCCCATCCCACTGACCCCATGGCTCACAGCAACCAGGCGCGCAAGCGCATCCGCCAGAACGAGAAGGCCCGCATGCGCAACAAGGCGCGCCTGTCCGAGATGAAGTCGATGATCAAGCGGTTCGAGGCCGCGGTCGCGAGCGGCGACAAGGCCACGGTTGCCGAGCTGCTGCCGATCGTCAGCAAGAAGATCGACAAGGCTGGCAAGACCAGCGTGATGCACAAGAACACCGCGGCGCGTCGCAAGAGCCGGATGGCTCGGATCGCTGCCGCGGTGAAGTGAGCGCAGCGGGCGGGGCCCCAGGTCCTCTCGACTCTCCGCTCGCCCCACGAACGAAAACAGCCGCCAGCGCGTCGCGCCGGCGGCTGTTTTCGTGTTCGGGAGGTCCGCTCGTTCAGCGACCGCCGAGCACTCGGGCGTAGCGGTAGTAGGCCTCGAGCGTCAGCACCAGCGTCGCCGTCGAGTAGACGCGACCGCCGTCCTCGCCCCACGCGTCGACGGGATCCCAGGAGCCCTTCGAGTTGCCGTCCTCACGTTGGGTCTTCAGCACCGCGTCGGTGAGCGCCTTGCTCCAGTTCTCCCACGCCGCACCGCCGACCTGGTACATCGCGTAGGTGCCGTAGTACCAGTAGTAGTGGTCGATCGACGAGCCCTTCTCGTCCTTCTTCCACATGGGCGGCTTCTTCTGCAGGACGCTGGCCTGCGCGTTCATCAGGGGCTTGGTCTTGGGGTCGTGGCCGAGGAAGAACTTGCAGAGCAAGCCCACCGCGGTCATGCACTCCGAGCGATCGGCGGGGAAGTCGATCTCGTGCTTGCCCTTGTGACGCGACGACAGGCCGCCGCGCTCGCTGTAACCCGTGCGGCCGTTCGGGTCGGTCATCTCGTCGATGTACGAGTCGGCGAACTCGAGCGCCTTCTTGTCGGTGAGCAGGCCGAACTCCTTGGCCGACACGTACGCGAGCACCGCCCACCCGGTGATCGACACGTCGTTGTCGCCGCCGCGCGGCTGGTAGCGCCAGCACCCGTACGGGTTGCGGTGCGACTCGAGGTAGTTGATCGCCTTCTGCGCGTAGGGCTTGAGCGTGCGGTACTGCGACAGCCCGTAGGCCTCGCACAGCGCCAGCGTCGCGATCGTGTGGTCGTAGATGAAGTGGTGGCTGGCCTCGGTGCCGATCAGGCCGGTGTCCTCGTCCATCTGCTGGCGCAGCCAGTTGACGCCGCTCTTGATCACGTCCTTGTAGGGGCCGGCCTTGAGCGTGCTGCCGTCGCCGAGGAACGCCAGCAGGGCGAGGCCGGTGACGCCGACATCGTGCAACGGGTCGCCCGCGCCGGTGCAGGGCTCACCGTTCTCGTCGTGCTTCATGAAGCTGTCGCAGTCCCACTTGCCGTCCTCGTCCTGGTGGTCCTTCAGCCACTGGAGGCCGGCCTCG
>CAYQMF010000028.1:0-58063 GCA_964418595.1 uncultured candidatus Brocadiaceae bacterium
TCGGCTCACGGGTTCGCGAACGCGAGAAGGTGCTGCCGCCAGGCCAGGTTGAGCCTCGCCGGTTGCCCGGTCACCACGCAACACTCGGTTCCGGCTGGTGGTCAGCCTTGCCGGGCGGGCGTCAAGGCCCGCGGGGTTGCTGCGAGATCTTCGATGTCTACTTCATCTTGCACCTCCCAGGCTTGGCCTGGCGCACCCGTCGTTCCGTCCTTCCCGCGGCGCGAAGCGCCGCGCTTCGGTCTGTCTGGACTGGCAGGCGCGGCGCATTCGCGCCGCGGGATTGACGGAAGGACGGAGGGACGGAAGAGAGAGAGAGAGAGAGAGAGAGAGAGAGAGAGTGCGCCACCTTGACCCGCCCCTGCGCACTTGCGATACCAGCCGCGATGACCCGCCATCCGGCCACGCCCCCCTCGACCCCGCGCCTGCACGCGGGCGGCAAGCTCAGCTTCCGCCGGCGCGTGCGCGAGGTGGAGGACGACGGCACGCTGCCGTGTGTCGAGGGCGGTGAGAACCCGCCGCCGCTCGCAGACCTCGTGGTCGGTTCGCCGCGGGCGATCGAGATCGAGGTCGGCCCCGGCAAGGGCGCGTTCCTGCTCGCCGCCGCGCAGGTGAGCCCCGACACGTTCTTCCTCGGCATCGAGGCCGCGCCCGGTTACGCGCGGCACGCGGCCGCGCAGGTGCGCGCCGCGGGCGTGAGCAACGCGCGGCTGCTGATCGACAACGCCAAGCTCTACCTGCAGGACCGGGTGCCGCAAGGCGCGCTCGCGCGCGTGCACGTGTACTACCCCGACCCGTGGCCCAAGCGCCGCCACCGCGGCCGGCGGTTCTTCACGGAGGAGACGCCCGCGATCCTGCATCGTTGTCTCGAGCACGACGGCCTTGCGCTCCTCGCCACCGACAACGCGGCCTACGCCGGCCAGATGTTGCTCATCATGGGCAGCTCGCCGCTGTTCGTCCGCGATCGGGGGGAAGAGAGCAGGCTGCTGGCGGCCGGGGCAGGGCACGGGTTCTCGCCCACGAACTTCGAGAAGAAGTACATCGAAGAAGGCCGCGTGCTCCGCCGCTTTGCGTACCGCCGCGTCGCGGGCAAGACGTGAGCTGGGTCAAGGTCGGGCGACTGGAGACGCTGACCTTCGCGCCGGGAGCAGCGGTGGTCGTGGGCGACCGGGAGTTCGCGGTGTTCCCGACACCGGGCGGGAGCAGTCCCTACCGCGCGGTGGTGAACTCGTGCCCGCACGCCGGGGCGTCGCTGCACGACGGCGATCTGGAGGGGTGCGTCATCGCGTGCCTGTGGCACGGGTGGCGCTTCGACCTGGAGACCGGCGAGAGCCTGGTGACGGGAGAAGGGCTGGCGACGTACCCGGGGCGGGTGAGCGACGGGGAGCTGGAGCTGGACCTGTAGGGCACGCCGGAGACTGGGAGACGAGCGCGGTCGCGCCGTGCGTCGCTGCCCTTCGCGTTGGCCACCCTCCCGCTACACGCTGCGCGCGACGCGGAACCCCGTGTAGATCCGGTTGATCTGGAAGCTCGTGTCGAGGCGGTACGACGAGCGCAGGTACACCGGGTTGCTGCACCACGACCCGCCGCGCACCGGATGCGCCGAACCCGACGTGGGGCCCTGCGGATCGGTGACGCCGTTGCGTCGGGCTTCGTACGAACCAGAACCGGCCTCGAACCAGTCCTGGCACCACTCCCACACGTTGCCGTGCATCTCGTGGAAGCCCCACGCATTCGCCGGCAGCGAGCCGGCCTCGACGGTGCGCTCGCGGTTGAGGCCGGGCTTGCTGCCACCCCACGTGCGTTCGCCGTCGTAGTTGGCCTGCGCGGTCGAGATCACGTCGCCGAACGCGTACTCGCTGCTCGTGCCGGCGCGGCACGCGTACTCCCACTCGGCCTCCGTGGGCAGGCGGAAGGGTCCGTCGCCGCCGCCGTTGAGCTTGCGCAGGAAGCGCCACGCGTCGTCCCACTCGGCGCTGTCGACCGGCAGGGTCGGGCCGACGAAGCCGTTCTCGACCGCCGGCAACTGCGTCGCCCACTGCGCCTGGGTGGTCTCGGTCGCCGCCAGGTAGAAGGGCTTGGTGAGCTTGACGGTGTGCACGGGCTGTTCGTCGCTGTCGCCCTTCGCGGAGCCCATCTGGAACGCGCCCGGTTCGACCAGCAGGAACACGATGCCGGTCGCCTTGTCCTTCACCTTCCTCGCGTAGCCGCCGGCGCCCGGGGTCGGATCGAGCACCTCGCAGGCCCAGCCCGCGGGCGTCTCGCCGCCCGCTGCGGCCTTGGCCTTGCCGCTCGCCACGACGAGCATCGGCGCGGCGGCGCGCTGCAGCGCGGGGTCGCAGGGCACGAGGGCGGGATCCTGCGTGCCGCCACTCCGCCGCTGCGTTGCGTCGCGGGCCGCGAGGAACACTGCCTCCAGCGACGCGACGGTGCCTCGACCTCCGACCTGCGCCAGGGTGTCCGCGAGCGCCATGGTGAACGCGAACCCGTCGCTGCCCGGCTGCGCCGCGACCGTCTGGCCATCGCGCGCGGCGTACGCCACCCACACCGGCAGCGCCGGCGCGGCGAGGGGCGGCGGCGCGGGCATGCGGCCCGGACGGGACGGGTCGAGGATCAGCACCGGCTGGAGCGCGACCCCGCGCCTGGCGGCCTCCGCACGCGCATCGTTCATCCACCCCGCGAGCTGCGGGACGGAGATCTCGTCGGAGAAGCCGAACTCCTGCGGCTTGCTGGTCGCGGTCAGCACGACCTGTTCGCCGGAGTCTCCCGCCGGCCGCGACGCGCCGAGCCCCGCCCACGCCACGAGCAGGAGCGCGTCGTCGCCGGCCTGGATCTTGTTTCCCGCCGCGAGGATCGCGGCGTGCACGTCGCCCTCGTTCACCTTGGCGCCGGAGAGGGAGGTCACGGAGTCCGCCGTGAACCCGCCGTGCGCCTGCAGGGCTGCGCGCAGGCGCTCGATCGCGGACTTGGCGGTGGGGAGGTCCTCGCCCGGGAGGTTGCGGTACTCGTCGGCGGCGACGACGACCGCCGCGCGGGTCGGCGCGGCATCAGGGCGCTGTGCGTGGCACGGCGCAGCGAGCAGGGCGAAGGAGACGGCGACGGCGACGCGGACGAGCATGCGGAAACCTCGGGGCCTGAGGCGGCAAGGCTAGCGGCGGCGGCTCAGGCGAACGTGAGAAAGTTGCGCGCCGGCACCCCCTTACGCCTCCAGACCACGGCGCCCGCCAGGATCGTCCGCGCGAGCGCGGAGCGTGCCCGACAGTCCACAAGCTTGGCCGAGATCACGTCGCGCGCGCGGCGGAGACGCGCTCGGCGGCGAAGGTCGACAGGTCCTTCTCCTCGGTCCGGCCGAGGTAGCCCTCGGCGCGCGCCGAGCCTGTCACGCGCGTCGGGGCAAGCAGGCGCTGGGCCACGCCGGCGTTCACCCTCACCTCATCGTCGTTGAAGCGCACGCTCGCGTTGGCGATCGGGGGTGGCGAGGGCATCGACGCACTTCACCGTGAGCGCCACGCGCCGCGGCACCACCAGCGCCGGCGCGCCCGCGCCAAGCAGCGCCGGGTCGGCAGGCGCGATGAGCTCCGGATCCTGACCTCGGTGGCTCGGCTCCAGGGTCGCCTCGCGGCTCGGGGCGAACACCGCGTCGAGCGCGGTGCCGCCGCCGCGACGCGCAAAGTCTTCTAGCTTGCCGAGCAGCGCCCCGGTGAACAGGAACGGCTCGCTCGCCTGCCCGGCCTGCACCATCTGGGCATCGCGCGCACCGAACACCTGCCGGCACCTTGGGCAGGAAGTCCGCGAACTGCTGGCTCGCGAACAGGACAACGAAGCAGGCGAGCGCGACGAGAGTGCGGACGAGCATGCGGATCCTCGTGGCCTGAGGCCACAATGGTAGCGAGCAGGGCTCAGGCGAGCGCAGAAGAGTTCGCGGGCGCCGAGCTGTCGACGCGGCGCTGCCGCTTCCGCGCACGCGTAGACTGCCGGCCAACCCGCACCCCACGCTCATGCCCACCGCCATCGCCCGCCTTGGCCAAAGTCTCCTGGTCCTGTCGATTTCGACTGTGCTCGCTGCCCAACGGGCGTGGCCGGAACCCGGCATCCGCAAGATCGAAGGCGAGCGGGGCGTGCGCTGGCGCGCCGTCGCCATCAAGGGCGGCCCGAGCGCCGACGCCGCGAAGCTCGCCGCGGAACAGGACGCGCGCCGCATGCTCGCCGACTCGGCGCGCAGCCGGATCGAGAGCGACCTGAAAGAGGTGGTGCGCGAGCGAGACCGGGACGGCAAGGCGAGCAGCGAGACGGAGGTGACATCGCTCGTGCGGCAGACCACCGACGTCGAACTCCGCCGGGCGGTCACCCTTCACGTGGACGCGCGGCGGGCCGCGGCGGGGTTCGACGGCTACGCGGAGGTCGAGATCGCGGAGGTCGACCTGTTCCCCACCGCGCGCTTGCGAGACGCACTCGCCAAGGACGGCACGGCGGCGCTGCTGGCCGTCGCAGAGAGCTTCGAGGCCGACCAGCTCTGGGCGCTCGCCGAGCAGGCATTGCAACACGCACGCGACCGCGACGGGGGCCCGCGCGTGCTGTTCCGGTTGGGCCAGCACCACGAGAAGCGTGCGCGGCTCGAGGAGGCCGTGCACTGGTTCACGGCCGTGGCGCAGAGCGAGGATGCGGATGCGAAGCGACGCGCGGAGGAGCGGATCGCCGCCATCCGTGCCCGCGTGCCGTCGATCCGGGAGATCGTCGACGACATCCGGAAGCTTGCAGAGGCCCGGCGCGAGCCGGCGCGCTTCCTGGTGACCAGCCGCCGCGAGGGCGGCAGGGTCAACGTCGCCGTCGACATCCGCGAAGCGAACCGCCGGGTGCTCTGCACGTGGATCGACGACGAGTTGTACCTGCACCGCATCGCGACCGACGCACCGCTGACGCGGTCGGGCACCCTTCCGCTCGATCATCCGCGCGCGGAAGGCGCGGAGTTCCCCGCGCGCTTCCTCTTCTGGTCGCTCCCCGCGGACGACGCGCTCTGGACCACGCTCGACGCGAAGGAACAGGACGTGCACTACCCGCTGGCTGGCGACGTGCCGGTCGAGCACCGGATGCGACTGCAGGAGTTGATCGCTCGCCTCCGCCAGACCGACGCAGCGGCCGGCAGTGTCGACATGGATCGGTGAGGCAGGCCTACTCCACCACCACCTCCACCACCGACGGCGCGCGTACCCCCGCTGTGGTCCTGAATCAGTCCCCGAGCACGCGGACGACCCGGAAGCCCAGATCGCTGGTGCGCGCGTTTGCCGCGCTGTCCGCACGCGCCCCGGACCGCAGGCATTCGACATCGTCGTACCACGACCCCCCTCGCACCACCCGCGATGTCCCACTCGGCGGCCCGACGGGGTCATCGACACCCGAAATGCACGCGGCGTAGTAGCGCGGGTCGTACCAATCCTGGCACCACTCGCACACGTTGCCGTGCATGTCGAACAGCCCCCAAGGGCTTGGCTTGAAGATCGCCACGTCGACCGTCTGCCCCCGGTAGTCCGTCGGCCTCACATCTTCGCCCCATGGTTCCGTGCCATCGAAGTTGGCGTCTCGGGTCGAGAAGGGCCCTTGGAGAGCGTAGCTCGACGTCCCGCGTGCACACGCATACTCCCATTCGGCCTCCGTCGGCAGCCGGAACGGCAACGACCCGCCACCGTTGAGCTTGCGAAGGAACTGCCACGCGTCTTCCCAGGAGACTTGCTCCACCGGTCGACGTTCGCCCCGGAATCGACTCGGGTTCGTGCCCATCAACCCCACCCACTGCGCTTGCGTCGTCTCCGTCTCCGCGAGATAGAAGGGCCTCGTGATGCGCACGACGTGCGCATGTCCTTCGTCTGCAGCTTGAATCGCCGGTGCGTGGTAGCCGCGCGGAGGCTCGACGCCGGACGCTCCCCGCACCCAGATCTGGTAGGCGCCCCGCCGGAACTCACCCGGCTCGACGAGGACGAAGACGATGCCCGACGCCTTGTCCTGCACCCTTCGCGGGTAGCCGGTGAGGTGGCCTTCGGCGTCGTCGAGCACCACGCAGACCCAGTCGGCCAGGGTCGGCCGAAGCGACGCGCGCGACGGAATCACCTGCCAGCGAATGGTCGACTCGTCGGAGGGGCGCTCGCCCTCCGCAGCCTCGATCCTGGAAGGATCGTCCCGGCGGCTCGCTCCGGCAACGTCGAGAGAAGGCTCCGCTCGCGCGGGTCGCTGGTTTCCTGTGCCCAGAGTGGACTCCGCGGGCGGAGCGGATTCCGGTGCGCCGGTTCCGAACTCACGCACCGTCGCATCCTCCAGTCGGCAGCGAACCTCGACCAATGGCACGTTGTCGAAGGTGCGGCCCGGGTCGCGCAAGAAGCCACCCGGTCTCGCGGGAAGTGCAAACCGCTGCAGGTCTCGTCCATGCTGCCGGATCCGCAAGTCGACGCCCGCGAGCGACGGCAAGCGCAGCTCGAAGGTGCCGTCGCGCACGACCTGCTCGACGCGGTGGAAGCCCGGCCGTGGGTCCGCACCACCCACCGCGACCACCGTCGCTGGCACCTCGGGTGAGAGACGACCCCGCACGACGGCCACGTACGGCACCAGCCGCAACACGACCTCCGCCCCCGCGTCGATGCCCGCGAGGTCGATCTCATCCGCACGGCCAAGACAGCCCTCCGCCCTGGCAGTCACCACGGCCCGACCGGGGGCGACGAAGACTTGCCCAGCCCCGTCCCGAATCGAGACCTCCACATCGTTGACCCGGACGGTCGCGGCAGCGATCGGCGTGCCGGCGAGCTGGTCGACGCACCGCACCGACAGCGCCACGCGGCGAGGCACCACGAGCGCAGGCGCGCCGGCGGTCTTCAAGTCGCGATCGCTCGGCGCGAGAAGCTCCGGATCCTGCGCGCGCTTGCTCATCGTCAGCGTCGCCTCGCGGCAGGAGTTGAACACCTCTGGCAGAACCGCAACGCCACCGCGCACTGCAAACCTCTCCAGGCTCGCGAGCAGGGAACCGGTGAACAGGAACGGCTCGTCCCCCTGCCCCACTGCGACCATCTGCCCTTGCCTCGAACCGAACACCTGCCACGCCGCCAAGGGGATCGCTTCGACTCGCGGCGGCGGCTTCCCGCGGCCGACACGGCACGCGTCGATGACGAGCGTGGGCTTGAGCTGCACGCCGCGCTTGCCAGCTTCGGCGCGCGCCGCGCTCAGCCACTGCACGAGCTGGTCCAGCGCGATGCCGTTGCTGAAGTCATCCCCATGCTCTTCGCTGTAGTGAGTCAGGAGAACCTGCTCCGTCGCTCGAGCACCGGCGACGTGCCGCGTCCACCCGTGCCCGGCCCACGCGACCAGCAGGAGTCCGTCATCGCTCGTCTGGATCTGTTGGCCCGCCGCCAGGATTGCAGCCCGCACTTCCTGCTCGTGCACGCGCTCGCTGAGCACGACCGTCAGCGTCTCCGCGGCAAAGCCCGCGTGCAGGCGGAGACCCCTCGCCAACCCCTCCGCGGTGGCGCGTGCGGTCGGCAGGTGCTGATCGGCCGCCGAGAGTCGCGCGTACCTGTCCGCCCCGACCAGGACAGCCGCGCGGGTCGCCGCAGCCCTTCCGACCGCGGGCCGAACCTCCGCTGCAGCCGCAGGCAGGAAGTCGGCGAACTCCTGCCCGGCGCACGGCGACACCAACGCAACGAACGCGACTGCGACCAGAACTCGAACGCGCATCAGGACCTCCGGGCCGGAGGCGTCGAGGCTATCCCTGCTCCACCGCGAACTCCACCACCGTCCCCCCGTGCACCTCGACCTCGCGCTTCACGTCGCGCGTGCCGGCGGAGATTCTCGCCTTGCGTCCGTGTTCGCCGGCCCGCACTCCCCCTATCCTCCCCGCTTCCTGTCCACGCCATCGCCTTGACCGACAAGCTCGCCCAAGACCGCGTGCAGAAGCTCGATGCTCTGCGCAGCAAGGGGATCGATCCCTTCCCCGCCCGCGTCCCGACCCCCGGGCCGATCGCCAAGTGCCTCGCCGACGTCGCTGAGCACGAAGGTTCCATCGTCGTCGTCGCCGGGCGCCTCACGCAGTTCCGCGACTTCGGCAAGCTGCGCTTCTCGCACCTGCACGACCGCACCGGGAGCATCCAGATCGGGTTCGAGCGCGACGCCCTGCCGCAGTTCTGGCCCGACCGCAAGCTGGTCGAGGCCGGCGACCACGCGGTGATCCGCGGGCGGCTCGGCAAGACCCAGAAGGGCGAGCCGACGATCTGGGCCGACGAGGTGATCCTGGCGAGCAAGTCGCTGCGCCATCCGCCAGAGAAGTGGCACGGGCTCACCGATGTCGAGATCCGCTACCGGATGCGCTACGTCGACCTGTTCGCCAACGCCGACGCGCGGCGGGCGTTTCAGGTGCGCGCCCGCCTGCTCAGCGAGATCCGCGCGTTCTTCACCGGGCTCGGCTACATCGAAGTCGAGACCCCGGTGCTGCAGCCGATCTTCGGCGGCGCGACGGCGCGGCCGTTCACCACCCACCACAACGCGCTCGACATGCCGCTCTACCTGCGCATCGCGCCGGAGCTGTACCTCAAGCGCCTGCTGGTGGGCGGCATGGAGCGGGTGTTCGAGATCGCGCGCGTGTTCCGCAACGAGGGGATCAGCACGCGGCACAACCCCGAGTTCACCATGCTCGAGAGCTACGAGGCGTGGGCGGACTACCGCGACATCATGGCGCGGGTCGAAGGCCTGTTCGGGCACCTCGTGCAGACGGTGCTCGACGGCAACGGCAAGGTCACCTTCCGCGAGCGCGAGTACGACCTCACTCCACCGTTCCAGAAGCGCCGCTACCTCGACCTGTTCGCGCAGCACAACGACGGACTCGACTTCTTCGACGGCAACGCCGTGCGCGCGCGGGCGGCGGCGCTGGGCCTCGAGCTCGACGGGCGCAGCGACCTCAAGCTCGCGGGCGACGTGTTCGAGGCCACCGTCGAGCCGCACCTGACGGGTCCGGTGTTCGTGTACGACTACCCCAAGGCCATCTGTCCGCTGGCCAAGGCCAACGCCGAGGACCCGCGCGTCGCCGAGCGCTTCGAGCTGTTCGTGGGCGGGATGGAGATGGGGAACGCCTTCTCCGAGCTGAACGACCCCATCGACCAGGAGGCGCGCTTCCAGGAGCAGCTCGCCGACAAGGACGACGAGTCGCCGTCGGTGATGGACATCGACTACGTGACCGCGCTCGAGTTCGGCATGCCGCCCGCCGGCGGGCTCGGCATTGGCATCGACCGGCTGGCGATGCTGCTCACCGGCAACGCTTCGATCCGCGACGTGGTGCTCTTCCCGCTCCTGCGCCAGGCGACGGAGGCCGGTGCGGGCGATGCCGCGCCCGGTGAAGCCGCCACCCCCGCCAAGGACGCCTGACCTTGGGCACAGCGTTCTCGTGGTTCCTGGCGCTGCGTTACCTCGTGAGCCGGCGCGTGACCCTGCTGGGTGTCATCGGGATCGCGGTCTCCGTGTGGGCGATGATCGTGGTGATCGCCGTGTTCTCCGGCTTCATCGGCGAGATCCGACGCGGCATCCACAACGCCTCTCCCGACCTCGTGCTCACGGGGATGACCGCGCCCTGCGACTTCGCCAAGGTCGCGCCGGTCCTGCGCGCGGTCGACGGGGTCGCTTCCATCGCGCCGCGGGTCGAGCACTACGGCATCGTGTACGGGTACGGCTACCACGACCGCTTCGTGCAGACCACGCGCGCCGTCGAGACCGGCCAGCTCTCGCGCAACTTCGTGCGCCTGGTCGGCGTCGACTTCGCCGCCGAGTCGGCGACCACGCACCTGCGGGCCTGGGTGGCGGCCGCCCCGGAAGGCCTGCGCGTCGATGATCCGGAGCGGCCGTTTGTGATCTCGGCGGAACGGATGGCCAACGCCGGCAACGCTCCCACCGTCGGCGCGCGCGTCGGCCAGCCCGACGGGATGCTGATGAGCGCCCGCCGCCTCACCCGCGGCGAACCCATCGAGATCGGCAGCCGGATCGACGTGGTGTCGGGCCGCTTCGCCACCGCGGCGGCCGGCTCGGCGCTGAGGAAGAGTCGCCACCCCACCGTGCTGACCGGCGCGTTCGCCAGCGGACACCGCACCTTCGACGAAGGCGCGGTCCTCGTCGACCTCGAGTTCCTGCGCCGCATGCTCGGCTTCGGCGCCGACGAGTCGGAGGTCGAGCTGTGCACGCAGGTCGCGGTGCGCGCCGCGGACGGCGTCGATCCGCACGCGCTGGCGCGGCGCATCGAGAAGGCCGTGGCCGGCACCTGTGGCGGGGCCGTGCTCACCTGGGAGGAGCAGAACGCAACGTTCCTCGGCGCCGTGGGCCGCGAGCGCACGATGATGAAGGTCTGCCTCTTCGCGGTCATGCTGGTCGCCGGGTTCCTGATCTACGCGACGCTGCACATGATGGTCGTCCAGAAGACCCGCGACATCGGCGTGCTCACCGCGATGGGCGCGACCCCGCGCGGCGTGCAGACGATCTTCCTGCTGTGTGGCGCGACCATCGCGCTCGTCGGCGCGAGCGCCGGCGTCGGGCTCGGCGTCGCGTCGGCCGTGTACCTCAATCCGCTGAACGACCTGGTGCACCGGGAGTTCGGCGTCGAGCTGTTCCCCACCGCGGTGTACGCGCTCGACAAGATCCCGTACGAACTCGACCCCGCCTGGATCGCGCAGGTCGCCGTCGCCGCGATGTCCCTCGCCCTCGTCGTCGCGTGGTTGCCGGCGCGACGCGCGGCCCGACTCCGGCCGGTGCAGGCCCTCGCCCACTCCTGACCATGACCGAGATCCTGCGCGCTGCCGCCGTCACCAAGAGCTATCGCCTCGGCAAGCGGGAGATCCCCGTCCTGCGCGGCGTGGACCTCGCCGTCGAAGAAGGCGAGATGGTCGCCCTGCTCGGGGTGTCGGGCGCCGGCAAGTCGACCCTCCTGCACGTGCTCGGGCTGCTCGACGAGCCCACCGCGGGCGAGGTGCTCTTTGCCGGCGAACCCGTGCCCAAGCGCTCGGCCCGGCAGCGGGCGAAGCTGCGGCACAGCCACATCGGCTTCGTCTTCCAGTTCTACCACCTGATCCCCGAGCTGACCGCGCTCGAGAACGTGCTGCTCGGGCAGATGATGTTCACCGGGCCGTTCTCGTACTGGCGGCAGCGCGTGGCGCTGCGCGCCCGCGCGATGGCCTTGCTCACCGAGGTCGGCCTCTCCGAACGGCTGGGCCATCGACCCTCCGAGCTGTCGGGCGGCGAGAAGCAGCGGGTCGCGATCGCGCGCGCGCTGATCGCCGACCCCCGCGTCATCCTCGCCGACGAGCCCACCGGCAACCTCGATTCGGAGACCGCCGCCGACGTGCTGCGCCTCCTGTTCCGAATCAACCGCGAGCGGCGCATCGCGTTCCTGCTCGTGACCCACAACGGGGAGCTGGCGACGCGCTGCGACCGCACCGTGCGGCTGCGCGACGGCCGCGTGGTGACCTGATGTACCGCTGGTTCCTCGCGCTCCGCTACCTGCTGCAGCGGCCGATCAACCTGCTCGGGATGCTCGGCGTCATGCTCGGCGTGTGGGCGCTGATCGTGGTGGTGTCGATCTTCTCCGGCTACATCGCCGAGGTGCGCGACCACATCCGCGCCACCACCGCCGACGTGACCGTGTTCGGGCTGTCGCCGGATTCGTCGTTCGCGCGCGTGCGCAAGATCGTGGAGGCCGACGCCAACGTCCTGCACTGCGCGCCCCGCATGGCCTGGGTCGGGCTCCTGCACCCGACCACGGCCAAGGCGCCACGCCCGCCCGATCTCGTGGCCAACGCCGAGATCGGCGAGGACAGCCGCTTCGTGCACCTCCTGGGCGTGGACCCGCAGGCCGAGCTCCAGGTCTCCGGCCTGCGCGACTGGCTCGCTGCGGTCGAGGCGCCGGAGGTCCGCGTCGCGCCCGAGACGCTGCTCGCGCCGCGCGGCGAACAGCCCGCGCTGCTCCTGAGCGAGCGACGCCTGCAGCTCGAAGGCCTCGTCCCCGGCGACAAGGTGCGCGTGACTTGTGCGCGCCTGCACAGCCGCGTGGGGCAGGACCTCGAGGCGGAGGACCTCGACTACGCGGTGCAGGGCGCGTTCGCCAGCAAGTACGTGCTCTTCGACGCGAGCACCACCTTCGTGCACATCGACACGCTGCGCCGGCTGCTGGCCACCAGCACCGCGGATGCGTGCAACGTGGTGGCGGTGCGGCTGCGCGATCCATCCACCGACGCCGCGACCGCGAAGCGCCTGGAGCGGGCGCTGTCCGCCGAGTTCGGCTTCGACCTGTACGTGCAGAACTGGGAGCAGACGAACGCCACGTTCCTCTCGGCGGTGGATCACCAGCGCTCGCTGATGAAGCTCGTGCTGTTCGTGATCATGGTGGTCGCGGCGTTCCTGATGTTCGCGACCCTGTCGATGATGGTGACGGAGAAGGTCAACGACATCGGCATCCTCACCGCGATGGGCGCCAACCGGCGCGGTGTCATGCAGGTGTTCCTGAGCTGCGGGCTGGCGATCGCCGGGGTCGGCACGGCGCTGGGGATCGGACTGGGCTGCCTGAGCGCGATGTACCTCGATGCGTTCAACACCTGGGTGCGCGGCGCCTTCGACGTCGACCTCTTTCCCACCACGATCTACAACCTCAAGCGCGTGCCCTACGCGCTCGACCCGGTGTGGATCGGACAGGTGGCGTCGATGGCGATGGGCGTGAGCGTCGTGGTGTCGGCGCTGCCGGCGTGGCGGGCGGCGCGCCACGATCCGATCGCGTCGCTGCGCGAGGACTGAACGGGACCGGCCGTTCAACTTCCGGCCATCGCGCATACGATCTCGCCTCCATGCGGGCTTCCACCCCGGCCACCCGGTTGCTGCTGCCCATCCTGCTGGCGATCCTGCTGGGTCTCGGGGGGTGTGCAGGCACGCCGGCGCCCGGCCTCGTGGCCGAGACGGGCGCGTCCCTCGGTCGCCTGCGGGACCGGATCGACAAGGCGGTACGGCTGACCCCAGGACCGATGCAGTCCTTGTCCCCGACCAAGATGTTCGGCCAGCTGCGGGAGAGCGTCGCCGCGATCCCGGACACGTTCCGCTTCCACACGACCCTGCTGCCCGACGCCTCGGACTTCGGCCGGCTGCTGGCCCCGCCGGACGCTGGCTGGCGGCCGACGACGCTGAGCGAACGCTTCGTGAGCCGGTATCGATTCTGACCCGCGCGCGCCGGGGCGACTCCTGGAGGCTCGCACGACGGGCGACTCCCGCGTAGACAGGCGCCATGCAGCGGTCCTGGTTCCTCCCCCTTCTCCTCCTGCCCGCCGTCGCGGCGCAGGCGACACAAGCCCTCCCGCCCGACTGCGCCAAGGGCGCGACGCACATCACCGAGGCCCGCCTGCGCGAGTTCCTCGGCGCGCTGGCGTCGCCGGAGTTCGCCGGGCGTGGCACCGGGCAGCCCGGGTTCGAGCGGGCGGCGCGCTACGTGGCCGACCACTTCGCGACCCTCGGACTCGAACCGCTGGGCGACGAGGGCACGTTCTGGCAACGCGTGCCGTGGACGCAGGTCAGCGCCAACGCCGAGAAGAGCGGGATCGTCGCGACCCTGGGCCAGCAGGAGGTGAAGCTCGGCGTCGCCGACCTCGCGGGCACCATCGCGTTCAAGCAGGAGGCGAAGGGGCAGGCCGTGCACGTCGTCATCGGCGACCCCAAGAAGCTCGAACTCATCGAGGGGGCACTCACCGACTCCGTCGCGTTCGTCGAGTTCCCCGGCGTCGTGCTGGACGAGGCCTTCGCCGGCAACGCGCGCCGCGACTTCGGCCGGCTCCTCCAGACGCTGCGCACGGCGGGGGCGACCGGTGTCGTCGTGATCGACGACGCACGGTTCGCGCGCCTGGGAAGGCTCACCGGACCGGCCAGCCCCGGTGCCGGCGCGCCCGCCGCCAGTCGCGCGGCGAGTCGCACCCCCAATGAGCTGTACATCACGCGGGCCCAGTTCGCGCGCATCGACGCCCTGGCGGGCGTCGCCGGCGATGCCGCCGGCGACGGGGTCGTGCGGCCGCTGTCCGGCGTGCAGATCGCACTTACCATCGAAGTGGAGAACGCCCCCGCGCCGGCGTTCAACGTCGTGGGCCGGTTGAAGGGCAGCCATCCGACACTCGCCGCCGAGTGCGTCGTCATCGGCAGCCACCTCGACCACCTCGGCATCCAGGGCGGTGTGATCCACCCTGGCGCCGACGATGACGGATCCGGGTCATCCGGCGTGATGGCGCTGGCGGAGGCGTTCGCGAAGAACCCGGTCCGACCGCCGCGCAGCATCGTCTTCGTGGCGTTCTGCGGCGAGGAGCGCGGGCTCATCGGCTCACGGCACTTCTCGAACAACCCCCCGATCCCGCTCGAGTCGATCGTCGCCGAGCTGCAGATGGACATGATCGGGCGCAGCGAGGAGGGGCGCGGCGAGAAGGCAGCCGACAACCTCAACTCCGTCCACCTCGTCGGCACCGAGAAGCTCTCGCGCGACCTGCACGCGCTGTGTCTCGACACCAACGCCAAGTACGGCGGGTTCGACCTCGAGTGGGACGAGGAGGACGTGTTCTTCCGCAGCGACCACGTGAACTTCGCGCGCAAGGGCGTGCCGATCGCGTTCTTCTTCACCGGCTTCCACGCCGACTACCACCAGCCCACGGACACGCCCGACAAGATCGACTACGCGAAGATGCGGCGGATCGCCACGTGGGTGTACGCCCTGGCCTTCGAGCTGGCGCAGCGCGATGCCCGCCCGATGGTCGACGAAGACCTCTGGCAGCAGAACCGCGAGCAACTGCGCGGCCGTGGTGATCCCGCGGCGCCGCTCCGCAAGCGCGGCGGCTGACCGCGCGGCGGGACCGCCTCTCAGCTCGCCTGCTCGCCGGGGCCGCGGTAGGGGCGCAACGCGCGCGGCGCGCCCAGCACCTCCATCCCGATCACCGCAGCGATCGCGTGCTTGCGGGAGAAAGCCACGCGGCGGGCACCGCCGCGGCCGGGCGCCGCGATGTGGTGCTGGAGCAGTCCGCCCACGGCCGTCTTGCCGATCTGGCTGCTCACCTGCGCCAGCTCCTTGGGCTCGGCGCGCTTGCGGGTGAGGTCCTCGCGAAGCTGGCCGACCGGGACCGTGGGAACGTGGATGTCCTCGTCGTCGCCGGTGTGCCGATCCCACGCGGACGTGCGCGCCTCGTCGCTGCGCGCGGGCGCCGGCGCGGGAGCAGGCGGCTCCGGCGCGCGACTCGGGGCGGGTTCCAGACCGAGCATCTCGCGCAGTTGCCGGGCGATCTCGTCGGGGCTCCGCGGTGCTTCGGCCTGCGGCGGTGCCGGCGCCTGCGCCGTGCGCGCCTCCTGCTCCCGCTCTGCCTGCCGCTGCTGGTCACGGAGCGCGTCGAACTCCGGGCGCGGCCGGGAGCGCGGCTGCGCCTGCCGCTTGGCGGCCTTGGTCGCCGCGCCAGCCAGCGCCGAGAACAGCCACCCAACCAGGATCAGGATCAGGATCGGGTTCTCGAACAGGAAGCGCAGGATCTGGTTCATCGCTCAGCTCGTCGGCTTGCTCTCCGACCCGCCCTGGTCGCCGGCGATCTGGCCGCGCATCCTGGTGTCGGCCTCGATGTTGCGGAGCCGGTAGTAGTCCATGAGCCCCAGGTTGCCGGAGCGCAGCGAGTCGGCGACCGCGAGTGGCACCTCCGCCTCGGCGAGCACGAGCTTCGCCTTGTTCTCCATGAGCGACGCAGAGTGCTCCTGCTCGGCCGCGACGGCCATCGCGCGCCGCTCTTCGGCGCGCGCCTGGGCGACGTTCTTGTCGGCCTCGGCCTGATCGGCCTGCAGCCGGGCGCCGATGTTGTCGCCGACGTCGACATCGGCGATGTCGATCGAGAGGATCTCGAAGGCGGTGCCGGCGTCGAGGCCCTTCTTCAGCACGGTCTTGCTGATGCTGTCGGGGTTCTCGAGCACGTCCTTGTGCGTGGACGACGAGCCGATCGTGGACACGATGCCCTCGCCGACACGGGCGATGATCGTCTCCTCCGTGGCGCCACCGACCAGGCGCTCGATGTTCGAGCGCACGGTCACGCGCGCGCGCGCCAGCACCTGAATGCCGTTCTTCGCCATCGCCGCGATCTTGCGCCCGGGCTCGGCCGGCGCGTCGATGACCTTGGGGTTCACGCAGGTCTGTACGGCTTCGAGCACGTCGCGGCCGGCGAGATCGATCGCCGCGGCGCGGCGGAAGTCGAGGGCGATGTCGGCTCGGTGCGCGGCGATGAGCGCGGTCACGACGCGCAGGACGTTGCCGCCCGCGAGGTAGTGCGCCTCCAGTTCGCGCACGTTGACCGGAATGCCGGCCTGCACGCCGCTCACCAGCGCGCGCACGATCACCGTCGGGTTGACCTTGCGGAGCTGCATGCCCACGAGGTTGAGGATCCCGATCTTGGCCTTCGACAGGTAGGCCTGGATGTACAGGTTGATGAACTTGAGCAGGAAGATCGCGGTGAAGACCGCGAGGAAGATCAGCGCGCCGATCACCCAGTGGATGAGGTCTGCGAAGAACAGGGCAGTGGGCATGGGGATGACTCCTAGGGTTTGGATTCGATCGGAGCGGCGGCGACGACGACGCGGTTGCCTTCGACGCTGATGACGCGGACGGGCGTGCCGATCTCGAGCATCTCGCCGCGCGTCACCACATCGACGCGACGTCCGTCGATGCGGGCGATGCCGGCGGGACGCAGGACGGACTCCGTCACGCCGGTCTGTCGCAGGTAGCGGGCGATGCTCGGGTCGGCAGCGGCGCTCTTCACGTCCGCGTCGGCGGGACCGGCGAGCAGCAGTTGCTGGCCGAGCCGCGTGTTCGGCAGCGCCTTGAGCGCGAAGTAGGCGACGATGGGCGCGCCGATCGCGGAGGCGCCGAGGAAGAGGAAGCCGACGACCTGGCCGTGGTGCGTGAACGCGAGCACGATCGTCACGAGCAGCGTCAGCGCCGCCCCGGCCCCGAGCGCGCCCATGCTCACGAGGAACACCTCCGCGACCACGAGCACCAGCCCGATGATCAGCAGCAGGAAGAGCAGGCCGATCGACACCTGCCCGGCAGTGGAGCCGCCGGGCGGCGGCGACACGCCCTCCACGACGACGCGCTGGTACGCGGTGTCGAGCACCCGCACGGTCTGACCCTCGGCGACGAAGTCGCCCCGCGTCACCGCGTCGGCGCGCACGCCGTCCTCGAACTCGACGATCCCGGCCGGGCGCAGATCGGTCACGGTGCGCGCCACGGTTCCGATGCGCGCGGCGTGGATCGAGCCGGTGCGAGCCCCGGCCGTCGTCGCTGGCGCCGGCTCCGGCGGCGCGAGGAACACCCGGTTCATGAACGGGATGCGCGGCAGGAACTTCACGTAGGCTGCGAACAGGGCGATCACGCCGATCGCGAGCAACAGCAGGTTCGTGAGGTTCGCCGACAGGATGTCCGACTGCGTCTCGTTGCTCGGGATGATGAAGGTCTGCTGCGACAGGATCAGCGACGCCACCACGAAGAGGAACCCCAGCGCGCCGAACACCACGCTGCCTGGCATCACGAAGATCTCGACGGCCAGCGCCGCCAGCCCGATCAGCAGGAGCAGGATCTCGGTGATGTCCGCGAGCCCGACGAGATAGCTGCCGAACATGCCCAGCCCGAGCATCGTCGCGCCGAGCAGGCCGGGCACGCCGAACCCCGGCGTCTTCATCTCGATCAGCAGCAGCACGAAGCCGAGCAGGAACAGGATCGGCTTCATCCCGTCCAGCCACGCGACCGCCGACTCCGACCAGCTGTCCTCGAGGACGAGCGTCGTGGCCATCGTCGTGAGGTACTCGTCGCGCACGAGCGCGTCGAGGCTCGCGTGCCGGCCCTTGGCGAGGCCCAGCCGCACGCAGTCGTCGGCAGTGAGCACGACCGGGCGCGACCCGAACTCGCGCCGCGAGAGGATCTTCGTGCCCTCGGCCTCCATTCGCCGCAGGTCGTCCTCGAACAGGATCTCGCTCGTGGTGAGCCCGGCCTTGTCCTCGTAGGTCGTCTCGAACACGCGCAGCCGCGGGTCGACCATCGCCTCGACCACGTGGAGCACGTCGCGGCGCACGCCGCCGCGGCGCTCCACGAGTGCGCGCAGATCCGCGCGCATGGCCGCGTACGCCTTGCTGCGCGCGTCGTTGTCGGGGATCGGCGCGATCTGGCCCGTGAGCGGATCCATGGCGACCGGCGTGATCCCACCCAGGGACGACCCGGGCGCCACGAAGATCTCCCGGCAGGCGAGCGCGATGTAGGCGCCCGCCGAAAGCGCCTCGCGCCGCACGAACGCGGTGGTGTGGATGCCGTCGTCGCGGACTGCGGCGAGCAGCATCTCGACCTCGCGCATGTCCGTGATGGCGCCGCCCGGGGTGTCGATGTCGAGCACCAGGCGACCGGCACTCCGCGCGCGCACCTCGGCGTAGCCGCGCCGGACGATCGCCACGGTCGTGACGCCGATCGGACCGTGGACGGGCACGACGACGGTCTGGATCTCGCCCGACGGGCTGACGCGGCCCGGAGCCTGGGCCACGGTGCTTGCGGCGCAGAGCCCGAACACGAGCAAGCTGCCGATCAGGAAACGCATACCGGCTCCAACACGTGACCACGTCCTCGCACGCCGAGAGGATGAACCCAACACGGCCCGCTCGCAACATGCGGCGACGCAGGAGGCGGAGAATCCCGCCGCCGCCGCCGCATCGCACCTCGCGGGCGCGCACTTCGAATTCTGTTGATCCTCTTTCGCACCCGCCCACAATCGGCCCGGCGTCGCGACCTGCACGCGACTGTGGCGGGACGCACGCGCGAGAACGTGATGACCGCTACCCCCCAGACCGCTTCCCAGCCCCAGGGCCACCCCGCAGCGCGCCATCGCCCCACCAGCGTCCTGATCCGCCCCTGGCCGAAGGTCGTCTTCTTCTACCCCACCGCCGTCATGGCGCTGGTGGCCTGGTTCTACTCGCTGCTGAAGGGCGAGGTCGGCTCGACGACGGGCGTGTCGGGGATCGGCGACCTGTTCCTGGTCGTGTTCTTCGTCAACCTGCTGGTGTTCAGCTTCGACTTCTCGCGCATCAAGTCGATCACGATCGTGCTCGGCATCATCGCGATCGCCCTGGGCCTCGCCTGGGCCAACACGCAGTGGGAAGTCTGGTCGGGTCTCGGCGCGCTCCTCGACAAGGTCGACGCGCGCATGAACACGCAGTTCTTCGGGTTCACCAGCGCCTTCTTCGCCGTCGTCTACCTGCTGGTGCTGATCAACACGCGGTTCAGCTACTACGAGGTCAACCACCGCGAGATCCTGCACCATCACGGCTACCTCGGCGACATCACGCGCATCTCGACCGCCGGCTTGCAGGTGAACAAGGAGATCTACGACCTCCTCGAGTTCCTTCTCCTGCGCAGCGGCCGGCTGATCTTCTACCCCGCGTCGTCGCGCAACGCGATCGTGATCGACAACGTCATCGGCGTGAACCGGATCGAAGCGCGCATCAAGGACCTGCTCAGCGTGATCGCCGTTCGCGAACTGCACGACGACGGCGGGCCCGACGAAAGCGACTAGACTCCTTCCCATTCGAGGCTCCCCCACGCGAGAGTGGCGGAACTGGTAGACGCGCAGGATTTAGGTTCCTGTGGGCAACCCCCGTAAGGGTTCGAGTCCCTTCTCTCGCACCACTGGCCGCCGCCCTTCGGGACGGCGGCGCTTTTTCTGCCCGGGCCTTGCCGCGCGCGCTCCGACCTCTAAATCAGGGCGCATGACGCATGTGATCGCGCAACCCTGCATCGACGTCAAGGACAAGGCCTGCGTGGACGTCTGCCCGGTCGACTGCATCCACGGCGGCGATGGCGACAAGCAGCTCTACATCAACCCCGCCGATTGCATCGACTGCACCCTGTGCGTGGACGCGTGCCCGGTGAGCGCCATCTTCGCGGAGGAGGACCTGCCCGCCGAGTGGAAGACGTTCACGGAGATCAACGCGAAGTTCTTCGCCAAGGGTTGAGCGCCGGGTCGGACCGTCCGGTGGTCCGCTGGGAGCGCTTCAGCCGGCAGATCCGGTTCGCGCCGCTGGGTGAGGAAGGGCAAGCCGCCCTCGCCCAGGCACACGTGGCCATCGTGGGGATCGGCGCACTCGGCACCCACCTCGCCAGCAGCCTCGTGCGGGCGGGCGTGGGCCGGCTCACTCTCGTCGACCGCGACATCGTGGAGTTGCACAACCTGCAGCGGCAGGTGCTGTTCACGGAGGCGGATGCACGCGCCGGCGTGCCCAAGGCAGCCGCCGCGGTGACGCACCTCGCCGCCGTCGATCCGGCCTGCGAACTCCGCGCGCTCGTCGAGGAGTTCACGGTGGCGACGTACGACGGACTCACGCCGCGCCCCGACCTCCTCCTCGACGGCACCGACAACTTCGCCACCCGCTACCTCATCAACGACCTGGCCGTCGCGCACGGCGTCCCGTGGATCTACGGCGCGGCCCTGGCCAGCGAAGGCATGGCGATGGCCGTGCTGCCCGGGGAGACGCCGTGCCTGCGCTGCCTCATCCCGGACGCGACCGGCGGCGCCGACGCCACGTGCGAGACGGCGGGCATCCTGCAGCCCACCATCGCGGCGGTCACGGCGTTCCAGACCGCGCAGGCGCTGAAGATCCTCGCCGGCAAGCGCGCCGCGGTGGCGCGCGGCGTGTTCGTCGCCGACGTGTGGCGCGACCACTACGCGTTGCAGCTCACCGCCGCAGGAACCTCGCCGGACTGCCCGTGCTGCGCGCGCGGCGAGTTCCCCGCCTTCGCCGCCGACGCGAGTCCGGCCGTCACCCTGTGCGGTCGTGACGCGGTCCAGGTGCGGCCTCCCGCCGGCGCCGCGTTCACGCTGGACGCGCTCGCGGCCCGGCTGGCCGGCCTCGTGGCCACCACGCGCACCCCCCACCTGCTCCGCTTCGAGGCCGACGGCTGTCGGTTCAGCGTCTTCCCGGGTGGACGCGCGCTCATCTTCGGCGTCGCCGATCCCGGCCGCGGCCTGGCCCTGTACGACCGCTGGGTCGGCGGCCGCTAGGCTTGCCGCGCGGCGATGATCTACCTCGACCACGCAGCCACCAGCTTCCCCAAGCCAGCCGCCGTGCTCGCCGCGGTCGAACGCTGGTTCCGGGAGGTGGGCGTCAGTCCCGCACGCGGCGACTCCAAGCTGTGCGCCGCCGCGGACACGATCGTGCGCGGAGCGCGCGCCGCGGTCGGTGCGCTGTGCCGCGTGCCGCCGGCGCGGGTCGCGTTCACGTCTGGCGCAACCGAGTCCACCAACGCGTTCCTGCGCGGGCTGCTGCGGCCGGGGGATGCGGTCCTCACCACGGCGGCGGAGCACAGCGCCGTCGCGCGCACCCTGCGCGCGCTGCGCGCGGAGCGGGCCATCGAGACCACGGTCGTCGCCGTCGACCCGTACGGGCGCGTCGACCCGGCCGACATCGAGCGCGAACTCGCCGGCCGAGGCTACCGGCTGCTGGCGTTCAACCACGCGAGCAACGTCACCGGTGCCGTGCAGGATGGCGTCACCCTCTGTCGTCTCGCCCAGGCCGCCGGCGCACTCACCTTCGTCGACGCGAGCCAGACCGCCGGTTCCTTTCCCCTCGTGGATCTCCGGGCCGACGCGTTCGCGGCCTCCGCGCACAAGAGCCTGCTCGCGCCGCCGGGGCTCGGCTTCCTGGCCACGCGCGACGGCCTCGATCTGCGTCCCACCAAGCAGGGCGGCACGGGATCTTCGCGCGCGCTCGACGAACACCCGGATGCCTGGCCCATCGGCTTCGAGCCCGGCACACCGAACATGCCCGCGATCGCCGGCCTCGGTGCGGCGCTCGCGGAGCAGGCCGGCGACGCGGCGGAGCAGCATCGCCGGCGCGCCGTCGCCCACCTCGACGGGCTGCGGACCGAACTCTCGTCCCGCCTCGGCGCCGGGATCCGTTGGCAGAGTCCGCAGCACGGTGCGCGCGTTCCGATCCTGTCCTTCACCCTCGACCAGCTCGACCCCGCGGAAGCAGGAGTGATCCTCGACGCCGCCGGCATCCATGTGCGCACCGGCTTCCACTGTGCACCGTGGATCCACGCGTGCCTGGGCACCTCGGCCGGGGGCACGATCCGCGTGAGCCCGGGGCCGTTCGTCACCGGAGCCGAAGTGATGGCGGTGGCACGGGTCCTCGCTCCGTGAGGAACCGGAACAGCGCGTCGGCGCAGCGGAAGAACTTCTCGTGGCTGTCCTCGATGTCGCGCGGCAAGGGCGGCCGGGCATCCAACGGCAGCTGCAAGCGACCACTCACGTACTGGCTGCCCGCGAGGAGCGAGTCGCGCACGAGATCGGTCCAGGCACGTGCGGCGACGAGATCGGGATGCACCTCGCCGCGCCACATCGCGGCCTCGATCTCGCGCGCGAGCAACGCGCGGTCGAGGCACCCGGCGCGGGCCAGTGCGACGACCCGTGCCGCGTGCGGGTCGACGGGCAGCGCCCTCGGCACGCCTCGCGCCAGCTCGGCAGCCGCCGCCAGCCACGCCGTCGCGTCGGAGACGCGCAAGGGTGCTTCGACGGGCGGGGCCGAAGGCGGCGTCTCGACGGCGCAACGCCACGCGAGCGCGAGGCTCACCGCATCGCAGATGAGCGCTTCCTTCCCCCACTCGGACTGCTCGGCGCGGATGCGATCCCACGGCGCCGACAGCGCGTAGCCGACCGCGAGGGCGACGCGCACCTTGGGCACCGCCAGCAACTCCGGCACCGGACCCAGTCGACCTGCGGCGAAAAGGGCCCGCCGCGCCGCGGCGGAGGAGACGAGAACGACGCGAAGGCTCGGCTCGCTGCCCACGCGCGCCACGGTCTGTTCCGGCGCACCGCGCAGGGCAAACAGCGTCGCTGCCACGCGCACCGCGTCCGGGAGCTCGGGCCGGACCGCCAGCCCCAGCGCGAAGTCGATGGCGTCGCGCGTCGGTTGCGCACGCCCCAGGCCGTAGGCGCGGATGACGAGGCCAGCGAGGGACGGACGCGCGTCGCCGAGCCCCGCCTTCGCGCGCTCCACGACCTCGCGCGCGTCGTTGCCGGCGAGCGCAACCACGATGGACTCCGTCGTCAGTGGTCCGCCCCGACTCGCGGGCGAGGCGACGAGTTCGTCGCCGAAGCGCAGCGCCGCCATCGTGGCGGCGAGTTGCGTGTACGAGCCGGCCCGCTCCGTGCCGACCAGGCCACGCAGCACGGGCTCGCTGCGCGCGCGCGGCGGTCCCACCGCGAGGCTCAGCAACGCCAGCGCCCGTTCCTCTTGCGGCCGCGTCCGGCTACCGCCGCATTCCACCAGCCACCCGTCACCCTCGACGTCCACACCCGCCGCGGCGCAGGCGCCGAGCAGGGTCCAGCGCTGCAGCCGGTTCGACTCGGCACGGAACGCGGCGCGCAGGGCAGGCAGCGCCGGTGGCCCCAGCCGTTGCGCCAATGCCCAACCCTCCGGCCAGCGCGCCAGTGCTTCCTGATGCAGGAGATCCCGGAGTACCTGGGTGAGACCCGGACTCCGCGGTCGCATGGTCAGCACCGAGCCAGCGTGCGTCGATGCTGGCGGCGTGGGTGGAGCTTGACCCGGCGTGCTGCCGATAGCGACGACGGCAGCACACACCGCGCGGATCAGCACCGGGGAGAACCGAGAACCCATGTCCCTCAATCAGTTACCACTCGACGGCAAGGACGTCGAGGCACTGCTGCTGAGCGACATCTTCATGTCGGACTCCCAGACCTGCATCCCCGACTCCGCCCAACGCGAAGTCACGATGAAGGGGGATCTGCAGCAGATGCTCCTCGCCGACATCTTCCAGTCGCTGGGGATGTCGAAGATGGAGGGAATCCTGCGCGTCCGCAATCTGGTCGAGTGCCGCGAGGTGTACTTCCAGGACGGCTTCGTGCGCGGATTCCTGCCCAGCCGGGTCGAGGTGCGCCGGCTCGGCGTGCAGCTGATCCAGGCCGGCCTCGTGACGCCAAGCCAGCTCCGCGCGATCCTGGTCGAGCAGCGGCGCGAGAACAAGTCGCTCCAGGAGCTGCTGGTCTCGAACGGCATCCTGCCAGAGGAGGATGTCTTGGACCTGTTCAGCCACCAGGCGAGCGAGGACATCTACAGCCTGTTCGCCTGGACCACAGGGACCTTCGAGTTCTACAAGGGTCCGCCTTCCGACGCGGAGGCCGTCGAACGGCTCGCCGCCTCGACCCGACTCGACATCAATGCCGTGCTCATGGAGGTGGCACGGCGGTCGGACGAGTGGGAGATCATCCAGGAGACCCTGCACTCGATCGACGAGCTGCTCGCGCACAGCTCGCGGTCCGGCGACGACCTCAAGGGCGACCACCGCGAGATCTACCACGCCGTCGATGGCCAGCGGCCGATCCGCGTGCTGGCGCAGTCGATGCTCGTGGGCCTGTTCGAAGTCAGCCGCATCCTCGGCGACCTCGTACGCAAGGGCTACGTTCGCTTCGTCACGATCGAGGAAGGCCTGGCCGTCGCCACGCACCTCGTATCCGCCAACCAGAAGACGCTGGCGGTCGCGCTCCTGAACACGCTCGCGGCGCGTCGCGACGGCGTGCCTGCCGAGTCGCTGCGGGCGATCGCGCAGGTCCTGGTCACGGCCGACGCGCCCCGGGTCGCCGCCGAGACCCTCCTCGCTGCTGCCGACGCCAGCGAGGATCCCGGTGCCGCGGTCCCGTTGCTGCGCGAGGCGCTCGCGGTGCAGCCCCGGTCGATGGACGTGCTGATGCGCATGCGGGCGGTCCTGCAACAGCACCCGGTGCACGCGTCGCGCAACGAGCTGAAGGACGTCACGGACGCGCTGATCGAGGCCTTCGTGTCCGCGGAGCGCTTCGACGACGCGCTCATCGCCCTGCTCGAGCTCGACCACCTGGCCCCCGGCGATCCGCGCACGCTGTTCCGCCGCGCGATCATCCTGCACCGCGCCGGCCGGCGGGACGACGCCATCAACGCCTTGCTCGCTCTCGCGGAGACGTTCAAGGCGCAGCGCGCCACCGACGAACTCGCCGCCGTCTACGACCAGATCCTCAAGATCGACTCGCACCGGCGGGACATCCAGAAGGCCCGCCGCGGTCTGCGGCTGACTGCCGCTGCGCGACGGGTGCGCTTCGTAGCGATCGGCGTGCTGTCGCTCGGGCTCGGCACGGCGGGAGTCGTGATCTACCGCGGCGTGCAGACCCAGCGCAGCATCAGCGAGGCCGCGCGCGTCGTCGACGACAGCCTGGCCGCCGGCGACGCTGTCGGGGCCACGCGGGTCATCGAAGAGCTCGATGCGCAGGAGATCATGACGCCGGAGGTCGACGAGATGCGGGCGCGCGTGCAGGCGCACCTGAGCATGTTGGCCGAAGCCGAGCAGCGCAAGCGCGACAGCGCGCGCGCCGAGGTGCTCAACAAGGCCGCCCGTCTCGTCGACGACGGCGATTTCGTCGCGGCGCTGCGTGTCTACGGCACGCTCGCCACGTCCGGGGAGCCCGGTGCCGACGTCGTCGCCAGCGAGGCGGCGAAGCTGCGGTTCGAGATGCTGGCGAGCGAGCTGAGCCTCGTCGCGCAGAGGCTGCCCATCGGTCTGCCGCCCCCGCCGGACTCCCTGCAGTCGCAGGAGACGCGGCGACTGGCCCTCGACCGACTCGCCGAGGGTTTCAGGCCGAGCACCCGACAGCGGGCCGCCAACGTCGCCCGCGCACTCGGGTCGGACGCCCACGCCAGCCTCGTGCAGCCGACCCTCGTCGCGAAGCTCGCGGAGACCTGTGCTGCGATCGAGAAGCAGTTCGTCCTCGCGGACGAGCGGCACGCCGCGTACTCGCACGTCGAGACGAAGATGGAGTCGGCGCGCCGCCTGCAACCGCTCCTCGTCGAGGCACGCGAACACGAGGCGGCGTTCCGCTTCGCCCAGGCCCTCGAATCGTTCAGGACGCTGGCCCGGGAACACACCGGCGACGACCAGCTCAAGGCCATGTTCCTCGATCGGGTCGAGGCCAATGCCAAGCTCGTCCGCCTCCTCGAACTGCTCGAGCAGGCGACAGCGAACGGCGACTTCGCTGCTGCGCAGGGTCAGCTCCGCGCGATGCGCAAGGCTCGCCCGGAGGTCCCCTTCGACCGTCTCGTCCAGCTTCCGCTGCTGGTCACGAGCGAGCCTCCGGGCGCCCGGGTGTCGGCCGGTTCGTCCACCGAGCCGCTCGGCATCACCCCACTGCGCATCACGTACACGCCTGCCAACGTCACGACGCTGCGGATCGAAATGACCGGGTACGGCGCGGAGGCGGCCACGGTCACCGGTGACAGCGTTGGCGAGGTCCGCGCTGCCCTGGTGAAGCTGCCGTCGTGGGCCGCAGACCTGGAGGGCCCGGTCACCCACGCGCCGACCGCGCTCGGGAACACGGTGTTCGTCGTCGACCGCGCCGGCAACGTGCGCGCGCACGAAGCCCAGACGGGTCGGCAGACGTGGCATGTCCAGACCGGTGACCTGTCCGGCATGCTGCCGAGCCCCGCGGCGACCGCCAGTCAGGTGATCGTCGCCTCCGTGGACGGAACGCTGCGGAGCCTGTCGGCCGGGACGGGGCGCCCGACGTGGGAGCGGGAGGAGCTTCCGGTCGAGGTTGCGCCCGTGGTCCACGATGACACGGTGATCGTCGCCACGGTCGACTCCCGCCTCGTCGGCATCGATGTCGTCACGGGACGCCGGCGGTTCGAACAGCCGCTCCGCCGGCCGGTGACGGGCTCGATGCTCCTCGTCGGTACCCGGCTCTACACGGCATCGGCCGACGGCGATGTCCTCTGTGCTGCGGCAGCGGACGGGCGCGAGCTCTGGCGCGCCAGCCTGGGGCAGCTCGTCGTGGTGTCGCCGGTCGCGGTCGGGAGCCGGATCGTCGTGGTGGGTGACGAAGGCAAGGTCGCGGCATTCGACGCCACGAGCGGTCGGCCGGCGTGGTCGCAGTCGTACCGTTCCTTGCTGTCGGTGACACCGGCGCTCTGTGGCGGAAACATCTTCATCGCGGCCGACGGTGGCGTGCTCGGCGTGGATCCGGCGAGCGGTCAGCGTCTCTCGACGCTCCCGATCGAGGAGCCGGTTTCGCTCCTCGCTTCGACTGGCACACGGCTGATCATCGGGACGGCGAAGGGAACGATCCTGTGCGTCGATCCCGACCACGCCGCGGTGCTGACGCGCATGCGTGGACCCGGACGCGCAACCGTCGCGACGATCCTCCCGGACGGCGTGCTGCTCGGCTTCGACGGGAAATGCGTCCACGCCTACCATGGCCTGCCGTGAGGGCGGAGACGCGTCACCGTCGCATCCGCACGACGCCGACGCAGGCCAGCATCCTCGCTGCGCCGTCGCGGCCGTCGACATTCCGACGAGTCCATCCGTACGCCGAGCCGTTCTCGCGGCCGGCTTCCCCGCACCCAAGGGCGCCTCTGGCCCGTCACGGCATGCGCCGGAGCACGTCGCGCGAGTTGGCACACGCCTTGCTCCGGTGCTCGTGAACACCCACTCGCTCTGCCTCGAGATCCCACTGCAATGTCCGTACGTGGCCTGACAACCCTGGTCCTCTCACTTGCGCTCCTCGGCGCCTGCTCTGGAAGGGGCGGAGGCGGCAGCAACAACGCCGCGGCGCGTGACTCCTCGCCGCCACTGGGCGTTTCCGACTCCGACGTCCTGGCCCCGGCCCCCGGCAAGCCGAGCCCGGGAGGCGACGTCACCCCGATCCATCCCGGCAAGCCATCCGCACCCATCGACCCGCCCTCCACCGGAGGTGGAAGTCGCGGCGGGGGTGGTGCCGCCGTCCCGGAACCGGGGACCCTCCTGCTCGTCGGCACCGGCCTCGCCGGCGCCGCGCTCGCCCGGCGCCGCCGGCGCAAGCAGGCCGAGACCGAGGGCTGAGCGCGCAATCCGGACCCAGCCCGGTATCCTCCGTCGCGTGCGCGCGACCCCCGCGATCCTGCCGCTGACGCTGCTCGCTTTGGCTTGCGGTGGACCGCCTGCCCCCGTGGACGACGATCACGGCGCGTCGCAGGCGGTTTTTGCCCTGGTCCACAGTCCTCCCAACCGGTGGGCTCCTTGCGTCGAGGCCGTGCTCGCCAACGGCCAGGCCGCGATCAGGCCGCTCCTACGAGAGTTGGAAACGAGCCCGCACGGGCCTGGCGCGCAACCGGCGGTCGCTGTCCTGGGGCGGCTCGCGGGAGCGTGCCCGCCCGGTGAGGACACCACTGCGGCCGCGGCGCGGCTGCTGCGCGAGCTGCTGGGTCACGCATCGGCGGACGTTGCGGCCGAAGCGGCGCTCTCCCTGGCACGGATGCGGGCTCCCGACGCCCACGCCGCCCTGCGCGCTTCGATGCTCGATCCCGCGGCCTCGACGTATGCCCGCACGGCCGCGGCGAGCGCCCTCGTCGACCTCGGCGATCGGGGCGACGCCGTGGCGTTCCTGTGCGACATCCTTCTGGCACCGACCGATCGAGGGCGAGCCCGCGCCGCCACCCGGGGCCTGCCCGTCGATCAGGCCCGCTGGGCGGTCGAGCGCAACCTCGCGATCGACGCCATCGGCCGAGCCGCTCCCGGGACCAGCTTCCGGCTGGACGCCGACGCCTCGTGGCCGAGCCTCGAGGCGGGTGTCGCCGAGGTTCGCGAGCACTTCCGACTGGAGCCCAGATGAGGCCTCGCTCCGGCTGGCTCGCCGTCGCGCTGGTAGCCGCGGCCCACGCGCAGGTCCATGAGAGCAAGGCGCCGTCCACGTTCGAACGCGAGCTCGCCATCCTGCAGCAAGCGCGCGCCCCGGACGCCCCGGCCCAGGTCGGTGCCGACGAGATCAAGGCGACCCGCACCTTCCTCGATCGCCACGGTCAGACCCACGCGACCGATGTCCGCGTCCTCCAGCTCCGGACCCGGCTCGGCTCCCTCCATCTGCACGCGTGCGACGCCGACGCGGCGGCACGCGAGTTCGACGCCGTGCTGACCGCGGCGGCGGTGGACGCGCGCGACCTGCGCGGGCGAGCCGCGTACGGACTGGCCCAGGCCCAGGAGATGCGCGGCGACAAGACCGCGGCCCGAGCGACCCTCGAGAGGCTCGCGACGGCGCACGCGGGGGAACGGTACGCCCGCTTCGCGCTCGTCGCACTCGAGCGCATCCGGCGCGCCCAGGAGCCCGACGCGGTGGCCAGGTTCGATCCCGGCCCGCTGCTCGACGTCGACGGCCGCCTGCACCGGGTGCGCGACGGACTCGGGGCCGCGAGCGTCGTCGTGTACTGGTCGCCGGACATCCCAGCCGCGGTCACCCGGCTGCGCGGCGTGTGCAAGGCATGGGCCGCCGCCGGCGGCGAAGCGAGCCGGTGCTTTGCGATCGCACTCGGCGCCGACACCACCCGGATGCGCGGCGTGGCCTCGACCCTCGGCCTCGCCTGCGTCGTGGTGCCGTGCGACGACGAGTTCCTCGACCCAGCGGTGCTGGCGGCGGGAGTGACGCGACTGCCGACCACCCTTCTCATCGGCCACGACGGTGCGATCCTGGGCCGCGATCTCGCCCTCACGGAGCTGGGGCGGATCGCCGCACGCCTGCGCTGAAGTCCCGACTCCGCGTCATCGCGCGCTGCGAGAGGTCGCCTACGGGAACGCCTGGTTCACGCTCTGCAGCTGCATGTCGACGACCGCACCGTTCTGGACGACGACCTTGCCCTTGTAGCTGAGCTGACTCTTCTCGCACTCGACCGTGACCTCGATGCGCTCATCGAGCGAAGCGTTGGCGAGGTCGGACAGCACGCGCAGGTTCCGGTAGCCGAGCGCGAGCAGGCGATCCGTCACTGCATCGCGCACGCGCGCAGGCGCGCTGACCGGCTCGCTCGTCGGCGCGGCCACGGTCACGGCTGCCGGCGCGTTCTCGCCACTGCGCCGGACGGCACGCTCGACCCGGGCGCAGGCCTCCGCCACGCCACCGAGATCCTCGTGCAGCAGCGCGAGCGCCTGCTCCGTCCGCTCCAGGCGCACGCGCTCGATCGACTGCGCAACGCGCTCGAGGCGTTCGTTGAGCTGCTTGAGGCCGGCGACCTCCTGCAGGTACCGCTCGAACCGCCCCAACCGGACGTGCACGAGCACGTAGCCGATGAGCAGGGCGGCGAAGAAGAGGCTGAACTGGAGCGTGCTCATGGCGCGGAGCGCGCGAGTGTAGCGCCACGCTCCGCTAGCGATGCGTGGCTTCCAGCGCGCGGACCAGGCCCGGATCCAGTTCGTGGCCGCTGGCGCGCGCGATCATCCACCAGGCCCAGACCGCCGCCGGCCGGGCGGCGCGGATGCACGCATTGATCTGCGCCGCGATCTCGGCCGCAGACGGAGCAACGGGCTCGAGCACAGCAAGGTCCACTGCGGGGAAGACCAGGCCCGCTGGCGTCTCCACGCGCAGGGTCACCGTGCCGTCGCGGCCCGGGCCGCCGACCACGGTCGCTTGCCGCCAATGCGACTCGAACTCGACGCGGACGAGACGTCGATCGTCGAGCACGGCAGCGGTGCCAGGGTCGTACGCGACCCGCGCCGGTGGCAGGGCGGCCCAGCCGCGCCGCGCCCTCGCCTGTTCCAGGGCTGCCGCGATCGAAGGCTCCAACTCGCGCGTGAGCGCCTCGACCCGCGCCGCCGCGCGCAGGGCCCGACCCGCCGCGAAGTCGGCTGCGAGAAGCGCGTCGTGCTGGTTCAGCGCAGCGAGGAGCCTCGCCTCTTCGGCCTCGATTGCGACGACGAAGACGCCGGGGTCGACCGAGGCCGACACCGCATCGAGCAGGCGGCGCGCGACCGAGAGTTCGCCGCTGTCCGTGGCCAGCCGCGCGGCGGCGAGGATCCCGAACACGCGGTCGCGGGTCTGGGGATCCGCGCGGGCCGCGTCGCCCTCGTGGTGGGCGCCCTCCCCGGAGCGCCCGGCACCGCCTTCCGCCCCCCCGGCGCTCGCCGGCGCGTTGCCGGACGGCGCGTCGGGCTTCGCACCGGGCAGACGCTCGTGCGTCCCTGCCCTCCGATCGCTACCAGCGTCGCCGCGGCCATCCCCAGGGGACGGCGAGGACGGCTCGCCGAGCCCCGGACCGCCGACGAGAAGGAGCGCCAGCAACGCACAGGCGATGGCCACGCGGCGCGTGCGACGGAAGCGACGGCGGCCGGCCATGGGGGTCGGAGATCAGCGGCCGAGCAGTTCGCGCCAGCGCTGCGAGCGCGCGTCCGAGGCGTAGTTCTGGACGAGCCACTGGAGGTGGGCGTCCCGAGCGGCGGCGTCGCCCGCTCGATCGAACGCCAGCACCGCGACGAGGCGCGCGGCCTTGAAGGTCGGCACGACGCGCAGCACGCGCTTGACACCCTCGAGCCCCTGCTCGCGAGCCGACGCATCGGGAGCCAGCACGTCCAAGGTTGCGATCGCCAACGCCAGCTCCGGGAGGTCCGGCCCCGCGGAGTGGACCTCGCGTACGGCGGCCACCGTGGCGGGTTGCTCGGGGTCGAACGCACCGAGCGCTGCGACGACCTTGGTCTCCCACGCGTCCGGGAACGCCGCACGTAACGCGGTCGCCGCCTGGTCCGCGCGCTCGCGATCCTCGATCCGTGTCGCGCACTGCCAGGCGAGAAGCCCCGCGTCCACGCCGGCACCCTGCTCGAGGGCTAGCAATGCCAACCCCGCGGCCCGGCGGGCATCGTCCTGGTCGCCCTTCACGGCGTGGCGCAGCGCGAATCCGCGCGCCGCCAGGAGCCGGTCGACGCCGGTGGCGTCACCGAACAGCAGCAGGCGCTCGGCGCCGATGCAGGCCGGCTCCGGAAGGTCCTGCGCCAGGGAGATGCGAACCTGCATCCGGGTGACGTCGCGCCCGGGGTGGACGCGGCCGAACTCCTCCAGACGGCGCTCGAGCTCGACGAGGGTCGCGCGGTCGGGTGCCTCGCGCCCGAGTTCGACCTCCGCGGCCCGCGTCAGCTCGGCGAACTCGGCCTCGACCGCCGCTGCGCGCTGGTAGTAGACGCCGCCCACTGCCAGCGCCGCCAGGAGGACCACGGCGCACACTCCACCGAGCAGTCGTCGCGACGACGCGGGTGCGCCCGGACGCGATGGCGAGGTGCGGCTCACAGGATCTTCAGGGCCATCATCGTGACGTCGTCTTCCTGCGGCGCGCCGGCGGTGTGCGCGCGGACGGCAGAGTCCACACGCGCCAACGCCTGCGCCGCGGTGTCCGAGCCCGCGGCCTCCAGCAGGCGCAGGAGCCGCGCCGAGCCGAACAGCTCGCGCGTGCGGTTCATCGCCTCATCGACGCCATCGGTGCGCAGGAACAACAGATCGCCGGTGCGCAGGTCGATTGGACCGGCGACGGGGTAGTCCTGGCCCTCGGCGACGCCCAGCACCATGCCCGTGCGCTCGAACTCCTTCGCCTTGCCGTCCCGGATGAGGATCAGCTCCGGATGGCCGGCGTTCACGTAGTGGAGACGCTTGGCGTCGGCATCGATGCCGATGAGCAGCATCGACAGGAACAGGCCCTCCTCGGACCGCTGCACCATGCGCTCGTTGACCCGGACGGCCACGCGTTCGAGGTCGTCGAACATCTCCAGGTAACTCCGCAGCGTGGCCTGGAACGCGTGCGAGAGGAGCGAAGCGCCGATGCCGTGTCCGGTGGCGTCGCCGATCGCCACGACGAGACCCTGCGCGCCGCGATCGAGGACGTCGTACGTGTCACCGCTGGTCTTGTCGCACGCGCCGTAGTGGAGGGCGAAGTCGACGCCGCGCAGCCGGTGCGGCACCTCCGGGAGAAGGTACTTCTGGATCTTCTTGGCGACCTCCATCTCCTTCTCGAGGCGCACCTTCTCGAGCGAGTCGGCGTGCAGGCGCGCGTTCTCGACAGCGATGGCGATCTGCGCGGAGAGCGCACCGAAGAGGGCGAGGTCGCGCCCGGTGAACTCACGACGCTGCGCCTTCGAATCGACGTAGATCGCCCCCACCGTGCGGCCGGCGGCCACGAGCGGCGCGCACATCACGGCGCGCAGCTTGAGATCGAACACCGACTGGCCCAGTTCGAGCGCCTCCTGGTCGGAGCGGACCACGCTCTTCACGGGTTGCCCCTCCGTGATGCAGCGGGCGACCATCGATGTGCTGAACTGCAGGGCACCCTCCAGCCGGCGCCCCTGGTTGTCGCGCACGACGCGGACTTCGAGGTCCTTGGCGCTGCTGCCCAACAGGACGACCCCGCGCTCGGCGTCGGTCACCTGGATCGACTTGCGTACGATGCGATCGAGCACGTTGTCGAGGTCCATCCCGGAGGTCACCTCGGCGATGCTCTCGAGCAGCATCTGGATCGAGGCCTGGTCCTCGCGCGGGTTGCCGGTGAGGAGGCCGTCGGGCGAGTCGCTCGCGTCGTCGCCGTCGCCAGGCTTGTCCGGGGGGCGTCCCCAAAAGAGGAATCTCTTCATCGCGTCGCTGGGCGCCGTCACTCTAGCAGCCGCCAGCGAGAAAGCCTCGTCGGCTTTCGCCGCGCCGCCGGGCGTGTTCAGCCGCACCTATCCGTTTGCATGGCCACGGGACATGGGCCAGAATCCCCGGACCCCGCACAGGACGCGGGACCTGCTCCGGAGCCGATCCGCATGAAAATCGACAAGTCCCTGTTCGACGACTACGCCGTCCTCACGCTGAAGGGGGAGTTCGACACCTTCTACTGCCCCAAGCTGCAGGAAGAGATCGAGGGGCTCCTGGCCAACGGCGTGTCGCATGTCGTGCTCAACATGCGACTGGTCAAGTTCATCAACTCGACGGCGCTGGGCGCGATCATCAAGGCCTACAAGCGCTGCAAGGCGGAGGGCGGGCAGCTCGTACTCTCCCAGCCTTCGGCGTTCGCGCGCGACATCATCGGCAAGCTCGGCATCAACAAGCTGGTGCCCATGCTCGACGACGAGGACGCCGCGCGGCGCGCTGTGGTCTCCAACCTCAACCAGGACGCGCTCGCGGCGAGCAGTACGGCCTCCGTCGAGGAGGGCAAGGTGCTCGTCACCTTCCCTGACGAGGTGCGTGGCAAGCAGGCCAACCCGAACCAGCGCCGCTTCGTCAGCCAGACCCTGCGCACGATTGTCGGCACCCTGCTCAACGTCGACTCCCAGCGGTTGCAGTTCGGCTGGAATGGCGGCAAGAGCGGCCTGAACGGCGATCAGGCCGTTCAACTGTTCGTGAAGGGCAGCGACCTGGTCGTGAAGTTCCAGGTGAAGCTGTTCAAGAAGGGGTTCTTCGAGCTCAAGGCGGTCGTCCAGGACTGCACCAAGCTCGACGAGGAGTCCGTACGGGTGACGGTCCAGTTGGCGGACGTGCCGGAGAGCGACGCGCAGGCGCTGCAGCAGTTCGCCGAGGACATGGAGTTCCTCAAGCGGCAGATCCCGCCGAAGTGACTGACGGGTGACCGGCGTTCTCAGCCGACGCGGAAGTAGCCGCCGCTGACCTTGCGCTTGCGCTTGATCACCTTGCGACCGCCGGCCGTCTTGGAGCGCGTACGGAAGCCGACCTTCTTTGCGCGCTTGAGCTTGGAACGTCTGACCTTGAGCTTCATGGGACCAGCAGGGGCTTGTCGTCGAAAAGGGCGCGGGACGGTAGCCGCGCGCCCGCCGTGGGTCAAACGCTTTCTCCGCGCCCGGTCTGGCGGACCCGACTACCCGTGCAAGGTCTCGCGGATGACCTCCTCGACGCTGGTCGCGCCGTCGAAGATCGCCCGCAGACCCGATTCGCGGAGCGACCGCATCCCCCCTTCACGAGCCGCCTCGGCGAGGCTCGCCGTGCTGCCACCATCGAGGATGATCTCGCGCAACCGATCGGTCATGACCATCACCTCGAGGAGCGCCATGCGCCCCCGGTAGCCGCTGAAGTTGCAGGTCTCGCACCCCTTGCCATGGGCGAAGCGCTTGCCCGCAACCTCCTCGGCGGTGAGCCCCAGTTCCCGCAGGACGACGTCCGTCGGCTCGTAGAGGGCCTTGCAGTTCGCGCACACCCGCCGGACGAGCCGCTGCGCCACCACCGCGTGCAGCGTCGCCGTCAGCAGGAACGGCTCCACGCCGATGTCGGTGATCCTCGTCACCGCGCTCGGTGCATCGTTCGTGTGCAGCGTCGAGAACACGAGGTGCCCGGTCAGGCTCGCCTCGATCGCGGTCTGCGCCGTCTCCCGGTCGCGGATCTCGCCCACCAGGATCACGTCCGGGTCCTGGCGCAGGATCGTGCGCAAGACGCCGGCGTAGGTCACGCCGATCTCCTCCGCGATCGGGATCTGGATCACGCCCTCGAGGTCGTACTCGACGGGGTCCTCGACCGTGATGATCTTGACCGACTCCTGATTCGCCTCGTTGAGGAGCGCGTACAGGGTCGTGGTCTTGCCCGATCCGGTCGGCCCGGTCACGAGCACGATGCCGTGCGGGAGGTCCACGAACGCGCGCAGCTCAGTGCGCTCGGACTCCGAGAACCCCAGGTTGGCGAGATCGAGGGCCACCACCGAGCGGTCCAGCACGCGCATCACGCACGACTCGCCGAACATCGTCGGCAAGGTGGACACGCGCACGTCCACGGAACGACCGCCGACGGTCAGCTCGATGCGACCGTCCTGCGGCATCCTGGTCTCGGCGATGTCCAGGTCCGCCATCACCTTCACGCGCGAGATGAGCGCGACGGCAAGGTGTGGCGGCGGAGCCTCCAGCTCGTACAGGGCACCATCGACGCGGTAGCGGATCTTGAACTCGCCCTCGAACGGTTCGAGGTGGATGTCGGAGGCCTTGTCGCGGATTGCCTGGTAGAGGATGTAGTTCAGGAGCTTGACCACGGGGGCCGCGGTCGCCATCGCCGAGCGATCCTCGAGGTCGAGCTTGCCGCCCTGCTTGGCGAGGTCGGCGACCAGCTCCTTCATCTGCGCCTTGGCCTTGTCGGCGTCCTCCTGGTAGTGCTTGTCGAGCGCCTCCAGCAGCGCGGCCTCGTCCACGACCGCCCCCGTGATCTGCAGGCCCGTGGTGAAGGACAGGTCGTGCAACGCGCTCACGTTCGAGGGGTCGGCGAGCCCGACCGTCAACGTCGTGCCGGCGAGCTTCAGCGGCAGGATGCGAAACGTGCGCGCCGTGACCGCATCGACCTTCCGTAGCGCGTCGGGCTGGGTCGGCGTGGTCGCGAGGTCCCAGAACGGCAGGCCGGCCTGCTCCGCCAGGGCCCGCGCGAGTTGGGCACGTTCGATGTGCCCGAGTTCGAGCAGGATCTCGCCGATGCGCCCGCCGCGCTCCCGTTGCACGGACAGCGCTTCCTGCACCATCCCCTCGTGAACACCGCCCAGGTCCTTCAGGATCTGCCCCAGCAGTCGGCGCGCCGCCACGTCAGCCGCCCCCACCCATGCGCACTTCGAGGGCCTTGCGATCGAATGAGCGCTCCAGGGCCTCGTCCTTGGTGATCCGGCCGCCTCGGTACAGGTCGAGGAGCGAATCGTCCATGAGCGACATGCCCTGCCGCCGGCTGGTCTGGATCACGGACGGGATCTTGAAGGTCTCGCCCTTGCGCACGTGGTTCTCGATCGCCGAGTTCATCAGCATGATCTCGAAGGCCGCGACCCGGCCCTTGCCGTCGGCGGTGGGGATGAGGATCTGCGAGATCACCGCCACCAGCGCCACCGCGAGCTGCGAGCGGATCTGCTCCTGCTGGTTGGTGGGGTACTGGTCGATGATCCGGTCGACGGTGCGCGCCGTGCCGGTCGTGTGCAGCGTGCCGAACACGAGGTGCCCGGTCTCCGCCGCGGTGATCGCTGCCGACGTGGTCTCGAGGTCTCGCATCTCGCCGAGCAGGATGACGTCCGGGTCCTGGCGCAGCGCCCGGCGCATCGCCTCGGGGAACGAGGGCACGTCCGTGCCGACTTCGCGCTGCGTGACCTGCGCCTTCTTGCAAGGGTGATAGAACTCGATCGGGTCTTCGATCGTGATGATGTGTGCGTCGCGGTTGGTGTTGATCCAGTCGATCATCGTCGCGAGCGTGGTCGTCTTTCCCGACCCGGTGGGCCCCGTCACCAGCACGAGACCACGGTGGAGGGTCAGCAGACTGCGCACCGAGTCCGCGAGACCGATCTGCTCGAACGACAGCAGCTTGCGCGGGATCAGGCGCATGACGATCCCGCGGTACCCGCGCTGCGTGAGGACGCTGACCCGGAAGCGGCACTTGTTGCCGTGCGCGAGACCGAAGTCGGTGGTGCCGACCTCTTCGAGTTCGCGGGCGTTTCGCTCCGGGGCGATCTGCTTGACCATGCCGACGAGGTCTTCGGCCGTGAGCTTCTGGTCGCCGTATTCCACGAGCGACCCGGAGATGCGCAGGACCGGCGGGCGGCCGACGGACAAGTGGAGGTCGGACGCACCCCGCTCCAGGCAGGCGTCCATGAGGGGAACGATGTCGGTCATCGGTGCCGCGGGAGTCTACGGGAGATGGGCGGGACTACATCGCGGCAGTCACACGCAACAGCTCATCGACGGAGATGCGTCCGTCCAGCACCTTCCGGACGCCGTCCGCGGTCAGGGTGGTCATCCCGCCGGACGTCCGTGCGTACTGGCGGAGCCGCGTGGTCGGCGCGCGCTTGAACGTCATCTCCCGCAGTTCCGGGTCCATCGCCATCAACTCGAAGATGCCGATGCGCCCGCGGTACCCGGTGTGATCGCACGCGGGACAGCCCTTGGCTCGGTAGAGCGTGACGTCGCCGAGTGCCTGCGCATCCTGGCCCAGGGTGCGCAGCTCGGTGCTCGATGGTTGGTACGGCTCGCGACACTCCTTGCAGAGCACGCGGACGAGGCGCTGCGCCATGATCGCCTGCACCGCCGCCGCGACGAGGAACGGCTTCACCCCCATGTCGATCAGGCGGGTCACGGCGCTGGGCGCATCGTTGGTGTGCAGGGTCGAGAAGACCAGGTGTCCGGTCAGCGCCGCCTGGACGGCGATCTCCGCGGTCTCTTTGTCGCGGATCTCCCCCACCAGGATGATGTTCGGAGCCTGACGCAACATGGCACGCAGGATGCGCGCGAAACTCAGGCCGATCTGCGAGCGCACCTGGCACTGGTTGATCCCCTGGATGCTGAACTCGACCGGGTCCTCCGCCGTGATGATCTTGACGTCGCTGCGATTGAGCTGGCGCAGCGCTGCGTACAGCGTGGTGGTCTTGCCCGAACCGGTCGGCCCGGTGACCAGGAACACACCGTTGGGCCGCTTGATCAGGCGGGAGAAACGCTCCTGGTCGCGGCCGTCGAAGCCGAGGTGGTCGAGCGTCTTGAGGCTGCTCGACTTGTCGAGCAAGCGCATCACGACGGTCTCGCCATGGTTGCCCGGAAGCACGGAGGCGCGGATGTCGATCGCGCGGCCGGCAGCCCGGAAGTCGATGCGCCCGTCCTGGGGCTTCCGCTTCTCGGAGATGTCCATCGACGCCATGATCTTCAGGCGCGAGGTCAACGGACCCAGCAACGTCGGTTCGAGCGACGCATGCTCGCGCAGCACGCCGTCGACGCGAAAGCGCACCCGCACGCGGTTGGCGAACGGCTCGACGTGGATGTCGCTCGCCCGGCCATCGAGTGCCTCCGTGATCGTCCGTTGCACCAGGCGGATGATCGGAGCGTCGTCGTCGCCGGAGTCGCCCGGCACGGCGCGAGCCTTCTCGCCCGCTTTGGCGGTGCGCGCCGGACCGGCTGCCGCGCCGGCGCCGTATTGCTGGATCGCGTCTTTCAGGCGCCCGGGCGCGGCGAGCGCACAGGCCACCTCACAGCCCACCAGGAACGCGAAGCTGTCGGCGACGAAGGTCCGGACCGGATCGTCGATCGCCAGCCAGAGCCGCCCGTCCTTCATCCCGACGGGAACCGCCTGGTTCTGCTGGATCTGCTCCTTGGGGATCTTGGCGAGGACATCGGCCGGCGGCTTGGCCTTGAGCGGGTCGACGAACGGCAGCCCGTGCGCCTTGGCAAGGGCGCGATACACCGCGTCCTCGTCGGTGCCGATCGCGACCAGGGCCTTCTCCAGGGACAGCCCGCGCGTGCGAGCCATCGCCGTGGCCTTCTCGAGGTCTCCAGCGGTGAGGGCACCGGCTTCGACCAGCGCCTCACCGAGGTTCGGTCGCGTCAACGCACGAATCCGTTGAAGAGGAACTCCTTCGTCGGCGCGGCCGGGTGGTTGAGCGTCACCTTCAGCTTGCCGCGGATGATCGCACGGGGCATCCCGTCCGCGATGCCGAAGTCGATGACCAGGGCCTTGTCTTCCTTCTTGGTCGTGACCTGGAGCTTGTCGAGGCACCCATCCGGCACCTTGAGCTCCTCGAATTCGTACTTGACGAGCTGGAGGTCGAAGCCGTCGGTCGGCGTGATCTTGATCTGCTTGCTCTTGGCGGTGCCCATCGGGACGTGACCGAAGCTGATGAACCCGCCCGGTTCGACCGTGAGCGGTCCCTTCACGAACGCGACCACACGCCCTTCGACCTGCTTGCCGTCGAGGTCGGTGTTGAACTTGATCACCGCGCCGTTCTGCCGCTCGTCGACGCCGGGGCCGTAGGTGCCCTTGACGACCCACACGGCGCGCCCGTTGCGCATCGTCTTCGTGGTCTCGACCGCGAGCCCCGGGGCGAGCGGGTCGTGCCCGGTGATGTTGAAGTCCTCACGCAGCGGCGATGCGATCTCGAACGCGAACTCCCGCTTGTCGGCCCAGGTCATCTCACCGAGCTGCACGTCGGGCGGTGTGACCTCGAAGAACACCGCCCCGGTCGCCTTCCACGACAGCTTGACGTGCGGGGTCGCTTGGTCCGAGGTCTGGATGTCCAGGGTCGCCTCCTTGGTCCCCCGCACGCCGTGCATCTCCATGGCCACTTCGATGGTGCCCTCCTGGTGGGCATCCACGGTGACGAACGCAACGCGCTCGCGAACCTCCTGGCCGTCCTTCTTGAGCAGGCGGTGCAGCGAGTTCGCCACCGGATCCTTGTCCAGGATGTACGTGCGGTCACCCAGGGTGAACCTGGCATTGGCGCACGCGCAGCTCGCCACGATGTTCGACAGGCGCTGCTCTCCGTCGGTCGGGTTCTTGAACGTGAACCGGCCGGTCGCCTTCTCCTCCGTGAAGTAGGTGCCGAGGTCCTGGTTCAGCTTGGGAAACCAGGCGTTCGACTCCGGGGCCGGAACGATGTACGCCGGCGATGTCTGGATGGGGTGGGCGGCACCTTCGCCCTCGACATTCTGCGCGGCGAGGGCACCCACCGCCAACGCGCCCATGGCGAGGGTCGCGGCGGTCTTGGTGAAACGATCCGAATGGCTCTTCATGGTGGTGGGCTCCGTGGCGAACTGACGAGGCGCGGCGATCGGGGCGCGGTGTCGCGCAACGGGCTGGGCGAGTATAGCCTCCCAGAATGACGGAATCCTCGGCCGGTCGCCGGACCGAACGCCCCACGCGATCAGGTGCTCCGCTCGGGCCCGCTCGCGGCGGGATCCTCCTGCTCATGTGTCTCCAGAACGCAGGGTGCTGCGGGCTGGCCAGCTACTTCTGCGGTCCAGACCGCAGTCGTTGGGTGACCCAGGACTACCGCGAGCCCATCGCCGCACTGGAGACCTTTCTCGAGGCGGTGCGGCGCGAACACACCCGCACCATCGCGGAGGCGTTGTCCGAGGACGCAAGACGACACTACGGACTGACCGGGATCGTCGAAACGGCCCTCGCGTGGGAGCGGCTGAAGGCACAGGTCCCCGGCCTGCATGTGCTCGGCGACGCTGCCATCCCGCCCCTGGTCCGCGAGCCCGATGGACGGCTGCGTGCCGACCTGGATGCCGCGGGGCACCATGTCGTCCTCTGGCTCGTCGAGCAGCCGTTCTGGGTGGTGTACTACCAGGTCGAAGGGGAGCCCCACCTCGATCGGCAGGGCAGCTACGTGGACGCGGCGACGTTCCAGAAGATGGTCGTCGTGGCTTCGGACCTGGCGACCACCATAGATGCCCGCGTGCAGAGCGAGCGCCTGCCGGAGCTCAAACCCAGCCAGGTGCGCGAAGTGCGCTTCGGGCACGACTGGAAGGTCGACCGCTTCGACATGCCGGACAGCCGCTGAGGGCGGTACGCGCGGCGAGGCGCACTCACGCGCGCCTCGCCCCCGGGATCCTGGGTCGGACGACCCGGCTCCGTCACTTGACCTCAACGACCCGCAGCCCTCCCTCGGGCTTCGTCGGCGCGGGAGTCGACTCGGCGAAGAACGCCTCGATCTCCTGCACCACGTTCACGCCTTCCGGCACCGAGACGACGATCCCCTCGGCATGGAAGACGTCGTCCTCGATGACCCGCTGGGCGACATCGAGTTCCTTCTTGACGCGGGTGAGGACCTCCTTGGCCTTGCTGAGCGCCGAGTCGTCCAGGTCGAAGCGGGTCGAGCTCGCGGCCATCGCATCCAGCTGCTTCTTCTGGATCTTGAGGGATGCGATCTGGTCCTCGAGGCGCGACTTCTGGGCCCGCACGGCATCGAGACGCAGGCGTGCCGCCTCGACGGCCTGCGCCTGGCGCGTGCGCAGCGATCGCTTGCTCTTGAGGATGTTCACGTTCGCGCGGTGCGCCTCGAGCGTGCGCATCATGTCGAGCTCCACGCGTGTGCGGTCGTACTGGCGCCCGGCCAGCTCGTACACCGCAGTCCCGGTCGATCCGACGAGGACGTCGCGACCGGCCTTCAGCTTGCGCTCGTCGCGCGTGACGACGCCATCGATCGTCTCGATCTCGGCGTCGAGTTCCGTCAGCTCCACCTCCGCCCGGGCCACGTCCCGCTTGCAGGTCTGGATCTGCGGCTCGATGTCCGCCACCAGGCGCTCCGCGCGCTTCAGCTCGAAGTCCATCGGGATCTTGCCGCGGATGCTGTCGCGGACCGAGGTGGTCATCGTCGACAGGTAGCTCCCGGAGTGTTCCCCGAAGAGGAAGAAGGTAGCGGCCGTGGCGCCGACGAGCCCAAGGGCCGACCACTTGATGAGTTTCATGCAGAACACGTTGCGATAGCCTCCGTTTGACAGCGGGAGCCCGCGGTCAGCGGGCGAACAGCCACCTATGCGTCGCGCCTCGCGAGTACTCGCGCCCCGCGCAGTTTCCTTCGGCACCGCGCCGCTGTGCGTGCGGTGGGCCGGGCTTCAGCCAGTGCCACCGACGCGTCGCATGCCGGTACGCGTCGAACGGAGCAGCCGATCACGAACGTCGCTGAAGACCTTTTCGCCGGCGGCCTCGTCGCTGCTGCGCAGGGCGCTCAGCACGGCGTTGCAGTACGGGCACTGGCTGCGCTCCAGGTGGAACCTCAGGTAGTCCATGGCGCCCTCGTCCAACCCCTGCGCGTCGAACGCCCGGAGCACGTCCGGATGAGGACACGAAACACGCTCCTCCCGCCACACGCGCCCGACATCGAGGTCCAGGGCGTCCTGCTCCGGGTCGGCGCCGCTCATCGTGCGCCGGGCTCCCACAGCCCCAGGAACAACGAGTGGTTCGGATCCTTCTGCCTCGCCAGGCCGCGCAGCTTCTCGATCGCGCGAAACTTGATGCCGGCGATTGCCTTCTCGTCGGCGATCCCGAACAGCTTCGCCGCGTCCTTGTTGCGACCGCCGAGCACGAACAGGTACTCCAGTACCTGGAGCTTCTTGAACTCGCCCGCCTCCCACAGTTCGCCGACGAAACTCTTCAGGATCTCGCCGAGCACGCGACGACGACGACGGCCATCCTCGCGCCCGACGGCATCGGACCCGGCTTCCGGCGCGTCCGGCGCCGGCATGTTCTCGAGCCACATGCGCGAACGCTCCGAGTCCCCGTCGCTCTTGGCCGGGATCAACGGAACGCGGTGCTTTCGGAAGTGGTCGATCACGCGGTTGCGCGCGATCCCGAACAGGAACTGCTCGAGGGTGTACTGCGGGTCGTAGCCGGCGATCCCCTTGACAGCGCCCAGGAACACATCCTGCGTGAGATCCTCCGCGGTCTGGTGGCTGTCGACGTAGCGCTTGACGAAGAAGTACACGCGCTTGAAGAACGCGTCCTGGAACAGGGTCCAGGCCCCGTCGTCCATCGCGCGAAGCTTGTCGACGTCGTGGGGAACGGACATGCGCCGCTCAGGGTATCGCCACGCGCCTCACCGCACCACCAGCGTGATCACGCTGACCAGCACGAGGAGGAGGGCGATGGCGACCACGAGGTATCCGAAGAGCTGGAGCGACAGCGCCATGATCTGGAACGGCAGCTTGATGAGGGCGGTCAGCCCGCGGCCGAACACGACGCTCACCGCCCGCACCGGCAGCAGGACGACGAACACTGCCAGTTCGAACAGCCGGAAGACCAGATGCACGATCGCGCCGAGGAAGCCCACGGGCGCCGTGCTCTCTGCCTGCCAGGGCATCCCGTGCGGGCTCTCCGTGGCGGGTGCTCTCTCGGGTGCCGGGTCGACGCGGGCTCCTTCCGGGCCAGGCGGGGTCGGCGATGCGGGGCGGACCGGCGGCAGCCGCAGACTCTCACCCAGCGCGGCAGGCGCGTCCAACGCGTGCAGGAGCTCCGCCACCGACCCGAAACGGTCCTCCGGCCGCTTGGCGAGGCATCGGGCGATGATGCGCCGTTCCATCTCCCCCATCGTGGCGGGGAAGGCGACCGGCGCCGTCTCGTGCTTCTTGAGCACCTCCCACTCCGAGTCACCCTTGAACGGCACGTCGCCGGTGAGGCACTCGTAGAGGATCACGCCGAGCGAATAGATGTCGCTCTGTTGGTCGCCGCGCCTCTGCAGCATCTCCGGCGCCATGTAGTACGGCGTGCCGCGCCCGAAGGAGAGCGAGTTCCTCGACTCCGTCACCAGCTTGCTGAGCCCGTAGTCGCCGACGCGGGCGATGTCTCCCTTGAGGAAGATGTTGGCCGGCTTGAGGTCGAAGTGGACCAACGACCGCTCGTGCAACGCCTGGACGCCCCGCGCTGCCTGGATGAAATAGCGCAGCGCCTCATCGCGGGTGAACCGGGCGGCGTCGAGCCGCTTGCGCAGGGTGTCGTCCCCCGCGTAGCTCATGATGATGTACGGGATCCCGTCCACCTCACCCTTGTCCTCGATCGACACGAGGTTCGGGTGATCGACCTGCGCGAAGAAGCGTACCGACTCCAGCTCACGGACGACCGCGTCGCGAACGACCTCGTCGTCGACCTTCAGGAACTTGATCGCATAGTCCTTGCCGATCGACTCCTTGCGCGCCTTGAACACCATGCCGAAGACGCCGCCGCCCAGCTTGTTCACCACCTCGTAGCCGGGCACGTAGCCGGGCTTGCGATAGTCACGGTAGAACGACTCCCAGTCGATTCGCGGACGAGGCGCCTCGTGAGCGGCTTCTTTGGGCACGGCTGGCATGGTAGCAGGCGACATGGGTCAGAGGATGAGGAGCACGACGGCCGGGAGGGTCACACCTGCGATCGCGCCGATGGCGCGCAGTCGCCACGTCATGTAGCCGCGACTCAGGCGATCGATCCACGCGAGGACGACACCGAGCACGAGCCAGAATCCGATCACTCCCGCACACTTGATCGCGAAGAACTCCGCGGCGCGGGGCACAGCACGGCGGAGCCTGGCCATCGCGGCGTCCAACGCGCGTTCGTCGCTCGCAACCCGAAGCGTGGTCCGGTAGCTCGTTCCCAGTCCGCCGTGATCATGCGCGTCGACGCTGCGCTCCAGCACGCGCACGCCCTGCGCGGGATCGAACTGCCCGAGCCAACGGCGGACGATCTGCTCGCGCGTGAAGCTCGGCAGCCAGAAAGGGGCAGCGCGATCCACGAGTCCCGTCGCCTCGGTCAGAGCGAGCTCGCGAACGCGCTCCGTGGCCAGGGACATCGCCGCGGTGTCCGCGGCCGCGGGTGAGAGTTCGACCGTTCCGCGGATGGTCACGTCCGCCGGCGCGGCCGGGAGGTGCTGTCCCGGTCCGACTTGCGTCAGCTGGCACGGGATGGTCAGGCTCAGGGTCAGCAGGAGCGCGATCAAGATGGGACCTCCGGGAACACCCCGCCGTTTCCGCAGGGGAACCGCAATATTCCGGGATGGCTGCGGCGCCTTGTCCCCTTCTGCGCCGCGTCGCCGTCGGCGGCCGCGCGCTCGCCTCAGGGGCGCGGCAGGAGCATGAAGCTGACCTCACCACAGGTGACGACGGTGCCCGGAATCACCGGATGCTCGCCGCTGAACGGTCGCCCGTCGATGGTCCCGCCGTTGCCCGCCCACCGCACCCGGATCTGACCGTCCTTGCTCGCGAACAGCTCGACCTCCGGGGTCGCAACCCCCAGTGGGACGTGCGCATCCTTGGCGTTGCCGATCAGGATGCGCCCATCGCGACCACGATCCTTCAGCAGCAGGATCTTGTCGGTACCGCTGGCCTGGAACCCACCCCGGAGCCGCAACAGCGCACTGAGCGACCGATTGCTGGGCAACCGGTAGCAGAGCTGCAGGTGTTGGCCCAACCGGATCTCGTCGCCATCGCGCATCCGGTGCTCCGATACCGTACCACTGGCGACCTGGATGTCGCCCCGATCGGCGCAGATCCGGTCCTCCATGCCGCCGTGGAAGGTCATCCGGCGCTGGATGCGCGCGTGATGCCCCGCGATGTTCGCGAGGACGGTGATGTCGCTGCTGCCGTCGCGGAGGTTTCCGATGGAGATCGAGTCCCCACGCAAGACCAGGAATTCGCCGCCCTCGTCGACCCGCAGGAGGAAACCGCCGTCGAGGCCCTGCGAACGCGCGAGGTTTCGCTTCATGTCGTAGATCCGCGTTCGCAGCAGGGACGGTGTCGGCGGCATGCTCGCGAGCCGCTCCTGTGCACGGGCGTACTCCTGCCGTCCGGCCAACTCATCGATCGCCTGGAGGTCCCCCACCCGGCTGCGCAGGTCGGCGACCTCGCGCGCCAGGGCGCGCACGTCTTCGGCGTCCTCCGCGTGCTGCAACGCGAGGTCGAGGCTCGACTCGGCTGCCGACAGGTCGCGCGCAGCGAGAGCGCGACGACCGGCCGCGGCAGCCGTCACCGCGTGCTCGAGTGCACTCTCCCGCTGCGTCACGAGCTCTGCGACCCGAGCCGGCACCGAGGGCAGGATGGGCTCGACCACCTGCAGCGCCGCCACACAACGATCGGCGGGCCGCGTCCGACCACCGGCCAGCGCCTTCTTGCCCCGCGCCAGGAGCAGGTCGGCGAGCGTGAGAAGGCGCGCGTCCAGTCGCTCGATCGTGAGCAGGAGTGGACGGATCGCCACGACCTCGCGGACCATGTCGACCATCTCTGGACCGGCGATCTCCACCGCATCGCGAAGGACGCTCAGCAGGCGGAGGCCGCGGAGCTCGGCCGCGACCGCGTCCCGAACGCGGGTGAGTTCCTCGTGGTCGACCTGGATGCGCGCGAGTTCGTCCAAGCGTGCCAGGCAATGGGCCACGCCGTCCTCGGAGACCGACGCGCGGCCGTGCACATCCCGGCGGATCTGGTCCAGACCGGCGCTCACCTGATCGAGGCGCGCCTGGATCTCGGACTGCACCCGGCGGGTCTCCTCGCCGAGCGGACCGGGGGCCACGAGAAGCAGCGCCTGAGCGTGCGCTTGCCGCAGGCGACCCTCGCGAGTCAGCTCCCGGACCTGGGCGAGTTGGCGATCCCGCTCGCGCGCGCTGTCGTCGAGCCCCGCGAGGGCGTCCTGCAGGCTGCGACAGAGCGGCCAGCGGATCAGCGCCGGGTCCAGGGCGGCGCGCGCGGCAGTCAAGTCTCCGTCCGCCACGGCGCGCCGAACCGTGGCCCGGACCTTCTCGATCGCGGCGGCCTCCTTGCGTGCTGTCTCGAGCCCGTTCGCCAAGGCCCCGCCAAACCGGCCGTTCGCGGCGGCCTCGAACTCCGTGGCCGCAAGCTCGTACTCACCCCGGGCCCGGTGCGCGAGAGCGGCCGCCAGATGCCCCGCCGTCTCACGAACCTCCGTGCAACACTCCGTCTCCGCCAAGGCAGGCGGGATCCGCCGCCACGCTTCGACCGCCACCTCGAGTTGCCGGTCCACGAGCGCGCGCTCGAACCGGCCCCGGCAGGCCTCGGCGATGCTCCGTCGGGCGCGAGCGAAGGCCGGGTGACCGGCGAGTTCAGGCAGCGCAGCGTGCTCCCGCGCGAATCGCGCCGCGACCTCGAACGGGTCACCGGCCGCGAGTTGGGCGACCAGCTCCTTGCCGAGCCGCGGCCCCAGCTCCGCGGCCAGCCGCAGGGCCACTTCCTCGACGCCGCGCGCGCGCCGGTCGATCGCCCGGGCGCTCGCCACTGCATCGAGCGCAACCGCGTGGCGTCCTTCGACCAGGGCGCGCTTCGCCTCCTCCGCGGCGGCCGTTGCCGCTTCCCGACAGGATTCGAGCCGCCGTCGCATGGCGGCCACCTCCCGCCCCGCGGACGCCTCCCTGGCCAGGAGCCGCTCAGCGCCCTCGAGATCGGCATCGGCAAGCGCGCGGCGCGCGGCGGTGAGCGCGTCGACGGCGGCCACCTGGGCAGCCCGATCGGCTTCGACCCGGCGTTCCACGCGTGCCAACGCCGCCGCCGCTGCCGAGTCATCTGGCCTGACCCCGAGGACCAGTTGGCAGTCGGCCTTGGCGCCCGGCCCATCGCCGGCCTCGACCCGCCGCTCGGCACGGCGCACGAGAGCGAGGCAAGCGGCAGCGCGAAGCTCATCGGTCTTGCGCTGCCCTGCGAGCAGCGGATCCTCCGTGAGGCGCAGTGCCTCTTCGAGGCGACCGCCGTGCAGCGCGCGACGCGCTTGTGCATACCTCACGAACCGATCGAACATGCGCAGGTGGCCAGAGCCGGTGGGGTGTTGCGAACGGCATCGAGAGTATTGCCCGACGCCGGCATGAAAAGCCCACCGCCCGGGGCCGCTCAGTCCCGGTCGATGCAGAGGCCGTCGCTGCCTTCACCCTCCTTGGCAAGGAGCAAGCACGCCTCGGCGCGCACGAGGAACGCCTCGCGATCCTCGACGCCTGCGGCGGGCACCGACGCAAGTCCGCCCACGGGAACCAGCGAGACGCCGCCGAAGGGGCGCCCACGCAGCGAACCCAACATCCGCCGAGCCACGACGGCCGCCCCGTCGCTCCCGGTCCCGGGCAGCAGGAACAAGAACACCGACTCCGTGAAGCGGGCCAGCACATCGATGTCCCGGCACTCGTTCAGGAACACGCCTGCGATCTCCGCGAGCGCGGCGCGCCTTCGGCCCTCCTCTTTTGGCAGGCCGCCCTTCGCACCGACGTCGAGGAGGAGCAGCGACAGTGGCTGATGGAAGCGCCGCGCCCGCTTGAACTCCTCGTCCAGCTTGAGGCTCGCGAACCGGCCGTCGTACAGCCCCGTCTCGCGATCGGTCAAGGTCTCGAGCAAGCTCCCGGTCGCTTCGCCCTTCAGGATCTTGCGCAGCGCGGTCGCATGCTTGGTGTCGTCGGTGCCGAGATCGCGCTCGAGGCGGGCCAGCAGCGCGTCCACCGACATGCGCGGGCGCATGGGCCGCAGCCGATCTGCCAAGGTCTTGGGGTCCTCGCAAAGCCTCCCCTCCGCCACGGCGATCGCGCCGTCGGCGAGACAGAAGCGTGCAATCTCCGGGGAGGCGGCGTCGTCCTGCTGGACCAGCAGGAACACGCGCGCCCGCGCGCGGGCCTTCAGCTTGCGACAGGCAGCAAACGCGTTGCCGCCCGGCAGCGTTGCGAGAGCACCCGCGTGGCCGGCCGCGTACGCCTGCAGGAAGACCACGTCGTCGTCGCGCACGGGATCCGGCATCTCCCGCAGCACATCGCGAGCCAGCGCAGACGCGAGGGAGGCAGCGATCTGGTCAGATCCGCCGACGTAGATGATCCGGTTCATGCGCACTCCTCGATGCTACGGCTCGGCATGAGGGACATCGACGCACAGCCTGGCGCTGCGCGCGCGACGGCAGGACTTCAGCGCTTGCTGAACTGCGTCGAGCGACGAGCGCCGTGCAGCCCGTACTTCTTGCGCTCGATCTTGCGGCTGTCGCGAGTCAACAGCCCATGCTGGCGCAGCAGCGGCTCGAGGGCCGCGTTGTCGGACTTCAGGGCCCGAGCCAGCCCCAGGCTGGCCGCGTCCGCCTGTCCGATCACGCCGCCGCCATCCACGTTCACCCACACGTCGTAGGTCTTTGCCATCTCCGTGACCTGGAGCGGCATCTGCGCCGACCGTCGCGTGTCGGGAGTCGTGAAGAACTCCGCGATCGGGCGGCCGTTGACCACGTACTGGCCCGTGCCGGACTTGATGCGAACGCGAGCCACCGACCGCTTGCGGCGACCAGTGCCCCAGACATAAGGATTCACGACGGCCACGGGTTCGTTCAGATCTTGAGTTCGAGAGGACGGGGCTGTTGCGCTTGCTGCGCGTGGTCGGCTCCCGGATACACCTTCAACCGCGAGAGCATCGTCCGTCCGAGGCGACTCTTGGGAAGCATGCGCCGGACGGCGCGCTTGATCGTCCAGCACGGATCGTTGGCGATGTCATCCCCCAGCGAGGAACTGCGCAGGCCACCGGGGTACCCGGTCCAACGGGTGTGGATGCGCGTCTCCGCCTTGCGCCCGGTGGTCACCACCGACGCAGCGTTGACGACGACGACGCCGTCCCCTACCAGGATGTGCGGGGTGTAGAGAGGCTTGTGCTTGCCCATCAGCACCTCCGCCACGCGAGCCGCCAGGCGACCCAGCTCATACTTGGAGGCGTCGACCAGGTGCCACGTCGCACCAGCGGCGCGTTGGTCGGCCAGGGTCGCAAAGGTCGTTCTCGTCATCGGTATCGTCGGAGTTTCGGCGGTACAGGGCGCGCGCGATCCGGCAGCAGCGCCCGCACGAAGGGGCGGGATGCTAGCTGCCCCCCCTCCCCTGTCAACAGCTTTCCCCGGCCCGCCCCGCCCGCGCGGCGACGGGCGAAGGGGGCTGTCAATGCGGCTCGCCGAGGGTCCGGATGTGCATGACGTTGGTCAGCCCCTTCTCGCGGATCGTCCCCGAGACGACGACGATCCGGTCTCCCCGACGGACGCGTCGCGCCTGCAGCAGCACCCGCTCGCCGTCGAGGGTCATCTCGTGCGCGGTGCGGATCCGCGAGACCTTCATCGCAGTGACGCCCCAGACCAGCGACAGCCGCTGCAAGGTGCGCTGGTGCGGGCTGAACGCAAAAACGGGCGTCGGGGCCCGCTCGCCGGACAGCAACTGTGCCGTGCGGCCACTCTCGGTGAACACGGCGATCAGTCGCGCGCTGGCCTCCGTCGCTGCGAACGCCGCAGCGCGCACGGTGGCCAGGGTCACCGACTCGGCGTCGGCCGCGGGTTGGCGGCGGCGCTGCCGCGAGTACTCGAATGTCGCGAACAGATCGGACTCCGCACTCCGGATGATCTTGTCCATCATCCGCGTGACGCGCACCGGGTGCTTCCCGGTGGCCGTCTCCGCGGAGAGCATGACCGCGGAGGTGCCGTCGTAGATCGCGTTGGCGACATCCGAAGCTTCGGCGCGAGTCGGCCGAGGATTCGTGATCATCGACTCCAGCATCTGGGTCGCGGTGATCACGGGCTTCCGCATGGCGATGCACATCCGGATGATCCGTTTCTGCAGTGCAGGCACGTTCTCGGAGCCGAGTTCCACCCCCATGTCGCCACGCGCCACCATCACTGCGTCGGCTTCGGTGACGACCGCCTCCAGGTTCTTGATCGCCTCCGGACGTTCGATCTTCGCCACGATCTGAGCGTCGCTCCCGGCGGCCTTGATGCGCTTGCGGAGGCCCGCGACCTCGCTCGCCTCGCGCACGAAGGAGAGCGCGACGAAATCGACTCCCGCCGCCAGGGCAACTTCGAGGTCGCCGATGTCCTTGGCGGCGAGCGGCGACGCAGACACCGCGCTCCCCGGCAGATTGATCCCCTTGTGCTGCTTGAGCAATCCACCGTGCACGACGCGGGTGTGCACCTCCGTCCCCTCCACCCGGACCACGCGCAGCTCCATGTAGCCGTCGTCGAGGAGGATCCGCTCACCCGGTCGGACATCGTCGGCGAGCCCACGGTAACCGCACCCCAGTCGGGTTGGCGCGCCCTTGGCTCCCGCCTTGCCGGTGACGCCGGCCGCGACGGACAGGACCAGCGGCGAACCGCGCTCGATGAAGATCGGCTCGGCACGTTCGAACGATCCAAGTCGGATCTTGGGCCCCTGCAGGTCGACGAGGATGCCGGTTGCAGTCTTCTGGGCCCGCGCCACGCGCCGGATGACCTCGACGTCGCGAACCAGGGTCTCATGGTCGCAGTGCGCGGCGTTCAGCCGGAACACGTCGACGCCGGCGCGGATGAGCTGAGCCACGATCGAAGGCTTGCGCGACGCAGGACCGATCGTGGCCACGATCTTGCTGCGATTGGGATACAGCACGGGGCGCAGCTTCTACTGCCTGGATGAGCGAATACCAGCGGCCGGCAGTCGATCGGCGACGGCTTTCTGGACAGGTTGTCGCGTTGTGCCTCGCGTGTCCGACGCCCCATCCGAGGGGGACTCGATCTTCACTCGCCTAGAACGTGAAGTCGGTCCGGTTCTTGTCCCACCAGTCCTGCCAACGCCGCTGGGCGTTCGCTCGGGAGCTGGCGTTGGCGTCCGGGTCGAACTCGAACCGCTGCCTGGTCAACGCGCAGAGGGAGGCGTGCGCCGTGTGACGCACCACCGACTCTGGGTCCGCGAGTGCGACGAGCAGCGCGTCCACGGCATCGACGTGCTTGAACTCGCGCAGTCCATCCACGGCGAGCCGCCGCACGAACGCATTGCTGTCCTTCGCCGACGATGCCAGCGGCTTGACCACCCGCAGATCGCGCGAACGCACCAGCTTGTCGACGGCGGCGAAGCGGGTCCCCGGATCCTCGTCGGCGAGGGCCAGCACGCTGTGCTCCAGTTCGGGTGGCAGCGTCTCCGTTGCGGGACGCATGGGTGCGACAGGGCGATCCGGAGCGGTCACGACCGTATCGCCGCTGCCGGCGGGTGCCGCCCGAGGGGCAGCGCGCAAAGCCGCGAGGTCGCGACTGGTCGCCTGCACCGCGGCGTTCAGTTCGTTCAGGGTCGCGAGCAGCTCGGCCTCACGAGTCCGCGCAGCGCGCTGGGCTTCCGCGAGCGTCCCTGCTACCGCTTCGATCGATCGAGCCTGGCTCTTCGACTCGCGCACCAATCCGTCGACCCCTGTCTCCAGGTTGCCGAGCCTGGGACCCAGGAGAGCGACATCACCCCGTGCGGCGGTGTTGCCGAGCGCGTCCTCGAGGGCAGCCAGTCGCTGCAAGGTCTCGCCGGCCCTGTCGGCGAGGCTCGCCACGACATCGCCCTTCGTCTGCCTCGCCTCGGCAGCGATGCGCCAATCCAAGAAAGTCGTCGCTGCCGCGACTCCGGCCAGCATCAGCACCGCGACGAAAACGCCGCCGACCCTGCCCGACCCGCTGGCCATGGCGCGCGGTGCCTGGCTCGGCGCCGCCTTCGCAGCCGGCAGTTTGCCGACACAGCATGCGCCTACCACGCGATCGTCGATGCGCACGGCGCGAGCGGCTTCCAGGTCGGACGCGGGCACCGACTCGTTGCAGAGGTCGCAGAAATAGACTTCCAGGTCAGCAGTCATGTCGCGGTTGGTTTCAGCCAGGTCCCAGATTCATCGACGGACCGGAGCACGGAACACGACTCGACTCGGCGAAGACGACGGAAGAAGCGCGCGGAACACTACCACCGGGCCGGCCGGCCTGCAACGCCGCCGGCCGGCGCCCCGGCGCCCCGGCGCCCCTGGCGGCGCCCAACCGTGGATCACGCCTTCTTGGCTGCAGCGGCGGCTGCCTTCAGCGCGTCGACGCGATCGAGCCGCTCCCACCGGAAACCATCGCCCTCGCGCCCGAAGTGCCCGTAGGCCGCGGTCGGCTCGTAGATCGGGCGCTTGAGTTCGAGCTGGCTCACGATCCGGCCCGGGCGCAGGTCGAACACCTTGCGCACGACTTCCGTGAGGATCGACTCGCTGATCCGACCGGTCCCGAACGTGTCGCAGCGAATGCTCACCGGTTCGGCGATGCCGATCGCGTACGCCACCTGGACCTCACATCGATCGGCGAGTTCTGCGCCCACCACGTTCTTGGCGACCCAGCGCGCGGCGTACGCCGCCGAGCGATCCACCTTGCTCGGGTCCTTGCCGGAGAACGCCCCACCGCCGTGGCGGCCCATGCCGCCGTACGTGTCGACGATGATCTTGCGGCCCGTGAGGCCGGCGTCGGCCTTGGGACCACCCTCCACGAACCGTCCCGTCGGGTTCACGAACCAGCGGGTGTTCTTGTCCACCAGATCGGCGGGAAGCACCCGCCTCGCGACCGCCTTGAGATCCTCCGCCATCTTGTTGGCCGCGACATCGGGGCGATGCTGGTGCGAGATCACCACCGTGTGGATCCGCACCGGCTTGTGGTCATCGTCGTACTCGACGGTGAGCTGCGACTTGGCATCCGGGCGAAGGTACTTGAGCTTCCCCGACTTCCGGTCCGCGGCAAGCGCCTCCAGGATCCGGTGCGAATAGTGGATCGGGAAGGGCATGAGCGACGGCGTCTCCCGACAGGCGTAGCCGAACATCATCCCTTGATCGCCCGCTCCTTGCTCCTTGCTCTGCGACGTGTGTGCGTCGACTCCGAGCGCGATGTCGGGAGACTGCGTACCGATCGCGGTCAGCACCGCGCACGACCCGGCGTCGAAGCCGATGGCGGGGTCGTCGTAGCCGATGCGCGCGATCACCCCGCGCACGACATCCTGGAAGTCGATCCGACCCTTGCTCGTGATCTCACCGGAGACCACGACCAGCCCCCGCGACGTCATCGTCTCGCAGGCAACGCGCGAATCCGGATCCTGGGACAGGTACGCGTCCAGGATGGCATCCGACACCTGGTCACAGACCTTGTCGGGGTGCCCCTCGCTGACGGACTCACTGGTGAACAGGCGAAGCTCTTGGTTGGCCATTGGTCGCTAGGAAAACGCGAAGTCGGTCCGCCGCGCCACGCCGCTCGCGCCGGCGCTGACCCCGACCGGGGCCCCTGCCAGACGACGGACTGGCGGGCTTGGATGGGAGAACGGCGCGCGAGGGTAGCGGCCCTCCCCGGCGGGCGCCAGCAAAGAGCCGGCCAGCCAGGGTCCGGGTGAGTCGCCCGAAGCCGACAACTTCGGCGTCGTCGGGCGCTACTAACCCCGCGGCGAACATCCCCCGGACGCACGCCGACCTACCACCCAAGTACCCGATGTCGCGTTCTGTCTCGCTTGCTGCGCAGCGTACCCCCGTGGCCCTGACCCTGATCGGCCTGCTCCTGCTCGCCGTGCTCGTCGTCGCCGCGTGATCCGGCTGGGTTGATCCGGCTGGGTTGATCAGGCTGGGTTGATCCGGCTGGGCTGATCAGGCTGGGCTGGTCAGGCTGGGCTCACGCCCGCGCGGGCCTCGACCCGCTGCAGGATCGGGTCCAGGAGTTCGAGAGTGCGCGCCGTCGCGCCTTGGTTGCGCGCGATCAGCGCCACCGCCCGCTGACCCAAAGCCTGCGCAGCCGCGGGATCCGTGAGCAGGGTCACCAGCACATTGGCGAGGCCGTCCGCGGACCCGACCTGGATCGCGCCGCCGGCCCCGAGCAGCAACTCGACGTCGTTGCGGAAGTTGGTCGTGTGCGGACCAAAGACCACGGGGCGGCCCAACGCCGCCGGTTCCAGCATGTTCTGCCCGCCGCGAGGCACGAGGCTCCCACCCACGAACGCCACGTCGCACGCACCGTAGAACGACTCGAGATGGCCGATGGTGTCGACGAGAACCACGGCGTCCGCGGAGAGCGCCCGCAGCGCCTTCCCCATCTCGGACCAGCGCGCGCAGGTGCTGCCGGCCGCCAGGATCTCCTCGCACACTCCCGCTGCGCGCTCCGGGTGCCTCGGCACGAGCACCAGACGCACGCGCCGGCCGAGCCGGGTCTCGACCCGCGTGCGCACCTGCAGCAGCAGCCGGTCCTCGACGCCATGCGTCGAGCCACACACCAACACCGACTGGCCGTCACCGGCAAGCCACTGGCGCAGTTCGCTCGCCCGGGCTGGCTCGCGACCGATCGCGACGGAGTCGTACTTCATGTTCCCCGACACGAACACGCGGGCGGCGTCGACGCCAAGACCCAACAGGCGCTGGCGGTAGGAGTCGTCCTGCATGCAGAAGCGATCGATCGCCTCGAACGGCGGCAGGAGTCCGCGGATGCGGCGGTACCCGCGATAGCTGCGCTCGCTGATCCTTCCATTGACGACGGCGACAGGAACCCCCCGCCGCGCCGCACAGAACAGGAAGTTCGGCCAGTACTCGAGCTCCACCAGGAGCACCGCCGCGGGGCGCACCCGCCGGAGCGCGAGCCACGGACAAGGGCCGAGGTCGAACGGGTAGTAGAACGTGCGCAGTGCCGGGTAGAGCTGGCGGGCGAGGGCGCGACCGGTCGGCGTCGTCGACGACACCACGACCTCGTGCTCGCCCCGGGCGGCGATCGCCTCGATCAGTCGACGCGCGGCCTTCAGTTCCCCGACGCTCACGGCGTGGATCCACAGCACCGGGAGCGGACCGCGCGTCGCCGGCACGATTCCGATCCGCTCGAGGACGCCCCCCCGGTAGCGACGCCTCGACGCCAGTCGCCACACGAGCACCGGTGTGTAGGCGAGCGCAAAGATCACGAACACGAGCTGGTACAACAGGAGCGCCGGCAACCACGACAGTCCGCGACGGGGCTCCGAGTGCCCGTTGGCCGCGGCCGGTGGGTCTGCTTCCGGGCGCATCCGGAGAGCTCAGATCTTCGGGAGGCCAGGCGGCTCGTCGAACTTCATGCCGGGCGGCGGCTCGATCACGACCTGCCCGCGCTGGTTGATCTTGATCTTGCCACCCTTGCGCACCGCTTCGATCACTTGTGGCGGCGCCTGCCCCGCATCGATCATGGCCTGCACCATCGCCAGCGCCGTCGCCGGATCCATCGGCGGCGCGGCTCGCCGCGGCGGCGGGGCCGGTCGCGGCGCAGGCGGCGCCTGCAGCTCGACCTTGAAGATCAGGTCGGTGACCTGATCCGCGATCGCTTGCTTGAGGAGTTCGAACTTCTCGTAGCCCTCCTTCTTGAACTCGTTCTTCGGATCGATCTGCGCGTAGCCGCGCAGCCCGATGCCCGCCTTCAGTACCTCGATCGCGTGCAGGTGGTCCTTCCACTTCTGGTCCAGGATGTCCAGCAGCAGGAACTGCTGGATCCTCTCCCAGTCCCGATCGCCGTACTTGGCCTTGCGCCGATCGTAGGCGGCGGCGACACGCTCCATGAGCCACTCGAAGATCCCGTCGCGCGCAACCGACTCCAGGCCCGTGAGCTCCAGTTCCGGCCCGACCTTGTGCTCGACCCAGCGGCGCAGCTCGTCGTACTTCACGGGCTCGTCGGGGTTGCCCGCGTGCGTCTCGACCTGCGGGTCGATCACGCTCTCGAACATGCCGATCACCTTGTCGCGCAGGTTCCGCAACTCCAGGACGTCCTGACGTTGCGCGTACATGAACTTCCGCTGCTTGTCCATCACCTCGTCGTACTCGAGGAGGTTGCGGCGGATCTCGAAGTTGCGCGCCTCGACCTTCTTCTGCGCACGCTCGATGCCGCGACTGACCATCTGGCTCTCGATCAGCTCCCCGGGCTTGAGGCCCATCTTCTCCATCATGGTCTTCACCCAGTCGCGGGCGAAGATCTTCATCAGCTGGTCGTCGAACGACAGGAAGAACTTCGACGCCCCGGGGTCACCCTGCCGGCCGCAGCGACCGCGCAACTGGTTGTCGATGCGCCGCGACTCATGGCGTTCGGTGCCCACGACGTAGAGCCCCCCGGCGGCGACGACATCGTCGCGCTCGGCGCGGCACCGGGCGCGGATCTCGTCGAGGAGCTTGCCGGCCTCGGGCGTGTCCTCGGCCAGCTTCTTCTCGGCCAGGGCGCGCCGCCACAGCAACTGCGCGTTGCCGCCCAGGATGATGTCGGTGCCACGGCCGGCCATGTTCGTGGCAACCGTGATCGCGCCCTTGCGCCCGGCCTGGGCCACGATCTCCGCCTCGCGGGCGTGCTGCTTGGCGTTGAGCACCTCGTGTTTGATCCCGACCTTCTTCAGGCGCTCCGAAACGAGTTCCGACTTGGCGATCGACGTGGTGCCGAGCAGCACCGGACGTCCCTTCGCGTTGGCCTCGCCCACCTCGACGAGGATCGCGTCGATCTTGCTGGCCTCGTCCAGGTAGATGTTGTCCTGGTGCGAGATCCGCACGAGGGGCTTGTTGGTCGGGATCGAGACGACGTCCAGCTTGTAGATCTTGTGGAACTCGCCCGCCTCCGTCATCGCCGTGCCGGTCATGCCGGCCAGCTTCTTGAACATGCGGAAGTAGTTCTGGAGCGTGATGGTGGCGAGCACCATCGACTCCTCGCGCGGTGTGATCCCCTCCTTGGACTCGACCGCTTGGTGCAGGCCGTCGCTCCAACGCCGCCCGTTCATGAGTCGCCCCGTGAATTCGTCGACGATCACGACCTCCTTCTCCCCCGTGCGGGGGTCGTCCATCACCACGTAGTCCTTGTCCTTCTCGTAGACGTGGTGTGCACGCAGGGCCTGCTCGATGTGATGCGGCCAGTCCATGTGCTGCGGATCAGAGTAGAAGCTGTCGACACCGACCATCTTCTCGGCGCGCTCCACGCCTTCCTCCGTCAGCAGGCACTGGTGCTCCTTCAGCTTGATCTCGAAGTCACCTTCCAGGATCGGGATCGGCACGCCGAGCCCCTTGGGCGGGTCCCGGTAGCCGACGATCTCCGCCGGCTTGAGGTTGCGGGCCACCCGGTCGGCAGTCTTGTACTTGTCCGCCTTGCCCTCCGGCGGCCCGGAGATGATCAACGGCGTGCGTGCCTCGTCGACGAGGATCGAGTCGACCTCGTCGATGATCGCGTAGTGCAGGCGCCGCTGGACCTGGTCCTCCGGGCGCCACTTCATGTTGTCGCGCAGGTAGTCGAAGCCGAACTCGTTGTTCGTGCCG